>NZ_JBVVPU010000014.1:0-197084 GCF_055811295.1 Mesorhizobium sp. WSM4871 | reverse complement strand
GCTCTCGCCCGCGCCTATGGCGGCCATGGCGAGACGGTCGACAAAACAGCCGATTTCGCGCCCGCCTTCGAGCGTGCACGCGCCAGCGGCAAGCCATCGATCGTCGAGATCAGGCTCGACCCCGAGGCCATCACGCCGACCCGCACGATGACCCAGATTCGCGATAAGACCTGAAACAGGACGGTTGCCCTGTTTTGTGCTATTCGGCCTTTTCGATCTGTCCGCGGATCTCGCCGTCCTTATGAGCGGCGGTGTGGATGTTGATGTAGTATTTGCCGGCCATCAGGTCGGCGGCCTGCGCGTCCGTCAGTTCCGCCGCACCCTTGAACGGGCTTTTCGGGGCTCCCTTGAACGGGATGACAACCCCGGCATTTTCACCCTTTGCCGCCGGGCCGTGAATGTGTTCGGCGGTGGCCGGCCCGCTGAGGCCGGCATATTTCACCGCCCAGCTGAGCCGCTTGGTGTCGGTGTCGAAGACGAGCGCGGCCGTGCCCTCGCCCTTCGTGGTGACAGGCGGGCTCTGCTGAGCGCCATCGAGCGTCGCCTTCATCTTCACCATGTCGGCCAGGGCCGGTGAAGCACACAGGATGGAAGCCGAGACGGCCAGCGCCGAGAGCATCGGCGAAAAGGATTGCATGCGCATGGAAATCTCCATTGTCCGGTAGCATCCGCCAAGGTGGATACTACCGCCATAACGCCGGCGCGAAACGGATGTTTCCCTGGGGTAACGCCTATTTTACGTCTCAGCAAAAAGGGGCGGTCGCCCGCCCCTTTTCGAATTGCTGACCCCAAAGCCAGTTGGTGCTATTTGATCGCCGCTATTTATTTAATGGCCTTGTCGGTGATGGCGGTCGTGTAGGCGCCACTTGGCTGCTTGGTGATGATCTTCTGGTCGAGCAGCGCCTTGGCGGTGCGCTCGTAGGTCTCTGGATCGAGCTTGCCGTCGGCATTGTCGATCAGCTTGGCGACTTCGCCCATCATGCGCTTCTGGTGGTTCTCGTCCTGGCCGCCATTGTCCATGACGATACCAGCCGCCTCGTCCGAATTGTCGACGGCATATTTCCAGCCCTTCATCGAGGCGCGCACGAAGCGCACCATCTTGTCCTCGAAGGCCGGATCCTTGAGCTTGTCCTCGGACGCGTAGAGCCCGTCCTCGAGCAAATCGTTGCCCATGGCCGAATAGTTGAACACGGTCAGCTCTTCCGGCTTGTAGCCGGCGTCGATCAACTGCCAGTATTCGTTGTAGGTCATCACCGAGATGCAATCCGCCTGCTTCTGGATCAGCGGCTGCACGTCGAAGCTCTGCTTCAGCACGGTGACGCCGTCCGGGCCGCCCTCGGTCTTGAGGCCGAGCTTGTTCATCCAGGCGTAGAACGGATATTCGTTGCCGAAGAACCAGACGCCGAGCGTATGGCCCTTGAAGTCGGCCTCGGTCTTGATCGGGCCGTCCTTCGGGCAGACCAGCTCCATGCCGGCCTTCTTGAACGGCTGGGCGATGTTGACCAGCGGCACGCCCTTTTCGCGCGCCGCCAGCGCGCCGCCCATCCAGTCGACGATGACGTCGGCGCCGCCGCCGGCAATCACCTGCTCCGGCGCGATATCGGGACCACCGGGCTTGATGTCGACGTCGAGGCCCTCGGCTTCGTAGAAGCCCTTGGCCTTGGCGACATAGTAGCCGGCGAACTGGGCCTGCGTGACCCATTTCAGCTGCAGCGTCACCTTGTCGGCGGCCATCGCCTGGAAAGCGGCCAGCGACATCGCGCCTGCCAGTACAGGAATAACAAGTCTTTTCATGTTTTTACCCTCTGAAGTTAGTGCCCTTAAACCCACCGCCCTATCCACCACGGACAGAGGGGTGCCAAAACGTGACGGCTCTCTCGAAAAGAGCGACCACGCCATAAAAGACCGAACCCGCAAGTGCTGCAACTGCGATTTCGGCCCAGACCATGTCGATGTTCATCCGCCCGACCTCCGTCGAAATGCGGAATCCCATGCCGACGACAGGCGTGCCGAAGAACTCGGCGACGATGGCGCCGATCAGCGCCAGCGTCGAATTGATCTTCAGCGCGTTGAAGATGAAGGGCGCGGCGGCCGGCAATCTGAGCTTGAACAGCGTCTGCCAATAGCCCGACGCATAGGTGCGCATCAGGTCGCGCTCCATATGGCCCGAGGCGGCAAGGCCGGCGACCGTATTCACCAGCATCGGAAAGAAGGTCATGATGATGACGACCGCCGCCTTGGACTGCCAGTCGAAGCCGAACCACATCACCATGATCGGCGCCACGCCGATGATCGGCAGCGCCGAGACCATGTTGCCGATCGGCAGCAGGCCACGGCGGAAGAACGGCACGCGGTCGGCAAGGATTGCCGTGAGAAAGCCTGCCCCGCTGCCGACGACATAGCCGAAGATAACCGCCTTGAAGATGGTCTGGCGCACATCGGCCGCCAGGATCGGCAGCGAATTGGCGATGCGCGCTCCGATGGCGCTGGGCGGCGGCAGCAGGATGAAGGGAATGCCGGCGCCCCTGGTGATCGCTTCCCAGAGGATCAGGATCCAGGCCCCGAAGATCGCCGGGATGATCAGCCGCAGTGCCGTCCGTGCCCACTTCCCGGCGGGGCGCAATGAGGACAGCAACGCCACGCAGCGCCAGGCGAGCAACCAGGCCGCGGCAAGCAGCAGGAAGAACGATATGCGGGCCGTGCCTTCGTTCCCTGCCAGCCCATGCAGCAGCGCCCAGACCGCGCCATGCGCACCGATGAACAGGCAGGTCGCCGCGATTGCGGGCGGAAATCGATCCATCTGGATCGCAAACAGCAGCAAGATGAAGATCAAAGCCACCGTCGCGATGTCATAGCCGGGCGTGGCAGTGACAAGCGGCCCCGAAAAAACGGCGACGACAAGGAGCGCAAGCGCGGCAAACCCCTGCCAGGAACGAGGCGTGACCGACGACAGGCTGAGAGCTGAACTCATGCCGGCCTCCCGCCCATGGCGCGGTCGACGAGGCGGCCGGCGATGCCGACCATCATCACCAGCAGCGCCGCCACCACGGAGCCGGCGACCAGCGCCGACCAGATGTCGATGGTCTGGCTGTAATAGGCGCCGGCAAGCAGCTTGGCGCCGATGCCGGCGACGGCACCGGTCGGCAGTTCGCCGACAATGGCGCCGACGAGGCTGGCGGCCACCGCCACCTTCATCGAGGTGAACAGGAACGGCACCGACGCCGGCACGCGCAATTTCCAGAAGGTCTGCGCGCGGCTGGCATTATAGGTGTGCATCAGGTCGAGATGCGTGAGTTCGGGCGAGCGCAGCCCCTTCACCATGCCGACAGCCACCGGGAAGAACGAGAGATAAGTCGAGATCAGCGCCTTCGGGATCAGCCCGGTGATGCCGATCGCCGCCAGCACCACGATGATCATCGGCGCCACCGCCAGGATCGGAATGGTCTGCGAGGTGATGATCCACGGCATCAGGCTGCGGTCGAGCGTCGCCACATGCACGATGCCGACAGCGATGACGATGCCGAGCGCCGTGCCGAAAGCGAAGCCGAGCAGCGTCGAGGACAGCGTCACCCAGGCATTGTAGACGAGGCTGCGGCTCGAGGTGACAGGCCGCAGAAAGGTGTTTTCGAAAAAATTCAACGCCACCTGATGCGGCGCCGGCAATGTCGGCTTCGGCTGCGCCAGCGTCTTGCCGAGGAATTCCACGACGCCCGGCGTCACGTTGGCGCGGCGATCGAGATCGCGCTGGAAAGGCGTGTTGAGGATGACGGCAAAGACATACCATACCACCACGATGCCCAGGAGGATCGAGGTCACTGGGACGATCTTGTCGCGGAAGGAGTCCATTAGCGACGCCCCCCTTCTTTCCCCGGCGGGAGAGAGCGGCGATACCCGTTCCTCGTCATCCTAGGGCGAAGCAAGGAGCGAAGCGACGCGGCGCAGACCCTGGGATCCATGCCGCTACCTTCGCGCTCCGCAACGGTGCGGAACATGACCCTCTCCGCACCGCCCTGCCTGACACTTTTTCTCGACCGTTTGCGCCCTTCGGCCCACGTCACGGAATGGATCCCAGGGTCTGCGCACGCCGCTTCGCGGCTGCTTCGCCCTAGGATGACGAAGGCGTGGTTGGCCTCTCCGCTGTAAGGCGGAAGCGCGAGCCCGTTCCCCCTCGACTCAATCCTCATAGCTGTGCCCGGCGTGAAGGCCGTCGCGCACGCGCGCCGCGATCGCCAGGAACTCCGGCGTTTCGCGGATATGGAGTGGTCGCTCTTTCGGCAGCGTCGAGGAGATGACGTCGCTGACGCGGCCCGGCCGCGGCGACATGACGACGATCCGGGTCGACAGATAGACCGCCTCGGGAATCGAGTGGGTGACGAAGCAGATGGTCTTGTTGGTTCGCTCCCACAGTTCCAGAAGTTGTTTGTTGAGATGGTCGCGCACGATCTCGTCCAGGGCGCCGAACGGCTCATCCATCAACAGCAGGTCGGCGTCGAAGGCGAGCGCCCGCGCGATCGAGGCGCGCTGCTGCATGCCGCCCGAAAGCTGCCAGGGATATTTCTTCTCGAAGCCCGAGAGGTTGACGAGGTCGAGCGTGCGCTTGATGCGTTCCGCCTGCTCAGCCTTGGAGAGGCCGATAACCTCCAAGGGCAATGCCACATTGCGCTTGATCGTGCGCCACGGGAACAGGGCAGCGGCCTGGAAGACATAGCCATAGGCGCGCTTTTCGCGCGCCTGCTCCGGCGTCATGCCGTTCACGGAAATGGTTCCCGACGTCGGTTTCTCCAGGTCGGCGATCACCCTGAGCAAGGTCGTCTTGCCGCAGCCGGAGGGCCCGATGAAGGAGACGAATTCACCCTTGCCGATGGTCAGGTCGACATCTGTCAGCGCCTGCACCGGGCCATCATTGGTGCTGAAGGTAAGGCCAAGCTTGCTTGCCGAAACGACGGCTGGCGATGCTCCCGTCATCGGCTGCAGCCTGCCTTGACTTGCCGCTGCCGTGGCGTCGGAAATCCTGTTGATTTTGCGATTGTGTTGCTTTCCACTCGCCCCGTCCTGTTGGTCTTTGTCCCGCTCGTTAGACGCCCGGAGTGTTCCCGATGTCGCCCAACCCACTTGTCATCTTATCCGCCCTGAAAGCACTTATGAAGGCAAGCAGGGGCTGACTTATTTCGCCGGCATCGCCACTGAGACGGTCGGCTCTTCCGGCATCTGCATGCACATTCTCACCATGCCGCCCGGCGCCCGCGCCAAGGCGCATCTGCATGAAAACCACGAAACGGCGATCTACGTGCTCTCCGGCGAGGTCCATACCTGGTACGGTGACCGGCTCGAACAGCATATTGTCGTCAAGGCCGGTGACCTCTTCTACATCCCGGCCGGTGTGCCGCATCTGCCCGCCAATCTGAGCGACAGCCCCTCTTCGGCGGTCATCGCCCGCACCGATCCCAACGAGCAGGAAAGCGTCGTCCTGCTGCCGGAACTGGATGCCCTGGTCGCCTGAAGCGAAAACCAAGCAGCTCAAACCCCGGTCGCCGGGATGCCCGTGCGTTCCACCTTGCGCGGCGCGGAAATCTCCTTCCACGTCGACAGCGCCCGGTTGACCGCGGCGTTCGGCTCGCGGCCGACGAACTCGCCATGGCCGGGCTTTGCCTTGACGTCAGACTCCTGGATCGACAGTTCGCCGCGCGAGAAGACGAAGCGCGGCAGGCCGGTCACCTCGAAGCCTTCGAAGACATTGTAGTCGATCACCGATTGCTGCTTCTTAGCCGTGATCTTCTTCTTACGTTTGGGGTCCCAGACGACGATGTCGCCATCCGCCCCTTCAACGATGGCGCCCTTCTTCGGATACATGTTGAGGATCTTGGCAATGTTGGTCGAGGTTACCGCGACGAACTCGTTCATCGTCAGCCGTCCGGTGTTGACGCCTGTCGTCCATAACATTGGCAGCCGGTCCTCGAGCCCGCCAGTGCCGTTCGGGATCTTGGTGAAATCGCCGACGCCGTTGCGCTTTTGGCTGGTGGTGAAGGCACAATGGTCGGTCGCCACCACCTGCAGCGATCCGGCCTGCAGGCCGGCCCACAGCGAATCCTGATGCAGCTTGTTGCGGAAGGGCGGGCTCATCACGCGGCGCGCCGCATGGTCCCAGTCCTTGTTGAAATATTCGCTCTCGTCGAGCGTCAGGTGCTGGATCAGCGGCTCTCCGAACACCCGCATGCCTTTCTGGCGCGCCCGGCGGATGGCTTCGTGGCTCTGCTCGCAGGAGACATGCACGACATAGAGCGGCACACCGGCCATGTCGGCGATCATGATGGCGCGGTTGGTCGCCTCGCCTTCGACCTCCGGCGGGCGCGAATAGGCGTGTCCCTCCGGACCATTGTTGCCAGCGGCCAGAAGCTTCTGCGACAGGGCCGCGACGACATCGCCGTTCTCGGCGTGGACCAGTGGCAGCGCGCCGAGATCGGCGCAGCGCTGGAACGACGCATACATTTCGTCGTCGTCGACCATCAGCGCGCCCTTGTAGGCCATGAAATGCTTGAACGAGGTGATGCCCTTGTCGACCACCGTCGCCATCTCGTCGAACACCTGCTTGCCCCACCAGGTGATCGCCATGTGGAAGGAATAGTCGCAGGCAGCCTTGGACGTCTTGTTGTCCCACATCTGCAAGGCTTCAAGCAGCGACTGCTGCGGCGACGGCAGGCAGAAATCGACCACCATCGTCGTGCCGCCCGACAAGGCCGCACGAGTGCCTGACTCGAAATCGTCGGCCGAATACGTGCCCATGAACGGCATTTCGAGATGGGTGTGCGGATCGATGCCGCCCGGCATGACGTAGCAGCCGGTGGCGTCGAACTCATGGTCGCCGTGCAGGTTAGAACCGATGGCGACGATCTTGCCGTGCTGCATCAGCACGTCGGCCTTCCATGTGCGGTCGGCGGTGACAATCGTGCCGTTTCGGATGACTTTGGTCATTTTCTGTTCCCTTGTTCTCTTCGCGCTTCTTGTGAGCGCCTTGTTTGATCAGGTCGGTTCAGGGTCGAGGAACCCCGAACGGCCCTTACATGACTCCAACTTCCCGCAATATCTCCTCGACGCAACCATCGAAGGAATTTGCCAGGTCTCCTGTCGAAAACCGCAGAACACGATAGCCCTGACGGCCAAACCATGCATCGCGTATTCGATCCTTCTCCATTTGCTCAGGCGTGAAATGATGCTCTCCGTCCACTTCGATGACGAGCTTCTTCTCATGCAGAACGAAGTCCGCGACGTAAGGTCCGATCGGCGTCTGCTTCCTGGCGTGCAGGCCGTAGAGGCGTCGGAACTCTTTCAATTCAGACCAGAGCTTGCGTTCGCCTTCCGTCATGTTTCGGCGCAGCACCCTGGCACGCTTGATGGCAGCTGGATCAATCGCGGTCGGTGCCAAGACGAGTACCCCCACCCTCAATCTCTTCCCGCAAAGGCAGAGAAATCGCATATGAATTTTTTGCGAAGAGGGACCCCCACCCTAACCCTCCCCACAAGGGGGAGGGAACTCCTGTCAGCGCCGATCTGCGGCAAATTACCAACGTTTCGAACGCCAAGGTCGTAAGTCTGATTGCGCGGCAGCATTCCCTCCCCCTTGTGGGGAGGGTTAGGGTGGGGGTCCCTCTTCACAAGAATCCATCTGGCCCAGCCCAAACCTCTCACGCCACGATCTCCGCCGTCTCCACCACCGCGTGGAACAGTACGTCGGCGCCGGCCGCCGCCCATCCCTTGGTGATCTCCTCGGCCTCGTTGTGGCTGAGCCCGTCGACGCAGGGACACATCACCATTGCCGTCGGCGCGACACGGTTGATCCAGCAGGCGTCGTGGCCGGCGCCGGAGACGATGTTGCGATGCGTATAGCCCAGGCGCTCCGCCGCATCCCGCACAGCCTTGACGCAGCCCTTGTCGAAGGTGACCGGATCGAAATGGCCGACCTGCTCGATCGCATATTTGATGTCGAGCGCCTCGCAGATTGTGTCGATGCCTTCGCGGATGCGCCCATCCATCGCGTCGAGCACTTCCTTTTCCGGCGAGCGGATGTCGATGGTGAACACGGTGCGGCCGGCGATGATGTTGCGCGAATTGGGATAGACCTCCATATGGCCGACCGCGCCGACGGCGTCCGGCTGGTAGTCCATGGCGATCTCGTGCACCAGTTCGATCACCCGCGCCATGCCGAGCCCGGCATTGCGGCGCTTGGGCATCGGCGTCGAGCCGGTATGCGCTTCCTTGCCGGTCAGCGTCACCTGCAGCCACTTCAACCCCTGGCCATGGGTGACGACGCCGATATCGATGCCTTCGTCCTCGAGGATCGGCCCCTGCTCGATATGCAACTCGAAGAAGGCGTGGATCTTGCGCTCGCCGACCTTCTCCGTCCCCTTCCAGCCGATACGTTCCAGCTCTTCGCCGAACTTCTTGCCCTGCTTGTCGACATGCCCGTAGACATCGGCCTGGTCGAGCACCCCGGCGAACACGCCTGACGCCATCATCGCCGGGGCGAAGCGCGCACCCTCCTCGTTGGTCCAGTTGGTGACGACGATCGGATGCCTGGTCTTGATGCCGAGATCGTTGAGCGAGCGCACGACCTCCAGCCCGCCGAGCACACCGAGCACGCCGTCATACTTGCCGCCGGTCGGCTGCGTATCGAGATGGCTGCCGACATAGACCGGCGGCAATTCAGGGTCGGTGCCCTCGCGGCGGGCAAACATCGTGCCCATCTCGTCAAGACCCATTTCGAGCCCGGCCGCCTCGCACCAGCGCTTGAACAGATAACGGCCCTCGCCGTCTTCGTCGGTCACGGTCTGGCGATTGTTGCCGCCGGCAATGCCGGGACCAATCTTCGCCATCTCCATTATCGAATCCCACAAACGGTCTGAATTGATTCGCAGATTCTCGCCGGGGGCGGCCATTTAAAGTCCTCTCATTCATGTTCTGTGCGGGCGGCGGTTCCCAACGCCGCCTGCACAGATAAAGCAGATTAATCGATAGACCTCAGCACATCCCGCACATGGTCGATCAATTCGTTGATCTGGCCCTTGGTGATGATCAGCGGCGGCGACAGCGCGATGATGTCGCCGGTGGTGCGGATCAGCGCGCCGCGCTCGAACGCCTTGACGAAGGCCGAGAAGGCACGTTTGGTCGGCTGCCCGGCGATCGGCGCCAGTTCGATCGCGCCTATCAGGCCGATGTTCCTGATGTCGATGACGTTCGGCTCGCCCTTCAGCGAATGCAGCGCGTCTTCCCAGTAAGGCGCCAGCTCCTCGCCACGGGTCAAAAGCCCCTCTTCCTTGTAGGTGTCGAGCGTGCCGAGTGCGGCAGCACACGCGATCGGATTGCCCGAATAGGTGTAGCCGTGGAAGAACTCGATCATATGCTCGGGGCCGGTCATGAAGGCGTCGTGGATTTCCTTCTTGACGAACACCGCGCCCATCGGGATGACGCCGTTGGAGACGCCCTTGGCCGTGGTCATGATGTCGGGCGTGACGCCGAAATAGTCGGCGGCGAACGGCGCGCCGAGCCGGCCGAAACCGGTAATGACCTCGTCGAAGATCAACAGAATGCCGTGCTTGGTGCAAATCTCGCGAAGCTTCTGCAAATAGCCTTTCGGCGGCAGGATGACACCGGTGGAGCCGGCCACCGGCTCGACGATGACGGCCGCGATGGTCGAGGCGTCATGCAGGGCGACGATCCGCTCCAGCTCGTTGGCCAGCTCCGCGCCATGCTCAGGCACGCCCTTGGTGAACGCGTTCTTTTCCGGCAGATGCGTGTGCGGCATATGGTCGACGCCGCCCAGCAGCGTGCCGAACATCTTGCGGTTGGTGACGATGCCGCCCACCGAGATGCCGCCGAAATTGACGCCGTGATAGCCGCGCTCGCGGCCGATCAGGCGGGTGCGCGAACCCTCGCCCCTGACGCGGTGATAGGCGATCGCCATCTTGAGCGCCGTTTCGACCGATTCCGAACCGGAATTGGTGAAGAACACATGGTCCATGCCCTTCGGCGCGATGTCGACCAGGCGGTTGGCCAGTTCGAACACGATCGGGTGGCCCATCTGGAAGGCCGGCGCATAGTCGAGCTCGGCTGCCTGATGCTGTATCGCCTCGGTGATCTTCGGCCGGCAATGACCGGCATTGACGCACCACAGCCCGGCGGTGCCGTCGAGAACCTTGCGTCCGTCGCTCGTCGTGTAGTGCATGTCCTTGGCGGACACGAACATGCGCGGCGCCTGCTTGAACTGCCGGTTTGCCGTGAACGGCATCCAGAATGCGCTGAGATCGTTCGGCGTGACTTTCAGCCGGTTGGACATGACCAAGACTTCCCCTTGTAACCTGTTTCGGTGCGGCTAACGCTTGGTCTTCCCGACACTTGGTCTTCGCTGCGTTTTCGTGCTACGCAAATTTTGACCGATTGGACAAACGTTAGCACCGCCGTGTCGGCGGTCAAGGGACTACTAGCGGAAATGCGGCATCGCAAGCGCGCTCCACAGGCCGGAGAAAAACTGGTCCAGAGAATTGGTCCAGATGGGCCTGGGCGCGGCGGCGCGCAAGGGTGACCGACATCATGGAAGGCTCAGCCCCTCGCCGCACCCGCATCCAGCAGGAAAAGCGCGAACTCATCCTGGAAGCCGCGCTCGAGGTCTTCTCCGCCAACGGGTTTCGTGGCTCGACCATCGACCAGATCGCCGAAGCCGCGGGGATGTCGAAGCCGAATCTGCTCTACTATTTCCGCCGCAAGGAGGACATCCACGAGACGCTGATGGAGCGGCTGCTCGCAACTTGGCTGGCGCCGCTCAGGGAACTCGACGACATCGGCGACCCCATGACCGAATTGCGCAGCTATATCAGGCGCAAGCTCGAAATGGCGCGCGACTTTCCGCGCGAGAGCCGGCTGTTCGCCAACGAGATCCTGCAGGGCGCTCCGCGCATCATGCCGCTGCTGGAAGGCGAGTTGAAGACGCTGGTCGATGAGAAGGCCACCGTCATCAAGGGCTGGATGCGCGCCGGCAAGATCGCCCGCACCGACCCGTGGCACCTGATCTTCTCGATCTGGGCGACGACGCAGCACTATGCCGATTTCGACGTTCAGGTCCGCGCCGTGCTCGGGCCGAACCGCGGCGGCGACGGTCGCTTCGAGGACGCCGCGAGGTTCCTTGAGCAACTGTTCATCGACGGGCTGAAGCCGAAGAACCAGGTAGACCCATAAGCGCAGCCACAGCCGGATCGATGTAGCGCGCAAAAATCACTTTGCACCCCGGCGCAACTTCACTTGGTGGCGGTCCGGCGTGTTCCCGGACGCGCTTCCCCACGACGGCGAAAGCCTCGCTTCCGGTCGTCCAAAATGCGCAGCGGTTTTGCGGTAACCCCAATCAGCAAATCGCTCCCGCTCCTCTCAAATTCGCCTGGAACAAAACTTTCCAGAGGCGGTTTCCCCAATGAAGGGACAGACTTTTCAAGGAGATTATCTCATGAAAAAAGTTCTGATCACCAGCATGCTGGCCCTCGGGGTTGGCTGTGGAGCAGCGCTCGCCCAGACACAACAGCCCGCCGAAAGCCAGTCGGGCGCCAGCAGCGATTGTGCCGCGGGCGCGGCCGATTGTTCGCAAGGTTCGAAGATGGACAGCCAGGCCCAAGGTAAGGCCGGCACGACCGAGGAGCGGTCTCAGGGCAAGGCGAAGATGCAGACCGATGAGCAAGCCCAGGGCAAGGCCGGCGCCACCACCGATCAACAGGCCGGGGGCAAAGCCAAGGTCCAAACCGATGAGCAGGCTCAGGGCAAGGCTGGCGTAACCACCGATCAACAGGCCGAGGGCAAAGCCAAGGTCCAAACCGATGAGCAGGCTGAGGGCAAGGCCGGCGCCACCCCCGATCAACAGGCCCAGGGCAAGGCCAAGGTCCAAACCGATGAGCAGGCTCAGGGCAAGGCTGGCGCCACCACTGAGCAGCAAACTCAGGGCAAGACTCAACCAGAGGACCAGACTTCGACCGGCTCGATCAACAATGTGACCGTCGAGCAGAAAACGGAAATCACCCAGGTCATCAAGGAGACGAAGGTCGAACCGGTTTCGAATGTCGATTTCGACGTCTCAGTGGGGATCGAAGTCCCACGGGAGAAGGTCAGGTTGCATCGTCTGCCGCCGCGCATCGTCAAGATCGTCCCGGCTTACGAATCCTATGAGTATTTTGTGTTGGCTGATGGCCGAATCGTCATCGTCGACCCGGATACGTTCAAGATCGTGCTTATTCTGACCTAGTCGGACCAACATCGGAGGGCTGGCCATACGGCGAGCCCTCCATTTGCCTGGAGTATGATGCCGAAAACTGTGAAGCGGTTTTCGCACGACATCATGCTCTATCTCTTTGATTTAGGGCCGGATTCAGATTTCAGGTCGACTTGACCTGAAATCATCCGGCGCTGGCACAACTACGGCGCCCTCGGCGGCGTTGTGGCCATGTGCGCGTGCTTTTTGAAGATGGCGACCTTGTCCGGATAGGTGATCCGGATTCTATGTCCGCATCCCTCGCACTTGTAGCGGGAAACGACTTGGAACCAGCTGCCGTTCTTGACAACAACGACGTGGCATTGCGGGCATTGAAAGGTCAGACCGACAGAGTTTAGACCGGGAGATAGGGTCATTGCAGCGTCTCATTTCTGGGAAGCCTGAAGGCAGCTTTGGTTAGTCGGTCTCGCTGACGAAGGACGCAGCAATCAGATCATCGACATCAATGCGGCCTTTGCCGTCCTCCATGACGGCTGCGACCTTTCGAAAAATATTCAGTTCACTCTCGGTAATCTGGGCGCCGCGCATCCTCTCGCTGAGCTCAGTTACGCGTTTTCGGAGCGCCTGGGACGCTCCAATCTCACGGTTCGACATCATGATTTACATTCCTCCCTGGTTGGCGTTCCGCTGTGCCTTTCAGCACAGCGGAACGTCCTCCCCTCTTATTCGATGACCTTGATGATTTTGCGCGTGCCTGGATCGACGACAACGGTCCGGTCGTCGACCACCACGTAGCTGTACTTGGTGTCGGGAACTTCATGTAGCTCGACCGTATCGGGTAGCGCCGAGCCGACATTGAGCTCTACCCCAGGGACTTTCACCGATGCGAGCGGCTGCTTCTTCACATATTCCTTGATAACGGTCTCCTGCTCAGGCGCGATGACCACGTCCTGAGCTGCGGCAGCGCCGATACCTGCCAGCAGCAAAACCCCCGCTGCAATTGAAAGATGCATTCTCATAAGGTGCCTCCTTTGTGCGAGCTACGGTGCGTTGAACTCTTCGCGCCAAGCCCACAAACATCAGGCACCCGCAAACGTTCCCCTGCCGGGACTTCAGTCCCATCAGAGGCAGGACCTAGGTCCGACCTGCTGCGTGCAGTGGTCAGCACCGGGCGTTGCCGGCATCGCCGTAATCAACGGCATGCGCGTCAACGTCGTGGCGCCCGGCGTCATCGACACGCCCTGGTGGGACTTTTTGGCTGAAGAGCAGCGCCAGGCGATCTTCGCCGACTATGCCGGCAAGACCCCGGTCGGCCGCATCGGCCGCGCCGAGGACGTCGCCAGTGCGATCGCCTTTCTCGTCTCCAACTGCTTCATGACCGGCCAGGTGCTGACCTGCGACGGCGGCCTGCGCTTTGCCGCGTGATCGGCAGGCTCTGTCTCTGCATCGTCAAAGCGACTGCGCCACCAGCGTCAGAAAGCCGCCGGTCAACGCGACATTGCCGACGAAGCCGTTGATGCGGGCGGCCCGCTCAGGCCCTTGATGGTCCCAGAAATTGTGGAACATCGGCGTGGCGACGATGAGAAAAACGATCAGGCAGACAGCCGCGGGAACGGTCCAGACGCCTGCCATGACAAGTGCTCCGGCAACGATCTGCACGACGATACCGACCCACAGCGCCAGCCTTGCCAGCGGCACACTTCGCGCTGCCATCAACTGGGTCAGAAAGGCCTGGTTCTGGATGTTGCGCAGGCCGGCAAAGACAAAGGCGCCGCCAAGCAGCAGGCGGGCGGCAAGTAGAATCTCGTTCTCAAAATTTGCAAACATGGTCTTGATCTCCAAATAAAAAACGGGCGCGCGGATCTCTGCTCGCGCGCCCGGTTCTGTCGATCAGGCGGCCTTGGCTGCCGGCATCGGATGAAGGGCGTGGAACGGGACGCAGAGCCGGTTCCAGGTGTTGATCATGCCGATCGCCACCGACAGCTTGACCAGTTCCTGTTCCGTGAAATGCTCGAGCGTGCTGGCATAGAGTTCGTCCGAGACACCGTTGTCGGCGATCTTCGTCACCGCATCGGTCCAGGCGAAGGCAGCGCGTTCACGCTCGGAAAACAGCGGCGATTCCTTCCAGGCTGAGACCAGATAAAGCCGCTGCTCGGTCTCACCGTCGCGCCTGGCCTCGCGGCTGTGCATCTCGACGCAGTAGGAGCAGCCATTGATCTGCGATGCCCTGAGCTTGATCAGATGCAGCAGGCTTGCCTCCAGCCCGCATTCGTCGACCGCCTTGTTGAGCGCCGACACCGCCTTCATGATCTCCGGCGCCTTGGCGAAGAACTGCATCCTCTGTTTCATCGTCTTTCCTTTCATGCTTGCTTGGTTGAACTGGATTTCTGCGGCCGCTGATGGCGCGCGACAAAGGCGCAACTCGCCGCAAACGATCTGGGATCGCCTTCTTCGGCGTAATTCGCCACGATGTCGGACAGCCTGGTTTCGGCAAGCGCTGCCCGATAGGCGCGCTCGGCCTTCAGCATCGCGGCATTGATGCCGCAGGGTTTGACATAGGCCGAGGCGTCGATCTTGACCGGACCGTTGCGGCGAATTTCGCTGCAGCGGAACGCCGGCTCGCGCCCTTCGATGGCCAGCACGATGTCGAGGAGCGTTATGCGTTCCGCCGCCCG
Organism: Mesorhizobium sp. WSM4871; assembly: GCF_055811295.1. NCBI lineage: Bacteria > Pseudomonadati > Pseudomonadota > Alphaproteobacteria > Hyphomicrobiales > Phyllobacteriaceae > Mesorhizobium > Mesorhizobium sp. WSM4871. The sequence continues at coordinate 182,171 of NZ_JBVVPU010000014.1, read as the reverse complement.
CGCCAGCCTGTAGCCGCCCGCCGGACCCGGCACCGATTCCAGGATGCGCGCCGCCGTCAGCATGTTGAGATGCTTCAGGAGATAGCTAGGCGACAGGCCGAAGGCCTCGGCCAGGGCCGCGCCGGGCATGGTGCTGTTGCCCTCGACGCTCGCCAGCGTGGCCGCGCAATGGATGGCCGCTTCAACGCCCTCGCCCAGTTTCATGGTGTCGACCTCCTATTCATGGATGATTTTTATCATGGATAAATCTTATCTGCAATATGGAAATGAAAAACGGCACCGAGGGCGCCGCTTTCTTGTTGAAGGATTCCGGCCTACTCCGCCGCCACCTTGGCCATCGGGTTGTTCGGATGCGTCGTCCAGTTGGCGTAGACCGGCGATACCGGCTTGCCGGTGCGCTGGTCCATCACGCCGGCCGCCAGCGGCTCCATGGTGATGCAGTTCTCCACCGGGCAGACATTTACGCAGAGATTGCAGCCAACGCATTCGGCCTCGATCACCTCGAAATGCCTGACGCCGTCCACCATGCTGGTGATCGCCTGGTGCGAGGTGTCCTCGCAGGCGATGTGGCAACGGCCGCATTTGATGCAGGCCTCCTGGTCGATATGCGCCTTGGCGATGTAGTTGAGGTTGAGATACTGCCAGTCGGTGACGTTGGGCGTGGCCCGGCCGACGATGTCGTCGAGCGTAGCGTGGCCCTTCTCGTCCATCCAGTTTTCCAGGCCGGCGATCATCTCCTGCACGATCTTGAAGCCATAGGTCATCGCCGCCGTGCAGACCTGCACATTGCCGGCGCCGAGCGCCATGAATTCGGCCGCGTCGCGCCATGTCGTGATGCCACCGATGCCGGAGATCGGCAGGCCGTGCGTTTCGGTATCGCGGGCGATCTCGGCCACCATGTTCATGGCGATCGGCTTCACCGCCGGGCCGCAATAGCCGCCATGCGAGCCCTTGCCGTCGATGGTCGGCTGCGGCGCGAAACTGTCCAGATCGACGCCGGTGATCGAATTGATCGTGTTGATCAGCGACACCGCGTCGGTGCCGCCGGCGTGCGCCGCCCGCGCCGGCTTGCGGATATCGGTGATGTTGGGCGTCAGCTTGGTGATGACCGGCATGCGGGTGTTGGCCTTGCACCAGCGCACCACCATCTCGATATATTCCGGCACCTGGCCGACCGCAGCGCCCATGCCGCGTTCCGACATGCCGTGCGGGCAGCCGAAATTGAGCTCGATGCCGTCGGCCCCCGTCTCCTCGACCACAGGCAGGATCGCCTTCCACGCGTGTTCCTCGCAAGGCACCATCAGCGAGACGACGATGGCGCGGTCCGGCCAATCCATCTTGACTTGCTTGATCTCGCGCAGATTGACCTGCAGGTCGCGGTCGGTGATCAGTTCGATGTTGTTGAGGCCGAGCAGGCGGCGGTCGGCGCCCCAGATCGCGCCGTAGCGCGGACCGTTGACGTTGACCACCGGCGGCCCTTCTTCGCCGAGCGTCTTCCAGACAACACCGCCCCAGCCTGCCCTGAAGGCGCGGATGACGTTGTAGGCCTTGTCGGTCGGCGGCGCCGAGGCCAGCCAGAACGGATTGGGCGATTTGATGCCGACGAAATTGTTTCTGATGTCTGCCATGCTCATGCCCTCCCGTTTGAGGTCAGTGCCCGGTGGATCGATTCCGCCGCGTCGCGGCCTTGCGCCACGGCCGACACCGTCAGGTCGTCGCCGCCAAAGATGCAGTCGCCGCCGGCCCAGACATTTGCAAGAGAGGTGCGGCCCTCAGTGTCCACCTTGATGCGGCCGCCTTCCAGTTCAAGCGCCGCACCGCTGCCGTTAAGCGCGGCAGGGACAAAGCTCTGGCCGATCGCCTTGAACACCTGGTCGGCGGTGAGCGTCAGCTGCTCGCCGGTGCCGATGAGCTTTTCGCCATTCATCGCGGTGTATTCGAGCTCGATAGCTCTGACCTTGCCGCCTTCGGCAATGACCCGCTTCGGCTGCAGCCAGTGGCGGATGGTGACGCCGTTGGCGGCGGCCAGATCCTGCTCGAATTCGGAAGCGTTCATATGCTCCTGGCCGCGCCGGTAGCATACCGTCACCTCCTCGGCGCCGAGCAGCTTCGACTGCACCGCCGCGTCGATTGCCGTCATGCCGCCGCCGATGACGACGACGCGCCGGCCGACCGGCAGGCCCGAGAGGTCGCTGGCCTGGCGAAGTTCCGCGATGAACTCCACCGCATTGGTCACGCCTGCGGCGTCCTCGCCATCGGCTCGCAGCGCATTGACGCCGCCAAGCCCCATGCCGAGAAACACCGCATCGTAGTTCCTTGTCAGATCCGACAGCTGGTAGTCGCGGCCGAGCGCCTTGCCGTTCTGGATGTCGATGCCGCCGATCGAGGTGACATAGTCGACCTCGGCCTGGGCGAAATTGTCGACGCTCTTATAGGCGGCGATACCGTATTCATTGAGGCCACCGGCCTTCGGCCGCGCTTCCAGTATCGTCACTTCGTGACCGTGGCGAGCGAGCCTGTGGGCGGCTGCCAGACCCGCCGGCCCGGCGCCGACCACAGCGACCGTCCTTCCGGTCGGCTCGGCGCGCTGGTAGAACTGCTTGTTCTCGGACATCGCCACATCGGTGGCGTAGCGCTGCAGGCGACCGATCTGCACCGGCTTGCCTTCGGCGACCTCGCGCACGCAGACCTCTTCGCACAGCGTCTCGGTCGGGCAGACGCGGGCGCACATGCCGCCCAGAATGTTCTGGTCGAAGATCGTCTTGGCCGAACCGATCGGATTGCCGGTCGAGATCTGGCGGATGAACAGCGGAATATCGATCGAGGTCGGGCATGCATTCATGCATGGCGCGTCGTAGCAGAAATAGCAGCGGTCGGATTCGACCAGCGCCTCGTGATGATCGAGCGGAGGATGCAGATCGGAAAAATTGTCGGCGTATTGCTCGGGCGCAAGCCGGCCGCCGACAATACCTTCCCTAAAATGACCAGTCGCCATTCCTCTTCCCCTTGTTTTCGTTTTGGGGAAAGCTAGCACATCTTATTTTTTTATCAATTGGTCAATTTTCTAGCAAGTCGCTGAAATGGCTCGATAATAACATGATTTTTTTACTCACGTTATCGAGTGCTGCGTGCCGGTCTCTAGGGTGCTGCCATGTATCGACCGGATCTCGTCCGCGACCAGTTGCTGCAGCCGCCACAAATTGCGGTCGCGGATGCCGAACGCTTCCAGGTGGCTAACGGTGTTGTAGAGATATTCCGCACCCGATCCGACATGTCCGCACGCCCTGGCCAACACTTGAGCCACCGTCTCCAGCGGCTGCCTGAGCGAGCTGCCTCTGCCGGTCACGCCGACCCAGAAGCCCAACGCCCTGAGCGCGCCCTGATCCGTATGCACCGGAACCCAGCGAACCGAGGCGACACTCTCGTGATCGTCGATCTCGCGCCGCAGCAGCCTTTCGATCTGGGCCGGTTTTTGGCCGTCGGGCAAGCGGTAGACCACCCCGTTGCACCGCCCGCCCCGCTCCAGCGCCATCATCAGGCCCGGCTGTGCGGCGCTGCCGCGCCAGCGCGCAATGTCGAGACAAAAGGAGCGGTGCCAGCCGAAAGCGGTGGCGCGCTGCTGTTCGACGGATTCGAACGCCGGCTTCCAGATCAGCGAGCCATAGGCAAAAACCCATAGCGGACCCTCGTCCGCCTCGCCTGAGAGGCGCGAGGCAAGCGTCTGGAAATCCTCGTCGGTCAGTTGCGTCCAGCTGCCATCAGGACCGGGATCGGCCTCCTCGCGATGGCACAATGCGACAAGCTCCGGCGTGAGCGACATCAGGCGCATGGATCAACCCCCGTGAAGGTAAACAAAGTCGAAAACCGCGACACACGCAAGATTGCGAATGAGGACACTTGCCGCCATCGATCTCTGGCCCAGATGTCGGATTTCTGTCGCAAGGATCGTCCTAGGATAGATCGAGCCGCAATCGACGCGTGAAACGGTGAGGAGACCGACAATGCCCAAATCCCCGATGCCCTTCTTCTGGTACGAATTGATGACCACCGACCTCGACGCAGCCGAGGCCTTCTATACAGCTGTGGTCGGCTGGACAGCACAGCCCTTCGAAGCCGGGACAGGCATGCCGCGCTACATCGTCATGAATGTCGGCGAGCGCGGCGTCGCCGGCCTGATGACGTTGCCCGAGGACGCCGCCAAGATGGGCATGCCGCCGGCCTGGCTCGGCTATATCCACACGAAAGACGTCGATGCTTCGACGAAATCGCTGACGGCAGCCGGCGGCACGGTTCACCGCGAACCCGACGACATTCCGGGCGTCGGCCGCTTCGCCGTCGTCGCCGATCCGCAGGGTGCGACTTTCATGTTCATGCAGCCGAGCGGCCCCGATCAGCCAACGGTGCCGGCCACCACGCCGGGCCATATCGGCTGGCATGAGCTCTACACATCGGACTGGAAGGCCGCCTTCGATTTCTATTCCAGGCAGTTCGGCTGGGAGAAAGGCGATGCGATGGATATGGGGCCGATGGGCATCTACCAGACCTTTTCCGCCGGCCCCGAATCCGGCGGCGGCATGATGAACAAGCCGGAGCAGATTCCTGTGCCCGTGTGGCTGTTCTATTTCAACGTCCCGGCCATCGATGCGGCGGCCACACGCGTCACCGACAATGGCGGCAAGATCCTGATGGGTCCGATGGAGGTGCCCGGCAGCAGCTGGATCGTGCAGTGTCAGGATCCGCAGGGCGCGCATTTCGCGCTAACGGCGCCGGTGCGCTGATCGGGCTCGGGCGGCTAAGGCAAGACCATTGAGATCGATGAAGGAAACTCATACTGCGGTAGAAGAAATAAATTATTTGACCTTTCGGTTGTGATCCGGGCGGGTAACTTCGATGTCGACTGCCCGGATGGACCTATTCCCCTTGCGTATTGGCACCTCAATATCGTGCGATTTGCCATCGATTGGAAACAGCATTTCCGTCTGACCTTCAACCCTCTTACGCTGCCGCTTTTGTGGAGAAACAACTGGCTGTCTCCCCACTTCGGGTAGATCAATCATGCCCGGCAGTTCGACCGGTGTTTTCTGAAATAGCATGTCGACGGTTAGAATTTGGATTTTTGGAACCTGCTTCGAGCGCGGGCCGACCTCGCCCTCAGATGCTGCCTCTCTCAGCATCGGGGCGGTCGGTGGATCAAGGCAAACTAAAACGCCAATCTCTGCACTCTCCCGCCTGACGACGGACTTTAGCTTGTGGATGGCGTCGACGCCGACGTGGAATCCGCCCTTTACAGATACAACTGCACGATTAGGCTGCTCAATGCCCACACGATGGTAGCGAATGATGCCGTCAATTCCGCCATCTGCGCCGGGCTTATCCTTTGGAAGACCGCCAAGAGCGAACACCGCCCATTTTTGAAACTCCAACCAATCTCGCGCCGCGAGAACGCGGGCATCTTCGGCATCTTTTGGCCGCCCGTAGATATTAAATTGTTCTTGGATTGCGGGACCGAACGACTTTACTAGCCGTCCCACAACGACGTGAATAGCAAGGTAGGTGATATCGATCCCAATCCATTTACGGCCCAACTTTTCTGACGCCTCAATGGCCGTTCCACAACCACAAAACGGGTCAAGAACGGTGTCACCAAGATTGCTTGATGCCTCGATTAGCCGCTCAAGTAGCGCTTGCGGCTTCTGCGTAGGGTAACCGACCCGTTCGATGGCTTGAGAATTGACCGGAAAAATATCCGTCCAAACATCGCCCAATGAAACACCCGGTCTTTTGTCTAAATAGTTCTTCAAACGAGGCATCCCACGCTTGCTATATACAAGGCGCCCCTCGGCTTCGAACTTCTCCATATTGCCCTTTGAGTAGGCCCAATACCGACCGACAGGCGGACGAATGCCTTTCCATTCGTAGGAGGTATCTCCACCAGGCTTTGCTGCTGTAAGATCGCTGGTGGTGAACTTGCGTTCTGTGCCGACGTCCTTGGACGAGTAGTGGCTGGCGATATAGTCTTCGCTCAAGGGGATAAAGAGGTTTTTCCACGTCCCTCTCGCCGACTTGCCGTAGAATAGCAGTACGTCGTGGGTTCTGCCAAAGCGCGACAACCCCTGTGACGCGTCGCTATGAGCGCTTGTGCGCTTCCAAACGATTTCATTCCGAAAGTTCGTGGCGCCAAAAATCGCGTCTAGGAGCAGCTTTAGATAATGGCTCGCAGTCGGATCACAGTGAAGATAGATCGCTCCCGCGTCCTTAAGAACTCGACGCATTTCGATGAGCCGTACGGCCATCATGGCGAGATACGCCATCATCTTGCTGCCACCGAATACCTTCTGAAAGGCATCTAGTAGGGCGCCTGCCTCCAGGTGACGTTCCGCAGTCTGGTCTAATGCCCGCTGCGCATCCCGTCCCCAAGTCCAAGTATCTTCAAAAGCGTGAGATTGCGCTTGAGAAGGCCCTGCTCGTTTCGTACCATAAAGAACATTGTAATTTGCATTCGAATTAAATGGCGGGTCCAGGTAGATCAAATCGACCGACTCTGCTGGCATAGCCCGCAACACGTCAAGATTGTCGCCGAAGTGAAGCTCGTTCATAGCTTTTACCTCCAGCGACATATTTGCAGGTGTCGGTTAACTATTTGAGAATTAAGGTTCTATTTACGAATACCTACTCAGGCGCACGACTCCGCACGTAGTTTAATGACGCCCCCTTTTTGGAACAGCCAGTCATCCTAGCGCGATCGGCTGCCAGTTTTATGCTAGTGCGTGATTAAGTCTTAACCAGAATAATTGCCTTAAGACGCAGTCATTCCGGCACCAGCACCGCGACCTTGATACCCTGTTCTTTGGCGCCGCTGAACTGGATGGTGGCCGGGCCGGCCGCCAGCTTGAAGCGCAAGCTCTTGCGGATGCCGGGACAGGTTTTCACTCCGCTATAGCCCACCGACTTCATCGCACGGTCGTCCTGGATGACATCGATCCAGGCTTCACCGGAGACGCTTATCTGCAGATCTCCTTCCGGCGGCACAGTAACGCTTGCCGTTGCGCCGAACGTGCCGGCTTTCGGCGCGCGTTCCGGCGGAACGGTAAAGCTGATCGTGTCGACCGGCGCCAACGCCACATCCGCAGCCTCGCCGACCGAAAGGTCAGCACCCGACTGAGCGGCCGGAGCTGCCGGAAACAGTGCCTGCTCCCGTGTCACCGGCCATTTGAAGGCGGCGCAGCCGGCGTCCGCGGCCACGGCAAAGCTGGTGCCTGCGAGGACTGCGAATAGGCTGATGACGACTCTTTTCATGGCAAAGGTACCCATTTGGTTTGGAGTATCGGCAGATAAATACAACCATTGCGATCTAAATGCAACCATAAAGGGAACAAAACAATCACCGGATGAAAAACAGGCGATCGTGCTGCCGTGCGCTCAATCACAGATTGTTGATTGCGGGAGATTGGACATCAATGATCCGTTGGAAAGCAGTAATCTAAGGCCGATCGGCAGGGATAATGGAGTTTTGGATGAAGTTCCTTGATGGCCTCGCCAGATATCGGCCGCAGGCTCTGGCCGCGTTGCGCATCATGACGGCGCTGCAATTCATCGAACATGGCACACAAAAACTGTTCAATTTTCCCGTCGGCGATCATGCCGGCGCCCTGACCGGACTGACGTTGACCGCGGCCATCCTCGAATTCGCCGGCGGCGTTCTCCTGGCGCTTGGGCTCTTCACCCGGCCGGTCGCCTTCCTCCTAGCCGGCGAGATGGCGATCGCCTATTTCATGGCGCACATGCCGCGCGACTTCTTCCCCGTCAACAATGGCGGCGACGCGGCAATCTCGTTCTGCTTCATTTTTCTCTATCTGGTGTTTGCCGGTCCCGGCGCCCTGGCGCTGGACAACCGCCGCAACGCCTGAGGCGTCGGCGCGCCCTCATCCACGCATCCGCTCGAAATTGGCGTCGAACAGCGGCGCCGATTGCATGCGCGCTGCGTGACGCTTGCCCAGGAGTTCGATCTCGAAACCCTCGGTTTCCTCGGCGATCTCCTTCGGCACGTAGCCGATGGCGACGGACTTCTTCGAATGATGCGCATAGCCGCCTGAGGTGACCCAGCCGCGCACCGCGCCGTCGAACCAGATCGGCTCGTCGCCGATGACATCGGCGTCAGTGGCATCGACGACGAAGGCGCGCAGCCTGAGCTTACCGCCCCTCTTGCGCTCGGCGAGCGCGCCGGCCTTGCCGATGAAATCGGCGTCCTTGCCATAGGCGACGAAGCGGTCGAGCCCCGCCTCCAGCGGTCCGTAGATCGGCCGGTATTCGCGCGCCCAGGAGCCATAGTTCTTTTCCAGCCGCAATGCGTTGAGCGCGCGCGAGCCGAACAGGCCGATCGAAAATTCCTCTCCGGCCGCCATCAGCGTCTGGAACGCGGCGCGCTGATATTCCGGCGCCACCCACATCTCGTAGCCGAGATCGCCGGTATAGCTGACGCGCCCGACCAGGCATGGCGCCATGCCGATATCCATCCTGGCGATGGCCATGAACGGAAACGCCGCATTGGAGACATCCGCCCGCGTGACCTTTGCCAGGAGTTCGCGTGCTTTCGGTCCAGCGATCGACAGGCCTGTCATTTTCGGCCCGAGCGCTTCGATGCGGACCGAGCCATCGTCAGGCAGATGCGCCTCGAACCAGCGCATGTGATACTGCTCGGCGACGCCGGAGCCGGCGAGGAACCAGCTTTCGTCACCTGGGTTGGCCAGCGTGAAGTCGCCGATGAGCTTGCCATCGTCCTTCAGCATCGGCGCCAGCGTCATGCGGCCCGGCTTCGGCAATTTGCAGGCGAGCAGGCGGTCGAGCCATGCGGCAGCCCCCTCGCCCGTCACCTTGTATTTGGCGAAGCTCGAAATCTCCGACAGGCCGACGCCATTGCGAACGGCCGCGACTTCCTTGGCGACGTGAGAAAAATCGCTCGAGCGCCGCCACGAGAACTCGTCCCTGACGCCTTCCGGCGCGTACCACAGCGGCACTTCCAGCCCATAGGCCACGCCCCATTGCGCGCCCTTGGCCGACAACAAATCGTAGACCGGCGTCGTCTTGAGCGGCCGTCCGGCAGGCAGCTCTTCATTGGGGAAGCGGATCGAAAACCGCCGCGAATAGTTCTCGCGCACCTTGGCGTTGGTATAGGCCATCGTTGCCCAGTCGCCATAGCGCGAGACGTCCATCGCCCAGATGTCGGCGCCGGGATCGCCCTCGATCATCCAATTGGACAGCGCCAGACCAACGCCGCCGCCTTGCGAAAACCCGGCCATGACGCCGCAGGCGACCCAGAAGCCCGGCAGGCCGCGCACCGGCCCGACCAGCGGATTGCCGTCGGGCGCGAAGGTGAAGGGCCCGTTGATAATCTGTTTGATGCCGGTGTTCTGGAAGGCCGGGAAATGCCGGAAGCCGACTTCCAGCGACGGCGCGATGCGGTCGATATCCGGCTCCAGCAATTCATGGCCGAAATTCCACGGCGTCTGGAACTCGGACCACGGCTTGTTGGCCTTCTCGTAGGTGCCCATCAGCATGCCGCCGCGTTCCTGGCGCAGATAAAGCTCGCCGTCGAAATCCACCGCGTGGATGATTTCCGTGCCGGTCTTCTGGTTCCAGGCGGCAACCTCCGGCATATCCTCGGTGATGAGATACATATGCTCCATCGCCAGCACCGGCAGTTCCAGCCCGACCATGCGGCCGACCTCGCGCGCCCAAAGGCCGCCGGCATTGACGACATGCTCGGCCACCACCTCGCCCTTGTTGGTGATGACGCGCCACAGCCCGTCGGCGCGCCGTACGATGTCCTCGACTTTGGTGAAGCGCTCGACCTCGGCGCCGAGCTTGCGCGCGGCCTTGGCATAGGCGTGGGTGACGCCCGACGGATCGAGATGGCCGTCCTCCTTGTTGCGCACCGCGCCGACGAACTGCTTGGGATCGATGAGCGGCATCAATTCGGCCGCCTCATCAGGCGAGATCTCCTCAAGGTCGATGCCGAGATAGCGGCCCTTGGCGACGACGCCGCGCAGCCAGTCGAGCCGCGCCTCGGTGGCGGCCAAAAGCACGCCACCGGTGAGATGCACGCCGGTCGCCTGCCCCGACAGTTCCTCGATCTCCTTGTAGAGCGAGATCGTGTATTTCTGCAGCTTGGCGACATTGGGATCGCCATTGATCGTATGCATGCCGCCGGCCGCGTGCCAGGTCGACCCCGAAGTCAGCTCATCGCGCTCCAATAGAACGACATCGGTCCAGCCGTGGCGGGCGAGGTGGAACAGCACGGAGCATCCGACGACACCGCCGCCAATGACCACGACCTTTGCATGCGATTTCATAGGGTTTTCTCGTTATTTCAGTGAGTTGGAGACATAAAGTGAATCGGAGAGGGCAGCGCCAAGCCACCCCCCTCTGGCCTGCCGGCCATCTCCCGCTCAAGGGGGGAGATCAGCAGCTTCAACGTCGCGGCGCTTTTTTCAACGTCGGTGATTGGCGAAGGAGAATGTGACAGCCAATCTCCCCCCTTTAGGGGGAGATGTCCGGCAGGACAAAGGGGGGTGCCGCGCGCCGACATCACGGCTCGCCCTGCCCGATCGCTTCCCTGCGTTTGCTGACATAGGCTTCCAGGGCTTCGCGCACGGCGATATCCATCACCGGCTCGACATAGTCTTCCAGCGCCTTCTTCCACAGCCGCGTCGCGCGCGCCGTGGCGTCGAGCCCGCCGGCCTCCTGCCAGGCCTCGTAATTCTGCCAATTGGACAGCATCGGCTGGTAGAAGGCGGTGGCGTAGCGCTCCAGCGTGTGCGGCTCGCCGAAGAAATGGCCGCCGGTCGGCACCGCCCCCAGCGCCTCGACTGCCAATTCGGCCTCGTTGACCTCGATCGGGAGCAAAAACTCCATCATATGCTGGATCATCTCTACATCGATGATGAACTTCTCGAACGACGCGGTCAGCCCGCCCTCCTGCCAGCCGGCGGCGTGGTACACCAGATTGCCATGGCCCAGCACCGCGCCCCACAGCGCCATCAGCGTCTCATAGGCGCCTTGCGCGTCGGCGGCGTTGGAAGCCGAGCCCGGCGTCGTCCGGTAGGGCAAGCCATACCGCCGCGCCAGTTGCCCGGACGCGATGTTGGCCTTGGTATTCTCCGGCGTGCCGAAGGCCGGCGCGCCCGACTTCATGTCGACATTGGAGGTGAAAGCGCCATACATGACCGGCGCGCCGGGCCGCACAAGCTGCGTCAGCACGACGCCGAACAGCGCCTCGGCGTTCTGCTGCGCCAATGCGCCGGCAAGCGTCACCGGGCTCATCGCCCCCATCAGCGTGAATGGCGTCACCGCCACCGACTGGCCGAATTCGGCCATGGTCATCAATCCCTCGGCCATCATCTCGTCGAAGCGGCGCGGCGAGTTGACCGAAATGATAGTGGTGATGCCGGGATCGTCGCGCATCTGGTCCAGCGTCAGCCCGCGCGAGATCGCCATCATCTCGATACCGTCCAGCGCCCTGCCCCGGCCGATGGCCGAGACGTGAAAGCTTTTGTCGGTCAGCGTCAGATTGGCGAGGTAAGTATCGAGATGGCGCGAATTGGCCGGCAGTTCGACCGGCGCGCAAACCTGGTTGCCGAGCATATGGATGCAGTTGAAATGCTGCGCCAGCCGGACGAGGTCAGAGTAGTCACGCAAGTTTCCGGCGCGGCGGCCGCGTTCCATGTCGTGCACATTGGGCGGCCCGGCGACCAGGGTGAAGTTGATCGTGTTGCCGCCGAGATGGACGGTGTGGGCCGGATTGCGCGGCGTCAATGTGTAGCTCGACCGCGTCGTCTTCAGCGCGTCCTCGACCATGCCCCGGTCGATGCGAACATTCGCCGACACGTGATCGACCGCAGCACCCGCGCTCTCGAACAGCGACAGCGCCCGCGGGCTCATCACCTCGATGCCGAAATTTTCCAGAATGTGCATCGACGCCTGGTGGATCGCCTCGATCTGATCGGCGGAAAGCATCGCCATCGGCGGATAGGGATTGGTGACGCGGCGCTGCGGCAGCTGCGGAATGGCGGCCGGCCCCCTGTTGCTGGTTCGCTCGGCGCCGCGCTTGCGTCTTGGTTCGGTCATGCGCGGCATCAAAGCGCCGTGGCTCAGGCCAGGCTGTCAGAAATCCGCCGTCCACAGGCGTGATTTTAGCCAAGGCGGCACATCGGGAATTTCCGACCGACAAAAGCGACGTGAAAGGTCGGAATATCGATCATGGTTCACCTGGATCGTGGAAGCCGACAAGCGATTAAGAAACGCAGCAAGATTCCTTTTATGATTTCGGCCTATTCGTCCTCCAATGCGTAGGTCGAGTTTTAGTAAAATTGTAGCTGTCTCCGTGCTGCTGGCGCTGTCGGCCTGCGCCACACCGCCAAGCCACATCAACGACGTCTGCGCCGTCTTCGACCAGAATGACGGCTGGTTCGACAATTGGCAGGCGGCGGCCGAACGCGCCGAGCAGAAATACGGCGTGCCCGTTCCCGTGCTGATGGCGACGGTGCGCAAGGAATCCGGCTTCAAGAGCAACGCCCGGCCGCCGCGCAAGAAGCTGCTCGGTTTCATTCCCTGGAAACATGTCTCAAGCGCCCACGGCTTCTCCCAAGCGCTCGACGGCACATGGTCGCAATATCAGAGCGAAACCGGCAATTGGGCGGCGCGGCGGACCAAATTTGCCGACGCTGTCGATTTCGTCGGCTGGTACCATTCCAGGACGTCGGACACCTATGGCGTCGCCCGCAACGACACCTACAATCTCTATCTCGCCTACTATCTCGGCTGGACCGCCTATGGCCGCGGCAACCGCGGCGATGCCGGCGTCCAGAACTATGCGCGAGCGACCGAGAAGATGGCGCGCGATTACGCGGCGCAGCTGCGTCAATGCGCCAACTGACCGCGCCCGCGGCTTCAGCTTCTTAGCCCGTCAGCTCGGCTTCTTGCCGCGTGGACGCTTCGGCGGAGGACCGGCAAAGCCAGGACCGACACTATGCGGTGCATCTTCCGGCACGCCCTCATGCGCGGCGTGCTCCTTGTCGAACTTGATCACCGGCTCCATCTTGGCCAGCACGTCGTCGGCAAGCCAGCACAGGCTCATATGGCCGTTGCCCAGGTTCTTGACCGGCGGCACTTTCGTCTCGCAGAGATTGTCCGGCACCAGTTTCTTGTAACCGCAGCGCGTCTGGAACGGGCAGCCGGTCGGCGGGTTCATCGCCGATGGAATGTCGCCTTCCAGCACGATGTGTTTCTTCACCACGCTGGTGTCGGCGATGGGGATCGCCGAGAGCAGCGCCTCGGTATAGGGATGATAGGGCGGCGCGAAAATCTGGTCCGTCGTGCCCTGTTCGACGATATAGCCGAGATACATGACGACGACGCGGTCGGCGATGTAGCGCACGACGGACAGGTCGTGGCTGATGAACAGCATCGTCGTCTTGTTCTTGCGCTGGATGTCCATCAGGAGCTCGGTCACCGCCGCCTGCACCGACACGTCGAGCGCCGAGACCGGCTCGTCGGCCACCACCACCTTGGCGTCGCCGGCAAAAGCGCGCGCCACGCCGATGCGCTGTTTCTGGCCGCCTGAAAGCTGGCGCGGCTTGCGGGTCTCGAATGCTCTCGGCAGCTTCACCAGGTCGAGCAGCTCAAGCATGCGCTTGCGCCGTTCGGCGACGTTGTTGCCGACATTGAACTTTTCCAGCGTACGGATGATCTGCGAACCGACGGAGTGGCTCGGATTGAGCGTATCGAATGGATTTTGGAACACCATCTGGATCGACGACACCGTCTCGACGCTGCGCTTCTCGACGCCGGTCGACTGGATCTGCTCGTTGCCAAGCGTCACGCTGCCGGAGCTTGCCGTCTCCAGCCCGAGCAGCACCTTGGCCAAGGTCGACTTTCCGCAGCCGGACTCGCCGACGATGGCGACGGTCTCGGATTCGCGCGCCATGAACGAAATCGTTTCATTGGCCTTGACGACGCGGCCTTCGCTCGAACCGAACACCTCGTTGCCGCCAACCTTGTAATATTTCCTGAGGTCTTCGATCTTGAGCACCGGCGCGCCGGGCACGACGCGCTCGTTGACCTTCTTGGCGCCGGGCGGCAGCGCTTCCCAATCGATCTCGTTGAAGCGCACGCAGCGCGAAAAATGGCCTTCATGGCCCTCGACCGGGATCATCGGGATTTCGGCTGCGTTGCAGACGCCTTCGACGAAATGGTGGCAGCGCGGACCGAAATTGCAGCCCTTCGGCCGCTCGTGCGGCAGCGGCAACTGTCCCGGGATGGAGATCAGCGGCCGCGAATTCTTGTCGGCGCCCGGCAGCGGGATCGAGCGGAACAGGCCTTGCGTATAGGGATGGCGCATCCGGTCGAAGACGTCCTTGATCTTGCCCGTCTCCACCGCTTCGCCCGAATACATCACCGTGATGCGATCGCAGGTCTCCAGGATCAGGCCGAGATTGTGCGACACGAAGATCATCGAGGTGCCGAATTTCTCGCCGAGCCCCTTGACCAGATCGACGATGCCCGCTTCCACCGTCACGTCGAGCGCCGTCGTCGGCTCGTCGAGCAGAAGCAGCGCCGGCTTCGACAGCAGCGCCATGGCAATGACGATGCGCTGCTGCTGACCGCCGGAAAGCTGGTGCGGATAGGAGCGCATCATGCGCTCCGGATCGGGCAACCTCACCGAGCGCACCATTTCGAGCGCGCGTTTATAGGCCTCTTCCTTCGACACCTTGTCGTGGATCAGCGGCACTTCCATGAGCTGCTGGCCGACCTTCATCGCCGGGTTGAGGCTCGCCATCGGCTCCTGGTAGATCATGGCGATCTTGTTGCCGCGGATGGCGCGCAGTTCCTCGTCGGACAGCTCGCCCATATCCTTGCCCTGGAACTTTATCTTTCCGCCGACGATCTTCCCGATGTTGGAGAGGTCGCGCATGATGCCGAGCGAGACGGTCGACTTGCCGCAGCCGCTCTCGCCGACAATGCCCATCGCCTCGCCGGGCATGACGGTGCAGGAAAAGTCCATGACCGCCGGTATCTCTCCCTTGCGGGTGAAGAACGAGATCGACAGGTTCTCGATCTCGATGATCGGCTCTCCGGGATTTCGAACTGCCTCATTCATCGGTCGCTCCAATCCTTATGTGTCAGGCCGTGTTAGTCAGCCAGCCGTTCTCTCGGCCACGCAAGGCCAAAGATCCGTCCGTCAATCCTTCATCGACTGTTCGCGCAGCGAGTCGGCCAGGAGATTAAGGCCCAGCACGAACGACATCAGCGCGATCGTCGGCGGCAGCGCCGGATGGATGTAGGAACGCAGCAGCCGGCTGGCGTCCTTGATCGCGGTGCCCCAGTCCGGGCTCTCCGGCGCCAGCCCCAGCCCGAAATAGCCGAGCGTGCCGAGCAGGATCGTGGTGTAGCCGATGCGCAGGCAGGCATCGACGATCAGCGGCCCGCGCGCATTGGGCAGGATTTCCCACAGCATGATGTACCAGGGCGATTCACCGCGCGTCTGCGCCGCCGCAACATAGTCGCGCGTCTTGATGTCCATGACCAGGCCGCGCACGATGCGGAACACGCCGGGGCTGGAGGCGAACACCACCGCCACGAAGATGTTGAGCTGGTTGGGATCGATGTGGATGATCTTCAGCGGATCCCTGTCGAAGACAAGGCCGGTATAGACCCAGCCGCCAAGGATCAGCGTCAGCCCGAGCAGAATGTAGAGCCGGTCCGGCCGGTTCTTGTAGCGGGTCCAGAACAGCACGCTGAAGAAGATGATCGGAAACAGGAAGAAGATGCCTGCCAGCCCATAGGGGATCGGCGTCTCCATGATGCCCGGCGTCACCAGGAGGTAGAACAGCAGGATCACCGGGAAAGCCAGAACAAGGTTGGCGAGGAAGGACAGCACCGTGTCGATCTTGCCGCCGTAATAGCCGGCAGGCAGGCCGAGCGTGATGCCGACCATCAGCGCGAAACCGGTCGCCGCCGGCGCGATGATCAGCACGATCTGGCTGCCATAGACCATGCGTGAAAACACATCACGGGCGAGCTTGTCGCCGCCGAAGAGGTAGATGAGTCCCGATTTCGGTTCGATCGCGCCTGGCAGCGCGTCCTTCATGATCGGCACCTGGGCGAGCGGATCGAAGGGCGCGACGGTCGATGCGAAGATCGCTGTGAACAGCCAGAACAGACAGATGCCGACACCGACGATGCCGACACCGCTGTCGAAGAGCTGCCCGTAGAGGCCAAGCCTCTTCTTGTAGAGGAAGCTCGCCCCCATGACGATGGCCAGGGCGACCCAGACCGGCCAGAAACGCGCCAGCACGCCAAGCACGATATTGAAGGCGCTGATATATTCGACCTGCATCCGCCCGATCCCCTACTGAACTCTGATACGCGGATTGAGGAACGCGTAGCCGACATCGGAAATGAGCTGCGTGATCAGCACGATGAACACCGAGACCAGCGAACAGCCCAGCAAAAGGTCGATATCGTTGTTGCCGGCCGCCTCGACCAGCGTGTAGCCAAAGCCTTGGTAGCGGAACATCACCTCGACGATGACGACGCCGGTAAGCAGCCAGGGAAATTGCAGCATGATAACGGTGAACGGCGCGATCAGTGCGTTGCGCAGCGCATGCTTGACCACGACGCTGCCGAAGGACAGGCCCTTCAGCCGCGCGGTGCGGATATACTGCTGCGTCATCACCTCGACCATCGAGGCGCGGGTCATGCGAGCGATGTAGCCGATGCCGTAGATCGCCAGCGTCATGACCGGCAGCGTGAAATTATAGAAGGTGATGCCCTGGCTGGCCGAAGCCGCCGAACCGTTCAGTATGCCCAGCCACGAGGCGAAGATGACGGTGAAGATGACGCCCGAGACATATTCAGGTGTCGCCGTCGAGGCGATCGAGGCCACCGACAAGGTCCGGTCGGTTCGCGAACCCTCGCGCATGCCAGCAAGGATGCCGATCAAAAGCGATATTGGCACCATCACCACAAGCACCCAGAACATCAGGATACCGGTGGCGCCGAGCGCCGGAAAGAGCTTTGACGCAACGGTGGTCTTGAACTTGGTCGAGCAGCCGAAATCGCCTTGCAGAACGCCGGAGAATGTCGGCACGACCGGATCGTTGCAGTAGGAAAATCGCTGCGCCGGCTTTCCTGTTTCCGGGTCGGTGACCGGCTGTTTGGGCACGATGCCCAGCCATTGACCGTAACGGACGAAGAAGTTCTGGCGGTAACCATGATTGACAAGCCAGCTTTCGAGCTGCTCGGCCGGGGTATGCATCTCCGTCTGGCTGATCGCCAGCTTCTTCAGATTGGGTTCAAGATTGATCAGGAAGAAGACGATCATCGTCAGGCACAGCATCGTCAATGCCATCGTGCCGAGGCGTCGAAGGATAAAAGAAAGCATGGCGCGGCCCCCTGCCGGTGGGGTTGGGGTCAGGTGCTGTCAACCCTTGATTTGTCGCATGAGCCGGCTTGGAAAGTCAGCAGCCTTTTTGCGCTGACCCCCGTTTTCCGCTCATGTTCGAAACAGGAGGGAGGGGCGAACACCCTCCCTCCCTTTGGCATCGATCAGGCCTGGTCGAGCCAGACCTTGCCATAGTCGCGCTCATACGTCGGGTGCATGGCGTAGTTCTTAACCGCGGCAACCGAGTGGCTGTAAAGCTTGCGCCAATAAGGCTGGATGATGATGCCGGAATCCTGCAGGGTCTGCTCGATGTCCTTCATCATCTCCTTGCGCTTGGCGGCGTCGGCGACGGCGAGCGCCGCATTGAGCTTGGCATCCCACTCCTTGTTGGACCAGGCGGTCTCGTTCCAGGCTTCACCGGTACGATAGCCGATTGCAAGCACCTGGACGCCGAGCGGCCGCATGTTCCAGTTGGTCATGGACAGCGGATACTTGGTCCAGTCGTTCCAGAACGTCGAGCCGGGCAGCACAGTGCGCTTCACCTTGATGCCGGCGTCGCGCAGCTGGGCGGCGATCGCATCGCCGGTGTTCTTGTGCCAGTCTTCGTCGACCGTGATCAGTTCATGCTCGAAATCGGCCTGGCCGGCTTCGGCCATCAGGGCCTTGGCCTTGGCGGGATCACGAGCGACTTTCGGCAGCTCGTAATATTCCGGATGAATGGCGCAGACATGGTGGTTCTCTGCCACGGTTCCGGCATTGCCGTAACCGAGCTGGAGAACGACGGCGTTGTCGACGCCGAGCTGCAGCGCCTGACGCACCTTCTGGTCCTCGTAAGGCTTGTTGGCGACGTTGGTGCGGCAGACGATGGTCGCTGCGGTGACCACCTCGGACTTCGCCAGATCCATGCCGTCGAGGATCGACACGTAGTCGGCCGACGTCTCGAAATTGGTGTGGACTTCACCCGCCTCGAAAGCGCTGACCATGGCCGCCGGATCGGTGCCGTAGTCGATGAATTCGACGCCGTCGAGGAAGACCTCGCCGTCCCACCACTTGTTGTCTTCACGACGCTTGTAGACCACCTTCTGGCCGACATCGTAGGACACGAGCTCGAACGGGCCGGTGCCGATCGGGCAGGCCTTGAAGTCGCCGCCCTTCTCATCGAACGTCTTGTGGACGATGAGGCCGGGATAGTCGCACATGTTCGGGATGAGCGCGATATCAGGCGAGCTGAGCTTCAGCTTGACGGTCATGTCGTCAACCTTGGTTACGGCGCTTTCGTCCAGCTTGTCGTCCTTGACCAGCGAGCCGAGGCGGCCGGGCATGGAATTGCCTTCGGCTTTCTTGTCGGCCCAACGCTTGAGGTTGAAGATGACGTCATCGGCGTTGAATGCATCGCCGTTCGACCAGGTCACGCCCTTGCGCACATGCAGCGTGTATTCGGTCGCGTCGTCGTTCACGTCCCAACTCTCGAGCAGATAGGGGCGGAACGTGTATTCGTTCGTGTACTTGACCAACGGCTCGAGCGCCTGACGCTCGGCGTTGGCGATTTCGGACCAGTCGGATTTACGCGGATCCTTCGGATCCTTGATCCACTGCGCGACCTTCAAGATGCCACCCTTCTTGCCCTGCACCTCTTCCGCCTTGGCGGGCGTAGGATCGGCGAGGCCGAGCATGCCATAGGCCATCGCCGTGGATGCGCCAAAGACGCTGGCCAAGGCGAGAAATTCGCGGCGATCCATTTTTCCTGCCTTGGCTTCTTCGGCCATTGCCAGGATATGATCCGGAACGCGGTCACCATTACTTTTGTAGATTGCCATGACTGACTCCCATTGTTGGCTTTCTGCCTTTTAACATTCCGCATCCGCGCCGTGTTGTCAAAGACAGCGAGGATTGGGGAACATGCAGGGAATGTGCAACTTTGAAAGGCGGGCAGTTCGCGTGATAACGACAGTCTTGGCGCAAATTTGCTACTGCCGGCAGATTCGCTCGAATCTCCAGCCCTGACCAAACTGATACATTCGCCCAGTTCCAAACAGCGCCAGCCAATGCCGGACATGGTGCCAAACAGCGCCGCCGCTGTCGGCCGGCTCAGTACTCGCGCTCGTAGAAAATGCCGCCCTTGGCTTCGCCGGCATCGTTGGCCTCGCCGCGCAGTTTGACGCCGCGCCCGACATTGAGATCGATCGTCGCCTTGCCCGATCCCGGCTTGTCGCCCTTCTGGATGGTGACATAGGTGCGGTCGTTGAGGTATTTGCCCGCCGAGACGGCGGTGCCGCCCTTGTCGTCCGTCGTCACGTCGAGATCGTCGACGCCGATCGCGCTGCGCAGGTTTTCAAGCAGCGAGGTCGAGCCGCCGACGCCGGCGAGCTGCGCAGCCGCTTCAGCGAGCTGGGCAATCTGCAGCGGCGACAGGTTCGACATCGATCGGCCGAAGATCAATTGTGCCAGCACCTCGTCCTCCGGCAGCGCCGGCACCGAGGAGAAGGTGAATTTCGGATTGGTCGCCTCGCCCGAAACGACGATGGTGACGGTAGCGCTTGCCGTGGTGGATGTTGCGGTCAGGTTGAGATAGGGCACCAGCGAGCCCGAAAAGCCGACCGTGCCTTCGGTGAAGGTCAGCCGCTTGCCGAGGATCGTCAGCCGCCCGCGTTGCAAGGTGAAGGTGCCGACCGCTTGCGGTGACGAAGCCGGACCGGTCAGCTTGAGCGAACCGCCAAGCTCGGCGTCGACGCCCCTGCCCTGGATGAAGATCTGGTTCGGCGCGTTGACCGTGACGTCGAGGTTGAGGCCGCTGCCGCCACTGCCGCCGCTCGCGGTTGGCGGACGCAGTGCCTTGTCCTGCGCGCGCACGGCGCCTGGCGCGTTCTTGTGCTTGACGTCGAGCGCCGCCAGCGAGCCCGGCAGCTTTTCGGGAACGGTAATCACGGTCTTGGCCAGATTGATGGTGCCCGAAATCACCGGCGCCGAAGCAAGCGGTCCCTTGATCGTCAGGTCGCCGCCGAGATTGGCGGTGACCACCCTGCCATCGGTGTAGCGGCCGTCGACGAGCCTGACCGACAGGTCGGCCGGAAACCCTTGTGCCGCATCGATGCCGACCGTACCGCTGGCCGACAGGCTGCCGCGCGTCGACAGCGTGCCCGTCAGGCGGTTGATCCTGGCGACGCCGCTGCCGATCGCGACATCGGCAGTGATATCGTTGATGGCAAGGCCCGAGCGCGCGTCGATCAGGCGGGCGCCCGATGTGCTGACGGTTCCGCCGATCACCGGTGACGTCGCCGGTCCGCGCACCTGCACATTGACATTGGCCGTGCCGCTCAGCGACAGGCCTTGCGCGGCAAGTGTCCGGGTGAGGAAGGCAAACGGCACCTTGCCGGAAAAGTCGAGCGCCAGCGCCGGCCTGCCCGCAGTCGTCACCGTGCCGCCGCCCTTGAGGCCAAGACCGGCACCGTCGCTGATGTTGGCGTCGAAAGCCAGCCTGTTGCTGGCGAAGCTGCCGGAGGACGACACGCTCATGCCGCCGAAGCCGGCGCCACGGGTCTGTGACGTCTGGATGCCTGCGGCGTCCATCTTGAAGGCCACGGCGGGATTGGCCGGCGCGCCTGTCACCTTGACCGTGCCCGAGATCGAGCCTGCGGCATCGAGCCCCGGTGAAAAACTGTTGGCGAGCGAGACCGGCACCCGCGCCAGCGTCGCGTTGAGATCGAGCGCCTGCCCGA
This sequence comes from Mesorhizobium sp. WSM4871, assembly GCF_055811295.1. Taxonomy (NCBI): domain Bacteria; kingdom Pseudomonadati; phylum Pseudomonadota; class Alphaproteobacteria; order Hyphomicrobiales; family Phyllobacteriaceae; genus Mesorhizobium; species Mesorhizobium sp. WSM4871. Next base: position 161,015 of record NZ_JBVVPU010000014.1, on the reverse strand, counting down.
CCTTGCCTGTCACCGTCGCCGTGCCGCCGCCGAGGTTGAGCACCAGCCTGTCCAGGCTGGTCGTACCGTTGGCGATGGTGACGGTCGAGGCCTGGGCGATGGCCGCCTTGATACCTTGAACCGTCGCCTGGCCGGAATTGAGCTCGACCGTCGTGGTGCCATTGGTGACCCTGACGCGGCCGGCGGCCTTGGCGGGAATGTCCTTGACGGTGGCCCCGCCGGAAAAGCCGGTCCAGTCGCCATCGCGCTTCAGGTCGACATCGATGCCGCGGATGACGGTACCGCCCGAGGTGACGCTGTCGGCGCGGACCTTGCCGGAGATCACCGGCGCGGCGAGATAATTGGCGATCAGCGCGTCGATGGTGACCGTCTTTGCCGAGAGGTCGCCGCGTGAGATCGAAGCCGTCGACGCCTTGATGGCAACGTTGGGGGCATTGCCGGTCTTCGAGAAGGCAATCGTGCCGCGCACGTCGCCTTCCGCCTTTTCCAGCGCAAGTGCGGCAAGCGGTCCGATGTCAGGCAAATCGAGCGCCACGGTGCCTTCAGGCACGAAGGCATCATCGAGCGCCAGATCGCCGGAGATCCGGTTCTTGCCGAGCGACAGCAACAGGCCGTTGATGGCGCGCTTGCCGTCGGATGTCGCCAGCACGGCGCTGCCTTGCAGGGCCTGGCCGGCGACATTGCCGGTCAGCTGCACATTGGCCGCAGGGTTGGCGGCATCGGCCTTGCCGTTGGCGGTGAGCCGCAGCCCGGTGATCTCGCGTTCGGCCACCGAAAGCCGGTCGCTGTTCACCGTCAGCGACAGGTCGGGCGCGGTGCTCGGCCCTTGTGCGTTGAGTGCGAACGCAATGGCGCCCCTGGCATCCTTCGACAGAAGCGAGATGTCGGCCAGCGCGCCCTTGATGTCGGCCACGAGTTTGCTGTCGGCAAGGCTGGCTTTTCCATCGGCGGTCAGCGCGCCGGACACCAGCTTGATCGCATCGGCGGTGACATTGCCGTTGGCATCGCGCTTCAGCGCTGCGCTGACTTCCGTCCGCTCGCCAAGCACGCCACGCGCTGCCGCAGGCAGGGCCGCGGACGCTGCATCCGCCCTGAGGTTGAGGTCGATGGCGCCGTCGGTTAGCGAGACCTTGCCGTTGAAGGCGCTGTTCAGCGCGTCGCCCACCACCGAGCCGCTGTCGATCACGATGGTGTCGGCGGCGAGGCTGCCGGCGACCTTGGCTGTGATCTTGCCGGCGATCAGCGGCGCTATGGTCGGATTGTCGAGACCGATCTTGGCCGCCGTCACCGTGCCGGAAATCGGCCCGGTCCGGCTCTTCACGTCGAAGGCATCGGAGTGCAACGCCAGCGCGATGCCCTCGACCTTGGCCAGCTTGGTCGCCACCGAAGGCAGATTGGCAGAAATATCGAGCTTCGGCTGCGTGCCTTGCCCCGCTGCCTTCACCGACAGCGCTTGCAGCTCGAGCTTGATCGGGCTCTCGGCGCTGCCGAGGGCCAGCGGCAGGCTCGGGCCGGTCGAGGCAAGGTCGAGCGAGAAATCGCTGATGCCATTCGGATTGATCGTACCGGCCGCCTTGCCGGAGACCTTTTCGCCGGCAAGCGTCGCCTGGTCGATCGCTACGCCACCGGCGGACGAGAAACTGCCTGCCGCATCGAGATCGAGCGGACCAAGTGCGGCCTGGCGGGTCTGGCTGGTCTCGGCGCCAGCGAGCTGCATATTGAAACGGATGTCTGGGCTGGCCGACGGTCCCGTTACCTGCACCGTCCCGCCCAACGTGCCCGCCGCGTCGAGGCCAGGCGAGAAATCATTGGCAAGGGCGGCCGGAAGCGCCGAAAATTCGGCAGCGAGGTCGAGCGTCTGGCCGGCGGTGCCGGAGACGGTCACCGAACCGCCACCAACGTCGAGCACCAGCTTTTCGATGCTGGCCGCGCCATTGGCAATGCTCAAGCTCGATGGCTGCGCGATCGCCGCCTTGATGCCGCGAACGGTCGCTTCGCCCGAGGCGATCTCGACGCTGGTCGTGCCGTCCGCGATCCTCACCCGCCCGGCGGCCGTGGCCGGAATGCCTGATATGGTGGCGCCGCCGGTGAAATTGGTCCACTCGCCGTCGCGCTTCAGGTCGACGCCGATACCGCTTATGATGGTTGTTCCCGAATTGACCGTATCGGCCTTGATCGTGCCTGATATGGCCGGACCCTTGAGATAGTTGGCGACCAGCGCGTTGACGGCGATGGTCTTCGCCGCCAGGTCGCCGCGCGAAATCGAGGCGCTCGTCATGTCGATCGCGACCGTCGGCGCGCCACCATCATCGGAGAAGCGGATGCCGCCCTCTACGTCGCCAGTCGCCGTCTGCCCGGCAAGTGCCGCCAGCGGGCCGATATCGGGCGCTTCGAGCGTCAGCGTGCCGAGCGGCAACAGGCCGTCGCCGAGCGCAAGGTCGCCGGAGACCTTGTTGTCGCCCAGCGCCAGGCTGAGCCCGTTGATGGACCGCTTGCCGTCATTCGTCACCAACGACGCCTTGAGGTCGAGCGGCTGGTCGTCGACCGACCCGGTCAATGAGACATCGGCCGCCGGGCTGGCAATGTCGGCCTTGCCCTTCGCGCTCAACTGGACGGTCTTCACCGTGCGGCCCGATGCGGTCAGGCTGTCGCTGTCGGCAGACACCGAGAAATCCGGCGCCGAGCGCGCGCCGCTCGCGGTCAGCGCGAAATTGACGGCTCCGCCGACCGGCACGCCGACCATGGGCGACAGCACCGAGACATCGCCGAGCGTCCCCTTGACGTCGGCCTGTATGTCGGTGCCGGTCGCGCTGGCGGTGCCGCTGGCGCTGAGCGCGCCGGAAGTGAATTGCAGTGAATTGGCGGCGAACGAGCCTTGCGGATCGCGGGTTGCCGTGGCGGAGAATGTAACGCGCTCGCCGAGAACCGGGCGGATCTGCGGCGGCAGCGCCGTCGAGGCCGCATCGGCATTCATCTTGAGCGTCATCGCCAGATCGGCCAGCGTCACCTTGGCGGTGACCGAGGCATTGAGCGCATCGCTGCGCAACGTACCCTGATCGACGGAAATCTCGTCCTTGCTGACCGAACCGGTGAGATCGGCGGTGACCTTGCCGGTCACCAGCGGCGCCAGCGTCGCGACATTTGTGTTGAGGCCGCCGGCCGCGAGCTTGATGCTGACCGGCCCGCTGCGATCCTGGATGTCGAAGCCGTCGGAATGAATCTGGGCGGTGAGATTGTCCAGCCGAGTGCCGCCCGCCACCACCGAGACCAGAGATGCGCCGATGTCGACGATCGGCGCCTTGCCGCCGCCGAAGGCGCGGGCGGTGGCGCCTGTGAGCGCCACGGTCACCGGCTGCGCCGCGCTGCCCAGGCTGAGCACGATGGGCGGTCCCTTGGCGGCGAACTCGACCGCAAGGTCGCTGGCGCCGTTGGGGTCGATGATACCGGCGGCAGTGCCGTGCACGGCATCGCTGTCGACGTTGGCGCGCTCGACATCGATGCCGCCCGCGACCATGGCGGTCCCGGCAAGGTCGAAGCTGGTCTTGCCGGCAAACAGCGGTTTCAGATTCTCCGGCACGAAGCGCGCGAAATCGCCGTCACCCTTGGCCTCGACATGGCTGCCCCTGTCGGTGAGCTGATGCCGGCCGGTGAGCTGGGTGACGATCTGGCCGCCGACGACGAAGGTGCCGACACCGTTCCAGTTGGCGATAGGCCCCGTGCCCGAAACGACGATGTCTACCGGCGGCGCATCCGGCAGATTGAGCAGATTGGCGATGATGCCGCCGGCCGGCTCGGATGCCTTGAGATCGAGGTCGAGCTTGTTGTCGGCGGGCGCGAAATTGATTTTTGCCTCGACCCTGCCTTGCCTGCCGTCGTGGCGGGTGATGTCGAGGTTGGTTTCGACCGCCAGCGGCGCCGCATCGGCCTTGAGCGCGCCCTTGGCCGCGAGTTCGGCGATGCCGCTGCCGGCCAGAGCCTGCCCGAGCGCGATCTCGGGGAGTTCGATCTGTCTGATATCGACGGAAACCGGCAGCGTGGTCGCACCACCTTGGCTCGGCTGCGTGCTGGCCACCGGCAGACGCGCCAGTTCGATGCGCCCCGCGGCGACGCGGTCGGCGCTGAAGCTCTTGGACAGAAGCGCCCGCGGCGACCAGTCGACGGCCAGTTTGCGGGCCACCAGCCAGGCGCCCTCGCGATCTTCCAGCACGACATGATCGACGGTCAGCGCGCCGGACCAGATGCCGTCGATGCCGTTGACCGTGACTTTGCGATCGTCGGTCGACGCCATGGTCGAGATGATGCCGGCAAGGTTTGCGCGGCCGCGCTCGGTCTTGGTCAGCACAACGAGCGCACCCACGACCGCCGCCACCACGATGAGCAGCGTGTAAAGGACAATGCGAAGGATGCGCTTGAACATCTTCATCGTCAGAACGCCTGGCCGATGCCGGCATAGATGCCGAAATGGGGGTCGCCGCGGTCACGATTGAGCGGCACGGCGGCGTCGATGCGCAATGGACCGAACGGTGTGATATAGCGCAAGCCTACGCCGGCCCCGACCTTCATGTCGGCGAAATCCGGGAATGATTTGGTCGAGACGGTGCCGGCATCGACGAACGGCACCACGCCGATCGTGTCGGTGATGGCGATGCGCATCTCGACCGAGGTCTCGAACAAGGAAAGCCCGCCGATCGGCTGTCCGTCAATGTCCTTCGGGCCGATGCCCTGATAGGCATAGCCGCGCACCGAACCGCCGCCGCCGGAATAGAAGCGCCGGTCGGCTGGAACATCCTGAAGGCCGGCGCCAACGATCGATCCAATGGCGACGCGTTCGGCAAGCACGAATTTCGAGGCCGTATCGAGCGACTGGTATGCCGATCCCTCGCCCTTCAGCTTGAGGAAGGCGGCGCCGTTCAAAATGTCGTAGCTTGGCTCGGCATAGGCCAGCACCCGGAATCCCCGCGTCGGATTGAGCCGGCTGTCGCGGTTATCATAGACATACTGCAACGGGATGCTGGCGATCAGATAGGTGTGCTTGCCGAAGGCGTCGCGGATCTTCGAATAGTCGAGCGCGACTTCGGCGGAAACCGTCTGCTTCTTGTCGAGTTCGTAGGACAGGCCGGTGTTGCCCTTGACCGAGAAATGGTCATAGGCGTCGGGGTGCTCCAAGACGGTCTTGACGCCGGCGAAGAATTTCGACGCCGGCCCGACCACGCCCGGTTTTTCGAACATGATGCCGGCATTGTAGTTGAGTTCGGTCAGGTCGTTGCTGCCGATGCCGCTGATGGCGCCCTCGATGCGCAGCTTCTCGGCCCGGCCGAACAGATTGCGGTGACCCCAATAGCCTTCCAGACCCAGCCCCTCGGTGTTGGAGAGCGTGCCGCCAACGCCGAAATAGCGAGGCTTGCGTTCGCTGACCTGGACACCGATCGGGATGTTGCCTTCGGCATCGAGACTGTCGGCCTCCTTAAGTGTGACGCTGTTGAACACTTCCAGCCCGAGCAGCCGGTCGCGCGCGTCGTCGATTTCATCGGGCGAGTATTGGCGGCCGCGCTTCAGGCCGGTCATGTATTCGGTGAAGTCGCGATCGACCTTCTCGGTGCCTTCGACCGTGGTGTCGCCGTAGCCGGCGACCGGTCCGGCCGCCACGGTGAGCGTCACGTCGAGCGTCGAGGTGGCGTGGTCGGCGACGATCTCCTGGCCTGTCACCTTGGCCAGCGGCCTGCCCTCCGCCTTCAGCGCCCGCACGATCGCCGCTTCGGCCTTGAGCACGGCGCCGGATCCGGCATCGCCGCCGGCGATCAGCCCGAAATCGGCGCTCGCCAACCCCGCCGCATCGCCCTTCAGCCGGATATTGCCGAGCGTGAACTTCGGCCCTGCCGCTATGCCGATCACCACCGGTATCGGTTGTGGTCCCGAAAATTCAGCGTCGGGCGGCAATTCGTCGAGCGGCTTTCCCTCAATGGTGATGGTGACGACGCCCTCATAGCGGGCGTCCGCGTAAAGCGCGGCGACCAGCTGTTCGCGGTCGCCGCGTGCCTTGGCCAACAGCCCGAGCGAACCGGAAACCGGGCGCTCTTCGTCGTTTTTCAACGTCGAGGCGTTTTCGAGTTTTTTGACGAGATCCTTGTCGGCGTCGGGTGCATCGATGGTAACGGCATAGCGCAGCGGGTCGACAATATCGGCGTCCTCGTCGCTGGAAGAACCCCACAATTTGATGCCGAATAGCTCGAAAGCCGTTGCATTTCGGCCTTCGGCAAGCAGTGCGGCCCAGCATATCAAGGCGAAAAGCAGGGTACGCGAAAGCCCGCGCAGTGACGCTCCTCCACCCGACATCTGCCTTTTACGCACCAACATTATAACTCTAACCTAACTCGCAAAACTAAAATTGGAATGAAGTTCTGAATTGCTCGTAAAGGGGCCACAATCCAATTGTCTGAAATGGGCCGGGCTTGGAATTCACACCTTCTGCGTCGCCGCAAGAAAGCGTGATCCCTGTCCTATGGAGGTACTACCGGTCATCGGCCGGAAAGGAAACCGTTGGCAGGCGGACCCTGCCGCGTCCCGTGTTGACAAGCTTCGGTGAAGCCTGAACATGCCGGGAACGTTTGAAGCGTCGCATCGTGCCTTCCGAAAATCGATCCCGATTTTCGGGCCGATGCGAAAGCAGTGTCTGGAGGGTGTTATGGCAATGCGCGCGGCTCGTGGTCTGTCTATCCTTATCCTTCTCTTTTTCGCCTGGGGCGGCATCGCGCAAGCGGCTGAAGCGCGGCGAATCACAACGACGGACAATTCCGACTATTTCGGTTTCGACCTCCGGTCCGACCAGAATGTCAGCCTCGACCAGTGCAAGACCACATGCCTCGGCGACCCCGCCTGCCGCGCCTTCACCTACAATCTCAAGGCCAAGTGGTGCTTCCTCAAATCCGACTATAACCAGCTGAAGTCCTTCAACGGCGCTGTCGCCGGCAAGATCGTCAACGTCGTTGGAGACCCCGACATCGGCGCACCGCCGGAACTGGCCTTCTTTCCCGCCTGGATGGCCGACCAGGCCCAGCAATACCGCAACGGGCTCACCGGTCCGGCCTACACCAAGCCGACCGAAGGGCTGACGGCATTGCGGGCGGCGGCCGAACAGGCGGTGCGGACAGGCGACCATCGCTCGGCCATGCAGAAATACGAGGCGGCGGTCTCGGTGATGCCCGACGATGGCCATCTCTGGCTGGAGCTGGCGCGCGAGACGCTTGCCGTGCAGCCGGTCGCCAACACGTCCGAGGCCTCGACCTTGCCGGCAAACGCTACCTCCGCCGGTTTCAACGCCTACAAGCTGCTGCGCACCACCAGGACACGGGCCGATGCGCTGGCATTGCTCGGCGACGGGCTTGACCGCCGCGATCTCTACCGGCCGGCCCTGCTGTCCTACGAAGCGAGCCTCGCGCTGGTCAGTTCGCCGGGGGTCCGCGCCGCCTATCAGGACCTCAAGGCGCGCAAGGGCTTCCGCGTCATCGACCACACCGTCGATGCCGACACCAGCGCACCGCGCATCTGCGCGCAGTTTTCCGAGGAATTGGTCAAGACCGGCATCGACTATGCGCAGTTCGTCACTGTCGACAACGCCGCCCCCAAGGGTGTCGAGGCCAAGGACAAGCAGATCTGCGTCGAAGGGCTCGAGCACGGCCAGCACTACGAAGTGACCTTCCGCGCCGGCCTGCCGGCGGCCATCGGCGAGACGATCGCGGCACCTGTGGTGCTGTCGATCTATGTCCAGGACCGCGCCCCGTCCGCCCGCTTCACCGGCGACAGCTTCGTGCTGCCGGCCGGCGCACGCCGCGGCATTCCGGTCGTCACCGTCAACATGAACGCCGCCAAGATGAAGCTCTACCGCATCGGCGACCGCTCGCTGGCCCAGCTTCTGTCCGGCTACCAGTTCCTGCGCCAGCTCGACGGCTACGACATCTCCAACATTTCCGACCAGATGGGCTCGCCTGTCTGGGAAGGCCAGTTGGACATCGCCAGCGACCTCAACAAGGAAGTCACCACGTCCTTCCCGGTCGACGAGGCGCTGCCGCAGCGCAAGCCCGGCGTCTATGTGCTGACCGCGCAAGCGACCGACGACAAGAGCGACGACTATGATTCGCGCGCCACGCAGTGGTTCGTCGTTTCCGATATCGGCCTGTCGACCTACACCGGTCAGGATGGGCTCAACGTCTTCGCCCGTTCGCTTGGAAGCGCCAAGCCGATCGCCGGCGCCGAGCTGACGCTGCTGGCCAGGAACAATGAAATCCTCGGCACCGCGACATCGGACGCCGAGGGTCGCGCCGTCTTCAACCCTGGCCTGACGCGCGGCGACGGCGGCATGGTGCCGGCCGTGCTGATGGCCAGGCAGGGCGACAACGACTTCGTCTTCCTCGACATGGGCCGAGCCGGCTTCGACCTGTCCGACCGTGGCGTCACCGGGCGCGCAGCACCGGGCGCGCTCGACGTCTATGCCTGGACCGAGCGTGGCATCTACCGCGCCGGCGAGGACGTCCATGTCGCCGCCCTTGCCCGCGACGGCGCCGCCAAGGCGGTCGAGAACCTGCCTCTGACCTTCATTTTCACACGTCCCGACGGTGTCGAGAACCGCCGCATCGTCAGCGATGGCGCGTCGGCCGGTGGCCATGCCGTCGACCTGCCGCTCGAACCCAATGCCATGCGTGGCACCTGGACGGTGGCGATCCACACCGATCCCAAGCAGCCGGCGGTCGCCAGCCAGATGTTCCTGGTCGAGGACTTCGTGCCGGATCGCATCGAGTTCGACCTCAGTTCCGACAAGCAGGAAATCGCCCAGGGCGAAACCGCCAATGTCACCGTCGACGGCCGTTTCCTCTATGGCGCGCCGGCCGCGGGCCTGGCGCTTGAAGGCGAACTGACGCTGTCGACCGCGCGCGACTGGGACCGCTTCAAGGGTTATTCCTTCGGCCTTGCCGACGAGCAGTCGGCCGAGCCCTCGGTGACGCCGTTCACCGGCCTGCCTGTGGTCGGCGAGGATGGCAAGGCGACCTTTCCGGTTTCGGTCGATCAGTTGCCCTCGACCACCAAGCTCGTAGACGCCAAGGTCACGGTCAGGATGCGCGAGACCGGCGGCCGCGCCGTCGAGCGCTCGCTCAATATCGGCATCCGCCCGCAAGGCCACATGATCGGCATCCGTCCGGATTTCGACGGCGACGAGGTGCCGCAAGGCGGCACGGCGAAGTTCAGCCTGATCGCCGTCGATCCCGACGGCAAGCGCGAGGCGCTGAAAGGCGCGCAATGGTCGCTGGTCAAGGTCGAACGCAATTACCAATGGTACCGCTCGAGCAATTCCTGGAACTATGAGCCGGTCACCTTCACCAAGGCGGTGGCCAACGGCCAGGTCGACCTGAGCGCCGACGGCGAGGCCACGGTGTCACTGCCGGTCGACTGGGGCCGCTACCGGCTTGAGATCGAGACGTCGGATCCGGAAGGCCCGGCGACCAGCTATGAGTTCGACGCCGGCTGGTATGTCTCCTCCACCACCACCGAAACGCCTGACGGTCTCGAGATCGCCCTCGATAAAGACAACTATGCTGCGGGCGAAGTGGCCAAGCTCAAGGTCTCGCCGCATTTTGCCGGCGAGCTGCTGGTCACCATCGGCGCCGACAAGCTGTTGAAGACCGTCACCGCCACGGTGCCGGCCGGCGGCAGCATCATCGATATCCCGGTCGGCGACGACTGGGGCGCCGGCGCTTACGTAACGGCAACGCTGTTCAGGCCGGGCGACGCGCAGGAAACACGCATGCCGGCGCGCGCCATCGGCGTCAAATGGCTGAAGGTCGATCCGGGCTCGAAGCAGCTTGCCGTCGCCTTGACGCCGCCGGACAAGACCATGCCGCGCCAGCAGCTGTCGATCCCGGTTTCCGTGGCCGGCGTGCAGCCGGGCAGCAACGCCTATGTCATGGTTGCGGCCGTCGATGTCGGCATCCTCAACCTCACCAACTACAAGGCGCCGGATCCGGAGGACTGGTTCTTCGGCCAGCGCATGCTGGGGCTTGAAGTGCGCGACCTCTATGGCCGCCTGATCGACGGCTCGCTGGGCACCACCGGCAAGCTGCGCACCGGCGGCGACGGCGCCAATATGCAGGCGCAAGGCAGCCCGCCGACCGAAAAGCTGGTCGCCTTCTTCTCCGGCCCGGTCGAGCTCGACGCCGACGGCAAGGCGAGGATCGACTTCGACATCCCGCAGTTCAACGGCACCGTGCGCGTCATGGCCGTCGCCTGGACCAGGGATGCGGTCGGCCATGCCCAGTCGGACGTCATCGTGCGCGATCCCGTCGCGATCACCGCCGGCCTGCCGCGCTTCCTGGCGCCCGGCGATGCCGCCGTGATGCGGCTCGACGTCGCCGATACCGACGGCCCGGACGGCGACTACAAGCTGACCATCGACACGATAGGTGATCTGTCGACCGGCAATGCCGCCCTCCCCGAAAAGCTGACGCTCGCCAAGGGCAAGCGGCAGACGCTGACCGTGCCATTGATCGCCCAGACGGCGGGCAACGCCTCGATCACCGTCAAGCTTGCCCATGCCGACGGCACCGCCGTCGAACAGACGCTCCATGTTCCGGTGCGCCCGGCACAATTGCCGGTGATCACCCGCATGGTCGTCGATCTCAAGGGCAATGGCGGGTCGCTGCGCGTCGACAAGGAGCTTCTCGCGGCAAGCCTGCTCGACGGCGCTTCCGTCAGCGTTGGCGTTTCGCAGGCGGCCGCCTTCGACGTGCCCTCGCTCCTGATGACGCTCGACCGCTACCCCTATGGCTGCGCCGAGCAGACGACCAGCCGCGCCATGCCGCTTCTCTATGTCAACGAGATGGCGTCGGGCATCGGCATGGCCAGCGACCCGGACCTGCACGGCCGCATCCAGGACGCCATCTACAAGGTGTTGAGCTACCAGGCCTCGGCCGGCAGCTTCGGCCTGTGGGGCCCGGGCTCCGGCGATCTGTGGCTCGATGCCTATGTCACCGACTTCCTGACCAGGGCGCGCGAGCAGAAATACGATGTGCCGACCCTGGCGATGAGCCAGGCGCTGAGCAATCTGCAGAACTCTATCGGCTACGATCAGGACGTCCAGGATCGCGGCAGCGAGATCGCCTACGCGCTCTATGTGCTGGCCCGCAACAAGAAGGCCTCGGTCGGCGATCTGCGCTATTATGCCGACACCCAGCTCGAAGCCTTCACCAGCCCGATGGCCGTGGCCCAGCTGGCGGCAAGCCTGGCGCTCTACGGCGATACGCAGCGTTCGGAGGCAACCTTCCAGACGGCATTGCAGCTCGCCAAGTCGACCACGGAGTACGACTATTACCGCTCGGACTACGGTTCGCGGCTGCGTGACGGCGCGGCGATGCTGGCGCTTGCGGCCGAATCGAAACCGGTGCCGACGATCGTGCCGGAATTAATCACGCTGGTGACCCAGGAGCGCGCCGAAGCCCGCTGGACGAGCACCCAGGACGAGTCCTGGATGCTGCTGGCGGCTCGCGCGCTGAAGGCCGGCAACGATGCGATCGCGCTGACCATCAACGGCGCGCCGCACAACGGCGCCTATTCGGACCAGTTCGCCGGCAGCGACCTGGCGGATAGCCCGCTGACCGTCGCCAACACCGGCGGCAACCCGTTGCAGGCGGTCGTCACCACGGTCGCCTCGCCGATCCAGCCGCTGCCGGCCGGCGGCGACGGCTTCACTATCGGGCGCACCTACTACAAGCTCGACGGCACCGAGGCCAATGTCACCGAGGCCAAGCAGAACGAACGCTATGTCGTCGTGCTCAAGGTCTACGAGCAGAACACCTGGCCTTCGCGACTGCTGATCACCGACCTGTTGCCGGCCGGCTTCGAGATCGACAATCCGGGCCTTGTCTCCAGCGCCCAGTTGACGAACTTCTCCTGGCTGGCGCAGACCGACGCCGCGCATCTGGAATTCCGCGACGACCGTTTCGTCGCGGCCTTCAACCCGAAAGATGGCGATGGCGATCGCAACATTACGCTGGCCTACGTCGTGCGCGCGGTGACGCCGGGCACCTATGCCCATCCCGCGGCAACGGTGGAGGATATGTACCGGCCGCAATATTCGGCCCGTACCGCCACTGGCATGATGGAGGTCAAGGCGCCGTAAGGCACCGTTGGTGACGATCATGGTCCTGGCGATGGCGCTGCCCCTCATTGCCCTGCCGGGCATTTCTCCCCGTATTGAGACGGGGAGAAAGACGCTCGCGTCGAGGTTTTCGCCAACCTCGAACGTCGCAGAAAACGCGCCGAGGGTCGCGGCAGTCCCCTTCTCCCCGTCACTATACGGGGAGAAGGTGCCGGCAGGCGGATGAGGGGCAGCGCCAATGCTTCCCCAAAGATTTCTCCGCTATGCAGCTATCGCAGGCATCTCCCTTGCTTGCTTTGTGGCCCTCTCCGCAGCCACACTCTGGCAGCTCGACAGCGCCTTTCCGCCGCCGCTGCCGGCGAAGCTTGCGGTGTCCACCGAAGTGCTCGATCGCGACGGCCAGCTCCTGCGCGCCTTCGCCACGCAGGACGGCTACTGGCGGCTCGAAACCCGGCTCGACCAGGTCGACAAGCAATTCGTCGACATGCTGGTGACCTATGAGGACAAGCGCTTCTGGGATCATGACGGCGTCGACGTGCTGGCGCTGGCCCGGGCCGCCGGCCAGTTCGCGACCAGCGGCCATATCGTCTCCGGCGGCTCGACGCTGTCGATGCAGCTTGCCCGGCTGATCGAGCCGCGCGACAGCCGCAGCCTCGGCTCCAAATTCAAGCAGATGCTGCGTGCCATCCAGATCGAGCGGCGGCTCACCAAGCGCGAGATCCTCGAACGCTATCTGACGCTGGCGCCCTATGGCGGTAATCTCGAAGGCGTGCGCGCCGCCTCGCTAGCTTATTTCGGCAAGGAGCCGAAGCGGCTGACGGTTTCGGAGGCAGCGCTCCTCGTCGCCCTGCCGCAATTGCCGGAAAAGCGGCGCCCCGACCGCAATTTTAAAATCGCCCACGCCGCCCGCGACCGGGTGCTGGCCCGCATGGTTTCATCAGGCCGGCTCGGCGAACGCGAGGCCGCACGCGCCGCACTCGACGATGTCTCGCAATTGCGGCGCAGCTTGCCGGCGCTCGCCGCCCATGCCGCCTATGTGATGCTGCCCAAGGCCGTTCCCGGCCAGAAGCTGCAACTGACGATCCGCAAGAGCGTCCAGGAGGGGCTGGAGCAGGTGGCCAGGGACGCCGCCACCAGGCTCGGCCCTCGCCTGTCGGTTGCCATGGTGCTCGCCGATTCCCGCACCGGCGACATCCTCGGCGAGGTCGGCTCGGCCAATTATTTCGACGCCAGCCGTTCCGGCTGGATCGACATGACCAGGACCGTCCGTTCGCCCGGCTCGACGCTGAAACCGTTCATCTACGGGCTCGCCTTCGAGCAGGGGCTGGTGGCGCAGGAGACGCTGATCGAGGACAGTCCGGCTGATTTCGGCGGCTACCGGCCGAAGAACTTCGACATGGGCTACCAGGGAGACGTCAGCATCCGGCAGGCGCTGCAACTGTCGCTCAACGTGCCGGCGATCCGGGTGCTCGACGCGGTCGGGCCGGCGCGGCTGATGGCGCGCTTCCGCCAGGCCGGCGTGACGCCGATCCTGCCCGTCAACGAGGCGCCGGGCCTCGCCATCGGCCTTGGCGGCGTCGGCGTGACGCTGCGTGACCTGGTCCAGCTCTATACCGGGCTCGCCAATGGCGGCAAGGCGAACACGCTGCATGACGGCACCGAGCCGGCGAATGCCGAACGCTCCACCACCACCATCCTCGACGGCCAGGCAAACTGGCAGATCACCGACATATTGTCGGGGGTCAAGCCGCCCGAAGGGGCCATGCAGCGCGGCATCGCCTACAAGACCGGCACCTCCTATGGTTACCGCGACGCCTGGTCGGTCGGTTTCGACGGGCGTTATGTCCTGGGCGTCTGGGTCGGCCGTCCCGACGCCGGTGCGGTACCGGGCCTGTCCGGCTATGTCTCGGCCGCACCCATCCTGTTCGAGGGCTTCGTCCGCTCGGGCCTTGCCACTGTCCCACTGCCCAGCCAGCCGGCCGGCGTCAGCAGACCGAAGCGCGATGATCTGCCGGTGACGCTGGCCCGCTTCGGCGCCGGCGCCGACGGACTGGCGCAGGCCGCAGTGACCGAACCCGCGCCGACCATCATCTTCCCACCCGATGGCGCCCGCGTCGATCTCGGCACCGCCTCGGCCGACGCCTCGCCGCTGGTGCTTAAGCTGCAAGGCGGCCGCGCGCCGTTCCGCTGGCTGGCCAATGGCAAACCGCTTGTCGGCATCGACCGTCGCCGCACCGCGACCTGGCAGCCGGACGGCGCCGGCTATTCCACGCTCACCGTGATCGATGCGGCCGGCCGCGCCGCCAGCGTGAAAGTCTTCGTTGAATAGAATGCGCCAAGCGATTCAGTGCATTGGTTTTCCGGAAGCGCGGCGGAGAGCGGGATATCATTTGATGCGCGTTGCGAGGCACCCGCGCTTCGCGCCGGCTTGTCGAAGCATCGACGGTTTCTAGACAGATCGGCTGATGGCGCGGATTCCGTCAGCCGGCCTCACGAAGAAGAAATTTCTCCATAGGTCCAAAGACCGGCGGAAAATTGCTTCAAGAGGGCAAAAAAGGCAACATTTAATGCATCTTAATTCTATCAATTCGGTAGATTGATGGCGTTCAACGGAGGCGGAAATGACCAAACCTCATTTCAGGAAACTGCTCGGCGCACTGGTCGCCACATCCGTCCAGTTCGGCACCCTCGGTTTCGCGTTTGCCGATACCACAATTCTCAACGTATCCTATGATCCGACGCGTGAACTCTACAAGCAGTTCGACGAGGCTTTCACTGCCCACTGGAAGGCCGAGACCGGCGAGACGGTGACCATCCAGCAGTCGCATGGCGGATCGGGCGCCCAGGCCCGCGCCGTGATCGACGGCCTCGACGCCGACGTGGTGACGCTGGCGCTTGAGGGCGACATCAACGCCATCGTCTCGAAATCGCAGAAGATCAATCCAGACTGGCGCACCAAATTCGAGAACAATTCGGCCCCCTACACCTCGACCATCATCTTCCTCGTCCGCAAGGGCAACCCGAAGGGCATCCATGACTGGAGCGATCTGGTCAAGGACGGCGTCCAGGTGATCACACCCAACCCGAAAACCTCCGGCGGCGCGCGCTGGAACTATCTTGCGGCCTGGGCGTACGCCAACGCCAACGATGGCGGCGACGAGGCCAAGACCAAGGAATTTGTTGGCAAGCTTTACGCCAATGTCCCGGTTCTCGACACCGGTGCGCGCGGCTCGACCGTGACATTCGCGCAAAAGGGCCTGGGCGACGTGCTGCTGGCTTGGGAAAATGAGGCTTACCTGGCGCTCGACGAGTTCGGCGCCGACAATTTCGACATCGTCTATCCGCCGACCTCGATCCTGGCCGAGCCGCCGGTGGCCGTGGTCGACGCCAATGTCGATGCCAAAGGCACCAGAAAGGTCGCCGAAGCCTATCTGAGCTACCTCTATTCCAAGGAAGGCCAGACGCTGATCGCCAAAAATCATTATCGCCCGTCGAAGCCCGATCTGGTACCGCCGGAGGATCTCGCCAAGCTGCCCGAGATCAAGCTGATCACCATCGACGATCCGCTTTTCGGCGGCTGGAAGAAGGCACAGCCTTACCATTTCGGCGACGGTGGTATATTCGACCAGATCTACAAGCCGGCCCAGTAAGCTAACTCTAGACCAGGACGATATGACCACAGCACCCGCAGGAGCGGGGTGGCGGTTCAGACAGCCGAGCGTCATTCCGGGTTTCGGATTAACGCTCGGCTTCTCGCTTGCCTACCTCACGCTCATCATCCTCATTCCCCTGTCTGGGCTGATCTGGCGATCGGCCGCGCTCGGCTGGGCCGATTTCTGGGCGATCGCCACCGACCGCCGCACCATCAACGCGCTCGAAATCAGCTTCGGCACCGCCTTCATCGCCGCAGCCGTCAATGTCGTCTTCGGCACGATCGTCGCCTGGGTGCTGGTGCGATACAATTTCCCCGGCCGCCGCATCGTCGACGCCATGGTCGACCTGCCTTTCGCCCTGCCGACGGCCGTGGCCGGCATTGCGCTGACCACGCTCTACGCGCCGAATGGCTGGGTCGGCAGCCTGCTTTCGCCGCTCGGCATCAAGGTTGCCTATACGCCGCTCGGCATCGTCATCGCGCTGATCTTCATTGGCCTGCCCTTCGTCGTGCGCACCGTTCAGCCGATCATGGAGGAGATCGACAAGGAGGTGGAGGAAGTGGCCGCCACGCTTGGCGCCAATCGCTTCCAGATCATCTCCCGGGTGCTGCTTCCGGGGCTCGCGCCGGCCATTGTCACCGGCTTCGCGCTGGCCTTTGCCCGCGGCGTCGGCGAATACGGTTCCGTCATCTTCATCGCCGGCAATCTGCCTTACAAATCCGAGATCGCGCCGCTGCTGATCGTCATCCGGCTTGAGGAATACAACTACGAGGCGGCGACCGCGATCGCGGCGATCATGCTGGCGCTGTCGTTCGTGATGCTGCTGGTCATCAACCTGGTGCAGACCTGGAGCCGCAAGCGCTATGGCTGACCCCGAGATCAAATCCTACGCGCCGCATCACGAAAGCCGGTCGGCGGCGGTGACGGAAAGTCCCACGGCACGAGCCGTGCTGATGATCGTGGCTTTTGCATTCCTCGGTGTTTTCCTGCTGCTACCGCTGATCATCGTCTTCAACGAGGCCTTTTCGAAGGGCCTCAGTGCCTATACGGAGGCGCTGTCCAACCCCGATACGCGCTCGGCGATCCGCCTGACGCTGCTGGTGGCGGCGATCTCGGTGCCGCTCAACGTCGTCTTCGGCATCTCGGCCGCTTGGGCGATCGCCAAGTTCGAATTCAAGGGCAAGGCCTTCCTCACCACGCTCATCGACCTGCCCTTTTCGGTCTCGCCGGTCATATCGGGCCTGGTCTATGTGCTTCTGTTCGGCGCTCAAGGCTTGCTTGGCGGGTGGCTGAAGGCGCATGGCATCGTCATCCTGTTTGCGGTGCCGGGCATTGTCCTGGCCACCATCTTCGTCACTTTTCCTTTCGTCGCCCGCGAGCTGATCCCGCTGATGCAGGAGCAAGGCAATGGCGATGAGGAGGCAGCACTCTCGCTTGGCGCCAATGGTTGGCAGATCTTCTGGTACGTGACACTGCCCAACGTCAAATGGGGATTGCTGTACGGCGTGCTCCTGTGCAATGCCCGCGCCATGGGCGAATTCGGCGCGGTCTCGGTCGTGTCGGGCCACATCCGCGGGCTGACCAACACCATGCCGCTGCACGTCGAAATCCTCTATAACGAGTATAACGCCGTCGGCGCCTTTGCCGTCGCTTCGCTGCTTGCCGGCCTGGCGCTGGTGACGCTGGTCTTGAAAACACTTCTCGAGATGCGCTACGGCGCCGAGATCGCCGCGACGCGCGGACATTAGAAGGTTCTGTCGATGGAAGTTCGCGTTGCCAACGTGCGCAAGGAGTTTGACCGGTTTCCGGCGCTTCGCGACGTTTCGTTAGACATCAAGTCCGGCGAACTGATCGCTCTGCTTGGCCCATCCGGTTCCGGCAAGACGACGCTGCTCAGGCTGATCGCCGGGCTGGAACGGCCGACGCGGGGGAAGATCTTCTTCGGCGACGAGGACGCCTCGCACAAGTCGATCCAGGAGCGCAATGTCGGCTTCGTCTTCCAGCATTATGCGCTGTTTCGCCATATGACGGTTGCCGACAATATCGGCTTCGGTCTGAAGGTCCGTCATGGACCGACACGCCCATCGGCGCAGGAGATCCGTCGCCGCGCCTCCGAGCTTCTCGACCTCGTCCAGCTCTCGGGGCTGGAAAAGCGCTATCCGGCGCAGCTTTCCGGCGGCCAGCGCCAGCGCGTGGCGCTGGCGCGCGCCATGGCGATCGAGCCGCGGGTGCTTTTGCTCGACGAGCCGTTCGGCGCACTCGACGCCCAGGTACGCCGTGAACTGCGCCGCTGGCTGCGCGACATTCATGACACGACCGGCCACACCACGGTCTTCGTCACCCACGACCAGGAAGAAGCGCTGGAGCTTGCCGATCGTGTCGTGGTGATGAGCCAGGGACGCATCGAGCAGGTCGGCACCGCCGACGATATCTACGACACGCCGAACTCGCCCTTCGTCTATGGCTTCATCGGCGAATCGAGCTCGGTCCCGGTCAAGGTCGAGGATGGCCAGGTCTGGATCGCCGACCGGCCGATTGGGCTTTCCGCGCCGCAGGCGCCGGAAGGGCAAGCGACGCTGTTCTTCCGCCCGCACGATGTCGAATTGGTGGATGGCTGCAGCGGCTGCATCGCCGGCACAGTCGCCGCCAGCCGCCGTGTCGCCGGCACGAGGCGCGTGGAACTCGAAATCGGCGGCGAGCGCCAGCGCGTCGAGATCGAACTGCCCGTCGACCACCCGGCGGCGCAGAAAAGCCGCGTGGCGTTCAGGCCGCGGCGCTGGAAGCTTTTTCCGGCAGCGTAGATGGTTTGCTGCCCGGTAGAATTGCCTCCGCGTAGCAGGAACAGTCGAAAAGACTCTGTTGGAAGAAAATCCTACCGACTGGCTGTTTCGACAACGTATTTTCTAATGCCATCACCATAGCTCCGGCCTGCGTGCCTCGTGCAGCCAAGCATCGCCCGATTATCCTTAGACATTCGACAAGCGGCATTTTCCAAGGAGCCTGTTTTCATGAAGCGATTTTTGCTTGGCGTCGCCACGGTGGCCGGCCTGTTGCTCGCATCCTCCCAAGCCTGGTCGGCCGACAAATTGCTGAACGCTTCCTATGATGTCGGCCGCGAACTCTTCGTGCAGGTCAACAAGGCCTTCATATCAGGACACCCTGGCGTGAGCATCGATCAGTCGCATGCCGGAACGTCGGCGCAAGCGCGCGCCATCGCCGAGGGTCTCGGCGCCGATGTCGTCACCTTCAACCAGGTCACCGACGTCGATTTCCTGGTCAAGAAAGGCCTCGTCTCCGCCGACTGGCAGAAGGATTTTCCCGACAACGCCTCGCCCTTCTACTCGCTGCCGTCCTTCCTCGTGCGCACCGGCAATCCCAAGCACATCAAGGACTGGAACGATCTCGTACGCGACGACGTCCAGGTCATCTTCCCCAATCCGAAGACATCGGGCAATGCGCGTTACACCTATCTCGCCGCCACCGCCTACGCCAAGGAAGCCTTCAAGGGCGACGACGCCAAGGTGAAGGAGTTTGTAACAAAGCTGTTCAACAACGTCCCGATCTTCGATACTGGCGGGCGCGCCGCGACCACCACCTTCGTGCAGCGCGAAATCGGCGACGTGCTGATCACTTTCGAATCGGAAACGCGCGGCATCCGCAAGGAGTATGGCGACGACAAGTTCGAGCAGGTGACGCCCTCGGTCAGCCTGTTGGCCGAGTTTCCGGTGGCGATCGTCGACACGGTCGCCGACGAGCACGGCACGCGCGACCTCGCCAAGTCCTATCTCGACTTCCTCTACACGCCGGAGGGCCAGGACATCGCCGCCCTCAATGGCCTGCGCGCCCGCGACGCCGCGGTAGCCGCCAAATACAAGGCTGAATTCCCCGATGTCCGCCTGCTGACGGTGGAGGATGTCTTTGGCGGCTGGGACAAGGTCCAGGCCGAGCATTTTGCAGCCGGCGGCCTGCTCGACCAGACCTATGGCAGCCGTTAAGGGTTTTCTATCTCCAGGCGAAGCACAGCTTCTGCCTAAGCCTAGCAAAGAAAGCCGGCCGTTTGCCGGCTTTCTTGTTTTTATACCTTGAAATGCAGTTCCCAAGCGGCATGCCGTCCAAAACGTTACAAAGAATCAACGCGTTTGTGTTTAACCTGCCATCCGACGGCTTGGTTTGCACGAAACCGCATCGCGCGATCAAAACGTCATGATTTGCACACAAACAACCGCCAGATGCGGGCGGTTGGGGTTTCATGAACTGAATCGGGCATGCTTACCAAAAAAGGCAAATACGGGCTCAAGGCCCTCGTGCACCTGTCCGGTCTGCCGGTCGGCCAGCTTGCATTCGTCAATGACATCGCGGTCGCCAACAACATCCCGAAGAAATTCCTGGATGCCATCCTGGGCGAGTTGCGCAATGCCGGCTTCGTCCAGAGCCGCAAGGGCAAGGAAGGCGGTTATCGCCTCGCCCGGCCGGCCTCCGAGATCAAGATCGGCCATGTCGTGCGCGTCCTTGATGGGCCGCTGGCGCCTATCCCCTGCGCCAGCCGCACCCAGTACCAGCGCTGCGAGGACTGCGACGAGGCGACATGCCAGGTCCGGCATATGATGCTGGAAGTGCGCCAGGCCATCGCCGAGGTGCTGGACAATCGCAGCCTCGCCGCCATGCGCGACGCCGACAATGACGATTTTCCGGTCGAGCTGACGTCGCAGATATAGACTGATCGGATGAGGCTGCCGTGGTTCGCAAAATCAGGGAAAGCCGATCGAAAAAGACCGTCCGCCGCCACCTACCGCACCGAAATCATCGCCGATGTCGTCGTGCCGGATCGCGCCGAGCCCGTCCGGTTCTTCAGCCGCAAGCTGGTCAGTCCGGCAAAGCTGCGCCGTTTTTCGAACAAGGATTTTCGCGAAAGCCTGTTGTTCGGCTTCTATCTCGGTGTTGCAGCAATATTGCCGGTCGCCTGGTGGGCGCCGATCTGCCGCTCGGTGTCCGGGCTTCGGCTGAAGCGCCACATGCGCAAGGACTTTTCGCGCTATGCCGCAGCGACACAAGCGGTGCTTGGCAAAGGCATCGATGCAAGAAAACTGTTCAGGGCGTTGCTCGCCGCAAACCACCGTCGGCGCCTGCTGCTTGCGGTGCATGTGGTCCGTCCGCGCTGGTCGCCGACGATCCGGCTGGAGGGACTGGAAGGCCTGCAACTGGCGCTGAAGCGTGGCCGGGGCGCCATCATCTGGTGCGACCAGTTCACCGCCCAGACCATCATCGGCAAGCGGGCACTGTATGAGGCCGGCGTCGAGACCCATCAGGTGAGCGTCGACTTTCACGGCATCTCCGACACGACATTCGGCTTGCGGTTCCTCAACCCGCCAATGGTCGCCGTCGAAAACCACTTCCTGAAAAGCCGGGTCGTTTTCGAACGCAGCGATGCTTATCAGGTGACGATCCGCATGCAGAATATCCTGAAAGACAACGGCGTCGTCCTGATGACCAACAACATCCATGCCGGTTCGACCTTTGCCGAAGCCGGCATGGGGGAAAGCGGCTGGACCCATCTCGCCTCGGCGCCCGCGAATTTCGCCGCCAGGGCTGGGACGGCGCTGTTTGCCATGTCGACCTTCGAGACGGTTCCGTTCCGTGAATATCGGGCCGTCATCAGCCCCGAACTGAGGCCGGCGACAGCGCAGCCGGCGACAGCTGCGCCCACGGCAAGGAACATGGGGCCCAAGAACATGGCGTTGCAGGCGCACTACATCCTGCTCAAGCGCGATCGCCTTCTGGAGGCTCTGAAAGATCATCCCGAGCAGATGATGGTGTGGGCCAGCCACCAAAGGTTCACCGAGCGATCGGGCGTTGCCCCGGCCGACGATGACGCCGGCTCATGAATTCGCTTCGCCCACCAGGCTAAGGGCAGCGGCGACACTGTCGGCGATCGAGCGCGTCGCGTCGAGCGTCAATGCCCGCTCATCCGCTGCCGGCGCTTCAAGCGTGGCGAACTGGCTGTCGACCAGGCTTGCCGGCATGAAATGGCCCTGGCGGGAAGCGACACGCCGTTGCGCGGTCGCCGGATCGATTTCCAGATAGAGGAAAACGATGTCCTTGTGAAAACCGCGCAGGCGCTCGCGATAGCTGCGCTTCAATGCCGAGCAGGCGGCAACGACGCCCTGCCCGCTGGCGACCGATGCTGCAATGCGCTGGCCGATCGCGTCGAGCCACCCTTCGCGCAGAGCATCAGTGAGCGGCTCGCCACGTGCCATGCGCGCGACGTTCTCGGGCGGATGCAGCCTGTCGCCCTCGATGAAGACGGCGCCCAATCTCATGGCCAGCGCCTCGCCGACGACCGACTTGCCGCAGCCGGCGACCCCCATCACCACGATGGCCGGCACGGGCCGCATGGAATGCCTTGGCACTTGTTCCGCCTTCACGATGCGGATCAGCGGCTTGCCGGCGCGCGGCCGTAGAGCAGCAGCATGGCGACGATGACGACGCCATAGATGATCTGCCGCCCCGCCTCCGGCATCTGCATGACGGAGAGGATGGATTGCAGCAGCGTGATCAGGATCACGCCCGCGACCGTGCCGAGATAGGAGCCGCGGCCGCCCAGGATCGAGGTGCCGCCAAGCACCACCGCGGCGATCGACGGCAAGAGATAGGCGTCGCCCATCGACTGCGCCGCCTTGGAGGCATAGCCGGCCAGAAGCACGCCGCCGAAAGCCGAAAGCCCGCCGGACACGGCAAAGGCGATCATCACCACCCGCCTTGTATCGATGCCGGAGAGATAAGCGGCGCGCTCGCGATTGCCGATGCCATAGACGGCGCGGCCGAATCCGGTGCGGGTCAACACGAAGACCATCGCTGCTCCGATCAGCGCCCAGATGATAACCGCGTTGGGCAGGCCCGGAATGGCAAAGCCGGTCGCCAGATAGCGCATCGCTCCGGTTGCCGAATCCTGCGGCGAGAAACCGCCGGTGTAAACCACCATCAGCCCCTGCGCGACGGCGTTGGTGGCGAGCGTAATGATCATCGAGGGAATGCGCAGATAGGCGACGCCAATACCATTGACGACGCCGATCAGCACACCGCAGAAGATACCGAACGGAATGGCCAGCGCCACCCCGGCCGGGCCATAGGCCGCCGCCGCGCAGGCCATCATGGCGCCGACCGCCACCGACCACGGCACCGACAGGTCGATCTGGCCGAGCAGGATGACCAGCATCATGCCAGTGGCGATGACGCCGAGAAACGAGGCCACCTTGAGCTGCTGCAGCAGATATTCCGGCGACAGGAAGCTGCGCGAATAGAGACTGCCGACAAACAGCAGCAGCGCGATGCAGGCAAAGGCCGTCAGCACCGCCGGGTCGGCGCGGCGGATGAATTTCGGCATTCGATTGGCGATGCCGCTGACGGTCGTTTCGCTCACAGGAACCACTCCAGCCGGTTACGGACCCTGAACAGGGCGAAGGCGCCGAGACTGACCGCGATCAGCAGGATGACACCCTGGAACAGCGGCTGCCAGAGCGGATCGAAATCGAAGACGAAGAGCAGGTCGCCGATGGTGCGGAAGGCGAGTGCGCCGAAGATCGCGCCGATGGCGCTGCCCTTGCCGCCGAACAGCGAGACCCCGCCGAGCACGACTGCGGCGATCGAGAACAGCGTGTAGGCATTGCCGCTGGCATAGGCGGCATCGCCGGTATAGGTGAAGAAGGTCAGGAACAGCCCGCCGATTGAGGCAAGCAGGCCGGCCAGCGCATAGGCGGCGAACTTGCCCCGGCGGATCGGCACGCCGGACATGTAGGCCGCCATCTCCGACGACCCCGCCGCATAGGCCGCGCGGCCAAGCACCGAGCGGCTGAACGGCACCCAAACGACCAGCACGACGGCAAGCAGAACTACCAGGCTTGCCGGCACCACACCGAACAGGCGCCCGGTCAAGGCGTCGGCGAGACCCTCGTTGACCGAGCCGCCCGGAAACGGCCTGAGCAGCAGCGCTATGCCGAAATAGACCGCGCCGGTGGCGATGGTGGCGACGATTGGCTGCAATCGTCCATAGATGACGATGGCGCCGTTGATCGCCCCGCACAGCAGGCCGGTGCCGAGCACCGCGATCACCCCGAAGGCGGTCTCGATGCCGGTGCCGATGACCAGCCACGAGGCCAGGCAATTGGTCAACGTAAAGATCATGCCGATGGAAAGGTCGATGCCGGCGGTGATCACCACCAGCGTCTGCGCCATGGCGACGAAAGCGAGCAGCACGCCCTTGTTGGAAGCCGTCTGCACGACATTGGCGGTGAAGCCGGCCGGATGGTTCGATGTGTAGATAACGAACATGACGATGAAGATGCCGAACGCGAGTAGCGTTCCGCGCTGTTCGGCAAGCCAGTAGCGCCAATCTTTCACGCGTTTGCTCCCTGCGTCAGGCTGGCGTCTTCGCCATGGATGTTGAGGGCGCTGGCAATCAGCGCCCGCTCGGTGATCTCGGCGCCCACCAGTTCTCGCTTGACTGCCCCGTCATAGAGCACAAGCACCCGGTCGCAGCAGCCAATCAGTTCGTCATAGTCTGTCGAATAGAACAGGATCGCCGCGCCGGCGTCGGCGAGCTTGCGCATCAATTGATAGAGTTCCTGCTTGGTGCCGACATCGATGCCGCGCGTCGGATCGTTGAGCAGGATGATGCGCGGCTGCCGCATCAGCCATTTGGCGATGACGACCTTCTGCTGGTTGCCGCCCGACAGCGCGCCGACAGGAATGTCGAGGCCTGCCGTCTTGATCGCCAGGAGAGCCACCATGTCGTCGATCAGCCGCTGTTCGGCGACGCGGTCGATGATGCCACCCCTGGACAGCCGGTCGAGTGCCGCGAAAGAAAGGTTTTCGCGCACTGTCATCGGCAGCATCAGTCCTTCCGTCTTGCGATCCTCCGGGATCAGCGCCATGCCGATCCGGTCATCGCGTGCGGCTGAAGGACTGGCTATCGCCACCGGCTTGCCGTCGATCAAGATTTGGCCGGACAGACCGCGCAGCACACCAAAGAAGGCGAGCAGCAATTCGCGCTGGCCCTGGCCGTCGAGACCGCCGAGGCCGACGACCTCGCCCGCGCCCACCGTGAGCGAAACATTATCCAGCCGGTCGGTCCAGGAGAGCTTGCGCGCCTCCAGCACGGGAGCGGCAACAGCCGGTACCGGTGCGGGCTTGGGCGGGAAAATATGGCTGTATTCGCGCCCGATCATCAGTTCTACGACCTCGTTGTCGCTTTTCGAGCCGGCTCTGTAGCTCGCGACGTTGCGGCCGTTGCGAAACACCGTGCACTGGTCGGCAAGTTCGGCAATCTCGTTCATGCGATGCGATATGTAGAGCAGCGCCAGCCCTTCCGAGCGCAGCCGCTTCAGCACGCCGAATATCTTGGCGACGTCGGCTGCCGTCAGCGCCGAGGTCGCTTCGTCGAGGATCAGGATGCGCGGCTTCCTGGCCAGCGCCTTGGCGATCTCGACCATCTGCCTTCTTGAGAGAGGAAGATCCCTGACCAGCGCCAGCGGGTGGATGTCGGAGGCGCCGGCGCGCGCCAGGGCTTCTTCCGCGATGCGGCGCTGCGCCTTGCGGTCGATCATGCCGAAGCGCTTGGGCGGATCGGAAATGACGATGTTGTCGGCGACGCTGAGTTCGGGAACGAGCGACAACTCCTGGAAAATGCAAACGATGCCGGCTTGGTTGGCGGCGGCCGGCGACGCGAACGTCACCTCGCGCCCGTCCAGTTCCATACGGCCCTCGTCGGGCGCGACAACGCCCGCCATGACCTTGATCAGTGTCGACTTGCCGGCGCCGTTTTCGCCGAGAATGGCGTGGATGCTGCCTGGTGTGACCGATAATTCGGCCTTCTCAAGCGCCCGCACGCCGCCATAACGCTTGGAGATGCCTTCCATTCGGAAAAGCGGAACCGCGCCGTCCATCGGCCCTCCCAAGCCAGTTTGACGAACAGGGAATGGAGCATGCCCGGCGCCGCGGATTTTCCCACGGCGCCGGGACGATCAGTCTACTGGTTTTCCTTGGTCTGGCCCATGATTTCCTGCGCGGTGAAATTGATGCCGCAGGTCGGGAAGGAATTGCCGACGAAGAAATTGTCCGACTGGTCGGGGAAGTAGTCCTCGCCCGCCTTGAAATTGGGATCCTCGACGATCGCCAGCGGCAGCTTCACCGATTGCGGCACGACATTGCCCTCGAGTGCGGCGATCGCCGTCTTGATGGCAACCGCCACCTGGGCGGGGCCGGTGCCGGCCGAAGAGCATTTCAGCCCATCGCCGGCATGAGCCGCGCAGAACTTGCGAAAGCCGTTCTCGGTCTCGCCGCCGAACGGCACGAAAGCATGCTTGGCATCGATCATCGCCTGCACGATGCCGGTGTCGCCCCCCTGCCCGGTGATGCCATCGAAGGGACCGTTGGTGGCAATGGCGTCGGCCGTGGCTTTCTGCGCCACGCCGTCGTCCCATTTGCCGACGACTTCGGTGACCTCCCACTTCTTGCCGGAAGCGTCGAGGGCCTCATGGATGCCGTTGTGGCGGTCGGTGTCGACCGACGTGCCGGCAACGCCGCGCACTTCGAGCACCTTGCCGCCGTTCGGCACATGCTTGACCAGCCAGTTGCCCCACAACTCGCCAAGACCCTTCTGATCGACGTTGACGTTGATGGCATCCTTGGTATCGAGAATGTTGTCGAAAGCCACCAGTACGACACCGGCTTCCTTGGCGCGCTTGATGACCGGTCCGAAAGCTGTTGGATTCTGTGCGTTGACGACGATCGCGTCATAACCGGAATCGATGAAGTTGTTGATCGCCGAAATCTGTGCCGGCACATCTTCACCGGTTGAGACGACCTTAAATTCCTTCAGTTTCGCGGCGACTTCCGGCTGCGCGGCATAGGCCTTCGCAGTCTGCACCATCTGGATGCGCCAGGTGTTGGCGATGTAGCCGTTGGCCAGCGCGACGCGGTAAGGGCCTTCCTTCTTGGGGAACTTGAAGAACTGCGTGTCGGCCGCCCACGGCGCAAAACAGTCCGGCTCGGCCGCCGGCCCCTTGACGATTTCAGGATCGGCGATCGCCGACGAGCTCAACATGACGAATGCAGTGGCGGCAACGATGCCACCAACGAGTGACTTGATCATCGATATTCCTCCCAGTTGCAGTTTTGATTGTTGTTAGCAGCCATGACAGTTCACGCGTCTGGCCGGGCACCTCCCGCCTTGCCGTCGCGCTCTTGAGCCGGGCCGTTTGCCTGCTCGATATCCTCTCCTTGTGATCCCGCAAGCAGCAGCAAAAACTATCATATTATACATAATAAACAAGTATTATCTGTCGCTTATGTATAATAAACAGCCCTCAGGCCTCGTCCCGGCTTTGCGTCGGCGCCATATGGTAGCGCTACCATGGCGGGGTGTAAAGGACCATTGTGCTTGTCTGGAACGCGTTCAGCGTGCCGTGCTCTCGCGGCGTATGAGCTGGAAGCCGAGGTCGACCACCCGCTGCTCCGGCCGTTTCCCTGCGATCGCCGCCAGCGCCATGGCGACCGAACGCCGGCCAATCTCATAGCGATAGGTGCGGATGCTGGTGATTGACGGGAACGCAGATTGCATCATGTCGAGATCGTTGAAGCCGACGATGCCGATGGTTCTCGGTACAGCGATCGCGGCGCGGTGGCACTCGAACAGCACGCCGAGCGCGATATCGTCATTGTTGCAGAAGACGCCGTCGAGCGTCGGCGCCTTGGCCAGCGCATCGCGAAACAGTTCACGGCCAAGCGTGACGCTGGACGGCACAGGCGTGGTGGTGACCAGCCGTGCATCGAACAGGCCGGCAGCTTCCATTGCCGCGCGATAGCCAGCCAGACGCCGCTGCGACCGCGGGTCCATGCGCGCACCGATGAAACCGATCCGCCTGTAACCCGCCTCGATCAGATGCTCCGTCGCCGTGCGTCCGCCGTCGAGGTGCGAGAAACCGACCAGCATGTCGACAGGGTCGGGTCCGGTTTCCATGACCTGCACCACCGGGCAGCCAGCTGTCTCCAGCAATTTTCGCGCGGTCGGCGTCTGGTCGATGCCGGCCACGATCAGGGCTGCCGGGCGCTGCGGGCCAAATACCTGCAGCAGCCGTTCTTCCTCGAGGCCAGAATAATGCGTATTGCCGAGCTGGACGCGGAAGGGGCCGTCCGACAGGCTGTCATAGATGCCGCGCACCACTTCGGCGAAAACGTTGTTGGTGAGCGACGGCACCAGAACGCCGAACACGTCGGCGCGCGCCGAGGCCAGCGCGCGCGCATTCGGATCGGGCACATAGCCCAGTTCGTTGACGGCCGCCTGGATCTGACGCCGCAAATCCTCCGAAACGCGCTCCGGCTCGCGCAGGGCACGCGACACTGTGATGGCGCCGACGCCGGCCTTGCGCGCGACATCGGCGATGGTGGGGCGGCCGCCGCCACGGCGCGAGCGCGGCTTGATCATGGCCTTGCCCCGAATGCGGCGCCTGCGCCGAAGCGCGGCCGCGAAATGCTATTCAGCGTCTTTGCCACTGTCGCCATGCCCATCCGACCTGCCGCCGCACCCGTCTGGCGTCGCGCAGCCTTACCCCATTGTCAAGCGAACCAATCGCTCCAGCTTTGTGCTGCCGCCATTTCAACTTGACAGGTGATGTCAGTTATGCTAGGAATTTATTCATGGTGCTGATTTGCGCCAGCGACCCGCCGTCGAGGCGGGTTTTTTTGTGCCAACTCGGGCAGCCTCGCTTCAAGCCATCGCCGCGGCACTGCGCCGCGCCTTCCACAAAAGCAGCAGCATGGCCGCTATATTCAGCAGGTTCCAGGCGATGCCGTTGAGGAACGCCGCGGCGTAGGAGCCGGTCAGATCGTAGATCCAGCCCGACATCCAGCCGCCGATCGCCATGCCCAGGATGGTCGCCATCATGACGATGCCGACGCGCTGGCCGGCCTCCCTGGCTGGCATGTATTCGCGCACGATGATGGCGTAGCTAGGCACGATGCCGCCTTGCGACAGGCCGAAGACCAGCGAGACGACGTAAAGCGAGGCAAGCCCGTCGAAGGGGATGTAGAACAACAGCGACAGGCCTTGCAGCACCGAGCCGATCAGCAAGGTTTTCACGCCGCCGATGCGATCGGCAAGGAAGCCGGAAGCCAGCCGGCTGACGACGCCCGCCGCCATCATGATCGACAGCATGTCGGCGCCGCGCGCCACGCCGTAGCCGAGGTCGATGCAATAGGCAACGATATGGACCTGCGGCATCGACATCGCCACGCAGCAGCCAAGCCCGGCGACGACGAGCAACACCTGCAGGGCTGCCGGCGACAGCGAGATCGGCTGGACGGGCCGGCTGCCGGGTGAACCGGGAGCGGCGGCACGTGGCGCGCCGCGCCTGAGCAGCAGGATCAGCGGCACCATGGTCGCGAGGCAGACGACGCCGATCGCGGCATAGGTGAAGCGCCAGCCTTCGCCCTGCATGACATAGGGCATGGCCACCGGCCAAATCGCCCCGGCGAGATAATTGCCGGCGGCGGCGGCGGCCACCGCAACGCCGCGCCGGCGGTTGAACCAGTGCGAGATGTCGGCGATCAACGGCCCGAAGATCGCAGACGTGCCGACGCCGATCAAAATCCCCTGGGCAAGGGTGAATTGCAGGATCGAAGTGGTTAGCGACGCCAGCAGGAAACCGGCGCCGAGCGCCAGCGAGGCAATGAGCGCCGGGATCCAGTAGCCCATGCGGTCGACGGCGCGGCCGACCAGCACATTGCCGACGGCGAAGCCGATCATTGTCGCGGTGTAGGGCATCGACGCCGCAGCCCGATCGACGCCGAATTCGGCCTGCACCGCGGGCAGAACCACGACGACGGCCCACATGCCGACACCGCCGATCGTTGACAAAAGCACCGAGATGCCGAGCCGTATCCAGGCGTAGGCGCTGTCGATGCCGGGGCTGCTTGCCTGGCTGGCGGCGGTTGTGGTCAAGAGGTTTCCTGCCCGCGGTTTTAAAAATTGACCGGTTCCTTCGCCACTATCGACGCATTCGTGGCGCTGGGCAGCACCACATAAGCAATTCCGTGGCTCCAGGGATTTGAAGCCGCAATGGAACAGCGACCACCGTCCGGAGTTTTCCATGAACTCACGGTGGAAGGAGTTTGCCATGACCGCAAGAAGAAAATGGTCGGCCGACGTGACCGAACACAGCGACGCCATGGATCTCGAGGAACACGTCTTCGAATCCCATGACGCCAGGAAGATCGCGGCCTCGCTGAAACGATCGGCCGAACACAGCGACCGGCGCAAAGCCGAGCCGTTCCAATCCGCCATGTCGATGCTGAACTTCTATATCAACCGCGCCGGCAAGAACCTGCCGGCACGACAGAAGAAAGTGCTGGAGGACGCAAAGGACGAGCTGCGCGCCGCCTTCGGACGCCCGAAAGAAGATTAGGACCGCACCTCGGTATCGGCCTATCTCGACCTGATGACGACGTCGGTATTGGCCAACAGCTTGCGCACCGCATTGCGCGCCGCATCAGGCTTTTTCAGGCGAATATTCTTCTCGATCGCCTCATGCAGCTTCTGCGCTTGCTGCAAATCGTCCAGTTCCCGTGTCGTATAGGCGAACAGATGATCGAAAGCCGATTCGATCAGCACACCCAGCGGCACCAGGAGATCGTTGCCCGACGCCCGCAGGATGGCCAGATGGAAGCGCGTGTCGGCGCGGGTGCGCTCCTGCAGCGTCGCCGCCTCGCCCATCTCCCGGCAGGCCTGGCTGATTTCGGCCATCTGCTCATCGCTGCGTCGCATGGCGGCGAAGGCGCTGGCCTCCGGCTCGATGATATGGCGGAATTCCTGCACGGTTTTTAGGAAAACCTCGCGGTCGGGCGACGTTGCGTACCAGGCGAGCACGTCGCGGTCGAGCAGGTTCCAGCGTTCCTTCGGCTCGACCCAACTGCCGATCTTGGGACGCGAGGCCAGCAGGCTTTTCGCCATCAGCATCTTGATGGCTTCCCGCACCGCCGAACGGCTGACATCGAAGGTCTCCGACCATTTGGCTTCGTTGGGCAGGATGGTTCCCGGCGGATAGTCGCCGCGCACGATCCGCAAGCCGATTTCGTTGGCAAGCGACGCATGCACGCTCGACCCGGGAATGCGGGCCGCATCGGCCCGGCGAGCGGCGGCCGGACGTTCGGCGGGCGCCGCACCGGCCAATTTTTTTTCCCTGTTCGGCTTTGCGTCCCGCATCCGTCCCAGAAAGTCCGGATTTCAAAGCCTGTCAAGCACAGGACAGCAAAGCCTGTTTCTGTGCACAGATCAGCCCCGGATCGTCGGTCGATCAGGCCGCTCCGACATATTTCCGCCAGCTGTGCTCCGGACGGAAGCCGAGCACGTCCCTCGCCTTGCGGTTGGAGAGCAGCGTTTCATATTCGCCGAGTTCGACCTTGACCGGCACGTCGGGATAAAACCGCTTCAGCAACTCGGCCGTCGGCAGATCGGACGAACAATCGTCATTGGCGGCATTGAATACCTGATAGCCAAGCCCGTCCTTCTCGATCGCCCGCAGCGTGATCTGGCCAAGGTCGCGCGCATCGATGTAGCTCCAGGCGATGCGCTTGCGGAAACCCGGATCGGCGAACCATTTCGGAAACAGCTGATATTCATGCGGCTCGATGACGTTGCCGATACGCAAAGCGTAGATATCGGTGCCGTTGCGTTGAGTAAACGCCCGAGCCGTCTTCTCGTTGACGACCTTGGACAGCGCATAGCTATCCATCGGATCGACGTCGTACTCCTCATCGAGCGGGAAATATTTGGGGTCGCGTGGCTCGTTGGCGAACACCAGTCCGTAGGTCGTCTCGCTGGAGGCGATCACGACCTTTGGAATGCCGAGTTTCACCGCTGCCTCGATGACATTGTAGGTGCCGAGCGCATTGATGCGGAACACCTCGTTGTCGGCCGTGATCATGATGCGCGGGATGGCAGCGAAATGCACCACGGCATCGACCGGCTGCGCGCGCAACGACGGATCGAATTCGTGCAGCCCCATATAGCTCGATAGAGCGTTGAACACTTGCCCACTGTCGGTGATGTCGGTGATCAGCGTGCGCACCTTGGGATTGTCGAGCGGCTTGGTGTCGATATTGAGCACCTGGCAACCATGCTCGACCAGATATTGCACGACATGACGCCCGGCCTTGCCGCTGCCACCGGTGAACATGATCCGCTTCGTCATTTTGCTCTCCACATCGCTTGGGAAGTATGCGTATTGTCAGACAATATTGCATTCCGCAACCGCTTGCGGCAAGAACGGCAGCGCTATTATCGATAATTTCCAGACAGGACAAAACGACATGACCACGACTGCCGCGAGCGAAAAGATCGGCTTCATCGGCCTTGGCCTGATGGGGCATGGAATCGCCAAGAACATCGTCGACAAGGGCTATGCGCTGACCTTTCTCGGCCGCAAGAACCGCAAGCCCGCGGAAGATCTGCTTGGCCGGGGCGCCAAGGAAGCAACCACCTCGCGCGATGTTGCGGCGGCATCCGATATTGTCTTCATCTGCGTCACCGGCTCGCGCGAGGTGGAAGCCGTTGTCCGCGGACCAGGCGGCCTCAAGGAGGGCTTGAAGAAAGGCTCTGTCGTCGTCGATTGCTCGACCTCCGATCCGGTTTCGACGGTGGCCATCGCCGCCGAACTCAAAGCGCTCGGCGTCGACTATGTCGATGCCCCGCTCAGCCGCACGCCGAAAGAGGCCTGGGAAGGTACGCTCGACGCCATGGTCGGCGCCTCCGACGCGGTCTTTGCCCGCCTCAAGCCGGTGCTCGACACCTGGGCCGGACGCATCGTCCATATTGGCGGCACCGGCGACGGCCACCGCATGAAGCTGCTCAACAATTTCATTTCGCTGGGCTATGCGGCGATCTATTCCGAGGCGCTGGCCTTGGCCGAGAAGGTCGGCATATCGCCGCCGCGCTTCGACAGCGTCATCCGCAACGGCCGCATGGACTGCGGCTTCTACCAGACATTCATGCGCTGGACGCTGGAGGGCGACCGCGACGCCCATAAATTCACCATTGCCAATGCCTTCAAGGATCTCACCTATCTCGAATCGATGGCGGGAGCGGCCGGCATCGCCAACCCGCTCGGCAATGCCACCAAGAACGCCTTCGCCGGCGCCTTCGCCGCCGGGCCTGCCGACCAATATGTGCCGATGCTGGCAACGCATGTCGCCAAGGTCAACGGTGTCGACCTGATGCCGCCTGCAGCGCCACGCGTTCCATAGGACGCGCTGCCGGGCGGCATATGGTCGGCCGTCACTCCGGCAACCCCGCAAACCGCATGTGTTCGAGCCATCGGTCGAGGCTGCCGGGGGCGGTGTACATCTTTTCCCATTGCCTGCGTTGTTTGCTGATGGAGTCGCCCGGCGAGTCTTTGAGGAAAACCGCAAGCGCTTCCTTTGCCTCTCGCTCGTTTCCCAGACAAGCGTGGATCCCGGCGAGCATTCGGTGTGCGCCGCTTGGCATTCTGGACATTTTCCGCATCGAGGTCAGCGCAGCCCTGCAATCGTCCTTTTCGTAGAGCGCCCAGCCCATGTCCCAGTGGAGCCAGTCGGCGTGGAAAGGATCGACGCCCTTGGCCTGCTCGATCCGAGCGATAGCTTCGTCGATTCGGCCGGCAAAGATCAGCGGGATCGCACTGCCATTGAGGATATTCGAGGCGCTGGGATTCAGGGCGATCGCCTGATCGTACCGCGCCACGGCCTGCTCGATCTCTCCGGCTTCGGTATGGATACGGGCGCGGACATAATGCGCCTCGGCATCGTCCGGAGCAAGCAGGATGGCCTTGTCGGCGTATTCGGCGCCGCGCTTTAACGCCTCGTCATGGCTATTTTCCTGCTCATGCCAGAACAACACGTCATTGCGATAGGTCCAGGCCAGCCCGATGTAGCCGAACTGGGAGTTCGGATCCGCCTCGATCGCCTTGAGGCTGAACTGCCGCTGCAGGGCGTTTCCCGCGGCAGAGAAATCTTTTCGGTTCTCGGCAATCCCCACTAGGTAATAGTGAAGCGCGCTGACTTGCGCGGCGTCGCTCCGTGGCCAGGGGCGCTCGATCCTCCGCCCGACCCGATCGGCGAGCGTACGGATGATCTTCTCCTGGACGACGAAGAGATCGCCAATCTCCTGGTTGTAGGTGTTGGCCCAGAGATGCGATCCGTCATGCGCGTTCAGCAACTGGGCGGTCACTTTCAGCCGGCCTCCGATCTTCTGCTGGCTGCCTTCGAGCAGATAGTCGACGCCGAGTTCATCGCCAATCTGCCTGGCGTCGACCGGTTGGCCGCGGTACCTGAAGCTCGAGTTCCGGGCGATGACGGCATAAGTCTTGCTCCGCGATAGCTCGGTGATGATCCCTTCGGCGACAGCATCGCTGAGATATCCCACGTCCGCGCCGCTACTCATGTCGTCGAAGGCAAGGATTGCAATCCTCGGCATGTCGCTCGAACGAACTGGGGCGGCTCGCCATATGTCCGTGCCGTAGGATGCACCGATGGCCGCCGCAATGAGAACGAGTGCACCAAGAACGATGCTGCGGCGCGCGGATCGCACCCGCAAAGGCTCTAAGTCGACAATGGTGGTCGAGCCTGCTGGTTCCGGTGGGTCGGCATTCAGCCGGTAACCTCTCTTCGGGAGGGTTTCCACGATCACGTGCCTGTCGTCCCCCAACGCGCGACGAATATCGGCAATGCATTGAGTAAGGCTGTCGTCGGTCACGAACGTATCGGGCCAGACCGCCTGCATCAGCGCATCCTTGGACACGATCTCGCCCAGTCGCGCCGCGAGCACGGAGAGCACCTCGGCGGTCTGGCTGCGAAGATTGACCGCTTTGCCTTCGACGGTTCGGAGTTCTCTGCTTTTCGCAAGAAAGGCAAACCCGCCGAACGTGATCGTTTCAGCAGATTTCGGCTCAATTTCAGGAGCCGTTCGGGACATTTCACCCTCCTGGCGCGCTTCCTAGCGTAGCCCATTCGGCCGTCGCTTCCAAGCAATCCCATCAGCACCGGATGGAATGGAGGAAGACATGAATCGCACCAAGCCCATCATCGCGCTCGCTCTTCTCTTGGCAGCGCCAACGGCGGCACAAGCGGATTCCGGAACTATGAATGCGATTGCGTATGTTATTTCTCTCACATTTGTGAAGGGCGGTATTGAAGAACGACGAGAGCAAAAACCATTCGATACATACGACCTCTGTCTCGCATGGAAATATCAGAAAGAATTCCTTCCACCGAATCCGCCCGCTTTTGTTTCTTTCGTATACTGTGAGAAAACAAACATGACGCTCACATCATCCTGAGCACCAGCGACGAGTTCTATCTCTGACGCACGAACGCACCATGAAGTACCTCTTCGTGCCGGTCTTTCGGCGCGGCACACGTTCACCATCCTGACCCGCCGCCCGATCGTAGTCCGTTTCGCGGTGCGCGTATCCCGCGTCCCGCGCTCTCCTGGCCATCCCTTCTGCCCCAGGAAGGTCAAGGTTGGGTCATGGGCAGGAATTCGGCCGAGCGCAAACGAGCTTCCGCCTGGAGCCGAACTTGCCGTTCAGTGTGATTGGCTTGACCTTAACGCCGCGATCGCCCGATGACATCATCGGTGTTGGCAAGAAGCCTGTGCACGGAGTTGCGCGCCGCACCAGGTCGCCTCAGGCGGATGTTCTTTTCAATCGCCTCGTGCAGGGACTGCGCCCGTCGCTGGTCGCTGTGCTCGCGGGTAACGAAGAGGAACAAATGATCGAGCGCGGATTCGATCAGCACGCCGAGCGGCACCAGCAGGTCGTTGCCGGAGGCACGCAGGATGGCGAGATGAAAGCGCGTATCGGCGCGCGTGCGTTCCTGCAGGTTCGTGGCATCGCCCATCTCCCGGCAGGCCTGGCTGATCTCGCCCATCTGCTCTTCGCTGCGCCGGATAGCGGCGAAGGCACTGGCTTCGGGTTCGATGATATGGCGGAATTCCTGCACGGTGCGCAGGAACGCCTCGCGGTCGGGTGCGGTCGCATACCAGGCGAGCACGTCGCGGTCGAGCAGGTTCCAGCGCTCTTTCGGCTCGACCCAACTGCCGATCTTGGGGCGCGATGCCAACAGGCTTTTAGCCATCAGCATCTTGATCGCCTCGCGCACCGCCGAGCGGCTGACGTTGAAGGTTTCCGACCATTTGGCTTCGTTGGGCAGGATGGCTCCAGGTGGATAGTCGCCGCGCACGATCCGAAGACCGATCTCGCTTGCCAGCGAGGCATGGACGCTGGAGCCGGGAAAGTGTGCCGCATCGGCGCGCCGAAAGGCAGCCGGGGGTCTGACCGGCGCCTCGGCCTTGGCGGCTCGTTTCCTTGATTTTCCGTCGTCCGGCATCCACGTTCCAATGCATCGGCGGTCTGTCGCGGGCCACGTCGGGAATGTCAGTTTCCCTGCCGAATTGCCCTTCGCCGAAAATGCGAACCATGGGCGCGTCGAAGCTGAGGCATTCCGCCTCGACCGCGCTGCTTCATCCTTGCATGAACCGGGTACATTCCATGACCCAGGGGATGGCGGGGCGCCGTAAGCCGGCGCCCCGAAATCGCAGCCTACTTCTGGATGCAGGTGTCGACCGTGTCCTTGGTGCATTCGTCGAGGCCGGTGAACACCGGATCGGCAACGGTCTTGCCTTCGATCAGGTCGATCATCACCGACGGCGCCTTGTAGCCCATCTCGAACGGCCGCTGGCCGACGAGCGCGGTGACGAGGCCCTCACGAGCGATCGCCACCTCGTCGCCGATCGTGTCGGCGGCACCAATGACGAATTCGTTCTTGGCTATCTTGTCGGCCATCGGCTTGAACAGGTCGCGATAGGGCTGCGGCGCGCCGAACAGCGGCCAGCCGCCCATGATGCCGAATGCGTCGAGGTCGGGGTTGGCGGCGAGGATATCGGTCATCGCCTGCACGCCCTTGGCGCCATCGTCATTGGTGAACACCGGGCAGCCGGCGACTTCCGTCCAGCCGCCTTCGCCGGCGAGAGCCGCCAGGCCTTCCTTGCCCGAAAGCGCGTCACGCATGCCCTGCGCGCGGCGCAGGATGTTGTCGGCTGCGGGATTGCCTTCGATGGTGCAGATCTTGCCGCCGTTCGGCTTGCCCTTCTTGATGTACTCGCCGATCTTGAAACCCATCAGATAATTGTCGGTGCCGAGATAGGTCTTGCGCAGGCCGGCATCTTCCTTGGTCAGGTCGGCGTCGATGGTCATGATCGGGATCGTCGGATTGGCGCTCTTGATCGTCTGCGCGATCAGCGGCGCGTTGGACGGCGAAATGGCCATCGCCACGGTGTCGGACTTGCTCAGCATGTCGCCGACGATTTGTGCCTCGCCGGCCTCGTCGGAAGTCGACGCCGGACCGGTATAGAAGCACTCATACTCCGAGCTGGCATTTTCCTTGTTCCATTTCTGGCAACCCTGGTTGATGGCCTCGAAGAACGGATTGTCGAGACCCTTCACGACGATGACGAGTTGTTTCTTGGCCAAAGCCGGCCCGGCGCCCAGCGCCATGACGGCGGCAGCGGCGAGCAATAGTGATTTCTTCATGTCAGTCCTCCCTTGAAAACAGACGGACACGACGTGCCCGCCACACAGACCGACCCGGACCAAGCAATGACAGAGGATCGTTGCACGAACGCTCATGTCGCCAAGCCAGGTCGATAAGCATTTCCAGATACGATCTCGAACCTGCTCGACAAACGCTGCTGTCGGCGTGCCCTCGACCCGGTAAGCCTCCGCCGACCCACCCGGCAAACCGGCAACAGGGTCGGGATATTCTCCTCCGACGCTTAGCTAATATCGGCTCGCCGCCAACGTCAATCTCTATTTGTCCTACAAAACTGATTTTTAAAGCTCCCTCCCCGCAATTCATCGGACAATTGCCAGATCTTATTCGTCCGACAATTGACGCCAGTGCCGGCATTCGCATAATGGACTTCAAAATCGCTGTCTCCGGGAGGAGCTGGGGAGAGCGGGCCGCGGCAGAACCGCAGGCCGGGAAGCACGGGGAGGCAAGAAAGCTGGTGGCGGTTCTCGAACTCACCAATATCTCGAAACATTTCGGCGCCATCCAGGCGGTCAACGACGTGTCGCTGTCGATCGAGCCTGGGCAGGTCGTCGGCCTGATGGGCGACAATGGCGCCGGCAAGTCGACCCTGGTCAAGATGATCGCCGGCAATTTCCGCCCGAGCCATGGCACGATGCAGATGGACGGCAAGGAGTTGATCCTGCACAAGCCGGTCGAGGCGCGCCAGCACGGCATCGAGATCGTCCATCAGGACCTGGCGCTGTGCAACAATCTGACGGCCGCCGCGAATGTCTATCTCGGCCGCGAGCTGCGCCGGGGCGTCGGGCCGTTCCGCATCCTCGACTATGCCGCCATGTACAAGCGCGCCGGCCAGATCTTTGCTGTGCTTAAGTCCGAAACCCGGCCGCGCGACCTCGTCAAGCAGATGTCCGGCGGCCAGCGGCAAGCGGTAGCGATCGCCCGCACCATGCTTTCCCAGGCCAAGATCGTGCTGATGGACGAGCCGACGGCGGCGATCTCGGTCCGGCAGGTCGCGGAAGTGTTGAACCTGATCCGCCATTTGCGCGACCAGGGTATATCAGTCGTGCTGATCAGTCACCGCATGCCAGACGTCTTTGACGTCGCCGACCGCGTCATCGTCATGCGGCGCGGCCGCAAGGTCGCCGACAAGACGATTGCATCGAGTTCGCCCGAGGAGGTCACGGGCCTGATTACCGGCGCCATCGAGCAGGTGTCATGAAAGTGGTCCGGAATTTCGAAGCTTGGAATTTGCCGTGCTGGCGCATTCGGCCACCGGCATGAGAGGTCGATAATGGCAGTCACCCTTGACCAGACGATTGAACAGAAACAGCACACCTTGCTTTCCAGGGTGTTCGCCACCCAGACCTTCTGGGTGGTGATTGCGGTCATCCTGGCCTGCCTGTTCCTGTCGTTTGCCACCGATTCCTTCGCCACCCCGAAGAATCTCTACAACATCACCCGCAACGTCACCTTCGTCGCCATCGTCGCGCTCGGCATGACCTTCGTCAT
Source organism: Mesorhizobium sp. WSM4871 (assembly GCF_055811295.1). Lineage (NCBI taxonomy): Bacteria > Pseudomonadati > Pseudomonadota > Alphaproteobacteria > Hyphomicrobiales > Phyllobacteriaceae > Mesorhizobium > Mesorhizobium sp. WSM4871. Next base: position 122,096 of record NZ_JBVVPU010000014.1, on the reverse strand, counting down.
CATCACCGGCGGCATCGACCTGTCGGTCGGCTCGGTGCTTTGCCTGTGTTCGATGATATTGGCCGTCACCATGCATGCCGGCTACTCGATCGAGATCGGCATTGCCGCCGCGATCGCGACGGCGCTGATCGTCGGCGCCTTCAACGGGGTTCTGATCGCCTATCTCGGCTTTCCGCCCTTCGTGGTGACGCTCGGCATGCTGTCGATCGCGCGCAGCCTCGCCATGGTTGCCTCCAACAACACCGTCGTCTTCCAGTTCGGGCCCGACCACGACAAGCTCCTGGCTCTGGGCGGCGGGGCCTGGGTGTTCGGCATCGCCAATCCGGTGCTCTATACGATCCTGCTGGCGCTGGTCACCGGCTTCGTCCTGCGCTGGACCAAATTCGGCCGGCACATCTTCGCCATCGGGGGCAACGAGCATGCCGCGACCCTGACCGGCGTTCCGGTGCGCCAGATCAAGGTCGCGGTCTACATGATCTCCGCGCTGGCCGCCGGCATTGCCGGCATCATCCAGACCGGCTGGCTGGGCGCCGTCACCACCAATCTCGGCAACGGCATGGAGCTTCAGGTGATCGCCGCGACCGTCATCGGCGGCGCCAATTTGGCCGGCGGTGTCGGCACCGCCTTCGGCGCCATTGTCGGCGCGGCGCTGATCGAGGTCATTCGCAACAGCCTCGGCCTGCTCGGCATCAATGCCTTCTGGCAAGGCGTGTTCATCGGCGGCGCGATTCTGCTCGCGGTCCTGTTCGACCGGATCCGCAACTTCCGGCGCAGCGACTAGAACCGAGCCCGTTATTCGTTCTCGTTCCTATCGCTCAGTCTGAAAATCGGCCAGCGCAAAGCACGGCTGGCTTGAGCCAAGCGCATGCGCCTTGACGTGGACCCGAACTGGACCGCAGTATCCCCATTGCAGGCGAAGGGAGGCCAGTCGCCTGCGGGAGGATATACCCATGACGGAAGCGATCAGGCTCTACTGGGGCCGGTTCGGACATGTTTCTGTCCTGAACGTCGCCAGCGACTTCGTGACCCATGCCCATGTCGAGGCGCATATCATCATCTGGCTGGAGGGCACGGCCGGCGAGATGACCATCGGCCGCGAGACGGTGCGGCTTGGTCCAGGCACGGCGGCCGGCATCAATTCCTTCCAGCCGCACAGCCACGCTCTGTCGCGCGACGGCACGCCCGGACTGTTCCTCGCCTTCTACATCGATCCGGACTGGGCCCGCCGCCGCCGCGACCTGCCATCATCGGCGCCGCTGTTTTCGACCCCGGCGATCACGCTTGAGCCCTGGCTGCACCAGGCGGCAGCCAATCTGCTCGACCATTTGAGCGACAATGAGAGCATCGACGACATCGCCAACTACGAGATCGAACGCTTCATCGACTCGGTGCTCGATGCCGCCGACGCTTCGGCGCCGCAAGTCGTGCGCGCCCGCGTCAGCACCATGCAGGACTTCCGTGTCCGCAAGGCGATCCAGCTGATGAAGGCCAATGTCTGCGAGCGCATCTGCTTCGATGACGTGGCGCGTAGCGTCGGCCTGTCGCGGCCGCACTTCTTCGCCCTGTTCAAGGAGCAGACCAATCTGACGCCCAACGTCTACTGGAACACGCTGCGCATGGAGGAAGCTGTGCGGCAACTGCAGTGGTCCGAGGCGCCGCTGATCTCGGTTGCCTGCAATCTCGGCTTCACCACGCAGGGCAATTTCTCGCGCTTCTTCCGCGACCATGTCGGCGTCCCGCCGACGCTCTATCGCGAGGCGGCGCGGGCGATAGCCTGAGCCGCGTGGCTCATTTTCAGACTCCTTGATAGGTGCTCAAGACGCATTGATAAGCGCCGCCGACGCCGGCGCCCTATCCTTCCCAGCAGCCAATTTGCAAGGTAACATCCATATGGCAAAAGTAACCATCTCCAGCGTCATCGACGCACCGGTCGAAAAGGTCTGGGCGCGCATACGCGACTTCAACGGCTTGCCGGGCTGGCATCCGCGCATGGTCGAAAGCCATATCGAGGACGGCAAGGATGCAAGCGCGATCGGCTGCGTGCGCAATTTCCAGCTCGCCAGCGGCGCCCGCATCCGCGAAAAGCTGCTCGATTTCTCCGACGACAATTTCCTGGTCAGCTACTCCATACTGGAGACGCCGCAGCCGCTGACCAACCACAAGGCGACGTTGCAATTGCGGCGCGTGACAGACGGCGACCGCACCTATGCCGAATGGACCGCCAGCTTCGACGCAGCACCCGAAGAAGCCGACAAGCTGGCCGAAGGCATGGGCGCCAATGTCTTCCAGGGCGGCTTCAATGCCCTGAAGAGCCATTTTGCCGGCCAGAGCTGATAAGCAGGAGCATGCCATGGCGCTTGCCCTCCAGACTTTCTCCACGGTGAAGGATGCCGATGCGGCGCTGAAGGCGGCCGGCACCCGCTATCTCGGCGGCGGCACGCTGGTCGTTCGCGCCACCAATGAAGGCGACGTATCGCTCTTAAGCTTCGTGCGCTCGACCGAGCCGTCGTTGTCGACCATAGCCGTCTCCGGCGGCAAGGTCCGACTTGGCGCCTCGGTGACCATGGCGACGGTCGCCCGTCATCCGGATCTCGCCTCTCTTGCTCCTGCCGCGCGCGCTGTCGGCGGTCCGGCGATCCGCAATATGGCGACCGTCGGCGGCAATCTGTTCGCACCCGCGCCCTATGGCGATTTCACGGTCGCGCTGCTGGCGCTGGACGCAACCGTCAGCACCGATGACAGCGAGATGCCGATCGAGGAGTTCTTGACCAACCGGGATGGCAGCCGCGCCGTCGTAACATCGGTCGCTTTCGCGCTTCCACCACACAACGGCTTTCGCTTCCTGAAGGTGTCGCGGGTCAAGCCCAAAGGCGTCTCTGTGCTGAGCATTGCCGCGGTGCTGGAACAGGCGGTGGACGGCACCGTGTCCTCGGCACGGATAGCGTTCGGCTGCATGGCCGATCGCCCGATGCGCGCCAAGGCAGCCGAGAAGGCGCTGCTCGGCAGCAAGCTCACCAAGGATGGCATCGTACCGGCGCTGGCCGCTGCGGGCGAAGGCACCTCGCCCATCACCGACCCGATCGCCAGTGCCTGGTATCGCAATGAAGTCCTGCCGGTCCATCTCGGCCGGCTGCTGCTTGCCTGAGAGTACGTTGGGGCGCGGGCTTTGCCCACGGGCAGGCCCGCAAGGAGGAAAACATGGCAAAGGTCCCGGTTCAGTTCACGCTCAACGGCGCGGAAAAGGCCGAATTCATCGACAGCGGCACGACGCTGCTTCACGCCTTGCGCGACAAGATCGGCGATACCTCGCCGAAAGGCGGCTGCCACCAGGGCACCTGCGGCGCCTGCTCGGTCATCATCGACGGCGAACTCCGGCTCTCCTGCCTGACGCTGGCCGAGACCTGCAACGGCGCCGCCATCACCACGACTTCGGGGCTGTCGGAAGGCGGCGTGCTGCATCCGCTGCAGCGCGCCTTCCTCGACGCCTTCGCCACCCAATGCGGCTTCTGCACGCCGGGCATGATCATGGCGGCCAAGGTGCTGCTCGACCATACGCCCAACCCCAGCCGCGACGAGGTGGTCGAGGCGCTGTCGGGCAACATCTGCCGCTGCACCGGCTACGAGCCGATCATCCAGGCGGTGCTGTCCGCTGCGCGATCCAGTTCGCAGCACGCGGCTTGAGGGGAGTCAAAAAGATGGAACTCCGCAAGAGCTACTTCGCCGACCAGCGCAAGGACGATCTGCACGAGATCGGCCAGCCCCGGCCGCGCTCGGATTCGCCCGGCCACGTCACCGGCAAGACCGCCTATTTCGCCGACCGCAACTTTCCCGGCATGCTGCACCTGAAGATGGTGCGCAGCCCGCACCACCATGCCCGCATCCGTTCGATCGACACTTCGGAGGCGGAAAAGCATCCGGGCGTGGTGAAGATCCTGACGGCCAAGGACGTGCCGCACAATGTCTACACCATCCTCATCCTGATCCAGGTCGGACCCGAGGACGAGACGGTGCTGGCCGACGGCAAGGTGCGCTGGAAGGGCGAAGCCGTGGTGGCGGTGCTGGCCGAGACCGAGCGCGCCGCGCAGGAAGCGGCCGCCAAGGTCAAGGTCGACTATGAGGTGCTGCCGGCCGTGTTCGACATGGAGGAGGCGCTGAAGCCCGGCGCGCCGATCGTCAACGAATATCACGGCCAGAACCACTATCTCTATGACAGCGGCGAATGCCGCAAGGTCCGCTTCGGCGATGTCGAGGCCGGTTTCGCCGGCGCCGATCACATCCTGGAACAGACCTACCAGTCTTCGCCGATCGAGCACGCGCCGACCGAGACGACCGGCTGCATCGTCGCGCCCGAAGGCAATGACCGTTTCACCTGCTACACCAACACGCAGGCGATGTTCTTCACCCTCGACAATGCCTCGATCATCTTGCAGATGCCGGGCAGCAAGCTGCATTTCGTCGGTGGCACCGTCGGCGGCGGCTTTGGCGGCAAGGTCGACGTCATAGTCGAACCGATCGCCATCCTCGGCGCCAAGCTAACCGGACGACCAGTCTGTTTCATCTACAGTCGAGAGGAGGAGATGCAGATCTCTTCGCCCCGCGCGGCCGAAAAGGTCGTCATCAAGGACGGCGTCATGAACGACGGGCGCATCGTCGCCCGCAAGGTCACCGGCTACACCGATGCCGGCGCCTATTCGCGTCACTCGCCCTATGGCGCGCAGAAGGGCGCGGGCCACTATCCCGGCCCCTATACCATCCCCAACGTCTGGATCGACACCTACTGCGTCTACACCAACCGCACGCCTTCCTCGGCCATGCGCGGCTTTGGCGTCACCATCGGCGATTTCGCACTGGAGGTGCAGATGGACAAGCTCGCCCGGCTGATCGGCATGGACCCGCTCGAATTCCGCTTCATCAACGCCTATCGCGACGGCGATATGAAGGCGCACCGCCAACCGACCGAGGGCGCTGCGCTGATCGAATGCATGCAGGAAGCTTCGCGCGCCGCCAACTGGCCGGTGGCGGAAAAATACATGGCCATGTCCTCCTACGCGAAGGGAGCTTGAGATGGCGATCAGGCGCGGACGCGGCGTCGCCGCGATCAATTATCCGACCGGCATGAATCTCGGCGGCGACCCCACCCAGGCGCTGGTGCATTCGACGCCGACCGGCAATTTCATGGTCACGCTCTCCAGCGTCGATCTTGGCCAGGGCATGAAGCAGATCATGGCGCAGATCTGCGCCGAGACGATCGGCGTGCCGACCGACCGCGTCGTCGTCGACACCGCCGACACCGATACAGGCCCGCACTGCATGGGCACCTTCGCCTCGCGCGGCACGCACCGCGCCGGCAACGCCGTCATCCAGGCGGCCAAGGAGGCCCGCCAGGTGATGCTGGAGGTGGCGGCCGAGGAGCTGGAAGTGAATGCGTCGGACCTCGAGACCGACGGCCAGGGCAACATCCTGGTCAAAGGGGCGCCGCAAAAGTCGATCTCGATCTTCGATGTCGCGCTATCGGCCCATTTCAAGCGCGGCCGCTCGATCTCCGGCCGCGGCATGTTTCTCATCCCACGCTCCTATCCGGAGAAAGAAACCGGCGCGATGAAGCCGTCGACCTGCTACGCCCATGCCTGCACGGTCGCCGAGGTCGAGGTCGATGACGAGACCGGCGAAGTCACCGTGCTGACGGTGAAGAACATCTTCGAGATCGGCCGCGCCCTGAACCCGAAAATGGTCGAGCAGCAGCTCGTCGGCGGTTCGTGGATGGGCATCAGCCACGCGCTCTACGAGACGACCGAGCCCTATTATCCCAACCGCGACCATGGCGGCACCGACTTCAACCAGTACCTGATGCCGGGTCCCGGCGACCTCGCCGAAACCGAGATCATCGTGCTGGAACGTCCCTCGGCCGATGGCCCCTACGGTGCCAAGGGACCGGGCGAGATGTGCGCCAACCCGCAGATTCCCGCCGTGGCGAACGCTGTCTTCGACGCGGTCGGCGTGCGCATCGACACGCTGCCGATCACGCCCGAGCGCATTCTGCGCGCCTTGAAAGCGCAGGCCGGCGCGCCGAACTGAGTGTTGGAGATGCCCAGGACAAGTGACCGCACTGCAAGCGCCGGGACCATCGCAACGTCGCCGGAAGCGGTGGCAGAGCGCCTTGCAGCATCGCGTTATCTCGCCGACGAAAGCCTGGCGACCGCGATCTTCCTGGCGATAAGGCTGGGCAAGCCGCTGCTGCTCGAAGGCGCGCCGGGCGTCGGCAAGACCGAAGCGGCCAAGGCGATCGCCGAAGTGCTCGGCCGCGATCTGGTGCGGTTGCAATGCTATGAAGGCATCGACGCCGCGCATGCGCTCTATGAATGGAATTACCAGCGCCAGTTGCTCGCCATCCGCCACGCTGGCGAGCATGAAATCGATATCTATGACGACCGGTTCCTGATCGCGCGGCCGTTGCTGCAGGTGCTGAAGGCCCCACAGGAGCGCGTGCTGCTGGTCGACGAGATCGACCGTTCGGATCATGAGTTCGAGGCGCTGCTTCTGGAATTCCTTTCCGATTTCCAGATCAGCATTCCGGAGAGAGGCACCATCCGCGCAACGGCGCAGCCGATCGTCATCCTGACCTCCAATCGCACCCGCGAACTTGCCGAGGCGCTGCGCCGTCGCTGCGTCTACCACTGGATCGGCTATCCCGACGCCGAGCGCGAGGCCGAGATCATCATGCTGCGTGCCGGCGACGTTGCCGAGGCTACGGCGCGCGCCGTGGCGGCGGCCGTGCAGACCATCCGCGCCCGTCCGCTGGCCAAGCCGCCAGGCATCGCCGAAGCAGTCGAATGGGCCAATGCCGCCACCATTCTCGAAAAAGGCGGCAGCCCGTGGCCGGAAGCTTTTCGCCGCGCCATCGGCGTGCTGATCAAGGACGAGGAGGACCTGTCCTATATCGCGCCACAGCTCGGACGGATCGTCGAGGAGGCGCTGGCGTGATGAGCAACCGAAACGCGCTAGCGCGATACCCGAGGTCTAGTGCGCAACGTTGGCGGGATAGCACCCCCCTCTGTCCTGCCCTCTTTGCCAAAACTTGGCATCTCCCCCTCAAGGGGGGAGATCGGCTATCATCCCGGCTTTCGCTCATCTCCAGCGTTGCAGATCTGAGCGAAGCGCCGAAGCTGCCAATCTCCCCCCTTGAGGGGGAGATGTCCGGCAGGACAGAGGGGGGCGCGAAGGAATGATGCGGGGAGAAAGCTTGCCCCGCGCCGCAGCACCTTTTCTCGGCTTCGGCCGGCTGCTGCGCCGCTACGGCTTCCCGGTTGCGCCAGAGCAAATATCCGGCTTCATGCAGGCCGTGACGCTGCTCGGGCCACGCTCCATTGCCGACATCCACGAAGCCGCCCTCGCCACGCTGGCGCCGACGCCCGATCGCCGCGACGAATTCGAGGCGCATTTCCAGAGCTATTTCTACGGCAACACTTCTGCCGTGGTTGAAGGAGATACGGACGAGGAAACCCGCATCAAGGATGATGGCGGCGCCAATCACGAACAGATCGAAGCCGAGCGACAGGAGGAAGGCGGCGAGCTGTCCTCGGCCATCGAACAGTTGAGCATGCGCGACTTCCAGCGCGATGATGCCAAGCTAAGCGCCTTTCGCCGCAAACTGGCATCCGCCTTGCCCGCACGTCGTTCCTTCCGCACAGTGCGCACCCATTCGCGTGGCAAGCTCGACCTGCGCCGCTCGCTGCGCGAAATCGTCAGCGCCGATGGTGACGTCCCCTCGCCGCTTTTGCGCCGCCGCCAGACCGTGCCGCGCAAGCTGCTGCTGCTGATCGATGTCTCCGGTTCGATGAAGCTGCACACCTCGGACTACCTCAAGCTGGCGCATGCCGCCGTGCAAGGCGCGGACCGCGCGGAGATTTTCACCTTCGGCACCCGGCTGACCCGCATCACCTCGGCGCTACGCATCCGCGACTGCGATCAGGCGCTGGCCCGCGCCGCCGCGCAGGTCGACGACTGGGATGGCGGCACCCGCATGGGCCCGACCCTGCTCGCCTTCCTTTCGGTACCTCGCTTTTCCGCTTTCGCCCGGGGTGCGGCGGTCGTCATCCTCTCGGATGCACTGGAGCGCGGCGACCATGCCGAGTTGGAGACCGCGATGCGCCGTTTGAGCGCCCGTGCCTTCCGGCTGTCGCTGGCGACGCCATTGGCCGGCGACCCGCGCTTCCGCCCGGCAACGGCGGCGCTAAGCGCCATCCTGCCGGTGCTCGACGATCTCGTCGATGGATCGTCGATCTCGGGTGTCACCGATTTCATCCTGTCGCTCGCCCGCCCCGCTCCGGCGGCCGCGGCAATCTGGAAAAGGGTTTCATGATGCAGAAGACGATCGACGCGCATTTCCATATCTGGCGCCAAGAGGACCAGCCCTGGCTGGTCGGCCCGATGGTGCCGCGCATCTTCGGCCCCTACGAACCGATCCGCCGCGACTATCCGATCGAGGAGTTCCTCGCCGACCAGCGCGGCTCGGGCGTCGAGAAGGCGGTCTACGTCCAGACCAACTGGGCCAAGGAGGATTTCGAGAAGGAGGTCGCCTTCCTGCAGAAGACCGCCGAGGAGACCGGCTGGCCGCATGCCATCGTCGGTTACGCCGACATGACCGTCGACGATGTCCGCCCCCAGATCGACCGGTTGAAAAAATATCCGCTGCTGCGCGGCGTGCGCATGCAGTTGCACTGGCACGAGACGCTGGCCTTCCGCTTCGCCGCCTCGGCCGATCAGGTCATCGACCCGAAAGTGCGGGCCAATGTGGCGCGGCTCAGGGATTATGGCCTGTCCTTCGACCTGCAACTCTTCCCCGCCCAGATGAAGGACGGGCTGACGCTGGTCGGCGAGAACCCCGAAACCAATTTCATCCTCACCCATGCCGGCATGTTGACCGGCATGGAGCCGGAGACCACGGAGGCCTGGAAGGCAGGCCTGCGCACCCTTTCGGCGGCGCCCAACTTCCACGCCAAGCTCTCCGGCCTCGGCACCTTCGTCCATCGCAACGACCCGGCGCTGATCGCCTACATCGTCGACAATGCAATCGATATTCTCGGCAGCGATCATCTGATGTTCGGCTCGAATTTCCCGATCGAGAAACTGTGGACCAGCCACGCCGAACTGATCAAGGCGCATCGCGCGGCGGTGGGCAAGCATGGCGCGGCGGCCGAAGCGGATATTTTCTGGAACACGGCGGAGAAAGTGTATCGGCCGGCATAGCGCGGCGCCTTGCCTTCTTCCCTGCGGGAGAAGGTAAACGAGGCCCGCCCTACTTCACCTCGAACTGCGGATCGACCGGGATCTGCATCGCCGTCACCATCTGATTGGTCTGCCCCGCCAGACCGATGATCGACACCAATTCGCCATGCTGCACGTCGGTCATGCCCTTGGCGCGGGCTGCCGCCGTGTGCGAGTGGACGCAATAGGAGCAGCCATTGGCGGTCGAGACGGCGATGTAGATCATCTCCTTGGTCAACGGGTCGATGGCGCTCTCGGCGACCATCACCGCCTTGAGCTGTTCCCAGACCCGCTTCAGCGAGACCGGATCATTGGCCAGCCCGCGCCAGAAATTGTTGACAAAATCGGATTTGCGCGTCGCGCGGATGTCGTCGAACACGGCCTTCACCGCGGGAATCGCCTCGACCTCGGCATCGGTCAGAAGTTTCGTCGTGGCCATGGCATTTCCTTTCGTTGAATCAGGTTTTGAGCAAAGGCGGCTAACCGGTTCGGCCGATTCAGTTTCTACCGCGAAGTAGCGTAGAATCGTGGAGGTTGGCCGAAGCACCTCAGCGTCGTCATCCCAGCGCGGAGCAGCCGCGAAGCGGCGTCGCGAAGACCCTGGGATCCATGCCGTGACCTCTCGCGAGGAGTGCAACGGAGCAGAATTCCGGATCGCCGCAACGCTTGGAAGTCACGGCATGGATCCTGGGGTCTGCGCCGCGTCGCTTCGCTCCTTGCTTCGCCCCAGGATGACGAAGCGATGGGCGTTTCTGCCGATCTCCAAAGCATGCGCCAACGACCACCGGACATGTCGACCCTCTACGCCAAGCTCTAATGCACGGCCGCGTACATGATCTTCTCCTCCGTCGCCTCCGCCGGCGAGAACTCCTCGACGATGCGGCCCTGCCGGCAGACCAGGATGCGGTCGGACAGGTTCATGATCTCGGGCAGATAGGACGAGATGACGACGACGGCGAGGCCTTCGTCGGCCAGCCGGTTGATGATCTGGTGGATTTCGGCGATAGCGCCGACATCGACGCCGCGCGTCGGCTCGTCGAAGATAACGATGCGCGGCTGCTGCACCAGCCCCTTGCCGATCACCACCTTCTGCTGGTTGCCGCCTGAAAGCTCGACCACGCGGGCATTGTCGTTGATTGCCTTGACGTTCAGGGTTTTCGTCCATTCGGCCGAGAGCGCCCGCATCTCCTGCGCATTGATTATCCAGGCCTTTTCGCGGCCCGCCGCCAGGTAGCCGCCGAACAGGTTCTCGGCGACATCCATCGTTTCGAAAATACCTTCGCTCTTGCGGTCCTCGGTGACATAGACGATGCCGTCCGCCACAGCCTCGCTGGGCACGAGATAGCGCACGGGCTTGTCGTCCAGCTCGATCGTGCCACCGCGCAGGAAGTCGCGCTTGTAGATGCCTGAGACGATCTTGAAGGTCTCGGTGCGGCCGGAGCCGATCAGTCCGAAGACGCCGGTGATCTGGCCCTCGAAGATCGAGAAGGAGGTGTTGCGCACGACATTGCCCATCGAAATGTCCTGCACCGACAGCACTTTCTTGCCGGCCTTGCGCAACCTGGCCTCGTCGCGCAGCTGGTAGAGCTGTCCCGACAGCGTCCGCCCGACCATCGCCGCTATGATCCTGTCGCGGTCGAAGGCCGATGCGTCGTCGGTGATCACCAGTTCACCGTCGCGCAGGATGGTGATGCGGTCGGCGATCAATAGCGCCTCTTCCAGCGCGTGGCTGATGAAAACGATCGAAACGCCATTGCCTTTGAGCCGGCGGGTCAGCGCGAAGAAGTGCCGCTTCTCCTCTGGCGTCAGGGTGGCGGTCGGCTCGTCGAAGATGATGATCTCGGCATTGTGGTGGACGGCGCGCGCGATCTCGACCATCTGCCGCTTGGCCGCGCCCAGCGTCGCCACCATGGCGTTGGGATCGACAGGAAAATTCAGCGACTGCAGAAATTGCTGCGCCGAGATGTAGGTGCCGCGCAGCCGGTTGAGGAATTTTTCCGTGCCGAGATAAAGGTTCTGCGCCACCGTCATCGACGGCACCAGGCTGGTCTCCTGGAAGACCATGGCGATGCCGGCTTCGAGCGCCGCGTGTGGCGAGGCGTAGGCCATCTCCTGCCCCTTGTGGATCATCTTTCCCGAGGTTGCGTCAACGACGCCGGCAATGATCTTGGTCAGCGTCGACTTACCCGCGCCGTTCTCGCCAAGCAGAGCGTGGATTTCGCCCTTGCGCAGGTCGAAGCTGACATTCTTCACCGCGGGCACGCCGCGATAGGTCTTGGTGATGTTTTCGAGGCGGACGATCGGTTCCATCAGAATCCTCCGGACGCAAGATCGATGGCCAGGAGACAGTCGCCGCCCTTCGAGGCGATGAACAGCCGGCCGCCCTTTTCCGCCACACTGGTAATGCCGTGGCGCGTGCCGTTGGCGCGGCTGTGCAGGCTGAATTGCGGCCGCATGTTCCGGTCGAGCTTGACCACCAGCCCGTAGGAACGGCTGGGCGACCATGGCTTGTGGATGCCCATGGTGCGGATGCCGCCGCATTGCAGCGGCTCGAGGAAGCTGCGGTTGGAAGCCAGCGCCGGCGCGATCCAGAATTCGGGCGGCACCTCGGCTATCATTTCGTCGCGATAATGCGTTTCCTGCAGCACGAACTCGATCAGCCGGTTACGCGGCGCAAACAAGGTCAGCCAGGCGCCGCCGTCGGCGGATGGTGACAGCCGGGAGGGATAACCGGGCAGATGCGCCAGCACCGTCGAGCCGCTGCCGGTCGTGCCATCGAAACGAAGGAGCTGATGGCGCCAGCTTTCGCTGACCAGCACGTCCCTGCCGACAGGATGCAGCCCATAGGGGAAGGCGATGTCGCCGGCGAGCTTACGGAAGTCACTGCCTTGGGGTTCGCGCCTCCACAACGAGCCTGACGCGCCCTTCTTCATCAGGTCGGCGGCCCATTGCGAGGGCGCATGCTCGGCCGAACCATTGGCCAGCCACAGCGTTCCGTCCGCCGCATAGGCGAGCGCCGTGATGCAGCGGATTTCGGCTGGAAGCACCGCCTCCATGCCTGATATCAGCAACTTGCCGCTTTCGAGGCCAACCGTGAGGTCGCCGGAAGGCGACACAGTGAGCGCGGTGACGGGAGACGGGAATGCCTCGACCACGGCAGGCTCGGCACCTCCGGCAATCGCAAAGACGGCATTGCCGCTGGAAGCCAGCAGGCGGTCGCCCGTTGCGGCCAGATTGTCGGGCTCGATCAGCGTGGAAAAGACCGGGGCATCGTCCAGCACCGTGTTCGGCCGAAAGGCGCCGTCGAGCGGCGGGATGGTCACCGCCTTGCCGCGAAAGATGTCGAGGATCGGATCGAGTATCATGATGTCGCCCCCCAATAGGAGGCCGGGCTGGTCCAGTTCGGATCGGCGCCGGGAATCCTGTAGCGGCCGATGCGGTTGTTCAGGATGCCGCCGACGAAGAGATAGCCCTTGTGCTCGCGCATCGAGGTGACCATCGAATGGGCGGCGCCCGAGAGATCGCCCATCGCCTCGACGATGCCGCCCGTCTCGTTGAACTTGACCACGCCGCCGGTGTTGATGTTGGGAAACAGCCACTCGTCCTGCGGCAGGCGGCGCGTCATGCGCTTGCGCATGTCGGGATGGCGCAGCGAGAGATCGAAGCTCGGCGTGCGCATGCCGAGCCAGGCCATCCAGTAATTGCCGTCGGAGGCCCGGTTGATGTTGTCGGGATACCCCGGCATGTCGCGGATCACGCACTCGGCGGTGCCTGCTTTCGGCCCTTCAAGCCAGTAGCGGTGCACCCGGCAGGCCCAGCTCTCCGCAAAAAACAGCGACTTGCCGTCATGCGCCATGCACACGCCGTTGGTGTAGCGATAGCCGTCGAGCAACGTTTTCGTCGAACCGTCCTTCGGATCGTAGACGAGCAGCCGCCCGGTGGCGCGGTTCTCGATCGAATCCAGCGCCCAGTCATGGGCGTCGTAGCGCTTGGTCGAGTCGGTGAAATAGATGCGCCCGTCCGGCGCTATGTCGCAATCGTTGGGATCGCGCAGCCGCGCATCGTCGACGATCGAGGTCCACGAGCGCGACGTCTCGGCCGACAGCTGCTTCACCTCGCGCTGCGGCGACACCGAATAAAGCCCCATGGCGCCGACGCAGGAAATCAGATTGCCTGATTTGTCGAAGGCCAGACCCAGCGGAAAACCGCCGATATGTGCGAACACTTCCGAGCGCTTGTAGTCAGGTGCGAAGAAACGAACGATCTCGCCGTGACGGGTGCCGCAATAGAGATGATCGTCGCGGTCGAGAATGACGTCTTCCGGACCTTCCAACTCGCCGAGTCCGATATGGTCGGCACCCGACAGCCGGTTGTCGAGTTCGTAAGACGTGCCGGAGCCGGCGGCGGCCGATTGCGTCGCACCCATCCTGAGATAGACCGGCGCGACATAGACCTCGTTCAGCACCTTGTCGCGGTTCTTCAGCCAGCGGATGTCGATGGTGACGGCGACGGCCAGCATGATGCCGAGCACCATCTGGTTGGTGCCGGTGCCGTAGCCCAGCCGGATCAGCCCGTTGGTCATGGTCAGCACGATGATCGCGCCCATCAGCCCCTTGACCACCGAGCCGCGCCCGCCGCCCAGACTGACGCCGCCGACCACCGCCGCCGTCAACGCCATGATCTCCAGGTTGAGGCCGGTTCCCGGCCCTGCCCCGCTCAGCCGGCAAGCGATGAGAAAACCGCCGAGCGACGCGCAGAAGCCCGAGAACACATAGGTCATGAACACGGTGCGGCGCACGCGAATGCCGGCATTGTGCGCCGAGCGCCTGGAGCCGCCGACCGCCAGCACATGCCAGCCGGGCCGCGAGCGTGTCAGCGCGACATGGGTGATGATGGCCAGGATGATAGCCGCCCATACGGCGACCGAAAGACCCCAGAAGGTGCCGTCGCCGATGAAATCCAGCACATCCGATGTGGCGCTGGAAAGCTGCACGTCGGCGGCATAAGTGGTGACCAGTATGTCGAACAGAGCCCGACCGAAGATGAAGGTGACGAGTGTCGTCAGGAAGGCGCGCAGCCTGAAATAGCCGATGAGGTAGCCGTTGATCGCGCCGAACAGCAGTCCGGTGGCGATCGACGCTGCAAGCGCCAGCCATACCGACTGTTCGAGGATGAAGAAGACATAGACCGCCGAAAAGCAGGAGAGCGCGAAGATCGAACCGACCGAAAGGTCGATGCCGCCGCCCAGCATGACCACGGTCATGCCGGTGACGAGCAGCGAGAATTCGCCGAGCTGGCGGGTCGAATCTTGCAGCGCCGTCAGCTTGAAGAAGCCTGGAATGAGCGAACCGAACACGCCGAGCGTCGCCACCAGCGCCAGGAACGGGATGGCGTTGTCGGTCCAGCGCTTGGTCAGGATCTCGCCGACCAGATGGTCGGGCACGAGATTGTAGCGCCAGGACTGGAGGCGTTCACGAAAGGACATAGGGCTACTGCTGTGATTGCATGAGGACACGAGGTGGCTGGATTGTTCCGGCCACCTCGTTGAGGCTTGTCTTGAACCTGCGGTTTACTTCGCCGCCGCTTCGGCCTGCAGCGCCTTCAGGTCCCAGCAGCTGTCGGGCTTGAGATCGGCTTTGGTCGTCGCCTTCTCCAGCGTGTAGATATAGGTCTTCGACGTGCCGGCCGGCTGCCCGCTCTGCAGCAGGAACTTGATGATGGCGTTCATGTCGCCCGACTGACGGGCAAGGTCGGTCATGACAACCGCGCCATAGGTGCCGTCCTGCAGCTTGTCGCAGTCGGCGGTCTTCTCGCCGCCGCCGGTGGTGACCAGGAACACCTTGCCCTCGAGCTTGGCGTCGCGGATAGCGGCGGCCGCGCCGGTGGCATCGCCGTCCCAGAAATCGATGATGGCGCAGATGTCGGGGTTTTGCTGCAGCATCGTCGTCGTCACGTTGCGCGAGGTCGTCGCATCCCAGTTGGAATCCGGCTTGGCCACGACCTTGAAGTCGGGGTTCTTTTCCAGCACCTTCATGATGCCGGCATATTGGTAGAGGCTCGACGAATTGGCCTGGTCGCCCTGCACCAGCCCGAGCTTCTTGGAGGAATTCGGGCCGCAGCCCTTGATCGCAGCCTCGGCCTCGAGCTGGCCGAGCCGGTCCCAGTCGCTGCCGACAAAGGCATCGGCGGGAAAGTTCGCGGGGTTGTCGACCAGCAGCACATAGGTGCCGGCGGCCTGTGCCTTCTTCATTAGCTTGGCATAGGAGTTGAGGTCCGGCGAATGGATGATCAGCACGTCCGGCCTGGTGTCCGAGGAGATCGCGTCGGTGATCGCCTGCGCGCCCGCATCGACGACCCAGTTCGGATCGCGCGTCTCGAAGGTGCCGCCCCAGGCATCGACTTCCTTCTTCAGGAAATGTGCCCAGCCCTGTGCCAGGTCGAAGCCCATCGCCATCGGAATCAGCATCACGCGCTTGCCCTTGAGCGCCTGCGAATAGGCGGCGGGACCGGGATCCTCTGCGGCAAAGCTTGGCGCGACGAAGGCCGAGACGGCGAATACTGCCGCTGCCGCCATAAATGTCCTGATGATTTTCATGTCACATCCTCTGGTTGGTTATGATTGTTCGCGGCCGGCCCCAACCGTCCGCGTCGGCCTAGATGTCGCCCTGCTGGGCAGTCTGCTCGTCGCGCGGGTTGATGAAACCGTCGACGATGATCGCCCCCAGCAGGATCGCTGCCTTGATCAGGTTCTGGTAAAGCAGCGGAATGTCGATGATGGTCATGGCGTTGAGCAGGATGCCGATCAACGCCGCGCCGACCAGCACATTGCGCACCCCGCCCCGCCCGCCTGAAAGCCCGATGCCGCCGATCACCGCCACCAGCACAATGTCGTAGAGCAGTGTGGAATTGACGATGCGGGTGTTGATCGAATGCAAGCTGGCCGCCGTCAGCAGCCCTGCAACCAGGGCCACGAAGGCCGAAAGCACGTAGCGCAGCACCAGCATCGGGCGCACCGGAATGCCGATGTTGCGCGCAGCAACCGGGTTGTCGCCGGCGAAATAGATGTAGCGGCCCCATTTGGTAAAGCGCAGGAACAGGAAGAAGACGAAGGCCAGCCCGGCGAAGATGAAGACTTCGATCGGGATGTCGAGGAAGCGCAGGCCACCCAAAAGCTCGACCCAATGTCCCTGAGGCACCGGCACGGCGTCCTGCGAGATCAACTGCGAACGCACATAGCCGAAGACGAAGGATCCGGTGGCGAGCGTGACGAAGATCGCCGGAACGTCAGCATAGGCCACCAGAAAGCCGTTCAAGAGCCCGATGGCGAGAACGCCGGCGAGCACATAGGCGAAAGCCAGCCCGTCTGGCGTTCCTGAATTCAGCAATTGCAGATACCAGGCGACCGACATCGCCATGATCGCCACGGCGGACAGGTCGATGCCCCGGCCGATGATGACAATCGCCATGCCGAGCGCCAGGATGCCCAGCACCGACACCGAGCGCACGATGGCGACGAGATTGTTCGGGTCGATGAACCCCGGCAGGCCGATCGCGGCGGCTGCGAACAGCACGACCGCAATGGCAAAGACAATGCCTTCCTGGTTCAGGCTCCTCCAGTTCGGCCAGCCGATTGCATTCATTGCCCGGTGTCGCCTTCGCCCCAGGATGGCTACGCCCTGCTCCCTCTGCGGCCATCCGAAATGAAAGCTAATCGGCTCAGGACCAACTCGTCAAATGAATCCGCGCATTGCCCGCCGGCATGCGATGAGATTCTGCTGTGGATGCATCGATTGCCGAAGCTGGCGTAATGGCGCACGAAATGTCTGCTTCAAGACGAAAGGAACAGGCGGAATTTTATTTCCGCGATTGGCGTAGAATTTCAGTTGCGCGGAAGATGACCCGAAACCTCGGCACCGGCGGTCACCGGTAATGCCAGGAAGCGCAAGGCTGCCACCACTCCAATGGCGCCGATCGCCAGAAAGGCGAGACGGAAATCGACGAGGTCGAGCGCCGGCCCGCCCCTGGCGATCTGCGACAGGTTGAGCAGCGCCGCCGCCACCGCTACCCCGAACAGCATCGCCACCTGCTGCAGCATGCTGGACAAGGTCGCGGCCGAACTGCGCTGCTGTGGTGCCACGTCGGCGAAGGCCAGCGTGTTGAGCGCGGTGAACTGCATCGAACGCGTCAGCCCGGCGATCAGCATCAGCGCCACCACCAGCACCTGCGGCGTCTGCGGCGAGATCGCCGCGCAGGCCATGATCGACAGCGATGCGATGACGCCGTTGATGATCAGAACGGAACGGAAGCCGAAGCGTCGCAGCGTCGGCGTCGTCACCGCCTTCATGCCGAGATTGCCAAGGAAATAGGCCAGGATCATCAGGCCGGCATCGACCGGGCTCAGCCCGAAACCGACCTGGAACAAGAGCGGCAACAGGAACGGCGTGGCGTTGATGGCGACCCGGAAGATCGTGCCGGCCGTCAGCGTCGATATGGCGAAAGTCTGCACTTTGAAAGCGGAGAGATCGAGCAGCGGATGTTGAGTACGTGCGAGATGCCGCACCGCCACCCAGCCGACGAGAATGCCTGTGCCGAGCAGCGCCACGGTCGGCAAGATGCCGTCTTCCGGATGTGCGATGCGTTCCAGGCCATAGAGCAGGCAGGCAAGCCCGACCGAGGTCAAAAAGAAACCCGGCCAGTCGAGCGGCTTGGTTTCGGACTCGCGGTCGCCGGAAATGAAGCGGGCGACCAGCGCCAGCCCAGCCAGCCCAAGCGGAATGTTGATGAAGAAGTTCCAGTGCCAGGAGAGATAGGTCGTGATGAAGCCGCCAAGCACCGGCCCGATCACCGGCGCGAACAGCGCCGGCCAGGTGATCAGCGCCGTGGCGTTGAGCAGCTCGGATTTCGAGGCGTTGCGCAACACCAGGATACGGCCGACCGGTATCATCAGCGCGCTACCCAGGCCCTGCACCGCGCGCGCGGCGACGAACTGGGTGAGGTTCTGTGAGACGCCGCAGGCAACTGAGGCCAGGGTGAACAGGGCGATGGCGATAAGGAAGATATCGCGCGCGCCAAAACGGTCGGCGAGCCAGCCCGACAGCGGCACGAACACCGCCATGGTCAGCATGTAAACGGTGATGCCGATGCTCATCGCCACTGCCGGCACGCCGAAAGACTGGCCCATCTGCGGCAGCGACGTCGAGATGATCGTCGAATCCAGGAGCTGCATGAAGAAGGCAACGGCGACGATCAGCGCCACGCGGCGCGCCTGTGTCGCGCTTTCGGGCAAGGCTTCGTTCTCGGGAATGGCGGTCATGAACGGAACTGTACGAAATCTCTCCCGAGCCACTGGGACCAACAAATTGTCCGGCAAATCGATGACGGACCGGTTTGAACAGCATTTGGCCGGCTTCGTCCAGAGATGGACCAACAAACTTTCGTGTCGCGTCGCGGCCTGTTATGGGATGGCTGGGGCCTTCCTGGGAATCGTACACGCATGAAGCCAATCTACATCGACTATCTCAACGCCCTCGACATCGAGGCCCTCGCAATGACCGATGCCGAGATCATCGCTGCGGTCGAGGCCGGCCTGGTGGCGCAGGGCAACGGCCAGACAGTGATCGAGCCGCGCGTCCATCTCGAGCCGGACCCGTCCTTCCACGGCCATTTCAATGTCTTGCGCGGCTACGTTGCGCCGCTGGATGCGGCCGGCGTCAAGATCGTCGGCGACTATGTCGACAATTACCTGCACGGCCTGCCGTCGGAATTCGGCATCCTCAACCTATTCGATCCGCGCACCGGCACGCCGCGCGCCATACTCGACGCCACCGTCATCACCGATATGCGCACCGGCGCCGTCACCGCCATCGGCGCCAAACATCTGGCGAAAAAGACATCGAAGGTGCTCGGCCATGTCGGCGCGCGCGGCACCGCCTACTGGAATGTGCGCCTGCTCGACCATCTCTTCGACTTCGACGAGATCCGCGTCCATTCGCGCCGGCCGGAAAGCCGCGACGGCTTTGCAGCGAAGCTTGCCGCCGATCTCGGCAAGAAGGTTACGGCGGTTGCCGACTGGAAAAGCTGCGTCGATGGCGCCGACATCGTCGTCGAGGCCTCGCGATTGCCGGAGCCGCAGCCGCTGCTCAAAACCGAATGGATCAAACCCGGCGCGCTGGTGGTGCCCTATGGCACGATGAGCGCGGTGGAGCTGTCCTTGACCGACATCATGCAGAAGATGGTCGTCGACGATTGGGGCCAGTGCAAGGGCGGCAAGTTCGGCTCGCTGCGTGCCCATGTCGAGAGCGGACGGCTGAGCGAACAGACGCTGCACGCCGAACTCGGCCAGATCGCCGCCGGCCTCAAAACCGGCCGTCAAAGCGATGAAGAGACCATCCTGTTCTGGCATCGCGGCCTGTCGCTGTCCGACATTGCGCTCGGCAAGGCGATGCTGGCCAAGGCGCAGGCGCAAGGCATCGGCCAGAGGCTGCGCTTCGCATGAGTGCGCTCATCCTGACCGGCGCCGGCGTCAGCATCGAGGATGTCGCCTCGGTCGCCCGCGAAGCGCGGAAGGCGGACGTCGCACCCGATGTGATGGAGCGGCTCGACAGAGCGCGAAAGATACTCGACCAGGCCGCCGCGTCCGGCCAGCAGATCTATGGTCTCAACACCGGGCTCGGCGCCAATCTCGGTACCTCGGTGGAGGGCGACGCCAGCGCGTTCCAGCGCCAGCTCCTGGAGGGGCGCAGCGGCGCGGTCGGCGAAGCACTGCCGGTCGAGACCGTGCGGGCAACGATGTTCGCTCGGGCGGCGATGCTGTCGGCGGGCGGCTCCGGCCTGTCGCCTGCCGTGTTTGACGCGCTGGTCCAGGCGCTCAATGCCGGCGTCCATCCGGTGATGCCGTCGCTGGGCTCGATCGGCGCCGGCGATCTGGTGCTGATGACAGCTCTTGCCCGCTTGCTGATCGGCGAAGGCGAAGCCGACTACCAGGGCCGGCGCATGCCGGCGGCCAAGGCGCTGATGATGGCGCGCCTGGCGCCGGTCAGCCTCGCGCCCAAGGACGGCCTGTCGCTGATCAACGCCTCGGCAGTCTCTGCCGGCAGTGGCGCGCTTGCAGTGGTCGACGCACTATCCGCCTTCGCACAGCAACAGCAGGCGGGCGCGCTGACGATGGAAGCGCTCGGCGCCAACCGCACAATTCTCGATTCGCGGCTCCAGACGGCGCGACCTGCTGCCGGCCAGCAGCAGGCCGCACAAGCACTACGCGATCTGCTGGCGCGCGAAGAGGCGCTGACGCCGAAGACCTTGCAGGATCCGCTATCGATCCGCTGCATGCCGTCGATCCACGGCGCGCTGATCGAGGCGATCGGTCAGGCAAAGCGTGCCGTCGAGATCGAACTCAATGCCGCCGCCGACAATCCGCTGGTGCTCGGCGACGACGGCATGGTGCTGTCGACCGGTAATTTCCACACTGCGTCGCTGGCGCTCGCCTTCGAGACGCTCGGCCTCGCCATCGCCCAATGTGCAGCGGCTTGCGCCGCCCGCTTCATCCAGCTTACCGGCTCCAGCCGCAACGGCCTGCCCAAATATCTGTCGCCGGTCGGCGGCGCCTCGGCCGGCTTCGTGCCGCTGCAAAAGACTGTGGCGGCGATCCTGGCCAGCATCCGCCACAAGGCCAACCCGGTGATGCTCGACTTCCTGCCCGTCTCAGAAGGCGTCGAGGACCATGCCACGCAAACGCCGCTGGCGGTTGCGAAGTGCGCCGAGATGATCGTGCTGTGGCGGCGGCTGATAGCCTTCGAGCTGATGGCCGCGGCACAGGCCGTCGATCTGCGTGACTGTTTGGTGCTGGCGCCGGGAACAAGCGCGATCCATGCCGCTGTGCGCGCGCACGTATCGAGCCTTAGGGAAGACAGGCCCCTCGGACCGGATGCCGAACCGCTTTACGCCTCGCTCGCCGGCGGCGCCTGGCAGGCGTAGCAGCGACCGACGGGCAACAACGTAGGAGCGCTCAGCCCGCGCCGACCTTCTTCATGAACAGGCTGAGTTCGTTGGGGTCCATGTGCACGATGTGCCTGTCTTCCGGGTAGGCGCCGCTGTTGACGTCGGCGACATATTCCGAGAAAGCGGCGACACGTTCGGCTTGCAGGCGATCGTATTCGGCGGCGAAATTGCGATAGACCTTCGAATGGCGTGGCATGTGGCCACGGTTCTGGCCGAGTATGTCGTCGGCGAACAGATATTGCGCGTCGCAGCCGGTGCCCGCACCCATCGACAGCATGATCAGCGAAGTGCGTTCCGATATCGCTTTGGCCACCTCGACCGGCACCACTTCGATCTCGGCGCCGACAGCGCCGGCAGCCTCCAACTGCTTGACCGCCTCGAAAACCTGCATGGCGGTGTCGGCGGTCTTGCCGACCGCCTTGAAGCCGCCGGTCCAGGTCGCGCGGGATGGAATGAGCCCAACATGACCGATCACCGGAATGGCGTCATCAGCCATCCGCTTGATGGTGGCATAGCCGGCGCTGCAATAGACGGCATCAGCGCCGGCCTTGTAGAGCCGGAAAGCCCAGCGGACAAAGTCGTCTGATGTGCCGATCTCGTAGAAATTGTCGCCCGGCATGGTGAACAGGCTGGGCGCGGCCTCGCGGTATTCAGGATTAAGCACCAGCTCCGGCGGCACCGAGACGATGTCGACGCCGGCCCGCTCGGCCGCCTCGGCCTCGTCCATCGTCAGCACACGCAGCATCGTCAATTGCCGCTCGCCCTTGATGGCGCGCAGGTCAGCGATCGTAGGTCTTTTCCGGCTCATCGATTTTTATCCCCTTGTGATTGCTGTCCAGTGGCTCAGCCGATCTGGATCAGCACCTTGCCGGCCTCGACCTTTGCCGGGTAGGTCATCAGATTGACGCAGACGGGCGCCCCCTTGGCCTGGCCGGTCTTGTAGTTGAAACGGCCATTGTGCTTCGGGCATTCGATGATGTCGTCCATGACCAGCCCGTCGGCCAGATGCGCCTTCTCATGGGTGCAAAACCCGTCCGTGGCGAAGAACTCATCATCCGGCGAACGGTAGATCGCGAAGGTGCGGCCGCCATGATCGAAGCGAATGACGTCCTCTTCCTCGACATCGTCAACGGCGCAAGCCTCTACCCAATCGGCCATCTCTATCTCCTGAAATTACCGCTTTGCGCAACCTATTCCGCGGCCGTCGACATGTTCGCCTCGTGGAACTCACCGCGATAGGGCCGCGCCGTTGGCGGCAGCTCGCGCTTGAGGAAATAGTCATCGTACTTGAGTTGCTTCAGCAAGACCGGCCAGACCTCGCGATAGGCATGCCAGATCGACGGGTTCGGCACGGGCAGATCGTGCTTGATCATTTCATGCAGCCTGGGCAGCGCGTGATAGGGCACCATCGGGAACATGTGATGCTCGACGTGGTAGTTCATGTTCCAGTAGATGAACCGGCTGATTGGATTCATGTATACGGTGCGGGTGTTGAGCCGGTGGTCGACGACATTATCGGCGAGACCAATATGCTGCAGCAGACCGGTCATCACCATGTGCCAGCTGCCATAGAGGCGCGGCAGACCGATCAGCATCAGCGGCAGGAACGACCACATATAGAGGGCGAGTGCTATCGTCGCGACATAGAGGGCGACATGCCAGCGCGCCGCGGTGACCACCTTCGGCAGCTCCATCTCCGGAATGAAGCTTCTCTCGTCGGGCGAGATCTTGCCGAACGCGTTGCGCACCAATGTCGGCAGCGAATAGCGGAAATCGAGGATGCCGGTGAAGGCAAGTGCTGCGCGCAGCAGATCCGGCGGCCGCATCACCGCGATCTCGGCGTCGCGCCCGACGATGATCGTGTCGGTGTGGTGGCGGGCATGGCTCCAGCGCCAGGTCACCGGGTTGCGCATCAGCATGAAGCTGGCGATCTGGTAGACCACATCGTTCATCCAGCGCGTGCGAAAGGCAGTGCCATGGCCGCATTCGTGCCAGCGCGAGTCGCTGGAGGAGCCATAGAGCACGCCATAAACGAAGAAGAACGGCACGCACCACCAGCTACCCCAGAAATAGATGCCGCCGGCGGCCGAGCCCAGTATGGCGACGATCCAGATGACAGTGTCGCGGATTGCCGGACCATCGGAGCGCTGCATCAATTCCTTCATCGCCTTGCGCGAAACGTCGGTGTGATACCATTCGGCCGAGGCCAGCCCGGTTTCGATTGCCCTGCGCGTGCTTTCGCCGACCAGACTGTAGTCGCGCTTCATCTTGTCAGCCATTGTGACCTCCAAATCCTGATGGCCGCGAGCCTCCCCGCTCCGGCCAACCTCGCACCTGGTGTTTTTTTGCATCGTCTTCATCACCATCACGGCCTGCCACCGAGCACCGGAAAATTGCCTGACGGCTGCGGGTAGTCCTGCTGCGGCTGCCTGGCGATGCCGGCGATCCGGCGCTCCGCCGCTGCAATCTCGTCAGCGCCGTCCAGAACGCGGAACACCGCATCGTAGGAGCGGCTCTCGCCGTGCTCCAGCCAGATCATCTCGCCGCGTTCGCGCGCGTCCAGATTGCCAAGCACATGATGTGTCGACGGCTCGATGCCCAGCGCATACTGTCCGGCCTGGAAGTTCTGCCATTCATAGGCACAAGGCAACTGGTCCTTGCGGGTGACGACTTCAAGGCCAAGGCCAAGCCGGTCGTTGACCACCGCCACCGGCACCTCGCCCTTGGCGTCGGCGCCGAGCTCATGCTGCCAGACCTGCTCCTGAAAGCCCAGTTGCGGCGCCGGCACCGTGCGGTAGCCGACCTTCTGCGCCTCGTAGCGCTCGCCGGCATGTCCTGCCCACACCACATCCCGGATCGGCGCCAGATAGCGCGATCCTTCGTCGAGCACGGGATGACTGACATTTATGTGATAGAAATACATATGCGGGGTGCGGCTGAAGCCGTGATTGACGACACGGTCCGACAGTCGGATCTCGTTGCCGCCGACATCGGCCTCGATCCGCCGCAGCAGATGCAGATCCTCGCCGAACACCGTCGACTGCTGAACGATGGCCTCGGCCCACAGCACGCAGCGATCGTCATCCCAGGCCTCGCCATAACCGGTCAATCGCGCCGGAATGGTGCTGATACGGCCGTGCAGCGAATGGCGCACCATCTTTCTCGGCGGATAATTGTAGCTGTCGGCGGGCACCTCGTTCATGAACAGGATGTGGTCGAGGCCGCAAGTGAGCAGCAGGCCGGAAAACGACCGCGCCCAGGCCAGCCCCTCCTCCCCCTCATATTCGTGCAGGCCGGGATGGCGAAAACCGCTCGGCGAATGCCAGCCGATCGCCTGCCCCTTGTAGTCACAATCGGCGATATCGAGCGCCCGGTCGACGAGTGCGGTGAAGCGCAATCCCGAGCCGGTGCGGAACTCCAGCATACGGATGCCGCGCTCGACGCCGTCGCCAAGGGTCATCAGCCGCACGCCGGCAAATTGCGACAGCATGCCGGAGCGCTCCGAAACCTGTCGGCGCGACAGCGTCTTGCCGTAGAGCTCTACCATGTGACGGCCATTTCCTTCACTTTGCTCACATCGGGACCCAAACGCGCCGCCGCAACGCGGCGACGCAGAACTCCCGTCAAAGACCGCTGGCGCGGAACTTGCCGTCGAGGAATTTCTTGGCGCGAGGCACATCGTCTTCCGAAAGATGCTCGATGATGACCGGGATGTTCGGGTGCTTCTCGGCCAGCCGCTGCAGATAGAGGTCGTAATTCAACGAACCGAGACCAGGCGCCGGCAGCTCGATCTCGCCGACACCACGGAAAGTATGGCTCTCCAGCGCATCCTCGTCGCCGATGTCGGCGTGCTTCTCCGACTTGTCGCCACCCGAACGCTTGACGTCCTTGGCGTGGGCGATTTTGATCTTGTCGGTCAGCGTGTCGAACACCTGGTTCAGGATCTGGTCCATCCTGTCGATGTTGTGCGTCTCGAAATAATTGGTCGGGTCCATCAAAAGGCCGAGACCGGGATGGTCGACCTGCGCAAACATCTTCACCGTCTCCTCGACCGAGCCGACGACATTGTTGACATAGGTTTCGAGCAGGAACACCGCGCCGTGGTCATACGCCGTCTGGGCGAGATCGGCGATCACCTTGCGGCATTCCTCGAAGCCTTCCTCGGTCTTGTTCTTGGGGTGATGCACCCAGTCGGACTCGGTGTTGTAGGTGCCGGTTTCCGAGATCACGTAAGGCGAGCCGAAATGGCGGGCGTTGCGGATGATCTCCTTGAGGTAGCCGACGCGCTTCTCGCGCTCTGCCTTGTCCGGATGGATGATGTTGGTGTAGCCCGACACGCAGCACACCGGCAGGTTGTGATCGCGGAAGACGTCTCGGACTTGTCTCGCCTTGTCCTTGGTGATTTGCCCGGCGGACAGGTCGACATCTTTAAAATGCAGGTCGAGCTGCACCGTGTTGAAATCGAGCGCGCGGATCTTCTGCGCCGTTTCCTTAAGGCCGTACGGGAAATAGCCTGTGAAGATACCTGCCTGCATCATGGTGTGAATTCCTCCCTGTAAGCGATTCGAGTTGCTGGTGATTCAGTTTGTCGAGATTTCGGAAAGCTTGACCGTGCGGCCGTTCTCGATCGAGCGGTAGCCCGCTTCGATCAGCGCCATGGTCCTGACGTTGTCGGCGACGGAGAGTGCCGGCGGCTCACCCGTCTTCACCGCGTGCTGGAGTTGCTCCATGACGCCGATGAAGGCATGCGGGAACCACATCGTGTCCCAGTTCGGCGTCACCCATTTCCCGTCCGTTGTCTCGGTCGAGGCATAGGTCAGCGTCGAAGCGGAGCCTGTCGGCCAGCCGATCGTGCCTTTGGCGACGCCTTTGGTACCGTCGACACGCCAGTTGATGTGCTGGTCGTCCTTGTAGCCGTCCTGGCGCGGACCCGACCAGACATCCTCCAGCGACACGGCGAGCACGCCTGAGGGAAAGCGCATCGTCGACACGGTGATGCCGTCGGAATGATCGAACTTCGTACGCGGATCCTTGCGGGTCAGCGTCGTGATCTCGTCCGGATCACCGAACAGGAAACGCAGCACGTCGAGATGGTGCACGCTCATATTGGCAAGCGTCAGCCTGTCGTAGTCCTCCAGGAAAGTCTGCCAGTGCGGAATAGCGTGCATGTCGATCTGCGCGAAGACGACGTCGCCCAGCGCGCCGCTGTCCATGATCTGCTTCAGCACGCGCATCGACTGGTCGTAGCGCATGTTCTGGTTGACCGAGAGGATCTTGCCGGTCCTGGCCGCCTCGTCGCGCAGCTCGATCGCGTCCTTCAGCGACAGCGCCAGCGGCTTCTGCGCCAGGATCGCCTTGACATGCTTCTGCTTCAGAGCATGGCGGATCAGCGCCGGCTGCTGGTCCGGCGGAAAGGCCAGGTCGATGATCTCGACATTTTTGTCCTCGATCAGTTGTTCCGGCGTGTCGTGGACGGTTGGGATACCCCAGCGCTTCGCCACCTTTTCGGCGCTGGCCTTGGTGCGCGATGCGATCGCCACCACCGGAAAGCCGGCCTCCTTGTAGGCCGCCAGATGGCACTCGGCCATGATCATGCCGGCGCCGACGCAGCCGATCCTGTATTCTTTCGTACGGACCTTGACGTCCGGCTCAAAGCCTTTGCTCGCCATCTCTTCCTCCCGAAGCTCGTTTCTTGCGGCCGCCGTCATCGTGCCAGCGCTCCTCCGCTTTGCCCGAAATAATGCACGCGGGCGGGCTCGCAGGATATCGCCACCATGGCGTCACGCCCAGATGTCAGGCTGGCCGCGCAGCACCGCTCTCAGGCGCGCCTGCCTGCCGCGGCTACGAATGCGGCCGCCTTCCCACCGGACGCGAGCAAACGGCACCGCGACATGCGGATCAAATTCGACAATTGGAAGTCCTCCCTCAGGCCCTGTCCTCCACGGCCGCTATGATGGATATTGACGGCAGCGCCGCAAGCCTGTCAACATCATAAATAATCAAAACACGTCACAATATCGCAAACGAGGGAGAGAATGCAGTCTACCGAGGTTACCACATCGCACCCGCTGCCTGGATTTGAGGGAATTCGACACGGATCAAGCTCTTTTCCACGCCGGCTGGCGATTTGGTTTAGCCCAGCGGCTTGCGCATCGGCCAAGGCCGGTTACATCATTTCCCATCAGAATCGCTGCCGGCGATGAGCCGTTCTCCGGCTTCGATGGAGATTCGCGCGATTTTGATGCTGGCAATGAGGTAGTCGACTATGCGGTCCACCCTGACAGACATAGCCCGCGAAGCTGGCGTTTCCGCCGCAACGGTTGACCGTGTGCTGAACAACCGTCCGGGCGTGCGGGCGCGCACGCGCGAGATCGTGCTCGAAATGGCGCAGCGGCTTGGCTACATCGCCGGGAACTCGAACAGTCCGACCCAGCGCACCACCTTGCCCGGCGCCGTCATTCGGCTCGACTTCGCCCTGCCCGCCGGCACCAACTCTTTCATCAAGATGCTGCACCGGCATATCGAGGCGCAGGCACAGTCGCGACCCGATCTCGACGTTCGCGTCGCCACCATCGAAGGCTTCAATCCGGACCGGCTTGCCCGACTGCTGCACGATCTGCACGGCCAGACGCAAGGCGTCGGCGTCATCGCGCTCGACCATCCGACGGTCCGCGAGGCGATCCGCTCGTTATCGGCCAGCGGCGTCAAGGTCGTCACCATCGCCTCCGACATCCTCCATGTGCCGAGGGTTGCCTATATCGGCATCGACAACCGCGCCGCCGGCCGGCTCGCCGGTTATCTGCTCAATCGCTTCATGGGCGCCGGGCACCCTGGCAAGGTGGCGCTGTTCGCCGGCTCGCTGTCCTATCGTGGCCATGAGGAGCGCGAGATGGGCTTCCGCCATATCCTGGCGGAGGAATCCCCCAATCTCGAGATCGTCGAGATGCGCGAAATGCTCGATGATCGGGAGAAGGCCTATTCGGAAGCGTCGGCCCTGCTGGACCGGCATCCGGATCTGGCCGCGATCTACAATGTCGGCGCCGGCAACACCGGCATTGCCAGGGCGCTGAAGGAGCGCGGCTGCGCGCTGTCTACGGTCTTCCTAGGCCACGAGGTGACGGAGGGCACCAAGGACCTTCTGCTCGACGGCACGCTCGACGCGGTGATCGACCAGAACCCGCGCGTCGAGGCCCGCGAGGCGCTCAACATCCTGACTCATGCCGTCAGGGGCTTGCCCTACGAACTGCACCAGCCGCGGCTGCAGGTGATCTTTAGGGAGAGCATCCCGGAGATCTGAGCACGAGTTCCAAGAGAGCCCGCGCCAGCAAGCACGGCTGTGGAGTCATAAGCGCGTCTCCTAATCCTCGTCCGCCACCTCCGGATACAGCGCCTGCGCCAGGTCGCGGATCGCATCGGCGGTGCGCGGGCCGAAGCCGATCATATAGGCGCCGTCGAGCACGATCAGCGCCTTGTTCTGCGCCGCCGGTGTGGCGCTCAGCGCACGTGTGCCAAACACCTGCTCGACGGTCGGCCCGCCCTTGCCGTCGCTCATCATCAAGATGACGTCGGGCGCCATCTCGATCAGCTTCTCTTCCGATGCCGTCTTGTAGCCCTTGACGACAGCCATCGGATTGATGCCCCCGGCATAACGGATGATCGCATCGGCCGCCGTGCCGGCGCCGGCCGCGCTCAGCCGCAACAGACCGTGGAAGAAGACCACTTTCTTGCGGCGCTCCGGCGCAATCTTTGACGCGAGATCGGTGGCGGCTTGAAAGGCGCTGAGCACCTCGGCGGAAACCACCCTGCCCTTATCCTCGCGCCCAAGCGACGCGGCGATCAGCGTGATCTTGCGCTCAATGCCTTGCGGGCTGTTGTCCTCGGGGACGAAGACGATCGGGATTGCCAGCGACTTCAGCACCTCGACCGCTTCGGGCGGCCCGCTGTCCTCGGCGGCCAGGATCAGATCGGGGCGCAGACCGGCCAACCCTTCGACCGAAAGCTGGCGGCGGTAGCCGACATTGGGTTTCTGCATGACAGCTGGTGGATATTTGCTGCCGCGATCGACAGCAATGGTTCGCTCGCCGGCGCCAAGCGCATGCACGATCTCGGTGACGTCGGAGCCAAGTGTCAGGATTCTCGTCGCCGGCCCCGGCGTGACGGTGCGCCCCAGCGCATCCACAACTGTCTCGGCGGCCAGCGCCTTGAAGCCGCAGGAAGGCGCCAGGACGGACAGCGCCATAAGCAGCACCGTCGCGATTTTGCCCGGTTGGAACCAATGCATCCACCTGCGCTCAATGCCGACCATGCCGCTCACTCCCGTCCAGGATGCCTTCGGATAGTTTGGCCTATAAATTTAAAGTTGACTCGTGTCATCATGTTTTAATATGTGACCCATGCCCTGACCGATTGGTCGAGGGTTTTCCATCATGCCAGCCAAGGCTGTTCAGCCATCGCCAGCAGTTTGCTTTGCTTGGGGCTGGGATCACATGAGAACAAATACGACCTTGATGACGAGCACAGCGCTCGCCTTCGCGCTGGGCTTTTCCGCCGTACCGCAGGCCAACGCGCAGGAACAGGAGAAGAAGGCGGCCACCAAGACCGACCGGCTGGCGCCAGCGCAGGATCAGCCTGCGACCGTGCTCGATGTCATCACCATCTCGGCGACAATGATCAGGACGGCGGTCATCGAATCGATGGCCGCCATCAGCGCCGTTGATCAGGAAGAGCTCGAGCGCATCCAGCCCGATACCGCCGCCGACATTTTCCGCACCACGCCCGGTGTCGCCGCCTCGATGAACGGCGACGATCCGGCGACCGCCATCAACATTCGCGGGCTGGAGCAGTATGGCCGCGTCGTCGTCACCCTCGACGGCGCCCGCCAGGATTACTGGCGCGTCGGCCACGGTTCTGGATCGTTCTATGTCGAGCCGGACCTGATCAAGGAAGCCACCGTCATTCGCGGCCCGGTGTCCAACGCCTATGGTTCGGGCGGCATCGGCGGCGTCGTCTCCTTCGAGACCAAGGACGCCGGCGACTTCCTCAAGCCGGAGGAGCGCTGGGCGCTGAGCGAGAAGCTCGGCTATGAGGATAATGGCGACGGCTTCACTACCAGCACCACAGGCGCCTACCGCTTCAGCGAAGACGCCGACATCATCGGCAACCTCATCTACCGCGACCGCGACAGCTACACCGACGGCAATGGCGACACCGTGCCATGGACTGGCGAAAGCATCACCAGCGGTTATATGAAGGCGACGTTGCGCCCCGCCGACGGCCACGAACTCAAGCTCGGCGCGATCCTGCAGCGCTTCAACGACCAGATCACAGGCTCGAGCGGTTCAACCTCGCCGACACTCAGCCGCTACGACACCAACACCACCAACCAGACCTACACGGCAGCCTATACCTGGAAGCCTGATGACAATGAGCTGATCGACTTCAGCGCCAATGCCTACCACAACCGCACGCGCGCCGAGCAGACGCAGGTCTGGCCGATTTCTGCGATCGGCAATTTCCGCTACTACGACGTCGCCACCACAGGCTTCAACGTGAAGAACTCCTCGCGCTTCGACGCCTGGGAGATGGCCCACACGCTGACCTACGGTCTCGACTACTACTATCTGGAGGCCTCGTCGGAAGCCGCGCATTTCGGCGCCGGCGAGCAGCAAGGCTATGGCGGCTTCCTGCAATGGCAGGGCGACTATGAGAACTGGCTGCAGCTCATCGCCGCCATGCGCTATGACGGCTACCAGCTCGACGGCGAGACCAACACCGTGCCGCCGGAGCAAGCCTCGATCTCCGGCAACCGATGGTCGCCGCGCCTCACCGTAGGCGTGACGCCGCTCGAAGGCTTTCAGCTCTACGGCACCTATTCCGAAGGCTACCGGGCGCCGGGTCTGCAAGACGTCTATCGCGGCGGCGGCGCGCATGGCGGTGCCGACAGCTACGAGCCCAATTTGCTTCTCCAGCCCGAGACCGCGAAGAGCTGGGAAGCCGGCGTCAATTTGAAATATGACGACGTGCTGACCGCCGGCGACCTGTTTCGCGCCAAGGTCAATGTCTTCCACACCGATATCGAGGACTATATCGATGTAGACCTGACCGTCCTGCCGCGTACGGCAATCAACATCGGCGACGCGCGGCTGAAGGGTATCGAGGCCGATATGACTATGGTTGGGGGTTTGTGAACCTTGCCGGCGCGCTGATCGACGCCAAGGTCGTCAGCGGCGTCTACTCCGGTCAGGCGCTCAACAACACGCCGCTTGACCGCTTCTCGGCGACCCTCGGCTTCCGGATGTTGGAAGACCAGCTCACCGTCGGCGCGCAGTATCTCAGCGTTGGCAAGATCACCCGGACCAGCCGCACCAACCCGAACGCCGTGCCGGTGGTCAATGACGGCTTCGACCTGGTCAATGTCTTCGCCAACTGGCGCATCAACGACCATGCCAGGCTCGATTTCGCCGTCGATAACGTCTTCAACACAGCCTACACCGACCCGCAAAGCGCATGGTCGACGTCGGCGGCAACGGAACAGGGCAAGGGCCGCACCTTCAAACTGGCGCTGACCGGCAGGATCGGAGGTTGAGCGTGGGCGAGGCACCGGTGAGCGGACTGGCCTGCGAGGCGCGCCTGAACCTGCGGCATCTGCCGCATTACATGGATCGTATCAGCGACAGGCTGCAGAGCTTCGATGCCAATGCCTCGCAAGAGGGGCAGCGGCTCGACTTCCGCTTCGCCTTCGGCGACGCCTCCTTCGATATGGAGAAACAGGTGATGCGGGCCAATGCCGCCGACCGCGACGGCCTTGCCCGCATCAAGGACCTGCTGGCCACCGCGGTCCAGGTCTATGCCAGGGAAGAAAACCCCGAGATTGTCTGGACCGGCGATCTCGCTGACGAGAGCCGCCTTGCCCAGTTTCGTGAGATGATCGTGCTCGGCACCACTGAGCTTGCGCCGCATATGCGCCGCATCCGCTTCGCCGGCGAGGATCTGGAACGTTTCGCGAAATTCGGCGGCATGCACATCCGCATGCTCTTCCCGACCAGGGAGGTCCCCGATCCACTCTGGCCCGTGCTCGGCAGTAACGGCCTGCCGGCCTGGCCTTCGGATGAGAGGCGTCCGGTGGCGCGCGTCTACACCATCCGCGCGCTCGACGTGGCCAACGGCGTCATCGATGTCGACTTCCTCGTCCATCCCGGCGAAAGCGTCGGCGCTGCCTGGGCCATGCAAGCGGCACCCGGCATGAAAATCGGCATCATGGGGCCGGTAGGCCGTCCGGTGCGGCCAGCGTCATGGTATGTGCTGGGTTCCGACGAAACCGGCCTGCCGGCGCTGGCGCGGCTGTTGGAGACGCTGCCCGCCGAGACCAAGGGCATGGCCTTCATCGAGATCGCCGACGATGGCGAACGACAGGAGATCGACAATGCCACCGGCATCAAGCTGCACTGGCTGGCCAGACATGGCGTGCCAGCCGGCGAAGACAGGCGGTTGGCTGACGCCGTCTGCGCGGTGACGTGGCCACGAAACGATTCGGCCTTTGGCTGGTTCGCGGCGGAAGCGGCGGCGGCGAAAATCGTTCGCGAATACTGGCGCGGCACGCTCGGGCTCGGCCGCGACCAGACTTTGGCCGCAGCCTATTGGCGGCGCGGTGCTGCCGGGCTGATGGCCGGCTAAAGCATGGTCCCGAACCGAAGGTCAGCGAAGCAAAAAGTTGCAGACTTTTCGGACAAGATCATGCGTAGAAACCAATGTTCAGGTCAGGCTGACGATCGCCTGAGCGTCCTCGCCGACACCGATGGCGATCCGGTCGCCGGAAAGAATGCCTGAAATGTCGCAGACGACCAGCGGCACACTCATACCATAGAGGAATTCTGCAACGATCGCGCCGACGGCAAGGATCGGATCCGGCCGTTCCATGAGGATGCCGGCCGGCGCGGTGCCCCTGCGGATCGCCTCGGCCAGAACCGAGGACGAGGAGGACGAGCCCCGCCCGCTCGGCATCACCAGGATCTTGCCGGCGACGTTTTCGCCAAGGCCAGGATGCGAATGGTCGATGATGTCGCCCGTTTCAGCGTCGATGCCGCCCCAGAAGCTGAGTGGTTGCGAAAGCACCAGCGCCGAGCCCTGCGCCGAGCCGGCCAGCTGGAAAATGCCGGTGCGTCCGACAGGCCTCGTCATGACACGCTCCGCAAGACATGACCCACGGCCGCCGAACGGATGCAATCCCTCATGTCGGCGAAGGCAACGGACACGCCGATATTGCCGGGCGCGTAATGCGCCCATTTGCCGGAATTGGTCATCACCACGCCGTCGAGACGCTCAAGGATGGCGGTGACATAGGTGCAGGTGTCGGCAATCGGAATCAGGCCGAACGCCTCCATGCCGTCCAGCGCCCCCTCATCCTGCAAGCGCTTGAGCGTCGAGCGCCCGGTGTTGACGTAGATCGGAACGCCCCTGCCCGGCGCGACCTCTCGCAGCAATGGCAACAGCCGCATCCATTCGTCATGCGAGAAATGCGGCGTGCCCAGCGACACCGCCGCCAAAGGCGCGCCGTCGGGCACGCTCGATAGGCTGGCCAGCGCATCGTCGAGGTCGGCACGCGTGATGCGGATTGTCTCTTCTGGCGCCATGCCATGCAATGCCTCTTGGAGCGTATTCGCTTCCGGCGTGATGCCAACCGCGTGGAACAGCGCCACAGCCCCGGTTGTCGCAGCGGCTGCGCCTAGCGCTTTCAGCTGGTCCTCGTCGCGCGGTTGCGGCAGGTCTGAAATCACCGGGATGCGGTCGCCACTCGCTTGCCCGATGATCAGTCCGACGCCGACGAACAGGGCGTCGCTCGGTTCGAGAGCGCCGGTCAGTTCAAACAGGATTTGACCGCGCCGGTTTTCGCTCAGGTGCAGCCCCCAGCACGGCGCTCGCCCGGTCATGGCGCAGCACAGGTCGATGAAATCGCCATAGCGGTTGGTCCGCGCGCCGATCACCGAATTGGCGAACACGATGGCGTTGGATTCACCCCAGGCGATCTGTTGGCCGAAGCTTGGCCGGAACCGCGTCTGGTACGGCGCGCAGGTGAAGGTCGCCTGGCAGCCGAGTTCCAGGTGCGCCTTCATCAATCGCCGCGCCGCCGCCTCTTGCGAGGGCGGCATCTTCACCAACCCGGGATGGATGAGATCGAAGGAGCCGACATTCAGCGTCGTCGGCACCTGGACACGGCCGCCACCCCCGACCAGCCTTTCGACGAAATCGAGGCTAGCCTGGCCGTGATAGAGACAGCCATCGATATGGGCACCGGCAATGTCGAGCAGCTTCGGCGCGCCGACCGCCTTCGAGAACGCGACCAGGATCTTCATCGCGGCGGCCGCGGCCGGCCCCTGCTCGCCCTGCAGCATCGACTGGTCTCGCGCACTCAGTTCAAGCGTCATCGGCTGTTTCGCTTTCCGCAGCACCCCGACAATGCTCTCCCCGATTGCGGGCCGGCTGGCAAGTCCGCCGGCCTGATCTAGCTCGCGGCGATCAGCACCGTGCTCTCCGGCGACCAGCTGAGCACCACCTCCTGGCCCTCGGCCAGCCGTTCGATGCCGGTGTTCTGCACGATAACCTTGATTGTCTGGCTATCACGCTCGACGAAATAGGTGCTGTTGTTGCCGGCGAAGATGCGCTTGGAGACTTGGCCCTTGAGCATATTGGTATTGGGATCGGCAATCCCGGCACCGGTGGCGATGCGGATACGTTCGGGCCGCACCGCGCAGCTGGCCTTGGCGCCGGCGGCAGGCGTCGCCCCCGCACCGGCGGCAATCGCCGTGCCGTCCGGCAGACGAATGCCGGTGCCGGTGGTGTCGCCGCGAAAGATGTTGGCGTCGCCGAGGAAGGTGGCGGCGAACTCGCTCTTCGGGCTATCGTAGATCTCCTCCGGTGGCCCCTCCTGCACGAGCCTGCCGTCGCGCAATATGCCGATGCGGTCGCTCATCGTCAGCGCCTCTTCCTGGTCGTGGGTGACGAAGATGGTGGTGATGCCGATCTCGCGCTGGATGCGTTTCAGCTCGATCTGCATGTCAACGCGCAGCGCCTTGTCGAGCGCACCCAATGGCTCGTCGAGCAAAAGCACGCGTGGCTTGGTGACGATGGCGCGCGCCAGCGCGACGCGTTGGCGCTGACCGCCGGACAATTGGTGCGGTCGCCGGCTGCCGAGCTTGCCGAGCTGCACGAGGTCGAGCGCCCGCTGCACCTCGGCGGCAATCACCGCCTTGACCTCGCCGCGCACCGACAGCCCGAAGGCAACATTGTCGGCGACGCTCATATTGGGAAACAGCGCATAGTTCTGGAACACCATGCCGATCCGCCGCTTCTCGACCGGCACCCGCTCGACGCTTTCGCCGCCAATTGCAATGCGGCCGGTATCAGGAAAATCGAAACCGGCGATCTGCCTGAGCAGCGTGGTCTTGCCGCTGCCCGATGGCCCGAGCAGCGCATAGAAGCCGCCATCGGCGAAATCGATCGAGACGTCATCCAGCGCCTTGTGCGCCCCAAAGCTGCGGGACAAATTCGACACCTGCACACCGGCCATTATTTCTCTCCGCCGAATTTGAAGAAGCGTGCCGTAAGCAGCATCAGCGCCATCGATACGACGATGATGATGGTCGAGACCGCGTTGATCTCGGGCGTGAAGCCTTTGCGGATCGCGGCATAGATTTCGACCGGCAACGTCGTCTGGCCGGGCGTCGACAGGAAGTAGGAAACCACAAACTGGTCGAACGACACGGCAAAAGCGAACAGCCCGCCGGCGATAACGCCCGGCATGATCCAGGGCAACGTCACGCGCCGCGTCACCTGCCACTGATTGGCGCCAAGCGAGCGCGCCGCTTCTTCCAGCTCCGGTGCGAAGGTCTGCAGCCGGGCCGAGACGACGACGATGACATAGGGCAGCGCCAGGGCGACATGGCCAAGCAGGATGGCGAAGAGGCCGCGCCCGATGCCGACGCCGAAGAAGAAGATCAGCATCGCCGTGCCGGTGATCAGCCACGGAATGGCGATCGGCGGAAACAACAGCGCCTGCAGGAATTTCTTGCCGCGGAAGTCGTAGCGGAAAAGCGCCAGCGACGCCGCCGAGCCGAGTACCACGCAGATGATTGTGGTGATGATCGCGATTTCGAGGCTGTTTCGCGTGGCCGAGATCAACTGCTCGTTCTGCCACAGCGCGGCGTACCACTCGGTCGTCCATTCGAACGGCAATTGGTAGAAGGGCGAAACGTTGAACGACATCAGCGCCATGATGATGATGGGCAGATAGAGAAAGGCGAGCAGCAGCCAGATATAGAGCCGGCCGAGCCATCCGAGGATACGCGTCGTCGCCATCACGCAGCCTTCCGCAACACCGGTGCGGCCAACGCCAGGATGACCAACA
Source organism: Mesorhizobium sp. WSM4871 (assembly GCF_055811295.1). NCBI lineage: Bacteria > Pseudomonadati > Pseudomonadota > Alphaproteobacteria > Hyphomicrobiales > Phyllobacteriaceae > Mesorhizobium > Mesorhizobium sp. WSM4871. The sequence continues at coordinate 85,435 of NZ_JBVVPU010000014.1, read as the reverse complement.
CGACGGCCAGCAGAATGAAGGAGAGAGCAGCACCCAGCGGCCAGTTGAAGACGGCAACGAACTGGTCTTCGATGACCGTGCCATAGAAGGTGCCGGTGCGGCCGCCGAGAATGCGCGGTTCCATGAAGGAGCCGACAACCGGTACGAAGATGAGTGCCGCGCCCGCAACCAGCCCCGGCATGGAGAGCGGGATGATCACCCGTTTCAGCATTTGCAGCCGCGAGGCGCCGAGCGAGCGCCCGGCCTCGATCAGTGAATCGTCTATGGCCTGCAGCGTGAGATAACAGGTCAGCACCATATAGGGCACGTAGGAGTGCACCAGTCCGATGATGACAGCCGGATAGGAATACATCAGATCGATGTTGATCCTGAACGGCAGCACCGCGTTGAGCGCGGTGTCGAGGATGCCGCCTTCGCGCAGCACCATCGCCCAGGAGAATATGCGCACCAGCCCGTTCGACCAGAACGGCAGGATGACGAGCAGGAAGATCGCCTCGCGGCTGCGCCCCTTTAGCACCTTGGCCAGCACATAGGCCGCGGGGTAGCCGATGACGATGCACCATAGCGTCACCTCGAGACCCAGGCGCAGCGAGGCCCAAAGCAGCGTCGGATAGAGGCTTTGCGAGAAGAAGGCCGCATAATTGCCAAGCGTGAACGCCCACGGCTTTCCCGACAGAGGCAGATCGGTCATGAATGAGAAGAAGACCATGGCCGACAGCGGCAGGAAGATCGCCACCGTCAGCCAGAGATAGGCGGGAAGAAGCAGCGGCAAGGCCGACCTCAGCCCGCTGCGCGAAGCGGTCGCACCCTGTATCGCCATGATGCCTCCTCCCCAGGATCGGAAGAACCAGCCGGCGAGGACCGCCGGCTGGTTGGGACGTCAATCTATTTCACATCGACCTTGAGCTGCTGCCACAGCGCCAGATAGGCCTCGCGCTGGGCATCGGTGATCGGCGCCTGGAACTGGATGCGCTTGGCGACATCAGGATCACCCATCACCTTGCGGTTGAAGGCGTCTTCGGGAAGGGCCGCGACCGCCTTGGTGTTGGCCGAGACCGGCGCGCCGACCTTGGTGACCCATTCGACATAGAATTTCGGATCGATCATGTAGTTGATGAAGGCTTCGGCCCCAGTGACATTCTTGGAGCCCACCGGAATGGAAAAGGCGTCGAGCCAGGCGACCGCGCCTTCCTGCGGGATGACCAGCGAGACCGGCAGCTTGAAATGCGTCTTGGCGCGATCGGCCGAGCCACTCCAATAGGTGCCGATGTCGATCTGGTTGGAAGCGACCATCTGATTCCAGTCGTTCTCCGAACTCCAGAAGGTCTTGATCTGAGGCATCAGCGAGGTCAGCTTCGCCTTGACCGCTTCCATATCTTTGATGTCGTTGATGTTCTGGCCAGTGGCGATGGCGCCGAACTGGACCGCCTCGACGGCGTCATCACGAATGACCACGCGGCCCTTGTGCGCCTCGTTCCACATTTCGGTGATGCTGGTCGGTGGCTTGTCGAAAGACTTCTCGTTGATGGCGAGCGCCGTCAGGCCCCACACCCATGGCACGCCATAGACCTTGCCGTCATGGTCGAGCATCGGCGAGCCTGCCTTGTCCGGACTGATGTCGGCATAGTTCGACAGCTTCGAAACATCGATCGGCTGGATCAGTTTTTCCGCCATCGCCTGGTCGTTGAAGGCGGCGTTGATCATGACGACGTCGTAGAGGCCGGGATTGGTCCTGAGCTTGGTCAGCATTTCCTGTTCGGAATTGAAGAAGTCGTTGACGACTTTGTTGCCGGTCGCCTTTTCGAAGGCGGCGATCGCCCACGGCTCGTCGGCGCCGTAGCCCTTCCAGTTGAGCACGTGCACTTCGGCGGCAGTGGCGGCCAGTGTAAGAACGGAGGTGAAGACGGCGGTCGCCGTCAGCAATGCAGTCAGTTTGGGCATGCGCATGTTCGTTCCTCTCTTTTGCTTGCCCGGTTCCCGGGCTTGTCAGGTATTCAGGCAGTCAGGCATGGGCCTTCCGGTTCCGGCCGTCGGTTCCGGTCGACGGACCGGCGATGTGGCTCAGGAATGTCTTGATTTCCGCGTCCGTCGGCGCCGAGGACCCGCCATTGCGAGTGACCGACAAAGCCGCCGCAGCATTGGCGTAGCGCGCCGCTTCGAAAGCCCGCAGACCGCGCGACAGTGCACTGACAAAAGCGCCGATATGGGTGTCGCCGGCGCCATTGGTGTCGACGGCCGTGACCTCGAAGCCAGCAATCGTCTGCGTGCCGCCGTCGGCCAGCCGCACGAAACAGCCCTTTGCGCCGGCGCGAACGATGATGCCTTCAGCCTTCGGACAATGGCTGGAAAGCAGCCGGGCGGCGATTGCTTCGACATCGCCTGGGCCGGCGATCTCGACCGCTTCCGTCGTGTTGCAGCTCAGCCAGGTCGTACGGGCAAGCACCCGATCGAGAACGGCACGCGGAATGTCCGCGATGACCGGCGTCGGGTCGAAGACGAAGGCAATGTTCGCCGGCAGCGCCTCTATCCAGTCGGCCAGCGCATCGCGGCTGCCGGGATAGCTCAGCGTATAGCCGGAAGCGAATACCCAGTCGTCCGGCGCAACCCGGACCGGCGCCATCATGTCGAGGCTGAGCACGCTCTCGGCGCCGGGCCACGAGACGAAAGTGCGCTCGGCATCGCCGCTGATCATGGCGACGCAATTGCCACTGTCCATGACGGTTGACGCCGACGTCAGTGTCGTGATGCCTTCGGCAGCCAAGGCAGCGCGCAGGAAATCGCCATTGGGTCCGGTGCCAAGCTGGCCGCCGAAAACGACCTTCATGCCGGTGCGGCTGGCCGCGACCATCATGTTGAAACCGCCACCGGCGACCCGGGCAAAGCTGGATGCCGTCTTCTCTGTGCCCGGTTCGGGTAAGGCATCGATCCGGTAGACATAGTCGACCACCGCACTACCGATATGGACAAGGCGCCGGCTCGTGTCAGGCTGAGCTCTGCTCATGTCAGGCTGAGCTCTGCTCATGCCGCGGCATCCTTGCCGGAACCGGCTTTGGCCGCGCGTGCCGCGACGAGATCCGTGGCCAGCGCACGCACCTGCTCGATGTCGAGCCCCTTGAGCCTGGCGACGTGCTGTTGCGGCAGCCGGGAAAAGCCCGTGCAGGCGCCTGCCATGCCGGCGGCGATAGCGCCGATCGTGTCGGTGTCGCCGCCGAGATTGGCGCTGATGATGGCGGCCTGCCAGGGATCGCCACCAGCGATCTCGAGCACGGCGAAGGCAGCCGGAACCGATTCCTGGCTGGCGACGCCGGTGCCGACCAGATCGGTGATCAGCTGGATTCCGTCAGCGACAGGCTTGCCACGAACGAGGCCCCTCGCCCAGTCGATATGCGCGGCAATATCGCCGCCGGTGACCCAATGGCCTAGTACCGCACCACGCCTGGCCGCCGTGACGGCCTCGTCCAAAGCCCTGCGCCAGTCACCACCGGCAACGCCACAGCTGACAGCGGCGGCCACGGCCGCGGCCGCGGCGATCGCAATCGACGTGTGGTGCGTTGCACGGCAGGTTTCCGCAACCTTGGCGACCAGCGCGTCGAGCGGCTCGAGCGGCATCATGATGCCGACCGGTGCGATGCGCATCGCCGCCCCATTGGTGTCGCCGCCACTTCCCGCTTCCTCGGCCGGCACGCCATTGTTGATGGCGTCGATGGCGCGCTTGGTCGACGGGCCGAGCAGATCGTAGCTGCCGCGCGCCTTGACCTCGCGCTCCCAGTCGAGCAGCGCGTTGACCCAGCGCGTGTGGTCGAACCGATCGCCAGATTCTGCCAGGATGCGGCCGAGCAGCAGCGCCTGTTCGGTGTCGTCGGTGATGGTGCCGGCCGCCAGCCCCTTCGACACCGGGTGGTCGGCGACGGGTGCGACGAAACCCTCGACGTGACCGTAGAGTTCGGCGATCCGGGCCGGCGACAAAAGCTGCGTCGGCATGCCGAGCGCATCGCCCAGCGCGCCGCCGATGAGCGCGCCCATAGCCCGGTCGATCATCTCGGTCCTGTCCATCATCTCAGAACTCCAGATGAAGGGCGAAATGCGCCGGGTTGAGCAGGCTGGTAACGAACTCGATGGCGCGCCCGTCGGCGGCACGCGTCAGCCGTCGCGTGCGCAGGAACGGCGTCCCTGGCAGGCAGTCGAGGATCGCCGCGTCCTCGGCGCTCAGCATTTCGATATCGACCCATTCCTCGCCGTGATCGGGGACAAGTCCCGCACTGCGCAGCGTCTGGTGCAGAGAGCCCGCGCGCAAGCCGCGCAGGGGCACATCCTCCAGCTCGGGCGACAGCGGCAGACGGCTGCGCTCGATCGAGATGGCATGGCCGTCATCGGCGTTGGTGCGTACCCGGTCGACAGCGATGAAGAAAGGACTGTCGACGTCGAGCCTGGTGGCGAGTTCGGCATCCTGCATGACTTCGAGCCGGAGTGTGCGTGTATCGGCATTGGCGCCCGCATTGGCGAGCGCGCGCGACCAGCCGATTGCGTCGTCGACCGGCATGCCGTCGAAGGTGACGAACGAGCCAATGCCGACCTTGGTGGTGATCAGCCCGCGGCTCGACAGTTCCTCAAGACCCTTGCGGATGGTGTTGCGGCTGACGGAGAAGCGCTGGACGAGTTCGTTCTCGCTCTGCAGGCGGTCACCGAAGCCGAGCACGCCGGAGCGGATCTCATGTTCGAGAACAGTCGCGATCTGTTCGGGCTTGCCTGTTCCGGGAGACGAGAAGGTCACGCGGCGCACCATAGGAGAATACCTGTTCAATGAACCTGTATAATCCTGTTCAATACCGCTCGGCAATAGCCCTTGTCAACGCGGCGGCTTTCCGCCTATCATGATACGAAAAGCCCGCCACCTGAGTGACGGGCTTTCCGACGAACCGGAGGCTAGGAGAGTGTGGACGAAGCCTCGCGGCTGGTTCGACACTTCCCTTCCGGATGGCGTCTGATCAGCGGCGCGCGATCAGCAGGCACAGTTGGCGAAGGTCACGATCATAAGTGCCTCCGCTGCTGAGCACATCCACACAGCGCTTCTTCATTCTCACCAGCTGGCCGCTCGGCATGTCGGCAACCACCGATGGCAGGCTCGGATTGGATGGGTTGCTTGGATTGGACGGGTTGCTCGGGTTCGACGGGTTGCTCGGATTGGTCCCGCCACCGATGCCGACGCCAAGCCCGACATTGATGCCGCTGCCGGCACCGGCGGCGACGCCGCTTCCGACCCTTGCTCCGGCGCCAGCGGTGATCCCGTTGCTGCCGCCGACAGACGCACCGAGACCGGCATTGACGCCGCTCGAACCGCCAACCGACGCGCCGAGGCCCGCATTGACGCCACCCGAGCCGCCCACCGATGCACCGGCACCGGCTTTGATCCCGCCACCACCGCCGACAGACGCACCGACACCGGCATTGATGCCGCCGCTGCCGCCCACAGAGGCACCGACACCAACGCCGATACCAGCGGCGTTCGCCGGCAGTGAAAGGATGAAGATGACTGCGCTACCCGCCAACACACCGGTGATTGTTTTGATTTTGAACGTCATAACACTCTCCATGTCGTAGTTGCCTAAAATCAACCGCACGCATCGCCGGTTGCATTTATTACTACGAGTAGAAAAGGTTTAGGTTTCTTCTGAAGAAAGATTCATCTAATCAATAGTATACAACAATCAAATGAGGTGCAGAGGATTATATTAAATTTTGTATCAATACTTCATGTGGGAAGTGACCCTCCAGAAGCATCTCAAGAATATCCGAGGAAACAGCCTGTACCGAACAAGCTGCATACAACCTTGATGTTCAGGCGCCGTCACAAGGGGCCGCCTCCTCGCGCAGAATGCGATGGCGCTGGGGTATGGGTGGTGAAACGAGAAGCTGGACTACAGGAAAAGAATGGCCATCCGATAACAGGCGTGGGTGCCGCACCCGTCGATAGGCGCAAGTCGCGAGCCGGGAACCGTGCCAGCCGGACTTCATCCTTCTCCGGCGGCAATGTCGGAAAGAGACATTTTGACAGAGCGCAACGGCGCTTCGAGCGTCCAGATGACGCCCTGTTTGTCGAACTCCAACCTTCCGGTACCGCTGAGTGCCTGGGGTGCGACGCGTCTGAGGACGACGGTTCCAAAGCCACGTCGTGCGGTGGCATCCACGATCGGCCCGCCCAACTCACGCCAGATCAGGCGAAAGGTGTCGGTGCGGTCGGCGGCAATTGCGACATCCCATTCAATTTCGACCCGTCCGCTGTGGTGAGACAGCGCTCCGTACTTGGTCGAGTTGGTGGCCAGTTCGTGGAAGGCAATGCCTAGATATTGCACGGCGTTCGGCTGGAGCACGATCGCCGGTCCGGTCATCGACACGCGAGATTGCACTGCGAACGCCTTGAGCTGCGCCCGTACGAGCTCGCCGACCGTCGCGCCGCGCCATTCGGCGTTGACGAGAAGATCATGGGATTCCGATAGCGCCGCGATGCGTTCCCGGACCTGCGCCAGGAATGCGCCCGGAGTGCTCGCCAGCTTGCTGGTTTCGCGGATCATCGAGATGATGACTGAATACTGATTTTTGACGCGATGATTGACTTCGCGCATGAGGAGGCGGATGCGCCGCTCGCTGTCCTTGGAAGAACTGATGTCGCGCGCGATCTTGGAGGCGCCGATGATCCGCCCGATGCCGTCGCGGATCGGCGAGACGGTGAGTGACACTGGAATGAGCGTGCCATCCTTGCGCATACGGACCGTTTCATATGATGGAACGCGCTCGCCGGCGCGGATGCGGCTGATGATCGAGACTTCTTCGTCGAGATGGCCGGGCGGAATGAGGATGGTCACCGGCCGGCCGAGCGCTTCGGCCGGCGTATAGCCGAACAGGTGTTCTGCCGCATTGTTCCAGCTGGTGATGATGCCATTGATGTCCTTCGAAACGACGGCGTCCATCGATGATTCGACAATGGCGGCCAGCCTCAGGCGGGCTTCGTCGGCCATTGTCTGTGTACGCAGATCGAGCAGCGTGTTGATGGCACCGACTACCTCGCCCGTTTCGTCGCGAAGCAAGACCGGGTGCGCGCTGAATGGGATGAGCTCGCCGTCCGGCCGCTCGGCGATGGCCTGGCCCCAGCGAACATCACGCTCTTCGAGCAAGGCAACGGCCATCGGGCATTCATCATGCGCCATTGCCCGTCCATCGATATGGCGAAGTTTCCATGAACCGCACCACCGATCCTGACCGATGACGGGACGGTGCCCCCACAGATCTGCTGCGGCTTCGTTGAAGAAAGTGATCCGGCCCTGTTTGTCGATTGTATAGACGGCGACGGGCAGCGCCTGCATCAAATCGACGGAGGGCACCTCTGGAATCCCAGCCGCCGCTTGTTGGATGACGTTCACCTGCTCCCCCCGCCCGCTCGATTTCAAACGGATTGCTACGACTGCTGAAATGCACGTGACTGGTTTCAGTTCCCGGCCTGGACGGCCAGCGTTTCTTCCGATGTCTTTGTCAAAGCCAAACTGATCACGAATGGGAGCAGGTTCTCGGCCGGAATTTTATGGGAACCTTCATTCCCCCGAGCGGTTTCAACCACAGTCGCAAAGCGGCGACAATCGAAAAAATGGAGACACACCATGTTTACGAAAATCCTCGCGGCTTCTGCACTAGCGGCGGGTTTGGCCACGTCGGCTATGGCCCAGAATGCCGATGGATCAAGCGGGAGCACGACTGGGCCTGGCAGCGACAAAAGCGTCGTAGTTGACCCGGCCGATTCCAATCCTGCGGATCCTAACGCGATCGACTTCGGCATCACCAACAGCATCATCGGCGCTCCCGACGGCTGGAATTCGAATGCCGATCAGAACTGTCCGTTGAACCCGCAGGGCGCGCAGCCCGACGCGTCGAACAGGGTTGGCGGATCGGTAGCACCGACCGTCAACGACAATCATTGCGGCAAGTAACCCCGCAACCAACTCGAATTCACGCTTCTGCTGCGGCCGGACCGAACTCCGTCCGCGGCCGGAAGCGTCATATTTTCCGGACAGCAGAGTATAAGCAACGGCTGCCATATCCCGATGAGCCCAACGGGTGCCGGATGCTAGGTTGACGTCCTCTTCGGCTTTCCGTCCTTGCCCTTGGCGGCAGCCGTCTTCTTTGGCGCCGCTTTCTCGGGCGCCGCTTTCGCTTTCGGCTTGCTGGCCTCACTGTCGATCTCGGCGGCAGCCTGGTCCCAGTGCTGCTGATGCGCGCCATCGGGCCGGCCGGCCTGTTCCCAGATCGCGTGTGCCCGCTTGCGAATGCGTTCCTGCCTGTCGTCCGTCACTGTTGTCTCCATCGGTTCCATTCAAATCCGTGAGCAACAGCTGTTTTAGCTGAAATTTCGATCGGCGTCTTGGGCAGCCTCAGCCTTTGTCCGACAGAACCGCGACACCAAGCAACGCCGCCTTCTTCTTGATCAGCCCCGCCAGATCCGCGTCCGAGCGCTCCGTTCCGGTTCGCTCACGTACTACCTCAATCACCTCCTTCATCGACAAGAGACCGGTTCCCCGTTCGACAAGCAATTTGTCGACGACCGCCACCACATTGGGCGAATCGACATGCGGCAACATGGAAGTAGCTCCTTCATTCCCGAGACAGATTCACGCACTCCTGCGGCCAGAGACGGCCCGCCGCCCTCTCACTCATCTTCTGGAGAGAACGGCGGGTAAGGTCAGTCTATGACCTGCACAATTCTGCGGGTGCCGGGGTCGACCAGCACGGTACGATTGTCGACGACCACATATCTGTACTCCACGTCGGGGATCGACTGAAGCTCGACCGTGTCGGGTAAAGCGGAGCCGACATTGAGTTCCACGCCTAGCAGGCTTACCGATGCCAGCGGATGCTTGTGTACGTGTTCGCGAATGATGGTCTGCTGTTCGGGCGTGACAATCACCTGATCTGCAGCGGCCATGCCTACGCCGGCCAGCAGAACAAACCCTGCAGCGGCAGGGACAAGGTGGATCTTCATCATCTTCTCCTGTTGCTGTTGGCAGGCTCGCCATTCATGGCCTTGAGATCACTGCCGAGAAGGGCGAGCCCTGTGAGCAAACGCCGGTGCATCTCTCTTGTTCCGTAAGTCGAGACTAATTCATCAGTCGCCGGCCGCCGCTATCGGCTTCGCAATTCGTCACAACCTGATCGATGGCATCCCTCGGGAACCGTAGCGGCCAGATCCGCATTGAAGGGCGCTGCGATCCTGTCTGGAGGTCTTTTATGGATGACATGCTGTTCGACGCCCCTGTGGCGATTGCCGTCGGTGCCGGCTTCAAACGCGAAATCGCGTCGCTCGCTGAAATGCAGAATTTTCTGAAGGAATGGTCTCCAACCCCGCGCGATCCCATCTACGAAACGGCCGTCCGGGCCTGCAATGCGGCGCGCGCCGGGCACTTGACCGTCGACCAGGCGCGGCGGGCATTCATCAGCTTCGCCGAGGTGAACGGCATGATATGGACCGGCGTCGATCCTGTCACGGCGTTGCGTGAGGCCAGGAGCGCAAGGAGCATTCGCCCCACGGCCACGCGACATCCGCATTGAGGCCCGGCGACTTCAGGTGCGACGGTGCCTATTGCTTCGGCGGCTGGGCCGGAACCTCGCCGGGCTTGATCACCGGGGTCTTACCTTCGTCCGGCGGTGGCGCGGCCAGACCTTGATCGCCCGTCGGTGGTGGCTGGAGCACGCCGTTGCAACGATCGAGCGTGTCGGACGGGCTGTTCCTGTTGCTGCCATCGTTGTTGACGGGCGGCTTCTGTTGGCCATTCTGCGGATCGGCCTGGCAACGCCCGGACTGGAACGGGGCTTGGTTGTCCGTCTGATCGGGGGTCTGGGCAGCAGCCGGTGTCGCCAGGGGCAAGGCGAATGCGCCCGCGACAAGCAATATGTGGAGAGGTTTCATGTCCGGCTCCTTTCTTTGCGAGCTCCTTTTTCTCTACGAACTCCTTGCCAAAGCAAATGGGCGGCGATTGGTTCCGGCGTGCGGCAACGAACCCCAGTCCGGCGCCCTTATCAGGGTGCGTTGCTCCCGTTCGGGCCGACACGATAGTTTCCAGCGATGATGAGGGATGGCATGCGCTTTCGGTGCTCTTCGCCGACGGCACGGCGCAAGAATTCAAGTAGCCCATTCAAAGAGAACCGGCCAATTCATGGCTGACAATGCCATTGGGAAATCGTTAATCAGCGATTGCTACTATACCGGTCATGACCAAGAATCTCGGCAATGCGCAGCGGAACATTCCCAGGGCAACCGTGAAAAACTCACTCCTTAGCCGATTGGCGCCGGTCTTGTTTCCCCTGGCGGTCGTTGCTCTTGGATATATGATCGGCCGGCAATTCTTGGGATTCTAGCGCATGTCGCGCAAAAGCATGCCCTCGGGCTGGACCCGAGGGTGTGCAGCCGTTTTCGATAACGACATGCATAAAACAAGAAACTGAGGCGATTGAATCCGTTTCGATGCGAACTCGAAGCCGAATGCTTCTCAATCCGGCAGATCGAAAACCGGCTCCTCGCAGCGATGGACCAGGCACTGTCCGTCACGTGTCTTGACGTAGGCGGCGGTTGGCACTTCCGGCCAATCGCACTCATTGCCGAATTGGCGGACATATCGATCGTAAGTGTTGCGGCCAGTGGTCAGTACGACCGCGTGATGGCTCTGGATCAGCAGCTGCGTCTGCTCACACGTCATGGTGCGCGTGTCCGGCCGGGCGTAAGCCATGCTTGTGGCGGCAAACAATATCGCTCCGGCAGCTGTTAAGGCTATTGGGTGAATTAGCATGGTGACATTCTCACGAGATTCGTCGTGCCTAACTCGCACCGTCGCTCGTGGTTCCGCGAGTTTGGCAGAGCAGCGGTAACGCGCAACCTTAATCACGTGAGCTGGCTAGCCAAAGAGTGAGGCGGACCGAGCGCGTAAAAGCAAAAAAGCCCGCCACACCTTTCGGCATGGCGGGCTTGCCAAAAAAGGCATTACTGCGGTGTCGGTACTTCCGGTTCATTCGACACCACTGCGGCTCCAATTACCGCCAGCCTGCCCTTCCTGACAAGCGCCATACGCCTCGGATCAAGCACTCAGGAGTGCTTTACGCGATGCGCTTTAGACTTCCGCCAGGCACGATTTCACTCTTCCCTCCCCGGTTTAAACCGCCGCACCATCACCTCGAACACAATGTCCGATATCCACATCGCCGAGACGCCGATGAGGAACGCCGCGGCCAGCGTCGTGGTGTCGTCGTCGGGGACCGGCAGGCCGGTCGCTCGAAAATAATGCACCAGGGGAAGCGTGAGATAGGCTGCCGCCAGTGCGCCGCAGATCGGTGACGCCACCATCTCGCGGACCTTGTAGCGGTGGCGCGACAAGGCCCGCAAAATGCCGCCGGAAAGGCCGGCGACCACCACCGGCGCCTTGATGCCGAGCGTATCGAGAAACTCCTGTATCATGGCGCCCACCCGCACCATCTGGCGCCCTTTCCGTTGTAGGCGTTCATCTCGTCGAGTTCGGGCCGCGTCATCGCCGCGACGACGGAAGCTGACGAACGGCGCGGCTGGTTGTGGTCGCACCAGACCTGGCGCGGATTGCCGACCGAGGCCGGCGTTGTGCATCCGGCAAGCAACAAGCCCCCAGGCAGCAGCGCAACCATCAGCGCCTTGCCCATCGCATCGCCTCCCGCCGCGCCGCCTCGTCCGGCAGGTCGCGCGCCGCGCGCTCGACCTCGGTTGACTCTCGGTCCATTTCGAGGCGGTCCTCGGCGGCGGCGAGTTTTTCAGCCGCTTGCCTGGCCGCATCCTTTTTCGCCCGGTTGACCCCGCCGGCGACATAGAGCCCGAGGCCGCCGACGAGCGTGGCGAAGATCGCCACGATCGTCTTGTTGCCGGCGAGCGCCGACAAGATTGCGAGGAGCGCGCTCATAGCAACAGCCCAAGGATCAAGCCGGCGACCGCGCCGACGACGAGCGGCGGCCAGGATTGGCGAAGGTAGGCGGTGATGAGTTCGACACGGCCTTCCATGTCACGCGCCCTGGTTCGGGATGCGATAAACGCCGCCGGCCACAAGGGCGCCGACGATCAGGTCTCGCACGACGCCACCGAGGCCGGGGATTTCGACCTGAAGCTGCTGAAGGCCGATCAGGACGCCGATGCCCGCGACTGCGACGATGAATTTCGAATAGCAAGCCATGGTTCATTTCCTTCCGAACAGTTTGAGAACGAGATTGAGGAGCGCGGTCCATGCGCTTTGCTTTGCCACGGGCGCGGGAGCCGCCAAGGGCGGCGCGACGGGTTTTGACGATTCTGGGGGCGGGACGGGCGCCGGTTGGGGAACCGCGGGAGAGGCCGCCGGCGGCCACGGCGTATCCTTGATGCGTGACCATTTGCGATAGGCGGCGGCAAGGCGAGTATCGTAGGCGTTCTTCCTGTATGACGCGCCGTTGTAGCCCTTGGCGAAACCGGCCCAATCGTGATTGCGCAATTTGTCGGCGAGCCGGTTCTCGGCGATGAAATTGACAGCCGCTTCAAGCTGCAGCGCCTCGTCTTCCATCATGGCTTCGACCATGGCCTGCACGGTGAGGAAGCCGGCCGCCTCGAAATTTTCGCCGAGAACCTGGCCGAGACCCCACGACGCCGATTTCAGCGCCGCCGTCTCGTCAATCGCGACAGCCGCCTTCAGCCTGGAGTAGCTATCCCTGGGGTAGGGTTTTTCGCCCCACTTCGAATAGGCGAGACCCGCGGCGACGGCTTGCGCTCGCGCCGCCCCCGACAGATTGCGGAAAAAGACATGCGGCTCGAACAGGAGGATCGGCCGCCCCTGCGCATCGAAGCCGTGGCCGCTGGTCTCGACATCGAGAAAGGCGTGGATCTCGTCCTCGCCGACGCCGATCCTGGCGCCAAGCCTCGGCAGATCGAGGTCGTCCAGACGCTTCGCAGCGCCCTTGAAAGAGGTGTCCATGGCGTTTCCTTTCCGCCCGGGCCACGGGCAGTTGATGTTTGCAGGCGATCGTGTGAGATGAGCGCAACAGGAGGACCGGGAGGATCTGCGGATGTCGGAAGACGAAGAAACGGCAATGGCCACGGGACGCTGGACCGTGAAAGCCGAACTATCCGCGCTCGGCCGCGACAAGCCCCTGCTTATGGTGCTGGCGGCGATCCTCTGCCTCTATTGCGGGCTGGTCGCCGGGCCGATCCTCTATGCGTTCCTTGCCATCCAGGGCATGGCGGATTTCTTCAAATGACTGCGTTGGCTGCTTGAGAGCCGTTCCGTCAGTGCCTCTCGCCTCAATCGAAATTGCTTAGCCGGGATGAAACCGCTCCGATTGATCGTTCGTACCTTGGGGAAACAAGGTGCGGGAGGGGCACGTGACAATAAGGATCAGGCTTCCGGGGGGAACTCTGAAGATCAAGAAGAAGGACGAGCTGCGTCGCCGTGAGCAGAAGCGCGAGGTTCCGGTCTGGCAGATCGGAAATCGCTTTATCATCTGGTGGCCAAGCAGCATGTCTGATCGTCCGTCCAAGCGCCCGCCAGAACGGTGATCCAGAACTCGCGGCTGTGAAGAGATCCGAAGGCGGACCAGGACGGAACGGCGGCGACTCCATCGGCAGTACCACGCGTCCATCGCGCAGGGACGCTGTTGCGAAACCAGTCCCAGAAATAGTCAACGCCCGGCCGTTGACTCTTCCGCTACGGAAGCCCTTTGTTGCTGCATTGCACAATGGGGTTGGGCGATGGCAGTGCGGATCAGGTTGCCGGGCGGCACCTTGAAGTTGAAGGTTTATCGGGAGTTGCGCGAGCGCGAGCGCGACCGCCGCGTGCCTGTGTGGAAGATGGGCTCGCTCTATCTTATCTGGTGGTCGAACCGCCAGCGTCCTTCTAAGGACTAGCGGCTGGCGCGCCAGTCGCTTCCGCGAAAGCGTTACACCCCCGATCATAAAACCGTTATCCGACGTCTGTACCCTGGGCCCTCCCAGGAACAGTCGATGACCAGATGTTGACTCTCGCTAGGGAAGGTCTCTAATTTGCTGCAGTTGCACATCATTGCTGCGTTGCACAGCGGGAGTTGAACCGATGGCGGTGCGTATCAAATTGCCGGGCGGCACGCTGAAGATGAAGACCTATCGCGAATTGCGAGAGCGGGAACGCGACCGCCGCGTCCCGGTCATGAAGATGGGCTCGCTGTATTTCGTCTGGTGGCCGAACCGGGGTTCTCACGACAAGCCGCAGGGCAGCCATCACTAGATGGTGGCGGCATTTGCTTGCGCAGGGTGTGAGCGGCAGTGGGGGCAAGTTCGTCAGCCCGGCACCTCTGGGCTACTCCTCGTCGGGCAAGCGACTTTCTCTTCGGCGATTTAAAGACTATCCCGACCGATGGCCCAGCTTGCAAGTGAGCAAATAGCCACCTACACGGTTCGCAGAAAACGTCGAAGTGACATCCGGCAGAGGATCATTTCTGATGAGTATTCAATCCCGTGCCCATTCATTCCTACGCAGCACACCACTTCGCTACTACTACCATCTGCTGAAGGCTCGCGTAGGCGGAGCGCCACAATCTGATGAAAGCGTCATCCTTTCTCGGCTGGCCATCAATTGTCCGCGCACGTTCGTCGAGTTCGGCTTTCACCCGACCGAATACAACTGCATTGGTCTCGCCGACTTCAATGGCCTGCTTGTTGATGGGGACGACACAACGGTCCGCCTCGCAAAAGCCGTCCTCCCAAAGCGGATCGAGTCACGCCAGAGCTTCATTACCCTCGACAACATCAAAAGCCTTGGCGCTCATTTCCCCAAACTCGGGGTGCTCTCTATCGATGTCGATGGGAACGATTACTGGTTTCTCAAAGAGCTACTGCCGGTGCGCCCGGCCGTGATCTCCGTCGAGTACAACGCCAGCCTCGGCCTGAAACCGATCACCGTGCCCTACGATCCATCTTTTGACCGGAAACAGAAGCATGAAAGTGGCTGGTATCATGGGGCGTCGATTACAGCTGTGACGAACCTGTGTAGCGCGAACGGTTATAAATTGGTCGCAGTTTCGGCGGCAGGCGGCAACATATTCTTCTTGCCGCTCTCATCTTCTCTGCCGGCGCTGGAGCCGGCGCAAGCCTACCGCGAAAACTCTCTGCGCAACCGCTGGTCTGGCACGACTGCGGCAGAGCAATGGAACCGGATCAAGCACATGCCTTTTGTCAATACGACCTGAAGGGGGGACTAACGATGTATAGGTCAACCACTTCACTTCACCACCCATTCAGTTCCAGCAGGAGCGGCAAGTTTCCGTGCCGATTGACACCAGCGAGAATGAAGCTGCGACGCGCAAGCAGTTCAAGGACATCTGCAAGCAGATGCCGAAATTGCACGTAGCTTTATACGATGGCGAGGTGCTAATTGAAGAACGCCGGCCAGACGCATCGACCAATTAGTCGTCAGCCCTGACTAACGAGTCGGCCGGAACGTCCTTGCGAACGATCGCCCGAGCCGAGATAATCGCCCGGTCGCCGATCGTCACGCCCTTCATGATCATCGCTCCGGTGCCGATCCAAACGTCGTCACCGATTGTCACCGGGGCCGAACGGATACCCGGATCGGTACGAGGATGGCCGGTTCGGAAGATGGCCACGGTTTGTGCGAACCGCTTTTCATGGTCCATGGGGTGCGAATTGGTGTCGTGAATTGCAACACCGGAAGAGACAAGCACCCCTTTGCCGATCTTGATCCCGACGGGGTCAGAGGACCAGATCGTCGACCCGGCGCCCACGAAACAGAAATCTCCGATTTGGATATTCCCTTCGTGCGCGAAGATCTGAAAATGCCCGTCCAGGCGGCAATCCGCACCAATCTTCACTCGCGATCGGTCACCGTGGATATTGAAAATTTCGGCGCCAGCGCCGAGCCGAGTTCGCGGCCCGATGATGGCATTCTCCCTTGCCGCTCCGGTGGCGATCCATGACCAAAAGCGGCGACGCAGAGCGAGGATGGCGGTGAAGATGTGCATTCAGCGACATTTGCCATAAGCGACCGGCGTGATCCAGACGTATTCACCTAAATCGACGGCATATGATCGAAGAGATAGTGTGTACGATCCATCGACCGTGATTGCCGTCCCAAGCGGCTGCGATTTTTTTGGTGTTCAGTACCCACTCCTGTTTGGAGTTTAGCACGGCCATTCCTCGGCGCATCGATGAGCACTTCCCCTTCTAGTTCACGAACAGACCGTTGAGCACCATCTTGCGTAGGGCTCCAGCCTGGTGTGTAGCGAGGCGCAAGCTGCCGACCGCGTTCGGGTGAAGCTCGTCGGCCATGTATAGCGTCGAGGTGTGGTAACCCATGCCGCTCTGCGACGTGTCGATGTAGGGGACACCGAATGCTTGGCACACTTCGCGTTCGGCTTTCATGTGCTGGTCCATCGTGTTGCCTTGGCTGTTGACCCGACCTATCCGGTGTGTCGCGTGGCCGGGGCCACCACTGTAGACCTGGATCAAGACGATCTTTGCAACGGGGGCCTGCGCACGGATATCGAGGATGGCCCTCCACAACGACCCGTAGACCGTGGCATAGGTAGTGTCGCCGAACATACCCAGCGGTGTCTCCTGCGCGCCGAAGGCATTCGGGCCGGGCTCAAGGGTGACCAGTTCCGTATCAATAGGAATGTCGGCAATTCTGGCGGACATGCCGTAGCTCGGATAAGCGGTGGTGCTGAGCCCGAGAGCCGAACCACTTACGCCGAGGTTGGTCAGCACCATTCCGGTCTGTTCTGCGAGCAGGGGCGCGTAGTAATTCCCAATCGTGATGCTGCTGCCGAGCGCTGCCCACTTCTTGCCGATCAGTGCCGCACTGCCATCATCGGTCGATCCGCCGCCTATACTGGTAGGGTCGGATAGAAGGCCGAGATATAGGGCAGCATTGGGAGCAGCCGTTGCGCCGGCACTTCGGGTCCATGGGGCCACTGACAAGTTGGTCGGGGACGTGTTGAGGTTCGGCCCGCCGTTGACCTCGAAGGTGGACGATTGGACATAAAGGCCCGATGCGCCGTCACCCACGTAGGGATGGCCTCCGGTGGCGGCATAAACACGATGCTGCGGGTTCATTCCCCCTGCGACCTCGACCACCTTTTCCAGCGTGATCCGATACCAGTCGTTGCCGAGCTTGGTCATGGTGACGGTCGGCGCGGCGAAAGTTGGATTGATGGTGAAGGTGCCGAGATCGAGGTTGAACGTTACGTCGTAGCGAGCGCCTGAATTTGAGAACAGGTTAAGACGGTACCGCTCAGCCTTCTTGGCGATCACCTCCAAGGTAACCGTCTGCCCAAGCACCATGCCCGAGCGCGACTGCCAGAATGCCGGGCTTCCGCTGACGTTCGGCTCCACCAGCTTTGTGGCTGACATGCGGCCATTCACGATGATGTCGAGCACGTCAACAGTGGATATCAGGGGAAGAATTGCAGGAGCGTCAGCGGTAGCGGTGTTGATCACGTCTGTGAGGTTCTGACGGGTGAAAGTCCCGCTTGTGGGGTCGCTGCTTGCGAACAGATTCGCGGCGGTATTCTGCTTCCGAAGGACGTTGCTGCGAATGTACATTCCAGACACGCCATCGCCGGTGTACGGCAGCGCACCGGGGGACATCCGAACTTGGAAGTTGTTGTTTCCGTTTGCGCCAATCAGAGCGGCCGCCTTGCACTCATACCAGCCTGAACCCAAGGCGGTGATCGTAGCGCTGACAAAGTTTGCGCCGCTGCCCGATGCCGTGCCCTGGTTGAGGTCGAAGTTGGCCGTATAGATGGCACCAGTAGCAGCGCAGATGAGTTGCAAACTGCCCCTCTCTGCCGCCTTGGCCACAACAACATGCTCAAGCGTGTCGCCAACGGTGTAGGCGTAGGGACGATATAAAGCCGGGTTGAGGTTCGCGCCGCTCGCTTCGATCATCTTGGCTGTAGGTAAGCCGAGACCATTGAGCATCGAATTGCGATCAACGGTGGAGAGCAAGGCAGAACTTGCCGCGCGGATGCCAGTATCAATGGCGGCAGGGCCGGCCGCGACATTATGAAGCCCGAGGATCCCGGCGCTGACTTCGGTCCAGAAGTATTCGCCGATATCGACGTTGCGCGCGAGGATCGGCGACGCGCTGGCCCCTGCAAGCCCCGCCGACGCCGCGAAGCTGAAGGTCGGCGCCACGGTGTACGAGCCGGGCGCAGTGATCAGGATCTGTGTCAGCGCGCCACCCGCGACGACGAAGCGGCCGGCGGCGCCCGAGCCGGTGCCGCCGGTAAACGCCAGGTCGAATATGCCGTTGGTGCCACCCGCGCCCGCGGTGATCGCGCCGCTGCCGGCAACGCCAAGGCCGATCGCGGCCGCAGCCGTCGGAAAGATGCCCTTGCCGTACAGGGATGCGTCGCGCGCTGCCTGGGCGCCGGCCAGATTGGCAGCCGTGGTAAGAACGTCGGCGGCGGTCAGCCCGGCATTGGCGGCAGAGGCGGACGCGCTGGCCGCTGCCTGGCCGGCGCTGGCCTCGACGGCATCCTTCAGCACCTGCGCTTCGTCGCGCAGCGCTTCTACCTCGTCGACCACCTCCGAGATGTCGGGCGGCACGAATGCCGCGATGGCGATGGCGTCGGTGCCCACGACCGGCTCGTCGGAGGTAAATTCAAACACCCGGTCCGCATTTGCCGACCCGACCTGGGTGTGAACCGTCGTTCCCTTCTGCAGCGTACGGGCGGTGCGGGCATCGGCGGCGCGGAACCATTCGCCCTCGCTCACCGTATAGATGCCGTTTTGCGTCGGGTCGGCCTGGTTCTTGACCAGCACCCGGTCGCCGATTTCGGCCGGCACGCCGTCAATGGCTTGCAGGCCATGCAGGGCGATGTTGGCCGTGGTCGCCACACGCACGGGTTCGCGTTCGCCGGTCAGAAGTCGAACGGCGGCAGTTGCAGGTCGGGCCATCAGGCTTGCTCCATGAAAAAAGCCCGCAAAAGCGGGGCCGGAAAATGTGGATACTATGATTTCAGCGCGCACACGCGGCTTTGTCGGCTACCACCGGCCGATCAAGACGGGCGAAAGCATGGAGATTACCTTGGCGCCTAAGAGTAGCGCCTCGGCTCTGGTTCTTCTATAGACGGGGTACGGCCTCGGGGGAACCTGAATACTCACCATGCATACCAGAGTCGGAAGCGCGGATTCGCACCTCGTTGGCTATCGGGCGGACGTCGACGGCCTGCGCGCGGTCGCTGTCATTTCGGTGATAGCATTCCACCTGTCGAGATCGTCGCTGCCCGGAGGATATTTGGGCGTCGACATCTTTTTCGTGCTCTCGGGATATCTGATCACACTGATACTATGGCGTGAGGCGCTCAAAGGGCGGTTCTCGATATTGCGGTTTTATGAGCGGCGTATCCGCAGGATCATGCCGGCTCTTCTGCTCTTGCTGTTTTTCACCACCATAGCCGCGATCGCCTTGCTGCTGCCCGCCGACTTGATCGGATACGGAAAAAGCATGCTCGCCACGCTCGGCTTCGTGGCAAATATCTATTTTTGGCGAGACACGGATTATTTTTCCAGGGTAGCAGAGGCAAAACCGCTCTTGCATGTCTGGTCGCTGGGTGTCGAGGAACAATTTTATATCGTTTTTCCCCTCCTCATTGCGGCATTTGCCCGCTTTTGGCCCCGCGCGACTTTCCCCGCGATCGTGCTGCTCACTCTGGTGTCCCTCGGAGCCAACTACCTGGCTCTGAAGATCGGCGGTGCATCGCCGGCATTTTTCCTGCTGCCGACCCGGGCATGGGAACTTGGGGCTGGCGCCATGGTTGCTCTCTTGCCGGTCAGCCTGACGCCGCGAGGGACCGTCGCAAACCTTCTTGGAGCAATCGGCGCGATTGCAATCCTTGTTGGCATTATCAGCCCCCTACAGACATACGGTTCCATCCCCGTAGCGCTGCCAGTGGTTCTCGGGGCGATGTTCTTGATCGCCGCCGGCCAGGTTCAGCTGTCGCCGATCAATCGAGTGATAGCGACCCGTCCGCTCGCCTTCGTGGGATTGATCTCCTATTCGCTTTATCTCTGGCATTGGCCTTTCATTGTCTTCTCGCAATATTATTTCGTCCGCGACCTCAACACCGGCGAGATGGCGATTGCCGTGGCGGGCATGACGATCTGCGCCATTGTCTCGTGGCGCTATGTCGAGCGCCCTTTCCGCAGTCGAGCCATGCCGGTACGAACCGTTTGCCTCGCCGCCGCCGCCGGAACCGGCGTACTCGCGGTGATCGCGTCGGTACTGATCTGGTCGAACGGGCTGCCTAGTCGCATGAGCGGTGAAGCCGCGGCCATCAATGCGGCTGTCGGCACCAACTATCGTTGCCCGGTCCAAAATTACCTGCGCATGGGCCAGTCGCGCGCCTGCGTGCTGAACCTTCCCTCTCGCGAACCTTCTGATGCGGATGTTATTCTGTTGGGAAATTCTCATGCACAAATGTACGCGCCTGTGTGGGAGTCCATAGTGGCCGAGAGGGGTTTGAACGGCCTTCTGGTTCCGGCGAATGGCTGTCTGCCGACGGTGTCCGTTAACATCTCGCGCGGTTGTATCGATGTGGCCGCCGGCAATCTTCTCGAACTCGGCAAGCTTTCGAAAGCCAAGACCGTCATTCTCGGTTTGACCTGGGCCCATGCCGAGAAGGGGCTGGTCGATGCCAACGGAAAAAGGATCGACAATCGGGATGACGTGGAACTCGTCCGTGGGCTCGACGACCTGATCGATCGCCTGCAGAGATTTGGCAAGAAGGTCGTTCTGATCGGCCCGATCGCCTACCCCGGATGGGATCTCCCTTCCGAACTGAGCCGCGACCTCGCTTTCGGTCGGCCTCTGGAAAAATTGACATATCTGCCGGCGGACGAATTCCAACGGCAGTACGGGGCGGTCGTCGAGCATTTCGAAAGGCGTCGCGATATCGGCTTCGCCCGCCCGGACACGGTGCTCTGCGATGTCAAGCGATGCAACTATGTTGTTGACGGGCGATCGATGTTCGCTGACGCCAGTCATATTGCGCAAGCAGAATTATTCCGCTTTCGCACCATTTTTACTAAAGCGCTAACCACGCAACGCTGAGCGCTGCTACGGCAATCCGCGGACGAGACGCTTGGTCCAGCCGGCGAACGTCAACCCGCATGCCATGCCGGCACAATCGGCAAACCAGTCGAATATGCTCATATCGCGGCCGATCAATTGCATGCCCTGGAGAAGCTCGATCGCGACACCGGTGAGGACGAGAAGGACAACCAGCCTTGCCTTGTGTTCCGGCCAGCCGAAGCTTCCCAGAGCCGTCAGCACGGCAAAGGCGGTGGCGTGGTTGAGCTTGTCGTGATCGAACGTGAACGCCATGCCGAACTCCTGCAGGAACCGCGCCGGTGAAAGGGCGAGCAGCAGGACAAAGGCCAACGCGGCCAGGAAAATGATCCTTGCCGTGGTCGAAAAAGAGTCTGTGTGCAACAAGATACCGTCAATCCTTCATCTGAAAGGTCCGGCCTTCATCTGAAGGTCCTTACTGGCCAATGTGTGGCGGCTCCGAGGTTTGCATCGCCTTGAAGTGGCAGCGCGGCGGGCGAATTTCGGATCCGCCGCGCCAAGTCAAGACAACGTCAAGCTACACCAATTCACGCCTTGAGCGCCAGCCGCCGCCTTGCGGCGCTGCCGGTATTTTGTTTTCGATCGGATCGTCGATCTGGCGTCATGGTCGAAAATCTCGTCCGGTGGCCGGCAAGACGGCCTCTCAAAACGGCCTCTAGACAGGCAACCAACCTTTTCGCCATTCGTTAAGCTATGCTGGGCTCTCACCCAGCTACTCCAGCACCTGCCCGTCTCGGTTGACGCCGGGTCGGGCCTTTTTTGCTTTGGACAAATGGCGCATAAAGGCGGGCGAAGGGAACGCAACCGCGGCGAGCGCGTTCGGTGTGTTGGTGGAATCCCTGCGGAGCCCTGCAATGAAGCGCATCTATAACAAGCCGACGCTGGTGAAACACGAAAAGCTTACCAGGCTGACCGCGCAAATCATTGCGTCCGGGGTCGTTTTGGGCGAGTGATTTTCTAGGCTTTGCTGAACGCCAGCGCGAGACCCGGTTTTCTTGCGTCACGGCTGAATGCCGATCTCTGAGGGGGGAGAAAATGAGACATAGCGTAAAGGACGCGCAGGCAGACCCGGCCGAGCCGTACCCTCGCGACGCCTATCTCAATGCATTGGTGACGTTTGCCGAGGGCAATCTGGAAATCGGCATGACGCTGTTCATACGCGGCACGGTCATCGCCGGCACCTTGATCAGCGGCAGGAAGTATTTTGAGGAACTGAGCCGGCAGATGCGCAGCGCCTCGATACATGGCTCCAGCGACCCCGCCGACCTGCAGGACGTGCTGGGCCGCGCCATGCTGGATTTCGCCAACATGTACCCCAGGGCCGGCGAGCAGCCGGAGCCCGGGAGCCCGTCACAGGCGTTCCTCCACCTCAGCAATGCGCGGATTTTCCAGGCCGCCAACCATTTGCGCTCGAACGGTCAGCTCATGCGGCTGCGGCTCGACGCGGTCGACGGCTATTTCATGGGGAATATTGAATAGCGGCGCGTGGGGCCTTAGCGCGTTGCGCCCTCGCCGCGCCAGGCACTCAATCCGCATGCTCCGTGCGATCGGTCAGAAAATAACCAGCCGGCTGAGGAAGAGGTGTATCCAAGTTGCAGGCCTATACATCACCTTGAAGTTCCGGCAGTACCCTTTCGTCAAGGAATTTGAGATGTCGATCCAGCATTTCAGCATTGGCTGGAAATTGACCGGGATTAACTCCGCCACTGACTTCCCCTGCCGCCCGGCTTCAACCCACTCTTCCATGGCGCCGATATATCCATCCAGCGCCTCGTGTGTAGTCTTGAGGTCGTCGCCAGGAATATAATATTTTGCCGGAGACACATCGCCGACGATCACCCAACTCAACGCTGCTCGTGCCGAACGTCGAACGGTTTGATGGTAGCGGAAGGGAGACCTCGTTCATCAAACACATCGAAGACGCGTTCTGATAAGACGAGGTTCAGGTTCTGGGCGATACCGAAGTCATCGTGACCCGCCTTCCCGTTCACCTTCAGCCACACGAAAGACGGAAGCTCTACCTCGGGCTGAAGTTCGCGAAAATCTTCGGACGTTATGACTTCCACAGAGGCGAATGTCGCTCCGGTGAAGCCGATTTTTGACAATGCGTGCGCGGCGTCTTCCGTCACAAGGAAGCATGGAAAGCTTGTTATAAGAACGTCACCGAACCATCCCTCCATCTGGTACACAAGCTTGCTTACGACAGGGGGGTGTACACTTGTATCCATAACCGTACCGCGGCCTAAACCGCCAGCCACATCGGGCAGAATATCATAGTATCTCATCATTCACCTATCGGAGGATCGAAAAAATGTCCGTACTTTTTGTCGATTTCGGAAACATAATCAAGGACATTCTGACGGGTAGCATGAGGATTTTTCTTGTAAAAACTGTCCCACTCGTTCCGAATAACCTTAAGGTGCAAATTTATGTCGAACTCCTTTCGGATCCCACGAAGATTCTCGATTGAATTTAGTTCTTGCTCCGTAAAAAGCCCAGGATACTTGTCAAAAACTGCCTGCTCGACACCATGATGCACGACATAGTCGCTTTTGTTGAGACCAGGATTCGCGTCGAAGAAGGTTTTTCGATAGTCCTTTGATTTCGCCCATCCAACTTTCGCCCCGGCATGTTTAACAGTTGACGGGTCTCTGGCAAGCATCGCACCTAGTAGCGGGGTCTCAATGGCACTGTCGGATATTTCACCGGCTCGCGTCTTCCGGCGTACAGCTCGTGGCGAGACCGATCGAGCTAAGTCTTGTTGGAACCGAAAGGTTTCAGCGTCGACTCCGCGAACAAGCGCCTCGCCACCTTCGGCTAGGTCTGTCGGCAGCCTCGAAAATGCTGAGAGTTTCTCTACCCAGGGCTTGGCAATCTTCCCGGCGGCGCGTTGCAGGGGCATGGCCACCAACTTGCCGCTAGGAATTGCCCCTGCGGCATTCAGCAGCGCTTCGCTGTAGTTGCCTTCCAGCGCTGCATTTCCAGCCTTCTCCAGTGCAAACGACGTCCCCAACGGTGTGAAGTCGGCCACCGAGACGCTGTCTTCGCCGAGCCCGTCGGAGCCCACGAGCTTTTGCGCGAGAAGACGCCACAGGCTCCCCCGCTCACTGTCGCCGGCTATCAATCTCCCGAGCCACTCTTGATTCGTCGGGATGTAGTTGGTGAGTTCCGCGTTTGCCCGCGATCGCCCCGGCTCGACAGTGTTGGCTAAGTCGAGCAGCATCATCGGGTCGACTACAGCTGCCCGGACCGACCTGTCCGTTATACTGTTGTCCGTTTGGGACGCACTGGTCTGAAGCAGGTGGCTCAGCACCGCTTCGCGCGCGGCTTGACTCGGTGGCGCCATGAACACATTGCGCAGCTCTGCGGTCTGGTCTTGCGGCTGGGCCTTGAGTTTGCCGACAATGTCCTCTGCAGTTGAATTGGGTAGCGGCTGGGCGGTCTCAAAACCCAACTGCTGCTGGGCGGCGATAGAGCCGATGATTGCCGCCTGATAATCTTCTGGCTTCGTCAGATTGTTCCAGGCGGCATCCAGGTTCGCGAATACCTTGCGGACATAGCCGCCCGGATCGGCCTGCCTTGCCTTGAACGTCAGCTCCGCAGCTGTGGCGATAGCGTCGTAACGCGCCTTGTCCTCTTCCGGCGTTGGACTGTCTGCCGTGGGGTCGGCGTCTTTGACCATGGCCCGCACGGCGCTATTCGACAGGTCGCGCATGCCGTGGAATTGACGACTAACCTCAATGGTCCTGCTGAACGCTTCGAAGCGCCTGGCGCCGTCGGTGGCGCCATAGAGAGCGACGAACTGTTCCGGCGTTGGGATCGGGCCGGAATAGGTTCCAGTGTCCCTGATGGCGGCCGGCGCATTCTGCTCGGCCAGGCTAATGTTAGTGCGTGTTTCGACTTGCCGCATCGCGTCGGCAGCTCGGGCCTGCTGGACCAACGCTGGGCGGTCTTCGGGCGGAATGTCCTCCCGAAAGGCCTGCACCACCCTTTCGTCCGGCGTAAGCTTGCCAACGCGATGGCCTTTGGATGCCAGTGCGCCAGACCCGGTCGCTTGTGGTCCGCCGACAGCCTCGACGGTATCGTCCTTGGTCCTGCCGCCGTTGACCGACCCCGGGCCCAGCATCTCAGCAGCGCGCTTGGGGTCCTGCGTTATCATCGCCTGGACGAGCGCCTTGGCCGTGTTGCTGCGCCAGGCAGCCTCGGCCGCTTGCCTGGTAAGCGGGTTGCCGATCTTGCCGATGAAGTCGAAGCCGCTCTGCCGGATCTCCTCGAACGTTGCGGTATCGTTCGGGTCGCTCTGTGCGATGGAGCCGGTGTAGAAGTTGTCGACCTTGGTCCACTCGGCATGCTCATAAGCGTCGCGGCGCGTCTGCTGCCTGGCGGCCATGCGCGCGGAGCCAACCGAGCGCATGACTTCCTTCTGCCCGGTGAAATTGGCGCGTTGGCCCTCGGGCACTTTCGGCAGTGTGCTGTCGAAGAGTTCATCGAACAGGCCGGGCTTGATCACCTGGCCCGTGCGCGGATCGACCTGGCCGTACATGGCGTCGTGCAAACCGCTGCCATCGGCTGGCGCGTTCTGCACCGCCTCGTCTTCGGCTTGCGCGATCTGTCCGTTCAAGCGCCGGCGGGTGACTTCGACGTCGAACGCCTCCTGCTGCTCTTTCCGCTGTTGGTAGCGCTCCGCGACGGCGGAAAGCTCGTCGCCAAAGCCTTGCATGGCTTCGCCGACGGGCGAGCCGTTCGGATAGGAAACCACATTGCCGGTGTCGAGCCGGCGCTGGGCAAGCTGGAGGGGAATGGTTGCCATTTAGCTGTTCCCTACCCAAGAAGCTCTGAAGGGTGAGGCCCTGAGCGCCGAGCTGCCGAAGATCACGGCGCGGCTTGGCGCCGTGCTGGCTGCCGCGCTTGGGGCCTTCGTCGGATCATGGATTTTGGAGAGGCCACCAATGAGAGAGTTGCCGGCCTTGAAGATGCTCGCCGTCGCCGCCTGCTTGCCGGAAAAGCGCGAGATCGCGGCTTGGGTGCCGAGACTGTTCCGGCGCAGTTGCGAGCCGTACTGGATCGCCTTGAGGTCGAGCTGGCCCTGCCTCGCATTGGCGGCCAGCACCTCGGTCGGCGAGCCTGCCATGCCGACGCCGGAAGCGCCCGCCTGGGCGCGCGCCTGTGCCTGCAAGAGTTCCTGCTTGTGGCGCTCCTGGCTCTGTTCGAAGGCCGCACTTTGGGCCTCGGCTTGGCGCTGCTGCTCATAGGCCTTGGCCTGATAGTCGGCCATCTGCTTCGACTGCTGGCCTTCGACCAGCGCGCCGCCAACCGAAAGAGCGGTGCCGAGAAGAGCTAATGTGCACATGGTCAGCCTCGCTCGCCGGCCGGAATGAATTTGCTCTTGACGCCTTCGACCGGCGCGCCCAGCGCCGGGCGCGGATCGAGCGCGCCGCCGGGGCTGAGGAAGGAAAGCAGGAGCCTGTCGGCCTGGATTGCCGGCCGGCTGAGGCGGGCCGGTGCGGCGGCCCGCGCGCCGGCCATGGCTGTACGGCGGATGGTCGTCAGGTTGACCTTCAGGTCGGCGACGCCGGCGGCGTCGAACAGCCCATTGGCGGTGGTTATGGCGCGGCTCAGCGCATCGGCCTCGAACAGTTCCTGACGCAGCTGTTCGATCAACCGGTGGATGGTGCGCCAGCGCTGGCCGAGAGTGGTTGCCTTGGCCGCTGTCACTTCGCCAAGCGCCGCGACGTCGGCCCGGGCCTCGCTCCGAGCAGCCTCGGCACGGCGCCTGTCGGCGCCGTCGGCTGTCTTTTCGATGAGCGCGATTGCGTCGTTGCAGTCGTCGAGCGTGGCCCGCACGGCTGCCAGATCGCCGTCGCCGAAGATCGCGCGATCCTCGGCCTGTTGCAGTTCGTGCCTGCGGGCGATGGCGTCGTTGAGGTCGGTGTCGAGCAAGGCGATGACGGCAGCGAAATCGGCAGCCGTCCGCGCCCTGCCGAGATCTTCGGCATGGGGGTGGGTCACGGGGAGGTTCCTTGGTGGGGTGAAGAGCTGATCTCTCCCCTTGAGGGGGAGATGGCCGGCAGGCCAGAGGGGGTCGTCTCGCGTGAAGCGCCGGCGTCCTTTATCCGCGATCGAAGCGATAAGGGGCCGCGTCAGGACGTGCCGACCCCCTCTGTCGCCTTCGGCGACATCTCCCCCTCGAGGGGGGAGATTAGCAGCGCCTCGCCCTAAGGCTCGGCGTCGAACACCGGCGTGAACGCGCGGATCGTGCAAGGTGTCGGGTTCACATGCCGGATGCGCACCCTGCCCTGCCCTTCCCAGCTGTCGTCGATCGGCACCTCGACATTGCCGGTGAAGAGATCGGCCTTGCCGTCGGGCGCGACGACGCTGGGCATCCGCACCGTCTCCCAGCGCCCCCGCAGCAGGGACTGCACTTCGAGCCCGGTCGTGTCGGTCTCGAGCAGTGACATCATCACCTTGGCCACCTTCTTGCGGCGGCCGATGATGGAGCCGTCGCGGCCGCCGACATCGAGCTCCAGCGTGTCGGCTTGCGCCTGATAGGGAAGTCCGACCTGCCACGTCGTTGCGGTGGCGCCGCCGGGCAGCGTCACCTGGCCGGCGGTCACGACGAGGCCCTTGTAGACCTTGCCGCCGGCCAGCACGTCGACGCTCTCGCCGTCGAGATGATCGAGCCCGGAGACGACGTTGACGGCGGCGCCCGAATAGGAGAGCCCGCAATCGACCTGAAAGGCATCGTCGAGGCCGCCATATTCGAAGGGCGGCGTCATGATTTCGATCGTGCGTCTCGTCACGCCGGCGATGGTGCGTTTGACGAACAGCCAGATGTCGTCGACCCCGTTCTGGCCTGGCGTGACGGCGATGCTTTCAACGAACGCCCACTGCGAACCGGCGAAGCCGCCGCCGAGGCGATGCCGATGCATGCCGCGCACCTCTTGGCTTGGCTGATGCGTGTAGCCGCCGAGCTCGCCATTCTCGAGCGGGAACCACAGCACCGGATCGGGATCGGTCTGGAAGGCCAGTTCGACCACTCCCTTTTTCGGGATGTGCTCGGAAATCTGTCCTACATCGTCTGATGTGAAGCGGCCCGTCGACGCTTGCGTCAGTTCTGCGATCGAGCGGCGCGAACGCGTCACATAGAGGAACGACTGCCCGGCATCGACGGGGCGGATGCGGGCGCAGCCAAAGGTGCGCGAACGCCGGTTCTTGAACGAGGATGGCGTCAGCGCCTCATCGATGCCGGAGCCGGACAGCGCCCTGATGCCGCCCGAGGTGCCGATCAGCAGCGCGCCGTCGGAATCGGCGATCCAGACGATGTCGTTGGCCTGGCCGCCGCCGGCCTGGACGAACTCCAGCGCGTCGTCATCCTTCTCGCCCAGCGCGAAATTGTCGAAGTCGCCGGTGACCGAGGCATAGACCGAGAATTTGCGGCTGAAGGCCAGCCGTTCCTCATAGAGCGAGCCGGTCTCGACATATTTGCCGGGCACGAACGTGCCGAGCCGCCAACGCGTGATCGGGCTCAGATCGGGCAGCGCAAAACCATAAAGCTGGATTGTCACGACCGTCGTGCTGACACGGGAGATGATCTTTGCCCAGCGCCAACGGCCGTCCGAACCGAGAAGGCGCACCGCCCGGCCGACATCGCTGGTTTGGAAGCCGGTATCGTCGTTGATGCCGACGATCGAAGAAGCCGTGAGAGCGAACGGCGTCTGACTGGCCGCCGCCTTGTTCATCGTCACTTCGGCGAATTGGGACGACGTATTTCCATTGACGCTAAGCCAGCGAAAGCGATGGTATTCGTAGGGCGTCTTGTTGAAGAATTCATAGAACCGCGCTTCGCCACCGGTCCAACCGCTTTCCCCCTGACGGCTGTCGATGGTCGTCCATGTCGAACCATCGTTCGAGCCTTCAATCTTCCATGCGACCGGCTGGCGGTCTACGCGCGTGCCATCGGTCGTGGTGACGGTATAGCGATCCACGATGGCCTTGGCGCCGCCGGGCAGTTGATATCCGATAAAGCCAGCCGTGATGTTGTCGAAGAAGACGTCGGTGCCGCTATTCTTGTCGAAAGCCTGCCATGAGCTCGACGACCCGCCGGTCGACGTAACAGTGCCGGATGGCGAGCTCAGCCCAGCCATGTCCGGTGTCAGCGAACCGTAATCGGCGGGCGTTAGTGTCGTCGAGGTATCGTTGATGTCGTCATAGGGGCCATCCTCAAAGGGATAGTCGTCCAGCGTCCATGTCGTGTGCGCCGTGCGCGTCAGCACCTTTGGCGGGTAGTTCCTGTGGGTGATCCACATCTGGTCGGCCGACTGCACATAGGCGAGGTCGAACAGGTCCGCCTCCAGATAAGGCGACGCCACCTCCACCGTGCCGACGCGGGCGCCATAGGCGTAGACGCGGATATAGAGGTCGCCGAACTCCAGGCAGTAGGCTTGCTCGGAAGAGAAGACGAACGGGATGCCGCGCGTCTTTCCGGCTGCGTTCTTCACCTCGCCGACGAAGACAGTGCCGCCGCGCTTCCTGATGCCGCCATGCGGCAGGGTCACGAAATTCTCGCATTTGGAAAGCGCTGCCCGATAGAGGTCGAGCGAGGCGCGCGCATGCAGGCGCGGCGAGATCTCGCCGCGGGTGAAGACGTCCTGGACCGGATAAAGCGTCGTCATCAGCGAAAACCCTCAAAGCATGTCTCCCCCCGCGCAGCGGGGCAAAGACATGCGAAATCAAAAACGAAAGTCGCCGCGCTGCTGCGACCAGGACGCGGTGTAGAACCGGCCGCCACGCTGGATGGCATTGGCGGTGAAGGCGGCGTCCAGCGCCCGGTCATAGGCTGAGCGGGCGATATCGATCATGCCGGTCTTGTGGGTCAGCGGATGCGCGATCTTGATGGCGAGTGCCGCGACCAGCACCTCGCTGAACAGCGCATCCCAGTCGTTGGGGTCGGTGAGGTTGGCGAGGTAGCGGATGAGGCGCGGACTTGGCTGGTCGCAGTAGATCAGCCCGGCCTCCTGCCGCCAGGAGATCGGCACGCCGTCCGGCTCGCCATTCAAGGTCAACGGCAGCGGCCGCAGGCAGTCCACGGGCAGTTCATAGGCAAAATTCAAGGTGCCACTGCCGGTGTCGGCGCCGGCGACGGACGCCGACAGAATGGCGAACACCCAGGCGTGCTTGGTTAATTCCGCTTCGCGCGTCAGGTCGAAATGCAGATTGAGCAGGCGTGCTGCTTTCACATCCTGGTCGAGGCTGTCGATCGGCGCCTCGTCGAGCACGGCGAGCGCCATGTTGGCGATGTCGAGCGGGGTGATGGCCATGGCGTCAGGCCTCCGTCAACATGGTTGATCGGGCAAAGCAGGGCATGGTGGCCTCCACGGCAAAAAGCCGCTTCGAAGCGGCTGGAATTTGGTGACTTGTGTTTGGCGGAAGGTTCTCGCGCGCCGAACCCATCAAGGCGCCAAGAAGGAAGACGATAACGTTCCGATTTATCTCAGTTTCACGCCTCGCCGCGCGACGCTGCGAGGGCTTGCAGACTGACACCCACGGTATCAGCCGATGCTTGGATCAGTCGCGGACCGCCGCTTTTCCCTGGGTTTGGCGGGAGGGTTCGATTGCGGCCCTTCGGCACGTTTCGCCATCGCCAGACCCTTGTCCAGCGCCTCCTGCAGGCTTGTCGTATAGTAGGAGGTATTTTCCGGGCCGTTGAGGATATTAATGCGGTGCATCTCCCCCTTCTTGCGTATGGAAATGCCCGCCTTTCGTAGCCTTGCCTGAACGGTCTTGTACGTCAAATTCATGGTTAACCCCTGCCGAGACAAGGCAACATCGCCGTTCTTTGTAACTGGCCGGTGCCGGCAAATGATCAATGTGCAACAGGAATAAGGTGGCGAACCTCAAAGTTCGTCCCACGCAGCCCGACGAGCGGGTTTTCGATTCGCCACATCGACGGCCTAGGCCCATCGAGCTAATTGAATGGGGAGCCAAACTTGTCCACTATCGCTTCGACTTGTTTGCCGGCATTTGTCCTAACCCCGACGCCGGTCGGTAAACAAAGGCGGGCCCACTGTCCCTCGGGTCCGCCTTTTCTTTTTTGAAGGGCATTGCAACTGCCTCATGCGCCGGGCGGAGCGCCGACAGCTCTCCGCCCGCTTGCTCAAACCTCTGTCGTCCTCAGCGCGATGAACGTCATGTTCTTGACACTGGAGGCCGTGCGGCCCCAGTTCGCCAGCGGCGTCAGCCTGAAATCTGGTGATTGGCGGAACGCCGAAATAAAAACGCGCCGGGGATGTCCCGGCGCGCCAGCTGCGGAGCTCTGGCAGGGGCCTAGAATTTCATCGCGATGCCGACGCGGAAATCATGCGCCTGAAGCGTATGTTCGAGGACACAGCCACCGCCGCAATATTCCAGTGATTTCTTGCCGAAGAACGAGAAGTCGTACTCGCCGCGCAGGAAGACATTGTGGGTCAGCGCCACGTCGACGCCGGCGCCGACGATGCCGCCGACAACGGTCGCGTCGCGCTCTGCCGGACCACCCGGATAGAATGTCTTCAACTTCGCCGCCGTGACGCCTGCGGTCACGAAGGGCAAATAACGCCCCATGTCCATGCCAACCCGCCCCTTCAACGACCCGAAAAGGCCGGTCGAGACATCCAGCGTGCCAGGACCGGGAATATCGTCGAAGGTCGATTTCTTGAATCGGTAGCCGAGTTCGCCTTCGACGCCGTAGACGATGTTGCCCGACTGGAAATTGTAGCCGGCAAAACCGCCAACGGCCGCGGAGCCGACATTATGAGTGACGCTGTCGCCGATATTCGGCTCGTGGATCTTGTAGTGTTCGAGCGTTCCGGCGCCGAAGACGCCGGCATAGGGACCCTGCCAGGTCCATTCCGGCGTCTCGACCGGCGCTGTCATATCGGCGGCCACCGCCGGCGCGCAGAGCGCGAGCCCGAATACGCAGGCGAGCAATACAGATTTCATCGAATCCCCCAAGTTCCTCAAAGAATTTGCCAAGTTGCATTATCCGCGACTGGATTGCATTGTCTGTAGCAAAAAGATCACACAGCCTGGGACTATTTTGCTTCAGTAAATTTAGTAATGACGCATATAATTGAGCTTTGGCTGCCTCTATCCCGGCAGACCTTCCTGTCAGTTCTTGCGGACGACGATGCCCCTGCAAAGAAGGGCATCGTCGGCCGGTCGTACAGGAGACGGGAGTCACCCCCCACTTCCTATACTCAATCGATCAAACCTCGGTCGTCCTCAGCGCGATGAACGTCATGTTCTTGACGCTGGAGGCCGTGCGGTCCCAGTTCGCCGCCAGCGCCAGTTCCGCGTCGGTGGCGAATTCGCCGGCCGAGGAGGCGTCGAGGAAGCGGGTGCCCGGCACATGCGGCACGAAATGCCGGCGGCCGACCATTTGTAACGCGCAAGATCAGATGGCATTGGGCGGCTTTGGGCGGGATTAGGTGAGAATAGCCGGGAATTGGCGAGAGAAGCCCGGAAAGCAAGGGGTTGAGCGCTAAACGGCGGGGCCAGAAAGCCAGAAAGCCAGAAAGCGGCCGCGCAACTTCACTTGGCACCAAAACGGGCGGGGGCGCGAACGCGCGCAAGTTCGGATGGCATCAATTTGGGGGCGGCGACCAGCCGGTTGGCGTCGTGTTGGCGATGACTGTGATCGTCGCGCCTTTCCGGCCACATTCCCTACAGACAGCAGCCGCGCCGATGCGCGTCTCATTGATGTAAACGTAGTCTGCGCCAAACCGAGCGATCAGGTCGTCGAGGTCGAGGCGCGCGCTATGGCTGGAGTTTGGCGCCCGGCAGTGGGCTCGGAGGCCCATGCCGTGGCGCTTGAGATCGCCGAGCGTTTCGACCGTGGACTTCCAAAGTGCCATGGCGCCCTCAATTCAGGGCCGCCCGAGGCCGGAAGCCGTGCAGCGCGGCGTTGATGGCCTGCATGAGCGCCTCGGCGGGGCGCTCGAGCAAATGCAGCGTGCCGGGCTCGTCACCGGCAACGCCGCAGAGCGGCAGAACCTGGTAATCGCCTTCGAAATGCGTCTCGCCGCCTGCCATGAAGTTGAAGCCGGGAAAGCGGCCTTTCAGAAATGCCTCGACCTCCCGCAGCGCCCTCTCCGACCGGAAATCGGCCACGGGCGGCACTAAAACGACGAAACTTGTGACTTCGTCACCTTCCGAGCCAGCTATATCGATTGCGAAATCCATGCGCCCCTCCGTTGAATGTTCTCATTCTGTTCCACGGAGAAGCAAGAGAGTCAATCGGTCAGAGCGTGCCCCCTGCCCAGCGTACGCGTCCACCTATGATCAGCTCCGGCTGCTCGGCCAGTGGCACTTCCTCCGTCTGGTAGCGAGGGTTGTCGCTTTTTATCAGCAACACCCCGGAACGCAGCATTTGCAAGCGTTTCAGCCGCACCAGGCCGCCATAAACGAGCACATAAATCGCCTCGTCGATGAACTCGCGGATTGAAACGTCCACGATCATCAGGTCGCCATCGTTGATGGTTTCCCGCATCGAATCGCCCTTAGCCACCATCAACCGCGCAAACTTGGGGCTGACGCCAATGCGACGCAGCCATTCCTCCCGGAACGCGAAGATATCGGGCTCGCTCTCCTCATAAAGGTCAAGGGTGCCAGCGCCCGCACTTGGCCGGATTTCGATCTTCGGCACCGGCACGAAGCCGAACGGCAGTCCGCCCTCCTTGAGGGTGAGATAGTTCGGTTCCGACGAACGCATCGGCCCTTTTCCGGCCGCAAGCCAATCCAGCGTGACGTTTGCCGCCTCGGCAATCACCAGGAGATTGTCCAAGCCCGGCATGGAGCCCAACAAGTAGCGCCGGATGGTCGAATCCCCAATTCCCGACCTTTGCGCAAATGCGTGAGGCGATTCGTCTCCGAAGGCGAGCATCAACCTTTCCGCAAAGGTGGAACTCCCCTCCTTCGAACTCTGACCGACCGTCAGAGTTCCATGTTCTGCGTCTTCCAAGTCGATAATCATAGCGTTTTCAAAACCTTAGACGCCAATTGCCCGCTTTGCGCAAACTCTCGAACTCTGACGCGCAAAAGTTTTCGCAATCCGGTTGATCACTTTGCGCAATTGTGCGACATTAGTCGCGACTAGTGTTGTTTAAACATTTAACCATCCGGCCCTCTCCAAAGGTCCGGACGATCGGTGGAGCCGCCATGAACACGCCTCAGGTGTGGGACCGTCACGCCATCAATGCCGAGCTTCGGCGCCGTGGCATGACCCTGACCGGGATCGCCCGCAGTGCTGGCCTTTATCCCAGCTGCTGCAGGCAAGGGATTATCGGCATGAGCCGCCCAGGTGCCCAAGCCATCGCCACTGCCCTGGGCATCCCTTTTCGAACCCTGTTCCCGACTCTCTACACCAGAGGCCGTCATGACGAGGTCGACACTACCAGCACGGCCCGTCGCAGCGGAAGTGCAAAAGTTGCACTCATTTTAGACGGCACGACCAGCCCTCCCTGACGCCTCTGTCTAGCGCAACCGCATTCGCGGACAGCCGAAAGCCAATCAGGGAACTGCCGACGTGACACCGATCAAGATCAAGATTGCCGAAATCAGGGTGCCCGCGAGCCGGCGCCGGCTCGATCCCGCCTGGGTCGCGACGCTGATGGCAGACATGGAAGCCGGCAATGGCCACATGGTGCCCATCGAGGTCGTTCCGGAGAAGACCGAGGGATACCAGTACCGGTTGATCTTTGGTGGCCATCGTCTCGAAGCCGTTCGCCTCCTCGGGCGTGACGAAATCGCCGCCTTCATCAAAGACCCAAAGGACGTGGCGACGGAAGCGCAAATTCGCAAACGCGAGATTGCCGAAAACCTAATCCGCCGCCAGCTCTCTGTCCTCGATCGTTCGAAGGATATCGCTGACTGGCGCGACATCTACGACGCCGAACACGGCACCGGCAAAACTGGACGCAAGAAGAAGGTTCGTGAGATCGTCGAGGATGACGAGTTGAGTGCAAACTTTGCACTCAATTTCTCGGAGGCAGCACAGACCGTCCTCGGCATATCACGCCGCAGCGTCTTCCATGCGCTCAAGATAGCCACCATTCCCGAACCGATCCGGCAGAGCATCTCGCTTCACCCGGTCGCAAACAGCCAGACCGACCTGCTGCTGCTCGCTTCCGAGCCGGTGGAGCGGCAAGGCGCTATCGCCAACCTGCTGCTCGCCGAACCTGCGGAAGCATCGACCGTAGCCGATGCGATCGCGCTGCTCGACAGGGCGCCAGCCCCATCAAGAGAGCCGCGCTGGCAAAAACTCGCGGGCGACTTCTCCAAGATGAAGGAGAGCGAGCAGGACAGGTTCTTTGAGCTGCACGAAGCGGCCGTCCAGCGGTGGCTGAAAGGCCGGCAGCCCTGATGGCCAAGACCCGCCGCGATACTCAGACACTAAACCTGTTCCGCGACTATCAGCCGGCCCCGGTGGTCGAGCGCTTTGACGCGAACGCGGTGCAGGCCTGGTCGCTGGCGGGGCGGTTGTCCAAGGCGGTCAGCCTCACCCTCAACGAAGCCGAGATGAGCCGCGCCGATATCGCCAAGGCGATGTCCGAGCACCTTAAGGACGATGTCTCAAAGGCAACGCTCGACGCCTACGCCAGCCAGGCCAAGGAACAGCATTCAATCTCCGCGCTGCGGCTTGCCGCGCTGGCGTCGGTGACCGGCGACGTGCGCGCTCTCAACACCCTTCTGGAAGATGCCGGGATGATCGTCGTCCCCAAAAAATACGAGGCGCTGATCATGCGCGAAATGGCTGACGAGGCCATCGAGCGGGCGACCCGAGACAGGCAGGCGTTCGACGCACAGTGGAAAGCAAAACGATGAAAGGCTTTCACATGAAACGCGCAATTCTCGACCTGGCGCAAGACGTCGCCGGTTTCCTCGCCATGGCCGCATTCCTGGCCTTCGCGCTCTACGGCTCGGCCGCCCTATCCCTCGCGATAAAGGCCGTCCAATGAACACCTTCCTGGTCATCGGCATCAGCGCCGCGATCGTCTACGCCATCGTCCTTTATGGCGTGCATCGCCTCTACACCGCGCAGATCGCCCGCCGCGCCGCCACCGGCGCCGCGTTCCGCAAGCGAGTGCGCAAGCACGTCCTGCGCGGAGGCATCTGGTCATGACACCGCATCGCTGCGCCATGCCGGAATGCCTCGACGACGCCACCGGCATCTTCTGTCCCAATCACTACATCGCGCTGCCGCCTAAGCAGGCGCAGTGGCTGGTCCGTTGGCAGATCAAGATGATGCGGTGCGAGGACACCGACACCAAGCAGCACATGCGCGACCAACTGCACGGCTACACCCAGGAAGCTGTGCGCACCCTCCAAAATTCCGGGGCGAAGTCCTCCCAAGCCGCCTCGGAGAGCGCCCGCCATCCAAGCCCCACTGCGGTGGCGGGCGCCGACCAATCACAGGTCTCCCCATGATCGAAGCCCGCCTAGACCTCCTCGAAAAAAACCGCGCCGACATCATTAGCAACCTGATGATGTTGTGGTGGGACGATGACCTCTGCTTGCCGACCGACTTTTATTTGGCGATTGCGAACGCGCCGTCCGTCACCAAGGAAGCGCTGAAGGCCGGGCTGCTGCGGGGACGACTGAAGCATCGCGGAGGCGGTTTGGTCGGGCGCCTGGAACTGACCGCCGAAGGCCGTTACCTCGTCCGCCGGATGCTCCAGCGCATGCGTGCCGCACGCTCGACCGAGGTGGTCGCGTGAAAGAGTGGTTGACTGCCCGCGAGATCGCCGCCGAGGCGCTGCCGGATCTGCCGCAGAGCGAAAGCGCTGTCATCCGGCTGGCGAAGCGTGAGGGCTGGGACGATCGCCCCAGGCAGGCGCGCCCGCGCTCCGGCCGGGGCGGCGCGACCGAATATCACCTCTCGCTCTGGCCGACGCTCGCTCAGGTCACCTATCAGCAGCGCCACATCGTTATCGAGCTGCCCTTTAAGTCGGCCAAAGCCGCGCCCGACACCAGCATGACGGCGCGGGCACAAAAGGAACGCGATGCCCGCCTTGCAGTCGTAGCCGCCTTCGAGAGATTCTCGCGCGGCCTCAAGCTCGGCTACGCCACGCGGGTCCAGGTCTTCACCGACAAGTACAACACCGGATCGCTCAACATCGACGAGTGGGTTCTGGACATCGTCCCGGCCCTGTCGAAGCGTTCGCTTGCCCGCTGGCAATCGCAGAAGCGCGACGGCAAGGTCAACGCGCTCGGTCACGATCCCGCGACCGCGCGCAAGGGGACCGGTGTCCTCGAAACGGCCAATGACGGCGCTGTCCGCGCCTTCATGCTGGCACTGATCGCGCATCAGCCGCACCTCTCCGGCCATCACGTCCGTACCATGTGCCGATCCGAGTTCGGCGAGACGTTGAAGGCGATTTCAAAGGGCGTTGAAACGGTCATTCCCATGCCACCCGTCCGGACCTTCCAGCATGCGCTGAAGGGCTTGAAGGAAAATCACAAGGTCGAGCTGCTGAAGCTCACCAATCCCGACCGCTACCGTTCGCATCTCGCGCCGGCCGGCGTCGGCATGCTTCGGCACGTCACCGAACCGAACCAGCTCTGGCAGATCGACGCCTCGCCGGTCGATGCGCTCTGCACCGACGGGCGGCATTCGGTCTATGCCTGCATCGATATCGCCACGCGCCGAAGCGTCTGGCTGCTGTCGCGCACGCCGCGCGCCTCGGCTGTCGCGCTGCTCATCCGTAAAGCCATCCTGGCGTGGGGTGTGCCGGATGTCGTCAAGACCGACAACGGCTCCGATTTCGTCGCTCAGGATACGCAACGCCTGTTTGCCTCGCTCGGCATTGAGGCGGAAACGTCGGACGCCTATTCGCCCGAGCAGAAGGGCCATGTCGAGCGCGTCATCAAGACGTTTCAGCACGATGTCGGGCCGCTGCTGCCGGGTTTCGTTGGCCACTCGGTCACCGACCGCAAGGCGATCGAAAGCCGCAAGAGCTTTGCCCAACGCCTTGGCGAAAGCGATGCCGAAGTGTTCGGCGTCACGCTGACCGGTCCGCAGCTGCAGCAGCACATCGACGATTGGGCGACCACGGTCTACCAGCACCGGCCGCATGCCGGCCTGAAGAATGCCACGCCTTTTGCCACCGCGCTCGCATCCACCAGCGAGCCGCGCCGGGTCGACGAGCGGGCTCTCGACCTGCTTCTGATGCCGGTCGCGGGCTCAGACGGCCAGCGCCTGGTGGGCAAGCTCGGCATCCGCATCGACGGCCGCCACTACATGACGCCGACCATCATGCCAGGCACCGCCGTCTTCGTGCGCATGGACCCGAATGATGCCGGTAGGGCCTATGCCTTCGCCCAGGACGGTGCCGAGTTCCTCGGCGATGCGATCTGCCCCGAACTGTCAGGCATCCATCCCGAGACCCTCGTCCGCGCCGCCAAGGAAATCCGCCACGAGCTGGTCGACGATATGACCCGCGACCTGAAGGCGAACGTCAAAAAGCTTGCCAAGGGTTCACCGCTGATCGAGCGCGCCCTGGAAGTCGCCCGCCGCGACATGCCGAACGTCATCCCGCTGCCAAAGCGCGACCAGGCGCATTCGACACCGCAGATCGCTGCGGCGATCGAGGCGCTTGGCGAAAGGCTCAACCCGAGCCAGCCACTCGATCCACGAGCCGCAGCTGCCCATCGCCGGCTGATCGACGAAATGCAGGCCGATGACGAACAGCGGCTAGTCGCCGAGACCGAAGCGATCATGCGGCGTCGGCAGGCCGAAATCGAAGCGGCGCGCACCGCGCATCTGCCGAAAGACGAGAACGTGGTGGCGCTGCCGGAAACGCCGAAGGAGCGCTACCGCCGCGCGCTTGTTTTCCGCCAGCAGCTCAACGCCAACACGCTGCCGGCCGACGACGCGGTCTGGCTGGGTGGCTACGAGCAGTCGCCCGAGTTCAAGTCCCACAAGGCCATGCATGAAGATTTTGGTGAAGCGTTCTTGTCCCCCTGAGTAACGGAAAAGCCCGGTCGGCAAACCGGGCTCTCCGCAAAGAGATCGCCGCCAGAGCGGCAAACAGAACAACGAGGAAGATGATGACAGAACTGCTCAAAGTCAATCGGCCGGCGCCGCTGAAGAACGTTTCCGCCTTCGCCACGCTGCTCGAAAAGATGGTCAACCGCGACCCGGACCTGCCGGGGCTCGCCGTTTTCTCCGGACGATCTGGCGATGGCAAGACCAAGTCGGCGGTCTATGGCGCAAATAAATATCGCGCCGCGTATGTCGAATGCGGCCAGTATACGACGGCACGCTCCCTTCTCGTGGAGATCCTGAAGGAGCTGGGCGAACAGCACCCGCGCGGCTCGATCGAGGAGCTGAAGACCAACGCCATCATGCTGATGGCGGGCAACCCCCGCCAGCCGCTGATCATCGACGAAGCACACTTCATCGCCAAGAAGCGCTTCGTCGATTTGCCGCGCGAGCTGTCCGACAAGTCCGGCGCGGCGGTCATCATGATCGGGGAGACACTGCTACCGAAGTATCTCGAAGAGTTCGAGCGCGTGCACAACCGCGTGCTCGAATGGCTGTTGGCCGTCCCGTGCGACGCCGAGGATTTCGGCCTGCTGATCGCCAATCGCTGCCCCGGCATCGAGATCGCGAACGACTTGGCCGCCGCGATCCTCGACAAGACCCAGGGCAATACGCGCCGCATCGTCGTTAACCTGACGAAAGTGGTCGAGGCGAGCCAGATACTCGGCACCAAGAAGATCGACCTCGCGACATTCGGCGGCGTCGGCGCGATCTACAGCACCTCGAAATTCACGCCGAGGAAGTTGGCATGAGCGCGCGCGGCATCATCGACATCGTGCAGATGAGCCTTGCAGTCCCGCGCGGCGAGACCGGCTACTGGTCGATCATTCGTGACCTCGATCGCAACGGCCCCTGGACGGTGCGGCAGATCTGCGAGCGGACGAACGTCAAGACCCAAGCGGTCGGCAGATACGTCCGAAAGCTTAAGCTCGCGGGCATCGCCGAAGTGGTCGAAACGAGCGGGCATGTCGGCAGCGGCAATATCCCGGCGACTGTTGTCTACCGGCTGGTCAAACGGCCTCTTGTCGCGCCTCGGATCAGACAGTCAGGCGAAATATACGAGAAGAACATCGACCAGCTCTGGCGGGCGATGAAGATGGCCAAGGTGTTCAGCGTCGCCGAGCTGGCCGGTCTCTGCCCGCAGGTGCCTCCGCGCTCGGTAGAAGCCTATCTCTACGCACTCTCGACGGCCGGCGTCGTGGCGGGCACGCCGAAACGCTACCGGCTCGTCCGCAACATCGGCCTCCAGGCCCCCAAGGTTCTCGGCACCAAGGCTATCTACGATCCGAACGCCAAGACCGTCATCGGCCAGCCCGTGGCACGAGAGGTGCAGCCATGAACCGGGGACCGGTCAAGAACAGCCGGCCCGACGGTAGGTCCTTTGTCGAAAAGGCGATCGAGGCGCACGGCGACCCGCTGCCCGACTGGCTGGACGAGCTCGCCCGGCTTGCTGACGCCGAAGGCCTCGCCGGGGCCGAGAAGCGCGTCGGCTACAGCCGCTCGGCGGTGTCGACCATCATCAGCGGCAAGTATCCGGGCGATGTCGGCCGCTTCGAGGAAATGACGCGCGGCGCGCTGATGTCGCTCACCGTCGAATGTCCGGTCCTGGGCGAGATCGGCCGCGACCGCTGCCTCACCGAACAAAAGGAGCCGTTCCGCGCCACGTCGCGGCACCGCGCCCAGCTTTTCCACGCCTGCAAAATCTGCCCCCAAAGGAGAAAATAGTAATGGGCCTGAAGATGTCCCTGGAACTGTCGGACGGCTTGTCCGACCTGCGCCGCCTGTTTTCCGAGTTCGAGCATGAGCCGCGTGTCCTGGCGCCCGATGACGCAAGGATGCTGTCGCGCATCATCACGGATCTCGGCATCAAGGCGCGCGACATGGAGAACCGGCTGAGCCGGCTCCTATGGAACGAGCAGGCTCGCGCCGAGCG
This sequence comes from Mesorhizobium sp. WSM4871, assembly GCF_055811295.1. Classification (NCBI taxonomy): domain Bacteria; kingdom Pseudomonadati; phylum Pseudomonadota; class Alphaproteobacteria; order Hyphomicrobiales; family Phyllobacteriaceae; genus Mesorhizobium; species Mesorhizobium sp. WSM4871. The sequence continues at coordinate 44,280 of NZ_JBVVPU010000014.1, read as the reverse complement.
GGCGGCTGACATCGACCATATCGCCGAGGCGGTGTGCCGGCCTGGATCGAACGTGAAGCTGTTTCCGGTTATTCCCAGGCCGTTCTCTGACGGCCGGCCGGGAGGTGCGGCATGAGCAACTTGCAGGAAGCCGAAGCCCGCGCCGCGAACATCGTCAAGCACCTGTTGCCGGTGCTGACGGCCGAGCTGATCAGAAAACCGGAGCCCCGGCCGCTGACCGACCAGGAGCAGGCAATCATGACCGCTTGCGGCGAAGTCGGCCGCGCGATCGACCGCTACGACAACGCCAGATATTCGAACACCGCAGCGGAGCGCCGGGCGCGGGCCACACTGGAAACCGCCGCCCGCAATCTTCGCAAGCTGATCGACCTGCGGGAGGGCAAACATGCCCGCAAGTGAGGCCCTCTTAGCCGCGGTTGCAAAGCTCGACATGATCGACCTTTGCAGCCAGATCATCAGCAATCCAGAGCGCAACGCACCAAGGGCTTCGGTTGCCGAAATCTACGCCCTAGCGAAGGCCACGGAAGGCCTTTGGGCGATCGCTCTCGATGCGAGGCTGCTGATCAGCGCGCTCGATACCGGAAACCACAACGAGGTGGTTCTGCTGACTGCCGCCTTGCGAGATCAGCTTACGCCACTGAGCCCAATCCCCACTCGATAGGAAAGCGACAATGCAAGCAGCAACTGAAGCCACCATCCTCGCCACCGGCGCCGTCGTCGTCGGCGGCAAGTCCTACATGCCCGACGCAAAGGGTAACCTTGTGCCGGTCGAAGCCATCAAGGCAGCCGACAAGCTTGAGGATGAAACCGTTCGGAAGATCCTTGGCTATGCCACCGATCTGTCCGCCCAGGTCACGCGGTTCAAGGAACACACCTTCGACGATCTCTCGGCCTTCGAAGCGCTGCTCGCCCAGGACTACGGCGCGAGCAAGGGCGGCGCCAAGGGCAACAAGACGTTCATGACCTTCGACGGGCTGAAGAAGGTCACCGTCCAGGTCGCCGACCTGATCGCGTTCGGCTCACAGCTTCAGATCGCCAAGGGCCTGATCGACGAATGCCTGACCGAGTGGTCGGCGGACAGCCGCACCGAAATACGCGCCATCATCTCCCGCGCTTTCAATGTCGAAAAGCAGGGCCAGATCAACCGTACCGAAATCCTGATGCTCCTACGCCTCGATATCGAGGACGAACGCTGGCAGCGGGCCATGGAGGCCATCCGCGCCGCCATGCGCGTCATCGGCTCCAAAACCTATGTCCGGTGCTACGAGCGCGACAACCAGAGCGAGGAGTTCCGCCCCGTCACCATCGATCTGGCGAAGGCATAACCGCCATGACCATGCTCTGGATAGAAACCCTTGAGCGCATTGTTGCGCTTCTCGACGAGAAGCTCGCCGAAGCCGACGCCGAAAAAGGCGAGTTCAGCCATGCCGACTATTCGGCCTGGCGCGCGCGGGTCGACGCCGCCGAGGCGAAGCTGACCAGCTTCTTCACTGGCCAGGAAGGCGCCCGGTTTAAAGCCGGCAGCGAGCATTCGGTGAAGATGGCCGGCCTTCGGGCCACCTCAACCAGCAGCGTGACCGTAGCGCTCGGGAACTGGCGCACCGCCGCCACGAAGCAGATCGCCAAGGCGGACGGCTTCAACCCGCATGGCAGCGGCCCGGTCCCGATCGAGCCGAGGGAGGTTTGAGCCATGGTCGGCGAAATCCAGAGAATAGAGGATGCGCTGGTCAAGGCGCTGCGCTTCCGGGGACACGGAACCGAAATCACTTCGATTGACGGTGAACGGATCGCCTACCTCTACGACTACTCCTGCCCGAGTGAGAATGGCGGACATATGCGCGTCGAGATCAACCTCTCACGGGTGGCCCGCGATATGGAGCGCGAGCTGTCATGAACACAGGAACCACAGTCCTTAACCATCATGTGGGTAGCAGCGGGAGAGGCCTTTTTTTCTCTTTGTGCCTTCGCCCTTTCGTGCCTATCGTCACCCTGCTTCGCGAAAAAGGCGGAGCCGGGTTTGGTAGCCCGACATGGAGCGTCCTGGTCGGGCGACGCGGGAAGCCGAAAGGCTTGCCGTTTCCATGCGGTCTACCAACCTGCGTTCGTCCGGCCACCAGGGTGGCCTGCGTGCGCGATGGCAGCAACACCCTCAATCTCACCGCAAAGGCCCTTCCCGGGGGGGAAACTAAATGTCAGGAACTCTACAGCCGATCGACCGGCTGGATTACGCATTGCTTGCTTTCGAAGGGCTCAACGACCTCGTCGCGTCTATGCCCAACCTCCAAGAAGTTCAGAGCGAAAAGCTCTCGCTGCTCTACAGCCTGGTCGCGGACGAGATCCGGAACTGCGCCAGGGAATTGCGCCGCAAACAATGATGGCATCTGCGGGGTCGCGTCATGACCCCGCTCGCTGCCATCCATGTGGCCAACAAGCAGCTCGGCCTCGACGAGGACACTGCGCGCGATCTCTATGAGCGGGTCACCGGCAAACGCAGCCTTCGCCAGATGAACGACCGCGAGCTGAAACTCATCATCACCGAGCAACGCGAGCGAGGTTTCAAGCCGGCTGAAAAGGGCCTTCAAGGGCCGTTCGCGAAGAAGCTGCAGGCGCTATGGATCGCTGCCTGGAACCTCGGCATCGTCCGCGATCGGCACGATGCCGCCATGCTGTCGTTCGTCAAGCGGCAGACCGGCATCGAGCACACAAGGTTCCTGCTGGACGGCGAGGATGCCGCCAAGGCGATCGACGCCCTTAAAGCGTGGATGACGCGAGAGGCCGGCGTCGACTGGAGCCAGTCCGTCAATACCGCCGAATGGCTACGGCCTACAGGTGCAAAGATTGCACTCGCGCAGTGGCAGCTCCTCTCAGTCGCAAAGGCGGTCGACCCCAAGGGCTTCCGCAAGTTTGTTTGGGACAAAGCGAAGCCGCTCGACCAGATGACCGATCGTGACTGGCCGGCCGTCATGAATGCGCTCGGCGACATGGTCAGAAAGGCCCGCCCATGAACAGCCGCCCTGTGCTTTCGCGCGAAGACCGTGGCTGGCCGCAAACCTGGTCGGCCGCCACCCGCATCTATCTCGACTGGACCATCGGCCTGATTTCCGTCGAACACGACGGCGCCATCACCTGGGACGAGCTGCAGGCCATCAAAGACCACCTTGCGGGAACTGTCGCCGTGGCGATCGAGATCTACCCGCCGGCCGCGCGCGTCGTGAACAACATCGCCATGCGGCACCTCTGGCTGCTCGGCGACGACGATTGTTGGCCCGATCTCGGCCGCGAAGGCGCAGCCAAGCCGGTCAGCCTTCGCGACCGCTACCTGGCGGCGCAGATCTCGGCTGGAGGGTCGCGCTGATGTTCCGCTTCTGGAGTGGCAGGGACTTCCTCCGCTGCAATAGCGGCTGGGCCATCGGCTTCTATATTTTTCGGCGACGCGCACAGCCAGGCGAGATCCGCTGGCGCCTGTCCTATGAGGTCGGCATCTCGTTTCGGCCGTTTCGCATCATCAATCACTTGCGGCTTTGGCCAGCTTGGTCGGACGAGCCGTCAGCGCTTGCCGAATACGAACGCACCATGAGGGCGCGCTGATGGTGGCCTATAGCTTCAAGGCCATGTTCGGCCCTCAGGTGTCGGGCCTTATCAAGCGCCACACAGTGCGCGCCGACCGGAAGCGGCACGCCCGGCCGGGCGAGCGGGTGCAGCTCTACCAGGGCATGCGGACCCGCAACTGCATCAAGCTAGTCGATCCCGACCCTATCTGTGTCCGCGTGCTGCCGATCGCCATCGTGACCACGCCGCTCCTGGACGAGTTCATTGGCTCGATCGTCATCGACGGCCGATCGCTGCATCGTGACGAGATTGAAGCCTTTGCCGCTGCTGACGGCTTCGCGATCGACCACGTTGGCGACTGGAAAGCGAAACGGCTGGGCGAAGGGTTCGTCGGATCGGCCCGCTGGAACATGGGAGCCTTTTGGGAAGCCGAGCATGGTGCCGGTTTGTTCGAGGGCGTCCTCATTCAATGGGAGCCAGCATGAGTGATCCGGTTCGCGTTTCCGACCACGCTGTGCTGCGCTTCATGCAGCGCGTGCTAGAGATCGATGTCGAGCAGTTGCGCAGCCTCATGGCAGAGGGCTTGACGCGCCATCAAGGGGCGCCATGCGTGCGGACGATCGGCGCCCGTTTCCTGATGATCAACGGGCGCGTGGTCACAGTGATCAAGGGCAACGTCGTTCCCGGCGACGAGGTGCTCACCGACCTCCTGCGGAGAGCCCAAGAAGAGGGGCGGGCTTGAGCGAGCACGGCCTCACCGACGCTCTGCTGCGCCTGCTCGGGCCAGCCGGCCTCATCAGGCTGGCCGAGCAGCATGGGGGCACGCGCCTTTACATCCCCGCGACGCCGGAACGCGGAAAGCTCGCCGACGAGCTGGGCATCGAACTCGCCGCGAAACTCTCCAGGCGCTTCGGCCGCGACTATCTCAATGTCCCGCTGGTGCGCGAGCTACGCGCGCGCCACTACCGCGCCGCAGGCTCGTCCAACGCGGATATTGCACGAAAGCTCGGATTGTCGGAGAGTGCGGTGAACCGGCTTTTCCAGCGTATGGAAAACGTGCCCGCCAAAGGCAGCGGTGATCCGCGACAGCTCAAGCTTTTCGGCTGATGCTCCTGATGGCTACCGACGTAGCCATGCCTTCTTGTCCCCGAATGCGATGAAGATGCTCCCTGCGGCCGGAGATTTCCTCTGGCCGATTTTCACATGCGGGCGTGAAGTCCAGCCCCGCAGAACATGGAGCGTTCGATGCCCCGTCTTGTCCCGGACTGGCGCCGCGTGGTGCTACTGTCTCTCAGTTTCTGGATGCAGGCAGCTGGCCTCGCCGTGCTTGTGCTGCCCGAATTGCGCTACCGCTTGACCGGCCAGGACGCTGACCCGTATTTCGCCTGGTGGCTTGGTGTTCTGCTCCTGCTCGCCGGAATTGTCGGCCGCTGCTTCCAGCAAGGCCTTTCACTCTGGAAGGAATGGCTGCGCATCATCGCTGTTGCCGCCATCATTATCGCCCTGGCAGTCCTCCTCGCCACGCCGTCCAGAGCCGCCGAGGCGACCGAGGCCGAGACACTGCGGATCGCGGTGCCGTTCATCGCCAAGGAGGAAGGCAAGCGCAACATGGCCTATCGCGACGCGGTCGGCATCTGGACGATTTGCTACGGCTCGACGCTCGGCGTGCATGCCGGCATGGTCATGAGCGATCAGCAGTGCATCGAGACGCTCAAACGCGAGGTGGCTGAGCACCGGTCAGGGCTGCACCGATATTTCTCCGCATCCACCACCTATGCCCGGCTGCCTGCGACGCGAGACGCGGCCTACACGTCTACCGCCTTCAACTGCGGCGTCGCCGCCATCGGCAAGAGCACGGCGACGCGCCGCCTGAACGCCGGCAACGTCGTCGGCGGCTGCGAGGCCCTGACCTGGTGGGACAAGGCCGGTGGCCGCGTCCTGCGCGGCCTCTTTGAGCGGCGCAAGCGCGAGCGCGTTCTTTGCTTGCAGGGCCTGCATTGATGCAGGCTCGCCTCATCGTCCTTGGGCTCATTGTCCTCGCCTTCATGGGACTTGGACTGGTTGCCTACCACTACAAGGTCGAGGCCCGCGACGCGGCGGCCGAAGCCAAGCAGGCCAGGGCCGACCTTGAGGTGGCAAAGGATGTGAACGACGCCAATCAAGAGACGATCGGCCGGATGCAGGCCCAAGCGGCGGCCGACGCCGAGCTCACCCGAAACCTCGCGGAACAGATTGCCGCCTCGAACCAAGCCTTCATCGAAAACAACGCGGCGCTGGCCGCCCTGAAAGATTCCAATGCGGACGTTCGAGCTTTCCTTGCTCTGCCTGTGCCTGATGCTCTGCGCAGGCTGCATGACAAGCCCAAAACCTCAGGTGGTCGTTAAGACCGTGACGATCAAGGAACGCGTGCCATCTGCGTTCCTGATCCCCTGTCCACCGAACTGGTGGAAGGCCGGCGGGCCGGCAGTTGTCGGCGACTATGTCGAGCGAGGCGATGTGAACGGCGCGGCGCGGGATGTTTGCGCCGCGCGTCTGGCCAAGGTCGCGGAGTGGGACAAGCAATGAAGGCCAGCGACGCTGCAATAGAACTCGCGGAGCGCCGCGTTGAGCAGGAACGCGCCGCCAGCATCGCTCGCATACAGGCGGCCGCCCGAGGCCAGCACACCGCAGAAGAAACATCTGAGCCGAGGTTCTGCGATTGCGGCGAACGTATCCCCGACGCCCGCCGACAGGCCGTGCCGAAAGCCACCAGGTGCTTCGACTGCGAAACCTTCATCGAACGACAGAACAGGAAACGAGCGTGATGGACCAGATCAAGGATTGGGCAGGCCTGATCGCCGTCCTGATATCAGTTGGCGGCATTCTCTATGGTTGGCTGACTTCAGGGTCGAGCAAAGCGCTGAAGGACGTCGCGGCGTTGCGTGAAGAGATCGAGGTGGATGCCACCGAACTTGCCAAGGAACGGAGAATTAGTGACGCGGCCATCGTTGGCCGCTTTCAGATGGCCGAGGAGCGTTTGATCAAGCTCGAAAGCGACTTCCAGCACCTTCCGGAGCGGGAGCAGGTCCATCGCATCGAACTGGCGGTAGAGAAGTTGAGTGGTTCGCTGGCTGCTATGTCCGAGCGCATCACCCCGATCTCGGCACTTGCGTCCCGCCTTCAGGAATTGGAATTCGAGAGGGCAAGCGGCAAATGAGCCTGGAAAGCATCATTCAGGAAGAGGCTCGGCTGATCATCCTGCGCGAGCTTTTTGCGCAACCGAACCGCTCGGCGACATCGACATCGATCCGCAACCACCTGCTTGCGGCTTTCATGATCAATAAGTCGCGGGAGTGGGTAGAAGATCAGTTTGACTGGCTCGCCGAACGCGCGGCCGTCAAGGTCTTGGCCGCAGGCTCGATCAAGATCGCGACGCTGGCGCCGCGCGGCCGCGAGCACCTGGCGCATCAGGCGTTCATTTCCGGCGTGCTTAGCCCCACCGACCCGGTGCTGTAGCATCATGGCCGCTGAGCGCCGCGTCCTTTCATCGCTCGACCAGTTGCCGGAAGAGTGCCAGGACGATGTCATCTGGGCACTCGCGCGGCTGAACGAGCGGCAGCGGACGCAGGCCGATATCCTTTTCGAGCTGAACGACCGGCTGGCGGTGAAGGGGCATGGCCCGGTCTCGCGATCGGCGTTCTCCAGGCGCAGCATCCGGCTAAAGCGGCGCGCCGATCGCCTGGCAGAGCGCGACGCCCTCTATGCCGGCATCGTCGACAAGATTTCGCCCGACAAGATGGGCGATCAGGATCTCGTCCTGGGTGAGCTGCTGAAGGCCCTGATCGATGAGCTGATCGACGAAGCGAAGACGGCCGAGGACGTGAAGGAGCTGGCATCGGCATTTCGGCAGACCGTCTCGGCCCAGCACGTCTCGGCCAATCTGAAGCAGAAGGCCAACGCGGCGGCCGAAGCGAAGATGGAGAAGGCGGTCAAGACCGCCACCGGCGAGATCGGCAAGGCCGGACACAAGGTCAACCCCGAAGAAGTGCTTGCGATGATCCGCAAGGCCTATCGCGGGGAGTGACCGACTATGGCGAAGCCCATCCTGTTTGGCTACCAGCGCCGCTGGATCGAAGACCAGGCCCGGTTCAAGCTGGGCAAGTTCGCGCGCCAGACGGGCAAGACCTTCACGACGACACTGGAGAACGTCGACGACTGCTTCGAACATGTGGTCAAGCAGGCGCGCACCCGCTGGGTGATCCTGTCGCGCGGCGAGCGCCAGGCAAAGGAAGCCATGGACGAAGGCGTGAAGGTGCACGCCAAGGCCTACGGTCTGCCTTTCGAAGAACTGCCGGTTGAATACGATATAGGGGCAGTCAAATACACCGCTCTGGAAGTTGTGTTCCCGCATGGGTCGAGGATCCTTGCCCTGCCGGCCAATCCCGACACCGCCCGCGGCTTTTCCGCAAACGTCTTCCTGGACGAGTTCGCCTTCCACAAGGACAGCGGCGCGATCTGGAAGGCGCTGTTCCCGGTCATCTCAGCCGGCTGGAAACTGCGTGTCACTTCGACGCCGAATGGCAAGAGCGGGAAGTTCTATGAGCTGGACACCGGCAAGGACACCACCTGGTCGCGTCATTCCGTCGACATCTACCAAGCCGTGGCCGATGGCCTGCCGCGCAACATCGAGGAGCTGCGTGCCGGCCTCGCCGACGAGGACGCCTGGGCGCAGGAGTACGAGCTTCAATATCTTGATGAGGCGTCGGCCTGGCTCACCTATGAGTTGATCACGTCCTGTGAAGATCCGCTCGCAGGAGATCCCGATGGCTACCAAGGCAACGTCTGCTTTGTTGGCGTCGACATCGGCCGGCGGAACGACCTCTTCGTCATCGATGTCGAGGAGCAGATCGGCGATGTGCTTTGGGAGCGCGAGCGTGTCGAGCTGAAGCGCGCGACCTTTGCCACCCAGGACGCCGCCCTGGACGAGGTCATGCGCAAGTATCGCGTCGGCCGCGTCTGCATGGACCAGACCGGCATGGGCGAAAAGCCGGTCGAGGACGCACAGCGCCGTTATGGCGCCGATCGCGTGGAGGGCGTGCTGTTCACCGGCCCGAACAAGCTGGTGATGGCGACCGCCGGCAAGCAGCGCTTCGAGGACCGCACCATCCGTATCGAGGAAGGCAATCCGGTGCTCAGGTCGGATCTGCACAAGCTGCGGAAGGTCTCGGGACCAACGGGCGCCCCGCGTTTCGTTGCCGAACGTGATGACGATCACGCCGACCGCACCTGGGCGAAATTCCTGGCGATCAACGCGGCTGGCGGTGGTCGAGCCGAATACGGCTATCAGCCGGTCCCGATCACCAAGAGCCGTTTTGAAGAAAGCGGCGATCGTGGCCGCATGCAGGATCTTCCGGATGAGCGGCCGCGCGGCTTCCGCATGGCTTCCCTCCGCCGCTCGAAAGGGATCTACTGATGGCCGATGTTTTCAAGGGACTTGTCGACCAGTATGGCCGGCCGATCGAGAAAGCCGCACTGAGGGTTGAACAGGGCGCGCCGACCACGCGGGGCGTTCGCCGGCACGACGCCCATCATCCAGCCGCCGGCCTCACGCCTGGCCGGCTCGCCAGCATCCTGCGGGCGTCGATCGACGGCGATCCCGAAGACTACCTCGCCCTTGCCGAGGATATGGAAGAGCGCGATCCGCACTATGCCGGCGTGCTGGGCGTTCGCAAACGCCAGGTCTCTGGACTGGAGATCACGGTGGAGGCGGCCGGCGATGATGCGGTCAGTGTACGTGCGGCCGACCTGATCCGGGACATTGTCACCCGCGACAGCTTCGAAGACGAGCTGTTCGATATCCTCGACGCGACCGGCAAGGGCTTCTCATGCACGGAAATCGTTTGGGACACGAGCGAGGGCCAGTGGCTGCCGAAGCGGCTCGCGTGGCGCGACCCTCGCTGGTTCACCTTCGACCAGGTCGACGGCGAAACGCCTTTGCTCCGCGACGGCGGCCAGAACATGCCGCTCAATCCCTACCAATGGGTCTACCATTCGGCCAAGGTGAAGTCCGGCCTGCCGATCAGGGGCGGCATCGCGCGCGCTGTCGCTTGGACCTTCCTATTCAAGAGCTACACGATCAAGGACTGGGCGATCTTCTGCGAGGCCTATGGCCAGCCGCTACGTCTTGGCAAATACGATGCCGGGGCCAGCGACGCCGACAAGGACAAGTTGCTCCAGGCCGTGTCAGACATTGGCACGGACTTCGCAGCGATCGTGCCGCAGTCGATGGCGGTTGAATTCATCAAAGCCGAGATCTCGGGTTCGCACCAGCTCTACAAGGAGCGCGCCGACTGGCTCGACCAGCAGGTTTCCAAAGTGGTGCTGGGCCAGACCGCCACCACCGACGCGATCGCGGGCGGCCACGCGGTCGGCAAGACGCATGACGGGGTGCGCGAGGACATCGAGCGCGCCGATGCCCGCCAGCTCGCTGGCACTCTCAACCGCGATCTCGTTCGGCCAGTCGTGGATCTCAATCTAGGACCCCAGAAGAAGTATCCGAAGATCTGCATCGGCCGGCCCGACGAGGTCGACGTGTCGGCGACGGTGAAGAACGTCGCCACGCTCGTGCCATTGGGCCTGAAGGTCGGCATGTCAACGATGCGCGACCTGATCGGCATCGCCGATCCGAGCGAGGATGAGGAGCTGCTCGTCGCGCCGCGCCAGGCGGCGCCGGCCGACCCGACCACACAGCCGACGTCAGCTGACCAGGAAGAGGCCGTCAACTCGGCGATGGCGCCGAAGCGCGATGCGGTCGAGCGGGCGACGGACAGCCTTCTCGGCGATTGGGAGCTGCTGGTTAAGCCCATCGTCGCCGGCCTGGAGACCGAGATAGCGGCGGCCAGCTCGGTCGATAAGGTGCAAGCCATCCTGGCGAAGCGGTTTGAAGGCCTGAATGTCGATGCGCTCACCGAGCAGCTCGCCCGCTCAGCCTTCGCCGCGCGCCTGGCCGGCGAGGCTGGCGAGTCGCTCTGATGCCGGTTGATCTGAAGCCGGTACCGCCTCGCGATGCGCTGGCTGCGCTGTTTGAGCGCGGCGGCAGGCTTGATCCTTCCTTCGCCTGGCAGGACGTCTGGCAGGAAACCCACGCCTCCATGTTCACGGTCGCCAAGTCGGCCGGCTTTGACATTCTGGGCGACATCTATGCCGCCCTTCAGCAGGCGCTGGCCGAGGGTAAGACGTTCCAGCAGTTCGCGGCCGAACTGACGCCGCTCCTGCAAGCGAAGGGCTGGTGGGGCCAGCAGCCGTCCTTCGATCCGCTGACCGGCGAGACGCGCTGGTCGCAGCTCGGCAGTGTGCGCCGGCTCCAGACGATCTTCGACGTGAACATGCGGATAAGCTACGCCGCAGGCCATTGGGCGTCGTTCGAGCGCAACAAGAAGGTCCGGCCATTCCTGCGCTACGTCCATCTGGAAGCGCAGGAGCATCCCCGGCCGCTGCATCATCTGTGGCACAACACGGTGCTGCCGGTCGATCATCCCTGGTGGAACACCCATGCGTGCCCTAATGGCTGGAACTGCCACTGCACCCTCCAGAGTCTCTCCCAACGCGATGTCGACCGGCTGGAACGCGAAGGCGAGAAGCTAAAGTTCAAGCCCGAGCCAGGCGGCGAGACCGCGTACGTCAACAAACGCACTGGCGAGGTCTTCACGGTGCCGGACGGCATCGATCCTGGCTGGGCTTACAATCCGGGCAAGGCCGGCTTCTCGATGGTCGAAAAGGCGGCAAACGAGAAGATGGCGAGCGGTCTCCTCTCTGGTCCTGGCGCCCCGTCCTGATCGATTTCCAAGGGCCGCCACAGAACGGCAGCCTACCCTTCGCCGCTCCACTGGCCCGGAAAACCGGCCTGTGGCGCTGTAGACCCGTTCAAAACCGATTTTAAGGGCTATTAGCGCCTAAAGGTCGGCCTCCAAATTACCACCCTTGCCGGCCTCCCCGGCCTCGGCTACCGTTCTGCTTGCGAACCGGTCGTCCCACGGCCAGCTGACTTCGCCTTCTCATTCTTGGCGACCGATCGATCATGGCGACCGCCGTCGCCATGCCACGAAGCATCAGGACCGGCCAATGTCCGGCGATGCACAACGCACTTGCCGCACTCCTTTCGGCCGCCCTGGTCGCCTCCCACTCGACTGCTCTCACCGCAGGCGATGCGGACGGTGACAAATGGGTGCAGCTGGTGCCGGCCGGCACCTTCACCGGTCGCAACGGCGAAGGCCCATGGACGACTGGCGACAAAGCGTCGATGGAAACGATCGTCGACAGCACGCGCCAGTATGCCGGCTCGACCGAGCTCGTCGTGGATTACGACCATCAGGCAATCACTGCGCCGAGCGTGGGAGGCCGTGCGCCGGCCGCTGGCTGGATCAAGCAGCTGGAGGCTAGGCCGGACGGCATCTTCGGTCGCGTCGAATGGACGGAGGCAGCCGCCAGCGCGATCAAGGCCGGCGAGTACCGTTACATCTCGCCCGTTTTCCTGCACCAGAAAAGCACCGGCCGGGTGCTCCTCATCCGCATGGCCGGCCTCACCAACACGCCAAACCTGGACCTGATGCAGGTAGCGGCGAGTGCCCTCCTTCCCTCAAAACTCAATGGAGACAGCATGGATAAGATCCTTGCAGCCCTCGGCCTTGCCCAGGGTACCAATGAAGACGGCGTGGTTGCCGCCATCAATTCTTACCTGACAAGCAGCACGGCGATCGCCAAGGCCGCAGGCCTGACGGACACCGCTAAGTCGGAAGATGTCCTTGCCGCCGTCAATTCACTGGTCACCGACCGCGCCAAGTTCGCCAAGGCCGCTGGCCTGGCCGAGGGCGCGAAGGCGGACGACATCGTCACGGCCGTGCAGTCGGCCGTTGCAGGCGCCAGGCCCGACCCGACCAAGTTTGTGCCGATCGAGCAAGTGACGAAGCTCCAGGAGGACGTGAAGGAGCTGCAAAAGACCATGGTCGGAGACAAGGCCGAAGAAGCGGTCAATACGGCGATCAAGGACGGAAAGCTGGCGCCCTCACTGAAGGACTGGGGTCTCGATCTCTACAAGGCCGACGCCAAGAAGTTCGAAACGTTCGTCGGCAGCGCGCCCGTTCTGACGGCGCCGCAGCTGAAGACGCCGAAGAAGGGCGACACCGAAGGCGAGAGCCTCGACGAGGCGCAGCTCGCCGTCTGCTCGCAGCTTGGCATCAAGCCCGAGGATTTCAAGAAGACCTTGACCGCAGAGGCGAAGGCTTAGGCCCCGCCTTTCCCGAACCGATCAACGGGCCTCGCGCCCAGCCAAAGGACCAATTTCGATGACTGCTCTTGGACAGGACCGCAATACGCCTCGCCTTGAAGGGGAGGCCCGCGTCGGAGGCGTTGCCGCCGCCGTGCTCGTTTACGCCGGTGCGATCGTTATGCGCAATGCCTCCGGCTTCCTGACAAAGGGCGCAGCCGCGACCGCCCTGGTCGGCGTCGGCCGGGCCGAGGAACGCGCGACCGGCGGCGCGAATGCCGGAGACGTCAATCTCAGATATCGGCCCGGCATCTATCGCTATGCCAACTCGGCCGCCGGCGACCTGATCACGATCGCCGACATCGGCAAGCCCTTCTACGTCGTCGATGACCAGACGGTCGCCAAGACCGATGGCACAGGCGCTCGCTCGATAGGCGGCTTCATCGAAGGCGTCGACGCCCAAGGCGTCTGGTGCCGCTTCGACGAGGTGGCCGTGCAGGCCTACCTGGCCGGCGCGACGCTGCCCGCCTGATCCCAAACTCCGTTCCAACCAGGAAACCGCTCACATGCTTGTCAATGCCGCAAACCTCAATGGCCTTCGCGTAGGCTTCAAGACCTCCTTCCAGGGTGGCCTTGGCATGGCCTCGACCATGTACACCCGCATCGCAACCACGGTGCCGGCCTCGACCAAGGACCAGAAATACGGATGGCTCGGCAAGATCCCGAGCGTCCGCGAATGGATCGGGCCTCGCGCGGTCCAGAACTTGTCTCAGTCGGATTACACGATCTCGGAAAAGCCCTGGGAGCTGACCATCGGCGTCGACCGCGACGACATCGAGACCGACAATCTCGGCATCTATACGCCGATGTTCACCGAGATGGGTCAGTCGACCGGCGCCAAATGGGACGAGCTGGTGTTCGCTCTCCTGAAGGCCGGTTTCAGCACCAACTGCTATGACGGCCAGTATTTCTTTGACACCGACCATCCGGTGCTCGATGCGGCCGGCGCGCCGCAATCGGTGGCCAACACCGATGGTGGCGCCGGAACGCCCTGGTTCCTGCTTGACGTCAGCCGTTCGCTGAAGCCGATCATCCTGCAGAAGCGTCGCGATTTCGACTTCGTCGCCAAGGACCAACTGACCGACGACAACGTCTTCAGCAACAAGGAGTTCGTCTACGGCGCCGATGCCCGCGCCAATGTCGGCTTCGGCTTCTGGCAGTTCGCCTGGGGCTCCAAGCAGACGCTGGACGCAACGCACTACGCCGCCGCGCGTGCTGCTTTGATGGGCATGAAGGGCGATTATGGTCGCCCCCTCGGTCTCCTGGCCAACGGAGCGAAACCGCTCCTGGTCGTGCCGCCTGCGCTCGAAAGCGCTGCCTTGAAGCTGCTCAATTCCGAGTATGCCGCCGGTGGCGAGACCAATGAGTGGAAGGGCACCGCCGAACCGCTGGTCGTCTCCTGGCTGGCCTGATCGGTCCGCCGGAACTTTGACCTGCCGGCACTCCCAACGGTGCCGGCGGGTTTTTCAAAAGCAGCCCGCTGCCGAGGCTCCTTTTCAAAGACCCGAAAACGAGGATTGAACGATGGCGAAAGCCCCAAGAGCCAGAGCAGCGAAGCCAGTAATCGCGGATCAGCATGTCGCGGCGAATGCTTCGCCTGCGGCTGATGCCACCACCACTTTGGCGGTGGCACCGGCCGCCCCGTCGCTGGGGGCGACGGGGACCATTTCGAGCATACCCCCGGAGAGCCAAGACCAGGGCGGAGCCGGCAATGCGGCCGGCTCCGCTGAGCTGGCCGCCTTAGCGCGGGTCGAGACGGAGGAAGATGAGTTCCGGGCCAAGTATCCGCGCACATTTGCCGCTCTCGACGCCTGGCGTGCGGCGTCCTTAAACGAACCGGTCGGGGTCCGCATCGCTTCGAAGATCGAGGGCTTCAGGCGTGCTGGCATCGCCCATTCCAAAGCGCCTGTCGAGCACCGTCTGGAGGCTTTCAGCCGCCATGCAGACACCGCAGGCCTCGACATGCTGGAAGCGCTCTTCGCCGAACCAAACCTGACGGTGGAGCTGATCTAGTGCTGCACGCCGTGGCGTCATCTGCCTTGCTCCCGATCGTGCTCACGGCCCTGCTATGGGCCGTCGTGCTGCGTCGGCCAGTCACGGACCTGGGCAACGGGGCAAACTTTCCGTTTGGCGTGTTCACCTCGATCGCGCTGCATGTGGTCGCCATTGTTAGCGGTACGGCCATTATCTGGGCCGCTTGGCACTTCTGGCTTCTACCAGGAGGCAGCCGGTGACCTACGCTGTTCAACAGGATCTGGTCGACCGCTTCGGCGCCACCGAGCTGATGCAACTCACGGACCGGACGAACGTGCCGCCCAGCACGATCGACGGTGTGGTTGTCGGCCGCGCCCTGGCGGATGCCGACGGGGTGATCGACGGCTATATCGGCAAGCAGTACTCGCTGCCGCTGACCGTGGTGCCGCCTGTCCTGACCAAGGTCGGCTCCGATCTCGCGCGCTACTACCTGCATGGCGAGGCTGCCGACAAGGAGAGCATCGTCACTCGCAATTTCAACGCGGCGCTCGCCTGGTTGAAGGATGTCGCCAAGGGGTTGGTCTCGATCGACGACGGCGGCCAGGTGCCCGAGCAGGCTGGCGGCGGCGCGATCCGCGCGAATCCCTCGACCCGCGTCTTCAGGCGCGACACGCTGGAGGGGCTGTGATGGCGACCGAAGGCATCCAGCTCCGCCTCGTCGACCAGGCCGTGCTTGCCACGCTCGATCGCGTCGAGCGCCTGGCCGAGCATCCCAGCGCGATCATGTCGGCGATCGCCGCCTACCTGGTCACGTCGACCCAGCGGCATTTCGAGCGCGAGACCGGCCCGGCCGGGAAGTGGCAGCGCCTCAGCCCGCGCACGGCCGCCAAGCGCATCGGCCGCAGCCAGCGCGGCTATGGCCACATGCTGCGCGTCACCAACCGGCTCTACAGCTCGATTACTGGCGAAGCGACCGACACCGAAGCTGCGGTCGGGACCAATATTCTCTACGCCGCTATCCAGCAGCTCGGCGGCCAGGTGAACATCCCTGCGCGCGAGCAGGACCTGCACTTCGGCAAAACCAATCGCGGCCGGCGCTTCGTCAAGGCCTCGCGCAAGCGCAAGGAAACCGTTCGCGTCTCGATCGGCGCGCACAGCATCACCATCCCGGCGCGGCCGTATCTCTACGTCGACGAGGCCGACCAGGCCGAGATCCTGCGCATAGCCGAGGACGCCTTCCGCGCCGAGGCCGACAGCCAGTCCGGAGCACAGCCATGAGCCTTTCGTCCGAATTCCAGCAGCGGCTGCGCGACATCGACCCGCCGCTCTTCCGCATGGTCGCGGGCGCTGCCGCCTTTGCCTCGCTCAACGGCGAGCCGAAGGCGGTCCCGGCCGCCTTCGTCCTGATCGAGGAAGAGCAAAGCGCGCCTAACGAACGCATGACCGGCCGGGTGCTGCAGCGTTGCGAGGCCGATGTCGCCGTCATCATCGTCACCCGCAACGTCTCCGATGGCACGGGTGCTGCCGCAGCCGAGGACAACGAGACGATCAAGACCAAGGTGCGTGACGCGCTGATCGGCTTCGAACCGGTGAGCGTCAGCAACGCCGATGTCGTCGAGCACGTCTCGTCGAACCTTCTCAAAGCCAAGAACGGGCATGTCTGGCAGCGCGAGCTGTTCGGCGCGGCCTACTACCTCGTGGAGAAACCCTGACATGTCGAACGTCGAACGGCCGCTGGAAGGCGGCAGCTACATCCGCAAGGACGGCAAGCTGAAGAAGGTTGCCGGGACCGAGCCCGCACCGCCGCCCGGCACCGCGCCCGAGGCCGCCACGCCGGCAGGCGAACCGGCCTCGGCCGGGGCAACCACCACGCCCAAGAAGGGGAAATAGACCATGGCCATCCGCCGTTGGAAGAAGCTTTCCGCTCTCATCAAAATGGACACCGTCTATGGCGTCGATCCGGTGCCGACCGGCGTCGCCAATTTCATCCAGCTCAGCGACGCAGCCTTTACGCCACTTGCCGGCGATGAAGAGGCACGCAACCTGATGCAGCCGTTCCTCGGTCATCAGGGCGTGTTTCTCACTGGCGACTATGGCCAGTTCAACTTCTCGGTCGAGATCGCCGGCTCGGGCGCGCTCGGCACAGCGCCGGCCTATGGCCCGCTGCTGCGGTCCTGCGGTTTTGCAGAGACGATTACCGAGGACGTGGACGTCCAATATGACCTGATCCACGACGCTTTCGAGAGCAGCGGGCTCTATTACAATGCGGACGGGGTCAAGCACGTGCTGCTCGGCCAGCGCGGCAGCGTCTCGCTCGGCTTCACGCCGAAGCGTATCCCGCGTTTCCAGTTTTCGATGAAGGGTCTGCTCGGGACGATCGCCGATGAAGCCTTGCCGACCGTCACCAAAACTATGTGGATCGACCCGGTGGTGGTCTCCAAGGCCAACACCGTCATGGCGCTGCATGGCTGGACGGCAATCGCCGAGAGCCTCAACATCGACACCGGCTCGCAGGTCGTGCCCCGCCACCTGATCGGCGAGGAGAGCATCGAGATCTCCGATCGCTCGGTGACCGGCACTGCCGTGGTCAAGGCTCAGTCGCTTGCGACCAAGAACTGGTTCGCGATCGCCCGCGCCCACACGAAGGCCGCGCTGTCGCTGACCCACGGCACCGTGGCCGGCAACACGGTGGCGATCGACAGCGACGCGGTTCAGATCGGCAGGCCGGCCGAGGGCCAGAGCGACAACATCCGCAACTATTCGCTGCCGCTGATGCTGACCAGCCTCGGCTCCGAAGAGCTGAAAATCACCATCAAGTAAGCGGCGTTCACGCCCGCTACAAACGTCGTTTAACCCAAGGAAACGTGCCCCCATGAAATTCGTTCTCACCAAGGAATATCGCTACCCCTGGCCGGTCAAGATTGAACGCCCCGATCCGACCAATCCCGGCAAATGGCAGATCCAGAGCTACACGCACGAGTTCGTCGGCGTCGGCGAGGACGAAGCGAAGGCACTCCAAAAGGAGATCGAGGATCTGAAAACGGCTGAGGAACGACAGGCGCGCGAGCACGATCTGCTGATCAAGGCCAGCCGCGGCTGGCGGGATGTCATCGACGACGACAAGAACCCCGTCGAGTTTACCGAGGAATTGCTTCGCCAGGCGCTTCAGGACACCTGGTACCGCCTTGGGCTCTACAACGCCTATGCCGCCTCGCTTGGCAGCCCAGCGGCCCGAAAGGGAAACTGATAGAGGCCGCGCGCGCCTGGGCGCTGGCACGGGAAGGCCTTTCCGACCCGACACGCCCTTCGCGGCCCGACGAACAGGCGCGGCAGGATGCCGAGGCGTTGGGCGTCCCGCCCGAGAACCTCCCCGATGACGATGAAGAGAGCGACGTGTTCGAGGTTTGGGACATCAACGAGGCTTCCATGGCGCTGTTTCTCGGTTGCGAGACACAGTGGCGCGTCGTCGCGCGCGGCATGTCCGGCCTGCTCTATTGGCTGGGCATCGACTATGCCGCCGCCGCCGTTCTGCTGAAGGCGCGGCCAAAGCGCGAAAAGCGGCGCTACCCGGCTACTCAGCTGCTTGATGACCTTCGTGACATGGAGATCGCCGCCCGTGAGATCATGAACGAGGTACGCGAGTGAGCCTAAACCTCGCTCTTGTCATCAGTGGCAACGCGGCCGGCGCCAAAGGTGCCGCAGGCGAGACGGCCACGGCTGTCCGCACGATCGGCGTCGAGGCGGCCCGCAGTTCGGCAGCGCTGACCGCCGCCAACGACCAGGCTGCCGACTCGTCGAAGCGGGTGACCGACGCGTTGACCGGCCAGGAGGCCGTGCAGAAACGGATCCAGGGGATCGTCGCCGCTTACGCAGGCATGAAAGCGCCGGCTGACGATGCGAGCTACCGGCAGCGCTCCGCTGACATCGCGGCCTATGGGAACAGCCTTGACGCGTTGAGGGCGAAGTTCAATCCACTTTTCGCGGCGTCCAAGCAATACGAAACCGAACTGAACGAGCTGAACGACGCCCATAGGGTCGGTGCCTTCACCAGCACCAGGGAATACGATCTGGCGCTCGCAAATTTGAACGACCGCTACACGATGCTAGGCCGGCAGCATATCCAGATCGCTTCCGGGCTTGGTTCAGTCGGTGGCGCGGCGCGGCTAACGTCAACCCAACTCCTGAGATTGTCGCAGCAAGGAAATGACGTTGTCACGATGTGGGCGCTCGGCGCACCGGCGATGATGATCTTCGCCTCGCAGGCCGGCCAGGTCTACGATGCGCTGGAAAGCGGGCCGAAAGGGCTTCGCGGTTCGCTGGCCGCGATCAGGACGTCGCTTGCGTCGACAGCATCCAACGTCCTCTCGGCTTCGGCCGCATTTTTCAGCTTCTCAAATCCGATCGGCTTGGTGGCCACGGCGATCGTGGCCGGCACCGGCGCCATCCTCACCTATTCGATGGCGACGCGGGATGGCATCCGCTCGATCGACGATGTCCTGAAGGATCACGAAGCCAACATCAAAGCGCTGAAGGATGCCTGGGGCGCGCCTGTCGCGGGCATCAAGGCCTATGCAAGCGAAGGCAGCGCTCTATCCATCCGTTCGGTTCAAACCGAGCTGGAGCTGCGCGCTGCCCTGATGCAGGCCTCGCAGGATGCCGCCAAGAACATGGTCGCGAACAGCGGATGGCTGTCGGGCGGATCGCAGTTCGGGCCGACCAACAGCTCCGAGTTCCCGGACTTTGCAAAAGAGATCGACTATTTGCGCGGGACGATCGCCAAGGGCACGCCGGATGTGCTCGGCTTCCGACGCCTGGTCGAAGAGCGCTGGAAACTCGACCCGACCAACGAGGCACTGACCAAGCAGGCGCTCGCGCTCGACAAGTTGACCGACGCCGCCGCTCGGGCGGCGCTTGCCCTTCCCGGCGCCCAGGCCGCTGTCAACGCCCTGGTCGTGCAAGGTGGTCGACCTGACTTCGGCCAAGGCGCCGCCATGCAGGCGGAGATGATCAAGAACGCCGGCATCCTCTACCAACTGCGCCGCGACCAGGACGTGGCGATGGGTCGTATCGGCGCACGATCGCCGACTGAGCTGGCAGCGGCGGCGCGAGCAGCGGAAGCCGCCAAGCCGTTCACAGGCGAAAGCGCCGAGGTCCGCCAGTATCGCCAGGACAGCGCCGCCGCCCTGGCATATGCGCAGGCACAGTATCAGCTCGTTGAAGCCGAGAAACAGCGCGCCCGCTCGATCGACCAGACCATCGCTGCCCAGCAGCTCGACATCAGCCTGATCGGCAAGACGGCCGGCGAGGCCGCGCGCCTGCGGATGGAATTCGAGCTGACCGCGCAGGTTCGCGAGGAAGCCGCGCGCAACAACGTCGCGGTCGACGATGCCGAGATCCGGCGCATCCAGGAAAAGGCGGCAGAATATGGCCGCCTGGCAGACGCGGCGGCGCGGGCCAATCTCTCGCGGGATCTGCAATTCGAGCGCGACCAGCTCGGCCGCTCGCCGATCGAGGCGACCGTTGCCGACCGGCTGAAGGGCGCGGGCCTCTCCGTCGATCTCAATTCCGAGGCGGCGGCGATGATCCGCATGAATGAGCTGCTGAAGCAGCAAAAGCAAATCTGGGAGGATGTCCGCGACACCGGCGTCGACGCGATCGGCGGCATCGTCGACAGCGCAACCCACGGCTTTGCCGACATCGATGACGTGCTGAAGAGCGCGGCCGAAGACGTGCTGAAGCAGCTGACCCAGCTCGGCGCCAAGAACCCGCTGGCCAATGCGCTGTATGACAAAGGCCTGCCGACGCTGGACAGCATCGGCGGCCTGCCAGGCTTCCTCAGCTCGCTCCTCGGCGGTCCCGCGCCTGGCGGTGGCCAGTCCGTCGCCGCGATGACGGTCAGCGCCGGCACCGTGGTCGTCAACGGCGCTCTCGGCGGCGCGGCCGGCGATCTGCTCGGTAAGCTTGGCATCGACAAGCCAGGAGCGGCCAGCGACATCATCAGGATGCCGTTGCCGGACATCGGCGCGGCCTCGGCCACGTCGCAGGGCGGCGTTGGTGGCCAGATCTGGAACTACTTCGCCGGCAAGGGCCTGCAAAGCCACCAGATCGCCGGCATCCTTGGCAATCTCACCGCCGAGAGCGGCCTCAACCCGAACGCCGTCAACCCGAATGGCGGCGCGACCGGCCTGCCGCAATGGTTGGGCTCCCGGCTGACCGGCCTGCTTTCCGAAAACGGCGGCAAAGTTCCCGGTGTCGGCGGGCAGCTCGATTATATCTGGAAGGAGCTTCAAGGGTCGGAAAGCGGCGTGCTGAAGCGCTTGCTCGCTTCGACCGATGTTCGCTCGGCGACCGGCGCATTCGCCGGCTTCGAACGGGCCGAAGGCTGGTCGCAGGCCAACCCGGAAAACATCGCGCTCTGGCAGAAGCGGCTCTCGGCCTCCCAGGATGCCCTGGCCAAATTCCAGGGAACGGCTTCTGCGGCGACGAAAGACCTCGGCACGTTTGGCGGCGGCCTCGGCCAGCTCGGCAATGCCCTCAGCAGATTTCCGACCGCCCCGGCCGGCGGCGGTGGCGGCGGCCTTCTGAGCCTGCTCGGCGGGATCGTCGGCGGTGGCTCCTCACTGTCGCCGGACGCCTGGTCGGCCATCCAGGCTGGGGGTGGCGGCCTGTATGATGTCGGCGGTGCAACCGGCGGCAACGACCCGCGCAAGGTCGCCGGCCTCGTCCACGAAAGGGAATACGTCATGGACGAGCCGGTCGTGCGCGTCCTCGGCGTGCCGTTCCTGGACAATCTTAGGCGCGCCGCCAAATCCGGCCGGGGCTATCTCGAAGGCGGCTATGCCATGCCCGGCTACAGCAACAGCGCGTCGGCGGGCTCTTGGTCGTCGCGGCAGAGCCAGCCGACGAAGATCGAGCGGCACTATCACGACTATGCCGGGGTCAGCGTTCGTGAGGAGGAGCGCGACGACGGCCAGGGCGGCCGGCGCGAGGACATCATCATCGAGGACAAGATGACGGCGGCCGCCAACCGTGCCGGCAGCTCCTTCAACAAGACACTCAGCGCGCGTGGCGCCAGGCAGCCGGTGAAACGCCGATGACGCTAGTCTGGTATCCCCCGGAACTGCCGAGGCCCGAACGCGCGCCCTACCAGTTCGCGCGCGGCGACGGCCGCACCCGCCGGGCAGAGGACGCCGGTCCACCCAATGTGCGCCGCCGCTTCTCGGCCGTCGCCGACACCGTCGCCTTCTCGACGATCCTGACCAGGGCGCAGCTCGCCCGCTTCGATCGCTGGTATGTCGAGGAGATCAAACAGGGCACGCAGCCCTTCCTTATGCCGGCCTGGGACACGGACGGCCTGCCTTTGCTGACCGACGCCGGCGTCCCGCTGCTGACCGAAGCCGGCGTGCCGATCCTGATTGCCGAGACCTGGCTCTGCCTGATCGGTCAGCAGATGCCGGCGCGCGCGCCGAGTTCGCCGAGCAGCGTCCAGTGGCGGGTCACCTTCGACATCGCGGTGATGCCATGAGGCGGATCTCGCTCAACGCCCGCCAGGCCATCGACCAGGTCGCCACGGACGAGCTGGAAGTTGTGCTGGTCATCATCGAGCACCCGCTGCTCGACAAACCGGTGCGGCTGTCCTCGGACAACGCCGATCGGATCTCGGTCGAGCCGCTGATGTACGGAACGCGGTCGACCTGGCGCACGGACGATGGATCGCCGTTCCTTTTCGTCATGCTCGACGCGCTGGTGCCGGACGAACAGGACGACACGCCGGCGCAGGCCTCGCTTGTCATGGAGATCCTCGACAGCGAGATCGCCGACATGCTGACCTCGACCACTGTCCAGGCGACCTGCCACATGGCGATCGTTCTGGCGTCGAGCCCGGATGTTGTCGAAGCCGAATGGCTCGATTTGCTGATGACCGAAGCGCCCGGCGACGCCGGCGAGGTCAGCCTTCAGTTTTCGGTCGAGCCTATCACCGAGGAGCCATATCCGGCCGATCGCATGACCAAGGAACGTTTTCCGGGGTTGCACCGATGACCCTGAAGATGGCGCAAGGCGACCTCCGCTGGACGCAGGCCTTCATCGGCCTGCCCTATGCCGACAAGGGGCGGGACTGGACGGGCTGCGACTGCTGGGGTTGGTGCCGGCTCGTCCATGCCGAACACGCCGGCAACGAATTGCCGTCCTATGACGAACTCTATCCCGGCTCGGCCGAGCGGCGGGAGATCGCGGCAATCGTCGCGCAGGAGGCGCATTCGCCGCTCTGGCTGAAAGTCGAGGATGCGCCACGGGAGCTGGACATCCTCTGGTTTCGTCGCGGACGGCTCGACGCCCATTGCGGCCTTTTCCTTCGCAATGGCCTGATGGGGCACATGGTCGAGGAGGATTGCTCGAAGATCGAGCGCTTCGATTGCATGCCCTGGCAGAACCGCCTGACAGGCATCTACCGCTGGCGGGGTGGAGCATGAGCGTCCACATCACGGCGGCCCCCATCGCCTTCCAGCCCGATCGCGCCCGCATCGAGCTGACACTGCCGGCCGGCATGACGATCGCCGAGATGGTGGCGATGGCTCTGCCTGGCGCCACCGGGCCGGTGCTGGAGCGGGTCCGCGTCGCGTTGGTCAAGGCGAACGGGATGCAGATCGTGCCGCGCGCGATGTGGCACCTGGCCAGACCGCATGCCGGCGTTCACGTCGTCATTCGTGTCATTCCCGGCAAGAGCGCCCTCAACACCATTTTGCAGATCCTCGTCGTCGTCGCCGCCACCGCCATTGCCGGCTTCTTCGCGCCGGCAATCGCCGGTTCGCTCGGCATCACCTCGCAGTTTGGCATCGGCGCGGTCAAAGGCGTGCTCCAGCTCGGCCTGACGGCTCTGGGCGGCCTGCTGATCAATGCGCTGCTGCCACCTGCTGGGCCTGGGAAAGACGAAAAGCCCGCCTATGCGATTTCGGGCTATCAAAACCAGTTCACGCCGGACGCGCCGGTGCCGGACGTTTTCGGCACACACCGCTACGCGCCGCCCTTTGCCGCCTTCTCCTATATCGAGGTGGTCGGCGATGTCCTCTACAGCCGCGCCGTCTTTCTGCATGGCTATGGACCGCTGGAGATCGGCGAGGA
Source organism: Mesorhizobium sp. WSM4871 (assembly GCF_055811295.1). Classification (NCBI taxonomy): domain Bacteria; kingdom Pseudomonadati; phylum Pseudomonadota; class Alphaproteobacteria; order Hyphomicrobiales; family Phyllobacteriaceae; genus Mesorhizobium; species Mesorhizobium sp. WSM4871. The sequence goes on along the minus strand of NZ_JBVVPU010000014.1, from coordinate 20,336 downwards.
GAAGCTCGGCGACACGCTGCTGACCAAGTTCAAGGACTATGAGCTGGAGACGCGTCACGGCTATCCCGACGACCAGCCGCTCTCGCTCTACACCCACCAGGTAATTGAGGAACGGATCGGCACCGACCTGGTGCTTGAGTTCCCGCGCGATGCGGCCGGCAATAAGCTCGGGAACGAGCCGCTCGAGCCCAAGCCGGTCAGCCGCTTCACCGCCCGCGACAGCGCTTGGGCGATCTCCGTCCTTTCATTTCCGGCAGGCCTGATATAGATCGATGGCGAAGGCGACAAGAGTGCCTGGTCCGTGACCTTCAAGCGCCGCATCCGATTGGTCGGCGTCGATGATTGGACAAATCTTCCCGAACTCACGATCCGCGCCAAGAAACAGGTCGGCTTCTATCGATCTGACCGGATCGATTTTCCGGTTCGTGGCGCCTACGAAATCGAATATGAGCGCACCACCGCATCGGAGCTCGATAATGATAACAGAAAAGTCCAATACGTTCTGAGTTGCACGTGGGTCGTGCTGCAAAGCTGGCGGCCGGAATATCCGTTCAACTTCAGGAAGCCGGTGGCGCTGACCGCGTTGCGGATCAAGGCGACCTACCAGCTCAACGGCACGCTCGACACCTTCAACACCGTTGACAAGCGCATTGCGCCCGATTGGGACGGCGCAGCGTGGATCTCCAGGGCGACGAAGAACCCTTCCTCGCTGGCGCTGCGCGCCCTGCGAGGCCCAGCTCTCTATCGGCCCGTCACCGACGACAAGATCGACTTCGGGGCGTTTCAGGACTGGCACGAGTTCTGCACGGCCAAGGGGCTCGCCTACAACCGCATCCACGACTTCGAAGGCGATCTCAAACAGACGCTGGCGGCAGTCGGCGCGGCCGGCCGCGCCGTCGTTCGCTGGAACGGCCGGCAATGGACGGTCATCATCGACCGGCCGCGCGACATAGTCGTCGACCATATCAACCCAAGGAACTCCTCGGACTTCCGCTGGTCGGCCTCCTATTTCGAGCCGCCGCACGCCTTGCGCGTGCCGTTCATCGACGAGACCAACGGCTATCAGCAGGCCGAGCGGCTGGTGCCGTGGCCGGGCCATGTCGGCCCGATCGACATCACCGAGGAGCTGAAGCTGCCCGGCAAGACCAATCCGGACGAGATCTGGCGAGAGGCGCGGCGGCGGCAATACGAGATCATGAACCGCGCCGTCGACTATTCCGCCGTCCAGCAGGGCGCGGCGCGCACGGCGACGGGCGGCGACCTGGTGATGGCCTCGCGGGACGTGCTGAAGCGCGCCATGCACTCGGCCAGGGTCAAGGCCGTGCGCGGCAATCACGTCGAGACGGACGGCATCTTCACCATGACGGCCGGCGAAAACTACGCCATCCGCTTTCGCCAGTTCGACGCCGACGACACGGTCGGCGTCAGTGTGATCCGGACGATCGCCACCGTGGCCGGAGAGAGCGCGGCCGTGCGGCTGACCGGCAGCGGCATAAAGCCTAAAGCCGGCGACCTCCTGCATTTCGGTCCGGCCGCGCTCGACAGTATCCCGCTGATCGTCGCCGGCATCACGCGAGGCAAGAACAACTCGTCCGTCCTGGCGATGAAGCCGGCCGCACCCATCATCGACGAGCTGACCGACGCCGAGGTGCCGCCGGCCTGGAGCGGCCGCATTGGAGCCGAGATCGACGTCTCGCTGATCAAGCCGGCGATACCGGTCATCACCAGCATCGAAAGCGGCACGGTCGAGACCGGCGATGTCAACGGGTTGGTGGTCAACCTGGCGGGCGGCCAGCCCAGCTCCATCGTCGTTGCTGCCTTCAAGCTGCAACACCGGCTGGCCGGCGCGCCGGGATGGCAGCCGCCGCTGACCTGCACGCCGGCCGAGGGCAGCATCGCCGTGCCCGGCTACCACTTTGACGACGATGTCGAGCTGCAGGCCTGGGCGGTCAGCGTTGCCGGCGTCGAGGGCGACCCGACCGTGATCGTCACCGAAACCATCGGCGCTGGCGACTTCGTGCCGCCGACCCCACCCCATTCCACGCTTTTGCTCCTGCTTTAGAGGCTCAACATGGCTGCCAGTCAGATCAATACGACCGACACCGTCACTGGCGGGTCGGTGGCGATCGACACCGAACTTGTCGGCGGCAAGCATCACCCCTCGCACGGCGTGCGCGACGGCATGGACGAGGCGCTGGGCGCTACGACCGACGCGCCGGCGACGACTGACGGCGGCACGTTTTCGCTGATCGCCCTGGTCAAGCGGCTGCTCGGCAAACTGCCATCCACGCTCGGCCCAAAGACTGCGGCCAACAGCTTTAGCGTCACCTTTTCAAGCGATGACGATGCGCTGTTCGGCTCCTTGACGGAGGCGGCACCCGGCACGGACACGGCCTCTTCGGGTCTAAACGGCCGCCTGCAGCGCATCGCGCAGAACTTGACGGCGCTGAACCTGCCGGCAGCTGCGCCATGGCACTACGCAGCCGTTGGCGGGGGCGAGACCGGCGATGCCGATGTCCCGGTGAAGGCCGCGGTTGTCGGCCAGCGCAACCACATGACCTGGCTGACGGCTGTCAACGCGCACGCCACCGTCGATACCGAAATTCTGATCAAGGATGGCCCTGGGACCGTGCTCTATCGCGGCTTTCTGAAGGCCGCCGGCGGCCGCCTGGAGATCGACTTCCGATCGCCGCTGTCATCGAGCGTCAACACAGCGCTGAACGTCGCCAACGCGACCACGGGCTCACAAGTCTACTTCAACTGCGGCGGCTACGTCGCGCCTTAGAACCCCTTTTGAAGGAACGGAAAAATGGCCGAAATTGGCGAAAGAAGTCCTGACCTGCCACTGGTCGCCGCGCTCGACGAGGTGCTTGGCAATGCTACGGTCGAAGGGATTGTCCGCACGGCACGCCAGGCAATGGCCGACCATGCCCAGCAGATCGCCGCAGCCGGACCGATCGCGGATGCGCTGGAAGCGGAGGAGACGGCGCGGGCCAGTGCCGATGCGGCGCTCGACGAACGGCTGGATACGCTCGACGCCGCGAACCTGCCGACCCGCGCGACGGCGGCCGAGGGTACTCTCGCCAATCATGAGGCGCGCATCACGAACAATGAGTCGCTGATCCAGATCGGTGCGAAGACGCCGGTCGCGGTGGCCGCGATCGCGGCCGCCAATGTCAACATCGCGACTGGCCTCGTCGACGGCGTCACCATCGGCGGCGTCGTTGTCCATACCGGCGATGTCGTGGTGCTGCCGGTCCAGACCGCACCGGCGCAAAACGGCCCCTACACCGTCGTCGCCGTCGGCGCGGCCGCGCGAACCACCGGCTTCACGACGAGCGCCCAGCTGCTCGGCTCGACCTTCTCCGTAGCCGGCTCCGTCTGGGCCACCAGGAACACCGCCGCCATCAACGTCGGCGTCGACGCCATCACCATCACCAAATCCTACGATCTGCCCGGCGGCACCGAGATTGTCGCTGCGCGACAGGGCCAGGCGAACCTCGGAGCCAACCTGACGGCGATGAAGGCTGCGACAGCCTCTGCGACCAACTTGGTCGGCGCACGGACGATTGGGCCGACACCTCTCACTGGTGCAGGGGCCGCTGCCAGCGCGAATGTCTATTTTTGGCCGAGTTCGCTGGCGGCATTCGACGAGTATGTGACCGGGCTGCCAGTGGCTATGACAGCCCTCGGCGCGCTTCGTGTCGTGGTTTCGTTTGTGGAGGGCGACGGCTCTCTTTCTGACGCCAGCGTTCCGACGCAGCTGGTGAACGCGCCGGCTGGCGTATCCACCATTTCAGGGCTGAACATCTACAAGCCAGCGGGATGTGTGGTCGGCCTTCAGCCAGCGGGAGGCGGCTCACTTTGCACTACCCCAGGCACAATCCCCGGCGGGGAAGCCCGCTGGCACAGTGCGACTATCCCTACCAGTCATACAGCGAAGACCATCTCCACGACGAACGGCGTCCAGTGGCAAGCCGTTCTGACTGGAGAGATTTCGACAAAGGCGCGCGCTGCTTACGACACGGCCGTCGAAACAGCAGAGCAAATAGGCTCCAGCGTCGACATCGGCTGGCCGACCCTCGTCAACACAGGGACCAACACCCCGGCTGGCTATAGCGTCATCCCGCAAACGCCGGCCGCCGACGATGGCTACATCACCGAAGTCGATGTCGGTGCGTCAGCAGGCGCCACGGCGAACATCCATGTCGTCGAAATTCTTGCCGGTCCGACCGTCAATGTGCTCAGCACGACGGCCGTCTCATTGTTGAATGGTGTCGCTTCAATCCCGGTCGCAATTCCGATTGCGGCTGGCCAGTACCCGGCGATCAGCGGCGGCGGCTACAAGTATCAGCCCAATGCCAATCCGCTCGGCATTCGCGCTTGGGTGAGATCGGGCGCGCTGTCGAATGGCGCCGCCGTCATCGACCAGGCATCGCATCGCTTTGAGGTCAACTTCAAGATCAAGACTGGCCTTATCGGTGATGTGGAAGCGATCAAGGGTGGCGGCGCGCAGAACACCGGCATGAGCCTCCTAGCGGACGCCGATCCGAATGGCGTCGTTGATGCTACGGCAATCTTTGCCTCAGCTCTCGCGGCCCACCCTTACCCATACGTCCCGCCCGGCAACTATGCGGTGACTGCTTTGCCAAATCAGGGAAAAGGCCTGTGGGGCGCTGGCCTAGTACGCGTGAATGGCGTTCTCATCTCGCTGCCCGAACGACCGGAGTTCGGGTCTCGATACCGGAAGATCCGTGCAGCCATGATGCCGCAGATCGCCACCGGATCTTGCCTGATCATCAATGGCGACAGCATCAGCAACGGTGCCTATGCGTCCAACCCGAGGACCAACCATGTCGGCCTGATAGCCCGCTTTGCCAATATGGGCATCGCGCTTGATGAAGCTGTTTTGGTCAGTTTTGATGATGCTGACACGTCAGGCGGCAATGCCTTCCACGGAATATCCTTCACTGGTCCCACGACGCCGACCTATGGGGCCAATGGGCCTGTTGGCAAGTCTCTCATGCTGCAGCCTGGACAGGCGATGGTGCTGGCTGCCGGCACTTATGAGAACGTCGATTTGACTTACCAAGGAGTGGCCAGCGGACAACTCAGCTTCGCCTTCAACGGTACGCCCTACGCCACGGTCAACACGGCATCGAGCGGGAATGACGTGCTCGCAGCTCCGGGCCCGACTGGACAGGCCGGCAGTGGTGCCTACACCATCACCAATACCGGCGCTGTGGCCATAGAGATCACATCCTTGATGCGCTTCGGCGTGAAGGCTGTTGGCTCATCGCCACGACTGTACGTCTGCAGAATGGCGCACGGCTCCTACACCATGGCGACATTCACCCTGGCTCGGATGCAGTCCATGGTCCGCATCGCGACGGCCATTGCCGGAGGCACCAACCATCTCGTTGTCCCTGCTCTCGGTACAAACGAGTCGATCAGCGGCAACATGAACTATGCCCAGATGCGTCAGACCACCCTCGACTATGTGGGTCGCTGGGTCACAGCCGGCGTGCCGATCGTGAACATCCTGCCGGTCATGCCTTGGCGGTGGTCGGCCTACGGCACGTCGAACTATCAAAACGCGCTCGGCGGCATCCGACAAGCCTATCGAGAGCTAGGCACGAGGCGCGTCATCCAGACTGACGCCTACGACTTTGTGGCGGAGGGCCTTGCCGGGGACGGCCACCCGAACGATGCGGGCTTCATTGCAGAGTTCAACGCCATCGTCGCATCGCTATGCGATGGGGCGATTTAGCATCGACGCTGTCTAACGTCTCGTCGAGGTCTGGCGGGGCCGCGCTGACTATTGCGCTGGCTTGACCTGGTAGCCACGCCGGCGGCTTCTGAGGCCTTCAGCGAAGGCTTGAATTCGCTTCTCTACGAGGAGATGCGCGAGGATGCCGACGCCGATACCGACGAGTGAGCTGATGGCCGCTGCAGCAGTTGATGGAAGCCAAGGTGCCACTTTCGTCAACAGGATTAAAGTCGCCGGCATACAAGGCTGATGGAACAGGAAGATGGCGTAGGAGGCGTCCCCTATCAAAAGGCCAACAGAGCTTTCGCGTGGGGACTTGGTGTAAACGGCTATGAACATTGCCAGCACAAGCAGAGGCGCAATCGCCAACACCATCGTCAGGGTTCGGATCTCCAGTCCGAAATACACGACGAGAGCCCGCATCCCAAGGCATATGGCGATCAAGACCAGGATCTGTCCGGGCAGCGCGAAATTCGGTCGCCAGCGGCGCAAAAGCACAGCCATCAGCATGCCCATGCCGAACTCCAAATTGAACGGTGACAGCACAAAGGAAACAAGACTGTCAGCATCCCCGACCTCGCCAGTCAGCACAAAGCGCACCAGCGACAGGGACGCCCAAATCAGGGCCAGCCACCAAAAGCGTGCGGAAATCAGGAAGCAGACGGCGAACACGATGTAAAAAACGATTTCAAAGCGGATCGTCCAAGCAACGCCTGGTGTCACGCTGCCGACGGGCCAGAGGATGATAGTACGGAGCGCACCCATATAATCCGGGCTCGCCCCTGAAACGAGAAGGGCGAAATTGTAGAAAAGGACCGACACATAAAGCAGCGGCAGCAAACGAATAAACCGCCGTTTCAAAAATTCGAATGCCGAATATTTTGGCTGGCCTGTCGCGGCTTCCGTCGCGGTCACGACCATGATGAAGCCGCTCATGATGAAGAACAGATCGACCTCGCCTCCACCGCCCTGGAAAAATGGCGTCAGCAGGCCGGGACCGAAGTACTTTTCTTGCGATGCCGCCAGCACATTGTGGGTCACAACAACCAGGAGGGTTGCGATGGCTCGCAAATAGTGCAGGCCTGAGATCGTCGGTACCTTCTTCGTGGACATGTACCTACGCTGCCTGACGTATTGCTTCGACCAATGTCGCAACCGCACGGCGCGCCAGGTGGATTCCATCGTCGGTCACGTCGTCTGAGCCGCGAATGGCAATATAGGGATCGATGAAGGGGAAACCGCTTCTCAGGGCGGCCTGGCGCGTCGCTTCATTGATCGCGTCGGCAACGGAAGCCGATCTGAAAGCGGTCTTTCTTTCCTCTATTGGAGGAATGGCAAAAATGGTGGCTTCGGTCCCGAGGCTCCGAAACAGGGAGCCGATCGCCATTGTCTGGCCGGCCACGCCCATCGGATCGGTGCCGACTTTACTATCGTTGGTTCCCGCCTGAATGAGAGCTTTTGCCGGTGGGTGGGACTTCAGCGCCGACAGCACAACTGAAGACGAAACTACGGCAAGAACGTTAGCAGCCGTCGCGCCGCCGAAGCCGGCGTTCACCACTTTGAGCCCTTCCAGGGCATGCGGCGGAACAAGTTCGACGAGTGAATCACCGACGAGCATGATGCTGTTTGGACCGACCCAGCGCAGATGCGCCGAAATCGCTGCAGTCCGGACGGCCCAATGGTCCGCCCATGGGACACTATTCGTCGTTGTGACGCGCCCTTTCCAGACGGAAAGGATACCCTTGACCTTTACAAGCCCCATAATTCGCCAGACCCCTAAAAAACCCGCTGGGGTTGTAGCCGACTCTCCAGGGCGTGGCTAGATCACACGGAGTATTCTGCAATACCAGTCGACTCTGGCCGTCATGACGCATCGGCGCCCGAGCCCTTCTGCTTGTTCGACCACCAGATGATGTACATCGCGCCGACCTTCAGAACCGGGACACGCCGATCGCGCTCACGGCTTCGAAGTTCGCGATAGGCTTTCACTTTCAACGTGCCGCCTGGCAGCCTGATACGTAACGCCATAGGTCCCCACCCGTTTCGTGATGAGCGGCATGAAAGACCTGAAGCTTTGGCAGTGTCAATTAGCAATCAATAAACCTGTCTCAAAGCGCGTGGGACCGGTTTGCAACTCTCTGCCTGGCACTCTAGAATCATCGGTGCGTAGAACTCGTGACAGGTGCTCGGGTCAGTTCCCGAGAAGCGGGCCTAGATTGGCGTCCCGACCCGCCCGACAGCATTAAGAGATAACTGCCGCACCTGGCCCTTTCGGGCGCCGGGACGGTGACTGATTCTCGGAAGCCTTTAAATGACCCTTCAAGACCCTTTCACAAGCATCGATCCGGTCCGGCCGCCGGCAGGCTATATCGGCGGCAAACGCCGCCTGGCCGAGCGCCTTGTGGCGCGGATCGCCGCCGTCCGGCACACGACTTATGCGGAGGTGTTCGTCGGCATGGGCGGCGTCTTCTTTCGCCGCCGATCTCGTCCACGCTCCGAAGTCATCAACGACCGCAGTGGCGACGTGGCCAATCTGTTTCGCATCCTTCAGCGCCACTATCCGCAGTTCATTGACACCCTGCGCTTTCAGGTCACCTCGCGCCGCGAGTTTGAGCGGCTGAAGGCCAGCGACCCGTCCACTCTGACCGATCTGGAGCGCGCCGGCCGGTTCCTCTACCTTCAGCGCCTGGCGTTCGGCGGCAAGGTGGCGGGGCGCAATTTCGGGGTCGATCCACGTTCGTCGGCCGGCTTCAACCTGATGACGCTGGAGCCGCTCTTGGCGGATGTTCACGACCGGCTTGCCGGCGTCGTCATCGAGCAGCTCGACTGGTCGGCCTTCATCGACCGCTATGACCGGCCTGAGACGCTGTTTTACCTCGACCCGCCATACTTTGGCAGCGAAGGCGACTATGGCAAGGAGCTGTTCGGCCGCGACCAGTTCGAAGCAATCGCGACCAGGCTGCGGAAACTGAAGGGCCGCTTCATGCTGTCGATCAACGACGTGCCGGAGATCCGGGCGGCCTTCGCAGGCTTCGATATCGAGCCGGTGGAACTGTCCTATACCGTCTCCGGCGGCCGAGGTAGGCCGGCAAAGGAGCTGATTGTCGCGCCGTGATGCCTGGCTCCCTTGCGCGCCAAGGCGGCGCGTTCCTCTTGGCATATTGCCCGGTTTGGGATTAGGTGCACGGATCGGTCACACAGTATCGGAGGATTCCATGCCAATGCGTCGGAAAGCTGAAGAGGCTGGTGTTTTCAGCCCATCCGACATCGCCTTGCTGGGCCGCGTGTTCGATAGGTTGAAGATCGACGGGCAATCCGAGCAGCGGCGCGAAGCATTAGCTTCCAGGATCATCGCCAACTTCGATGCAGGAATTATCGACGAGGACGAGCTGGTTTCGACGTCCAGACTGCCGCTTGGCCGCTAGTTGCCTAACGATCTGGAACAAAGCTTGCGAGACAATGTTTGGGAGACATCGGGAGCCCGCCGCAAAGCACCCGACAGGCGGCCTATAGACCCCACCCGTCCTCCGGTCGCCGGCAGCCCGTCGCTCCACAGGGAGCGGCGGGCCACTCAAGACTTCCCTAATTAGTTGACCGTTTCCCTGCCGCCTTGTTGAATGCAGCGGCTGCCTCCGCCGTGTCGAAGGCTTTCGCGCTTACGCTGCCGTCTACCTTCAGTTTCACTGCGAGGAACGGCAAGCCCCGTATTGGCGGGCTGTAGACGACATACGCTGGAGCGCTTCTTATGTCTGGATCTTGCTTCATCGGCCTAGCTTCTCGACGGTTTCGATGATTGCTTTCGCGAGGGCCTCGGCCTCATCGATCGGCTCGGGACCATAGAGGAGCAAGACGGCCTCCTCGCTGGGCAGCACGCCGGCCGGGCACGTTTCTTCGATCGCCATGCGGATCAGTTTTAGGCCCGTGCGCTCGCTGCCGTGGGCTGTTCCTTGCGTGACGCGCTTGCGGTCCATGGAAAGGCTTCCTTTATTCGTGGAACCTAAACTAACTCGGCGGATTGAATCGCGTTCCTTGAGTGTCGTTCATGCGTCTGAAGTTCATTGAGCCGTTGATGCCGACCCTCGTGGAGAAACCTCCCGAGGGTGGTGGCTGGAGTCACGAGGTCAAGTTCGACGGCTATCGGTCCCAGATGATCATCGACGAGGCGGGCACACGTATCTTCACCCGCCGGGGTCTCGACTGGACGGCGAAATATCGAGACCTCGTCGCCGCGTCGAAATCGATCGACGCTCTAGACGCCATCATCGACGGCGAAATCATCGTTCTGAACGATGCCGGCCTTTCGGACTTCGGTGAGCTGCGCAAAGCCATCGCACGGCGGCAGCACGATCTCTATTTCGTCGCCTTCGATCTGTTGCACCTCAACGGCCACGATCTGCGCGACATGGGGCTGGAAGAGCGGCGCGAGATCCTTGCCGGCATCATCCCGCCTGACATCAGGATCCAGTTCAGCCAGGCGCTGCCCGGTGATGCCAAGGCGATCTATCACCTGGTCGACCAGGCCGGGCTTGAGGGAATGGTTTCAAAGCGTCTGGACAGTAAGTATCGCAGCGGCCCCTCGACGAACTGGTTGAAGGCGAAATGCTATGCGATCGGCGAGTTTGAGCTACTAGGCGTTGAACGGGAGGCTGGGAAACCGGCATTCGCCCTCATGGGCGAAATAGGCACGCGCAAATATGTCGGCTCGGCCTTCATCAATTCGAGCCGCGCGATCCGCGAGCGGCTGTGGAAGCGGGTCCAGGAGCAGGCTGGCCCCGCGCCTAGGGGCATGAAGCGGCCGGCAACCCATTGGGTGAAGCCGGGGCTCATAGGCCGCGTCAAGCACCTGAGGGGCGAGGAAGACCTACGCCACGCCTCCTTGCAGGATTTTCGCGAAGAGTGACTGCCGGTGGACTCTCCACCTCCCGCTACCTATCTTCGCCGTCATGTGCGGACGTGTTCATGTAAAGCGCTCAATTGCGGAGATGGTCGCGAATTTTTCCTTCGCTGACCCAGGCGAGGTCGACCGGCTCTCAAACCAGTTTCCGCTATGGAACGGTGCGCCGAGGCTGAATTACCCGATCATCGTTGTTGATGAGCTGGTACGCGGTTCGACCATGTTCGTGCCGGCGCGGTGGGGCTTGATCCCCTATTGGGTGAAAGACCCCAAGGGCGGTGCCCAGCCGATCAACGCCAAGAGCGAGACGGTCAAGACCAATGGCATGTTCAAGGCGGCATACCAGAATCGCCGAGCCCTGATGCCGATCGACGGGTTCTTCGAATGGAAAGACATCCTCGGCACCGGCAAGAACAAGCAGCCTTATGCCATCGCCATGAAGTCTGGCGAGCCGTTCGCCCTGGCAGCGCTTTGGGAGACATGGCGCGATCCCGCGACGGGCGACAATATCCGCACCTTTACAGTGCTGACGTGCGAGCCGAACCCGATGATGGCCGAGATCCACAACCGCATGCCGGTCATCCTCGCCCCGGCCGACTATATGACATGGCTGACCGACCCCGACCCGGAACACCTGATGAAGCCGTTTCCGGAAGAGCTGATGACAATGTGGAAGATCGGTCGCGACGTAGGCAACCCGAGGAACAACCGGCCTGACCTCCTGGACCCGGTGCGGGACGATCTCTTCGACCTGTGACGCCGAGCTTGAAGCACCGTTGAAAGCGCGTGAGTTAGTGCCAAGTGAAGTTGCGCGGAGATGCCAAGTGATTTTGCGCGCTACACCATTTCGGTGACGCCGCCGCCATGGCCCTGGCGCGGCTTGCGGTCGAACTCCAGCGGCCCGCCTTCCGTATTCACCGGAAGCTCGTTCCACAGGATCGCCTTGTCCTTGAACATGAACGCTGTATAGATGCCCGCCGCCACCGGAATGTCGTCATCGACGACGGCCCTGAGCCCCATATAATAGGGGATCAACGGCCCGCCCTGCTCCGACGACGGCACATAGTCGATCAGGTCGGCGAGCTTCAGCGCCTTCATCTGTTTCGAGTGCATCCAGATCGTCTTGAACTTGTCGGCGCGGTCACCCATGAGGTAGGCGGCCTCGATGATGTCGGTGTCGACGATGGAGGCGCCGGTGGTGCGCACCAGGTCGCCGCCATCATTGGCGATGTTGTCGGCCACGACGCCTTTCAGGATGCCGAGCAAGGTCAGCTTGTTGGCGCGCTGCCAATATTCCGTCTGGCGCCGCACGATCAGCTTCTGCGGGTCGTCGCCGGCCAGGATCGAGGTCAGGTCCGGAACGCCCCAGGCCTGGGCGCGGACATTGCGGGCGGCGACTTCGCGGCGCGAACCGATCTTCTTCATCTCGATGGAATCGGCCGGATCGTCATTGACCGGCTCGGACGGGTCGTTGCCGAGATCCTTCCAGCCGGGCATGTCGACGGAACGGCCGCCCATCGAGAGTTTCGAAGCGATGGACGGGTCGGAAAACAGGATCCCGGCCTGGTAGATTTCGAGCGACTGGACATGCTCCTCGAACGAGTATTGTGCATAAACGGACGGAACGATCGCGTCCGCGATACGGGTATAAGCGTCTGCCATTTTGTCTTTCCTTCAGGGTTGATGGGCGGAGAACTGTGCAGGCCGCTCTGAAACTCGCTCCGGCGAGCCGCCAGATGGCCACCGGAGTAGAGTTTCCAAACGGACTAACGGGGGTTGTTGGGCATCCAGAGGTCCGGGTTCTCACCGGCCTCGCGTGCCAGCCGCCGGGCGCGGGCGGGGTCGCTTTTGACGAGAGCTGAAATCGCCGAAATGTTGCGTTCGCCGGCGGCGTTGCGCTTGAAGGGATTTTGCCCCCTTGGCACGCCGTCGGCGTCGATCGTGTCTTCCCGGAACATCGCTTCGCCGATGGCCTGGAACGCCTTGGCGATCTGCGGATCGGTCAGCGCCCCGTCAGGCAGGAGGATGCCCTTCGCCTTGTAGGCATCGACCAGGCCGAGCTTCTTCATCGCCCGGTTGGCGACTTCGAGCTTCTGGCGAAAGCCATCGCTGTCGGTCGGGCCCCAGTCCCTCACGAGATCGTCGTGAGTGGCTTCCACCGAGCGGGCAAGCGCGATCTCCTGGCGCGCGGCCTGCTCGGCCATGTAGCCGACGAAGCGGTCGTGATAGGCCTGCGCCACCTTCGGCGTAGCGCCGGCCTCGACCGCCCAGGCCTTGGACGCGTTGGCGAGCTCGTCCGAATAGGCGAAGTTCTCGGGCAACCCGTCGGGACGCCGGTACTCGACCTTGTCGGGCGAGGTCAGCGGGCGCATCGCCTCGGGCAACCGGGCATGGAACCTGTCCCAGTCTTCCCGAGATGCGTCAGCAGCCGGAACACGCAGGCTCTCGCCCTGCTGCCGCTCCAGCTCGGCATAGGATGTGAAAACCCGATCGAGGTTTTCCGCCTTGGTCCAGCCCTTGGCTTCGGCGAGCTTGCGGTTGCCTTCGGAAAGACCGTCAAACCAACTTTTGCCGGCCGGCGGGGCGGACCCATGGTCCTCGCTGGCCGGTGGCCGTACTGGGTTGCCCGCCGGCGGCACGTGTGCCGCCACGGACCCGGCGTCTGCCAGATCTGTCATGTGAGATTCCTTGTGTTGAGAATTAAAGACCGGTGATGAGCGCGCAGGCGGCGAAGCTTGGTATCTCCCCCCTCGAGGGGGAGATGGCCGGCAGGCCAGAGGGGGTAGCCGCGCGTGGAGCGCCGGCCTCATCTGTCGCCGGAGGAGGGTTGCGCCCGGTCGAACCGACCCCCTCTGTCGCCTTGGGCGACATCTCCCCCTCGAGGGGGGAGATTAGCGCCTAGACACTATCCCCCCAGTTCTCCCACAGCAGCGTGATCGTGCCCGTCACAGCAATCGTGCCGTCGGCGTCGATATCGGTGCCGGTGGCGAAGGCGAGGTTGAGATAGAGATCGGCCGGCGTCACCGTCCCGTCGAGCGTCACTGCCGCGGCGACATCGGCCGTCGAGGTGGTCGACAGCGCGGCACCCGCGCCATCCAGCGTGCGGCCGGTGGCGGCCAGCACATTGACCATGGTGGCGGCCAGCGTCGCGCTCGACGCCGCCGCCGAGCCGAGCGACCAGGTGAGCGCTGCATTGTCGTTGATGGTCGCCGCACGGGCGGTCAGCACCGCGAACTGCAATCTGGCGGTGCCGCCCTTGATGCGCACCTTGCCGTCGAGGAAGTCGAAAATCTTCTGGCTGGCATAGGCCTGCGCATCGGCAACCGGCACCTGCATGGCATTGAATGAAAAGACGGTGCGGAAGGCGCCGCCCTGCCCCGTGGTAACGGCTTTCAGGCCGAGCCTGGGCGGGGCAAGGCCGGCCTCGCGGGCAGCGGCGCGGCTAAGCGTCCGGGGAAGACCTCGGGTCATGGCATTTCTCCATTTTGGGGGAATTTGTCGTTGCTATCGGCTCGGTCAGCTGCCGCTGGCGGCGGCTTATCGAGCCATCAAGGCTGAATCAATTTGACAGCAAGCTGCTCTATCGCTTTGTTCAAAGACATCTTTCGCCGCGCCACCCCATCAACGCACGAGAAACCATGTCTCATTTCGTGAGGCCCGGTGCCGCCGTTCCGCCGCAATGCAACAGCACTTGGCAAAATCAGCCAGTGCATTAGTTCATTGACTTCAAAGGAGTACCGTAAATGACCATGTACAAAGCCATTGCCGCCGTGCTTGTGACTGCCGCGCTGGCAGGCTGCGCGCAGACCGAGGGGCAGCAGCGGGCCGGAACCGGCGCGCTGATCGGCGGCGCCGGCGGCGCTCTCGTCGGCCAGGCCATCGGCGGCAACACCAAGAGCACGGTCATCGGCGCTGCCAGCGGCGCCCTTCTGGGCGCGGTCGTCGGCAGCGCCACGACGCCGCAGCGCCGCGGCGAACAGCTCTGCCGCTACCAGGACCGCGACGGCCGCATCTACACCGCGCCCTGCGACGACCGGTACTACAACGGCGATTATTGAGGCTAGACCCCTTCTCCCCGTTCACGGGGAGAAGGTCCCGGCAGGTGAATGAATGAGGGGCAGAGCGATGTTCCGAGATGCTGGCGCCGCCGCTCACCTGCCTGGGGCATTCTCTCCCCGTGAACGGGCGAGGGACGCAGTTTCAGCGTCGGCGCAAATAACATTCAATTCACGAAATTTTCGTCTACGAACATCTCCGCAAATTTCTGCGGTGTGAGAGTTACATCATTGTCGCGGGCGATTTTGAGGTTCCTTGCCCACATATCCCGGATTGCTGCCGGCATTCCCTCAGGCATGTGCATAGACTGGGCTATTGCGTCATGCCATTGTCCATCGCCACCATAGATAGATTGCAGTTTGGGGGCCATCCTTTTCAAGCCATCCTCCGACTCTTGAGAAAGTTCTCCGATCGCCCAGAGCACATAAACATCGAGCAGCCTAAGCAGCGGCTGTCCGTCATAACGTGGGTTAGTCAACATTTAACCTCTCACGCATCATAGGTGGCATAATAAATAACGCGTTCGCAGATGGCGGAAATGCTTGGCTTTTCTTTCTGCGACGCAACCAAAGCCTCGGTAATCTCGATTGCAAGGTCGATTTCGAGAAAGTATGCCAGGCCCTCTTTAGCTGCCTCGGGTGGTACCAACACCCCATCCTGCTGAGGCAAAACCATCGCGTCTGAATCCTCCGTCCAAGGCTCCGCCGCGTAGATTGTGGGCTCCGCTGCGTAGACCGGGTCCTCCTCGTCAAATTCCGACAACCGCCCAACGATATCCAGCAACTTCATTTTTTTCCCCATAGGGAAAATCCTCCTCGGCCATTCGGATGCAGTGTTTTCTGGAAGATACTCCCTCGATCATGTTGATATCTAGGGACGAGTTGCATTACACCGGGTTCATCCGCGTGGTGCCAGCTGAAGCCGGGAGGTGCAGCGCGAGGGGCTAGCTCTGTCGGCGTTCGCTGAAGATTGAGACCCTGATTCAGCAAATCCTGAGCGAAAGCAATTTCTCCCTCCATCGTTTGCAATAGGGATTCGTTTGCAGCTTGGACGTGTACTGGGCGCGACGAGCCCGGATACAAGGTCGGGTCCAATCGCATTTCATGTATTACACTGTAGAACTGGCCTGTTGGCGCCGGAATTACGCCGAGTACTTCGGCACGCTTTGCCGCGATGACACTCGTCGGCTCAACTGCTCGTAGTATCCCTTTCTCGGCAACAGCAGCTCGACCAGCCCCGGGCACCGGTATCGACCAGCTCAATGCATCAGACCCCTGATGCATCATCAGGTTCTCGACAGGATTCGACGACTCGTAATAGGCATCCTTGTAATCTGGAGGGCTGATCGTTCCCCCGGACATGCCGTAGGCAACCCAATCATTTGCGTTGGCCAGGGCGATCCCTGCATTGGCAGCTACCTTGCCGAGGGCTTTGGCCTGCGATGCCAACACCGAAAGTGTCGACGGGGCCTTGTACCCGGATGCATCCGGGATGATCCAACCCAGACCGGCATCGGCCAGTTGCCGGGCCACGGCCGCCCGAGCGACAGGGCCGGACGTTCCCGCAAACAGCGCGCCTAGCTTCGCGTTTATGTCCTGCTGATAGCTACTCCTGCTGTCATAATTCTCGGAGAGATCGCGGAGAATGAACTGCGGCACGGGCTGAGGGTTCTCAATCCCCAATTGTTCCTGTGCGGCGACGGACATGGCTATCGCTTTGTCATAGGCGTCCTTGTCATAGCCGTTTGGATCCTCGAGTCCGCCACCGGTCACGGCTTTCCAGGCGGCATCGATATTGGGAAACACTTCGCTGACATAGCCCCCGGCATCGGCTCGTCTGTGATTCATGACCAGCCCTACTGCAACGGCGGTCGTCTCACGGCTCGCCTGGTTTTCCTGCGAACCGTTCGGCCCGGAATCGGCATCGCGAAGTGCTGCATGGATCGCTTGGTTCGGCATGGTGCCCATGCCGAAAACCTGCCTACCGACATCGGCCCGCCAGTCGAAATCCTGGAAGCGTTTGTCGCCCTCGTCGAGCCCATAGGCGATCCTGAAGGCGTCGCGGCCAGGCAACTTGCCGGAATAGGCGCCAGTCCGTGCGATCGCGTCCGGCGCGTTCTGCTCGGCGAGACCGATGCTGGTGCGAAGCTCAACCTGCTGAGCCGTTTTGGCCGCCTCCGCCTGTCGAATCAGCGCTGCCTGCTCCTGTTGTGGAAGGTCGTCTCTAAACGCCTGCGCTACGCGCTCATCTGGCGTCCGCTTTCCAACACGGTCACCTTTCCCGGTAGCTGCCTTTGAGTTGTCCGAGACAAAGCTGCCTGCCGCTTGGGTCGTACCGCTGGCGGCATCTCCGCCGGAGGGCTCCGCCGGCGTCCCGACACCGAACATCTCAAGCGCACGCTGCGGGTCGCTGGCGATCAGCGCCTCGAAGCGCGCCTTCGCGGCGGTGCTAAACCAGTCCTTTACCTTCTGCTGCCTGATCCCGGGGTCGAGCCCCATCTTCTCGATGAGATCGAGCCCGTCCTGGCGGGCCGCTTCGAAGGTGACGATGTCGTCGGGATTGGCCTTGCCGATGGCGATGGCATTGGTCTGCAGCACCGTGTCGACCTCGGCCTGCTCGTAATCCTGGCGCCACTGAAACTGGCGCTGCGCCATGCGCAGCCCGCCAACCCTGCGCATCGCTTCCTTCTGCCTGGCGAAATTGGCGCGCTGGCTTTCGGGCATGTTCGGCAAGGCATCGTCGAACAGCTTGTCGAACAGACCGGGCTTGACCGTCTGGCCGGTGCGCGGATCGATCTGGCCATACATCGCGTCATGCAGGCCTGCGCCGTCGGCCGGCGCGTTCGCCGCCACCTCGTCTTCCGCCTGCGCGATCTGACTGTTGAACCGGCGGCGCGCGAGCTCGGCGTCGAACGCCTCCTGCTGCTCGCTCATCTGCCGGTAGCGCTCGGCAACAGCGGAAAGCTCGTCGCCAAAACCCTGCATGGCAGCACCCAGCGGCGATCCCTGTGGGTATTGCACCGGCGTGCCGGTATCGAGCCGGCGCTCGGCCAGTTGGAGAGGAATGGTCGCCATTTGATTGTTCCCTGCGGTGGCGCCACGCTGGAGGCCGCGGCGCTGCGCCGACGGTCCGGCCCGGTAGCCGCCGCTTTCGCGAGTCATGAATTTTGGGGGTCGCCAATGACGGGGCCATTGGCCAAACAGGGTTTGGGGTTCAGCGACCCTTATTGTGAGCCTGCTGTGAGCTGGGCGGGTCCGCGGACTCGCATGGATGAGCGGGCGAAGCGGGCCGTGACCATGGTCAGGCCAGCGCTTGCGAAGTCCCCTACCCCTCCAGCCTCGCCGCCTTCTCCAGCGCCGCCAGTTGCGCCTCGTCCAGCGTCAGGAACCCCATGATGTGCTGCACCACTTCGGCGCGCGCATTGCTCAAGGCGCTGTGCAGTTCGAAGCCGCTTGGCGTCCTGGTCCTGGCCATCCACTCGCCATAGGACGGGCGACGGTAATAGCCTGTCGTGGCCGCAAGATCGGCCAGCACCATCTCGCCATCCTCACCGGAAAATACCCTGAGATACGCCTTGGCCAGCGCTTCCCGAGCCTTGGCCGGACCGCCGGCCTGCCCTGAATGGGCGAAGCGTTTGCGGCTCATGCGCCGGCGCCCGGCACAGCCGGACCGCCCGGCATCTCGGCCCCGGCCTGCCCGCCCTGCAGCATGCCTTGCAGGCCGTCGAGCAAGCCGCTGTCGCGTGCCTGCACTGCCGCCGGCACCGCGTCCTTGGCCGCCTTCCCCGCGGTGGCGATCGCCGCCATGCCGGCCTGCGCCTGGCTTGCCTTGGCGCGGGCGTCACGCAGACCGTCCACCTCCTCCTTGCGGCGAAAGATGCGCTGCGGGCTGCGGCCGGCGCTCTGCACGATCTTGATCGCCTCGTCGCCGTCGATATTGTCCATGATGCCGGGATCGAACTGCGCCATCTGCATGGCCGTGGTGACGACTTGGATGGTGTCGCGGGCCTCGGCCGAGCGGCGCAAAACGTCGAGCGGGCCGGTGAAGGTCGGCCGCACCGCCTTGCCGGCGAGACTCGCCGGCGGCAGGAAACGGCTGTCCTCGTCGTAAAGCCCCTTGTCCTCGAGAATGCCGAGCTCGCGATCGAGATTGCTGGCAAAGCCCGCCTGTATGATCGAGCCGGACGGCCCGAGCAGCGCGCCCTTTTCCTCTTGCCTTATCAGCGCCTCGGTCGCCGTCATCTGCGGGTTCTGCACCAGCGTCTGGAACAGATTGACGAACATCATGTCGCGGATCTCCTCGGCCCGGCTCTCGGCGTAGTTGAACGCATAGGTCGGGTTCTGCCCGGTGGCGATCGGCGCGATCAGCGGCCGGCCATTGTCGTCGATCAGGCCGGGATAGTTCTCGCCGGGATTGAGCACCGGCACATAGTCGAGCCTGGCCTTCGAGGCGGTTGCCGGATCGGTGACCTGCTGTAGCGCGCGCAAGCCCGAGCGGCGCACGGCATTTTCCTCGCGCACCGTGGTCAGCGCCTCGATGGTCGGCGAGATCCCATAGGGGTCGCCCTCGTAGCGGCGCCAGTTGAAGGTCGACACCGGGAAGGAGCGGAAGCCGCTCTCCCTGACGATCATCTCCTCGTCCTCGATGACGTGGTAGGAGGCAAACGCCGTGTCGAGATACTGGTAGGCGCCGCCGAGCCTATACATCCTGCGCTCGTCGCGCGGCTGGATGCACTGGATCAGCGAGATTTTCGTTTCGCATTTGGCCGGATCGTCGACCAGCATTTTGATCCGCGCCGGCAGCTTCTCATAGCCAAGCAGCTGCGCCGCCTGCCGCGCGGTGCGCTCGTAGCGGCGATGGAAAATGTCGACCTGGCCCCAGCGGTTGCGCGACAGATAGCCCTCGACCACCGGGATCGAGGCATAGCGGATCAGCGTGTGGGGCGCGAACCCCTCCTCGGCATAGAGATAGGCCGGCCCATAGCGCACGACATTGCGCAGGCAGGCCTGCGTCGCCGGCACGAAATTGGAGTTGGCGGAGTAGCGCAGCGCAAACAGGAAATCGCGCAGGCTTTCGGCCCATTCCTTTTCCTCGTCGCTCTCCTCGTCGTTCATTTCGGCGGTCGTCAGCCCATGCCACTTTTCCGACTGCGGGATGATCAGGCTCTCCAGCCCCGCGGCCAGCCGGTTGGCGGCCGAGTTGATGGTGTTGGCGTAGACGCGAGCGCCGCGCCGCTCCTGCCGCTCGGCCTGTGAATCCGGCACGCCGGCGCGACGGCCGCTCCAGACATCGGGCGCGTCGGGGTCGCAGAATTCGGAGACGGCCTCCCAGACATGCTCGTACTGGCTGCGCTCGCTCTCGAATTCGGCCTGTCGCGACAGGATATCGCGGGCACGGGAATCGCTCATGGTTAAGCCTCGTTTGTTTGGCGGCGATTTCATTGGACATGCCGAGGGACAGCACCCCCCTGGGGGGGGGGGGGGGGGGGGCGGGGCGCCCCCCCCCGGGGGGGGGGGGGGGGGGGGGGGCGGGCGGGGGCGGGGGGGGGGGGGGGGGGGGGGGGGGGGGGGGGGTGGGGGGGGGGGGGGGGGGGGGGGGGGGGGGGGGGGGGGGGGG
>NZ_JBVVPU010000013.1:0-207128 GCF_055811295.1 Mesorhizobium sp. WSM4871 | reverse complement strand
TCGCTCAACTGCCTCTCCAAAGAATCCTTTCTCTGTCTAAACTCAACCCCAAAATCGCCATATGCGATTCCCCTGCCGTTTACGGGGAGAAATGCCCGGCAGGGCAATGAGGGGCGGCACCGACATTGGCAGGTCTCACGCTGCGGTCGCAACGATTGCGCTTAGTCGACGAATTCGACCGTGACGCCGGGCGAGACGATCCTGGCCAGTTCGCGTGCGTCCCAATTGGTCAGCCGCACGCAGCCATGGCTTTCGGTCTTGCCGATCTTGGACGGATCGGGCGTGCCGTGGATGCCGTAGGTCGGCTTGTCCAGCGCGATCCAGACCGAGCCGACCGGTCCGTTCGGCCCCGGCGGAATGGTCAGCACCTTGTCGTTTTCGCCCTGCTTGAAATTGATGTTGGGATTGTAGGTGTAGTTGGGATCGAGCGCGACACGCGACACCGCATGCGTGCCGGAGGGCGACGGCGTGTCCGACGAACCGATGGTGGCCGGATAGGCAGCTACCAGCTTGCCAGACGCGTCATAGGCGAAGACCTCTTTCTTGCCCTTGTCGGCGATGATGCGCGCCACCGGCTTTGTCACCAGCTTGCCGAAATTCGCGACCTTGATGATCGTGCCGGGCCGGTTGAAATTGGCGTCCGGATTGAGCGCTTTCAGATAGTTCTCGTCCATGTGAAACCGCTCGGCGATCGCCTCGGTGACGGAGGTATAGCCCATGCGGTCGAGCTGCGCTTTCTGGCTGTAGTCCTCCGGTATCGATGCGACATAGGGGCCGGCCGCATCCTCCGGTGTGATCGTGTAGGAAGCGAAGGCATCGCCGCCCGATTGCGCAAGGGCTGCCTGGATGCCGACCGCATCGGTTGAACGAAGATTGCCGCCAGTGATCTCATTGTAGGCGGCGAGCGCCTTGTCGACATTCGAGCCGAAGCGCCCGTCGATGACGCCGGGCGAAGCGCCGGCGCGGTCGAGCAGCACCTGCAGCCCGGCGATATCCTGGCGTGCGCCGAGCGAGAGCGACGGATCGACCGTCGTTTTGCCACCGGTCTTCGGCGGCAACGCCGCCTGCTCGGCCGGCGCGGTCGGCTCGACCGGTTCGATCGAAGCTTCGTCGAGCGGCTGGCGCTTGATGGTGCGCGGCTTTGCCGGCTGCGGCGCTTCCGGGTAAGTGTTGCCGTAGCCGCCGTCGTCCTGCGGCGCTTCCGGAAAGGCCTCCACCGAACTGTCGCCATAGGGATCGTATCCGTCGGCCGGTGGCTCGATGATGCGGCCCTGCTCGTCCAGCCGCCTGCGGCGGATGCGCGCCGTGTCCTGCGGGTCGTCGAGGTAATAGTCGTCATCCTCGACCGGCCCGAGATTGCGCCAGCGCTCGCGGCGCGGCGCGGCGCGGTCATACCTGGCCTGCGGCGGCTGGATGGCAATGACCTTGCCGGTCTCCGCATCGACGAGGACGCGGTTTCCCCTGGCGTCGTAATAGACGTCGACATTGCCGTTCTGGGCCACAAGAATGCCGCCGGAATCGCTCGCGCGAACAGGTCGCGGCGCGGTATCCGCCATTGGCGAGCCCATCGCATTCGACACCAGCAGCCCGATGGCAAGCGCCGAAAGGGTGAATATCCCGCGAAACATGATTGTCAAACTCTCCGGTCCCAAATGCCGCCGCCTTGCATTGCCTTTTTAGAGCGCCGCGCGTTTTTTCGGACGCGCAACGGACGCTCTGACGCTTCAGATCTCCGCATCGTGCTTTCCGAAAATCGAATTCGATTTCGGGCCGACGCGGCAGGCGAACCCCTTCGCCAGCAAATCAGTCGCCACGATAAGGATCCAACATGAACCGGGCATGAAGATGGCGGATTTCTGGCAGGCTGGAGCAACATGCGTCAGCTTCCAGCGAGCCCCAATTCCCGGCGCGCCTGCTTCGTCAATTTCAGCACGACCAGGCGGTGGCTTTCGCGCAAATAGTCCTTCAGCGCGTCGTCATCCATGCTCTCGCCCGTCTGGCGCTGGATCCATTTCATGCCGCGCGACGCAAGATAGGGCGCGGGCCTGAGGCCAGGCTGTTCCTTCAGTATGTCATAGGCGATGTCGGAGCATTTGAAGGTGACGAAGGGCTGCTTGCCCTCACCCCAGCCGGCGATGGCAAACACCTTGGCGCCGACCTTCCAGACATGGGCGCCGCCCCACTGGACGACATGGGTCGTCGCAGGCAGCGATGCGCAAAAGCCGTTGTAGTCGTCCAGCGTCATCCGCGCCCTTCAAATACATATCGCGCAAAAGCATGCCCTCGGGCTTGAACCGGGGGGACGCAGCGGTTTTGCGACAACGACTTGCATAAAACAAGGGCGCCGCCTCGGTCGCCACGACCGCCGGCTTCGAGCGGAAGTTCAGCCGGTCGGAACCGGCTGTGACCTTGACGGTCGAGCCGTCGAGGATCTCGCCGAGCAGGATCTTCTCCGCCAGCGGATCCTGCAGTTCCTTCTGCATCACCCGCTTCAGCGGCCGCGCGCCATAGGCCGGGTCGTAGCCCTTGGCCGCCAGCCAGTCGATCGCCTCCTGATCCAGCGACAGCGCGATCTTGCGGTCGACGAGCAGGCTTTCCAGCCGCTTGAGCTGGATCTCGACGATGCGGCCCATATCCTGCCGGCGCAGCCGGTGGAACAGGATCACCTCGTCGACGCGGTTGAGGAATTCAGGCCGGAACGATGCCCGCACCACGCTCATCACCTCGTCGCGCACCTGATCGACGTCCTGGTCCTCGCCGAGATTGACCAAATATTCGGCGCCGAGATTCGACGTCATGATGATCAGCGTGTTGCGGAAGTCGACCGTGCGGCCCTGCCCGTCGGTCAGGCGGCCGTCGTCGAGCACCTGCAGCAGCACGTTGAACACGTCCGGATGCGCCTTCTCGATCTCGTCGAACAGCACGACCTGATAGGGCCGGCGCCGCACCGCTTCGGTCAGCGCGCCGCCTTCCTCATAGCCGACATAGCCGGGAGGCGCGCCGATCAGGCGGGCGACCGAGTGCTTCTCCATGAACTCCGACATGTCGATGCGCACCATCGCGCTTTCGTCGTCGAACAGGAAGCTGGCCAGCGCCTTGGTCAGTTCGGTCTTGCCGACGCCGGTCGGGCCGAGGAACATGAACGAGCCGATCGGCCGGTTCGGATCCTGCAGGCCGGCACGGGCGCGGCGGACGGCTTTCGACACCGCCTGCACCGCCTCGCCCTGGCCGACGACGCGCTTGCCGACCTCGTCTTCCATGCGCAACAGCTTGTCGCGCTCGCCTTGCAGCATCTTGTCGACCGGAATGCCGGTCCAGCGCGACACGATATGGGCGACATGGTCGGGCGTGACCACCTCCTCGACCATGCCGACCTTGCCGTCCTGGGCTTCGGCTTCCTTCAGCTTCTTTTCCAGTTCCGGGATCGTGCCATAGGCGAGCTCGCCGGCGCGCTGGAATTCACCCTTGCGCTGGGCAATGGCAAGCTCGTTGCGCGCCTCGTCGAGTTGCTTCTTGAGGTCGGCGGCAAGCCCGAGCTTCTGCTTCTCCGCCTGCCACTTCGAGGTGATCTCGGTCGACTCTTCTTCCAGATTGGAGAGTTCCTTCTCGAGGCGGGCAAGCCGGTCCTTCGACGCCTCGTCTTTCTCGACCTTCAGCGCCTCGCGCTCGATCTTGAGCTGCATGATGCGGCGATCGATCTCGTCCAGTGCCTCCGGCTTCGAATCGACCTGCATCCGGAGCCGCGACGCGGCCTCGTCGACGAGGTCGATCGCCTTGTCCGGCAGGAACCGGTCGGCGATATAGCGGTTGGACAGCGTCGCCGCGGCGACCAAGGCCGAATCCGAGATGCGCACCTTATGGTGCTGCTCGTATTTCTCCTTCAGGCCGCGCAGGATCGAGACGGTGTCCTCCACCGTCGGCTCGTCGACGAAGACCGGCTGGAAGCGGCGGGCCAGCGCCGGATCCTTCTCGACATGCTTTCTGTATTCGTCGAGCGTGGTCGCGCCGACGCAGTGCAACTCGCCGCGCGCCAGTGCCGGCTTCAACAGGTTCGAGGCATCCATCGCGCCATCGGCCTTGCCGGCGCCGACCAGCGTGTGCATCTCGTCGATGAACAGGATGATGCCGCCAGCGGCACCGGTAACCTCCGAAAGCACCGCCTTCAGCCGCTCCTCGAACTCGCCGCGATATTTGGCGCCGGCAATCAGCGCGCCCATGTCGAGCGCCATCAACTGCTTGTCCTTCAGCGATTCCGGCACGTCGCCATTGACGATGCGCAGCGCCAGCCCTTCGGCGATCGCCGTCTTGCCGACGCCGGGTTCACCGATCAGCACGGGATTGTTCTTGGTCCGGCGCGACAGCACCTGGATGGTACGGCGGATCTCATCGTCGCGGCCGATGACCGGATCGAGCTTGCCGGCCCGGGCATCCGCGGTCAGGTCGCGCGCGTATTTCTTCAGCGCGTCATAACCCTGTTCGGCGCTCGCCGAATCGGCGGTGCGGCCCTTGCGGACATCGTTGATCACCTGGTTCAGCGCCTGCGCGGTCACCCCGGCCTTGGCCAAGATGTCGGCGGTCTTGGCGGATTTCTCGACCGCCAGCGCCGTCAGCAGCCGCTCGACCGTGACGAAGCTGTCGCCGGCCTTCTTGGCCAGTTCCTCGGCCGTCGAAAACACCTTGGCCAGCGGCTGCGCCAGATAAAGCTGGCCATTGCCACCTTCCACCTTGGGCATCGCTTCGAGGGCGGATTCGACACCGAGCTTGACGTCGCGAACGCTGCCGCCGGCACGCTCGATCAGCGAGGCGGCCAAGCCCTCCTCGTCGTCGACGAGCACTTTCAGGATATGTTCGGGGGTAAATTGCTGGTGGCTGCGCGAGAGCGCCATGGTCTGCGCGGACTGGATAAAGCCGCGCACGCGCTCGGAATATTTCTCAAGGTTCATATCTGTCTCCTTCCGTCACCGGCCCGCTTTGCGGCACCGGATCAGATTGCGGTGACGGACCCGCCCATTCGAGCCGGATCCTGTTCACGCGAGATATGGTGCATAGGCCGTGGTCTCTCAAGACGCCTTGATATCGGTCAATGCATTATATTCCACGGGAGGCGCAAAACGAAAACGGCGGAGATTGCTCTCCGCCGTCTGGGGTAAGGGATGCTCTAACTTGGCTCGGCTCCAACCCGGCTTGAAAGCCCGGTTGGAAAGTCTGTCTATCGGTTGTCGACTTCGGCAACGACAGCTTCGCCACCACCTTCAACCGGCGCTGCCACTTCGCCGGGACCGGCATTGTCGCTAACGCTATCTGTCTGGTTTGCATTTTCCTGATCTACCCCCTGGGCAGCATCGGCACGCGGACGCCGCGGGCGCCTGGGACGGCGCGCAGCACCATTTCCGCTCGCTGCCTCGTTCATCTCGGCCTGTGCGGCGAGAGCGGCCGGCGAAAAATTGCTAAACTGCGGCGCGGGTTCGGCGGCAACAACGGGCTCGGCCTGGGGCACAAAACCAGTTTCGGCCTGGGGCGCGGTTTCAGCCTGGGAAACGGCTTCCGCCTGCACCGGCGCCTCGTTGCGCCGGTTCTGATCGCCGCGCTGGCCGCCCTGCTCGCCGCGCGAACCATACTCGCCGCGCTGGCCGTTCTGGCCGTAACCGCCATTGGGGCGACGGTCGCGATGGCGACCGCCATTGTTGTCGCGCCCGTTATCGCGGCCCCCGTTGTCGCGGCCCCCGTTGTCGCGGCCGTTGTCACGATTGTCGCGGCCGTTTTCCTGGTTGAACGCCAACTCGGCCGGCATGCCCTCGATGACCGGCTGCGGGCCGGCGCCATGGCTGGCCGCTGGAGCCGAAGCCTCGCCGGCATTGTTGCCGGCATTGTCGAACTCGTCGCGGTCTTCATCGCCGTCTTCGTCGAAATCGTCGCGGTTCTGCTGCGCGTTCTGGATCGGCATCTGCGCCTGCGCGGCTGCAATGATGCGATTGTAGTGCTCGGCGTGCTGGAGATAGTTTTCCGCCATCACCCGGTCGCCGGAGCTTTGCGCATCACGGGCAAGGGTTGCGTATTTTTCGGCGATCTGCTGAGCCGATCCGCGGATCTTCACGTCCGGGCCGTTGCTCTCGTAGTTGCGCGTCAGGGGATTTGGGCCCTTGCGGTTGTTGTTATTGTTGTTGCCGCCGCCGCCGCTGTTGTTGCGACCGCGCATGCGCCTGTTCTGCTGTTGTGGCCTCATCCGACTCTCTTCATTTTGAAATTTTTGAATAACTCTTCACGAACGGAGGCGCTCATGCAGCCAGCCGTTTCGTTTCTTCACCGGCGTTCGCCCGCATCGATTGCGTTGGCGCCACGTGTCATCCTGTTCCGGTTACATCACTTGCCGGACGATTCCCGCACGAAGCTTGGGCGTCGTTTGCGCAAGAAGGCAGCTATTTCCAAGGAAAACCGAATCGCTAAGAGCACTGCCTGCTTCGTCTCATCCGGTTAAGGCGACCCTAGCCGCATTCCCCGGCATTGCCAAGCGGTTTTTTCGCACTGCATCACGGCTTTGTCTGTTACTCGATCAGAACCTGCGTTCAAAGACCAAAACCCTGTTATTTCCGCCCAGATCGCAAAACACCCCAGCCCGCCCATAGCCGGCTGCAGAAAAAATGTCCGTGACCTCGTCGCGCTGCGTATGGCCGATCTCGACCGCTATTATGCCCTTGAGGTCCAAAAAACCTGCCGCCTCGGCGGCGATGATCCTGTAGGGGCTCAGACCGTCAGCGCCGCCATCCAAGGCTTGGCGCGGATCGAAATCGCGGACTTCGTCCTGCAGATTTTCAATGTCTTGAGTCGGTATATAGGGAGGGTTTGCGGTAATTACATGGTACCGGCCCGAAACTTTTTCGAACCAGTCGGACTGAAGCGATTTGAACCTGCCGGCCAGCCCCAGTTCCCTGGCATTGCGCACGGCGGTCGTCAACGCGTCCTGGGAAATATCGACGCCGGTGGCAACCGCGCCAGGTACGGCATCGAGCAGCGCCAGAGCGATGGCGCCGGTGCCGGTTCCAAGATCGAGGATGCGGCATTCGCCTTGCCGCTCCGCTGTCGCTTTCACGAAGGGCAGTACCGCTTCGACCAGCGTTTCGGTGTCGGGCCGCGGCTCCAGCGTTTCCGGCGACAGCGACAGGCGCAAGCCGTGGAATTCGCGATAACCAAGGATGCGATGCACCGGCTCGCCGGAGATGCGCCGCCCCAAGGCCGCATCGATGGCGGCGACCGCGTCGGGGCCGACCTTGCGCTCGGGATCGGCGATGGCCTGCGTGCGGGTCGTGGCGGAAAAATGTTCGACGATCAGCCTGGCGTCCAGCGCTGGATCGCTCACGCCGGCTTCTGTCAGGCGTTGCCGCGCCGCCCGCAGCAGTGGCCCGAGCGTGCCGGGTAAAGTGTCAGCCATCGACGCCCATGTCGGCGAGCAGTTTCGACTGGTGATCGGCGATCAGCGCGTCGACGATCTCGTCGAGTTCGCCCATCATCACCCGGTCGAGCTTGTAGAGCGTCAGGTTGATGCGATGGTCGGTGACCCGGCCTTGCGGGAAATTGTAAGTGCGGATGCGCTCCGAGCGGTCGCCCGACCCGACCTGCGACTTGCGCGATTCCGAGCGCTCCTCGTCCGCCTTGCCGCGCTCCAGGTCGTAGAGCCTGGCCCGCAGGATTTGCATCGCCTTCGCCCGGTTCTGATGCTGCGACTTCTCCGCCTGCACCACCATGATGCCGGTCGGCAGATGGGTAATGCGGACCGCCGAATCGGTGGTGTTGACGTGCTGGCCGCCGGAGCCCGACGCACGCATCGTATCGATGCGGATGTCTTCCGCCCGGATCTCGATGTCGACCTCTTCCGCCTCCGGCAGCACCGCGACCGTCGCCGCCGAGGTATGGATGCGTCCGCCGGCCTCGGTCTCCGGCACGCGCTGCACGCGATGCACGCCGGATTCGAACTTCAGATGGGCAAAGACCCCCTTGCCCGACACGGTGGCGATGATTTCCTTGTAGCCGCCAACCTCGCCCTCGCTGGCCGAAGCCGTCTCGAAACGCCAGCCGCGGGACGCTGCGTAGCGCTCATACATGCGAAACAGGTCGCCGGCGAACAGCGCCGCCTCGTCGCCGCCGGTGCCGGCGCGGATTTCGAGGATGGCGTTCTTGTCGTCGGCGGCATCCTTGGGCAGAAGCAGGATCTGGATATCCTTCTGCAGCGCCTCGATGCGTTCCTCGACCCCCGGCAGGTCGGCCTCCGCCAAGGCCCGCATCTCGGCATCGGTACCCTTGTCGGCAAGCATTGCCTCCAGGTCGGCCTGCTCCTGCTCGGCGGCGCGCAGCGCCCTGATCTTGGCCACCATCTCCTGGATGTCGGCATATTCCGAGGCCATCCGGACATAGGCGTCCGCCGCCGGCCCGGCCGACATCTGCGCTTCGAGCATGTCGAAACGCTTGACGACTTGATCCATACGGTCGCGGGGCAGGTTGATCATGACAAAGGTCTATAGCGGGATCGAACGGTCGTCGGCAAAGGCTTGCAGCAATGCCCGCATCGGCAGCCCTTGAGCCGGCGCCATCAGATTGTCGTCGAAGAATGCCTGCAACTCGTCCAGCGGCAGCTCCGTCAGCATCGCCTTGACCGGACCGATCGAGGCCGGCGACATGGAGATCGAGCGGTAGCCCAGGCCGATCAGCGCCATCGCGGATATGGGTTTTCCGGCGAGTTCGCCGCACAGCGTCACCGGAGTGTGATTGCGTAGCCCGGCATCGGCGATCGTCTTCAAGACGCGCAGGAACGGCGTCGACAGCGTATCGAAGCGATCGGAGAGCTGCGTGTTGCCGCGATCGACCGCCATCACGAACTGGAACAAATCGTTCGAGCCGACCGAGACGAAATCGACCGCCTTCATCAGCTCGTCGAGCTGGAACAGCAGCGACGGTACTTCGAGCATGGCCCCGAGCTTCAGGCTGGTCGGCAGATGATGGGCAAAACGCGACAGATGCCGCACCTCGCGATCGATGATCTCACGCGCCTGTGCGATCTCGCCAAGCTCGGTCACCATCGGCAGCATCAGCTTCAGTTCACGCCCGCCGCTGGCCTTCAGAAGCGCACGGATCTGCGTCCTGAGCAGGCCCGGCCGGTCGAGCGTCAGCCGGATGGCGCGCCAGCCGAGCGCCGGGTTCTCTTCCTGGATCGCGCCCTTGAAGTAGGGCAGCACCTTGTCGCCGCCAATATCGATGGTGCGGAAGGTGACCGGCTTGCCGCGCGCCGCATCGAGCACGTCGCGATAGAGCTTTTCCTGCGCCTCGGCGCGGGGAAAGGTCGAGGCAACCATGAATTGCAGCTCGGTGCGGAACAGGCCGATCCCGGCCGCGCCCGCCTCGGCGAGCTGCGGCAGGTCGACGGCAAGGCCCGCATTCATCAGGAGATCGACCTGGACACCATCCCTGGTCACCGACGGCTTCTTGCGCAGCTCGCGGTAAACCTCCTGCCGCCGCGCCCTGAAGCGGACCTTTTCGGCATAGGCGGCTTCGAGATCGGGCTGCGGGCGCAGATGGATGATGCCCTCCTCGCCGTCGACGATGATGGCGTCGCCGTTTTCCGCCATGGAAACGGCGCCCTTCATCTGGCCGGCGACCGGTATGCCCATGGCGCGCGCCACGATGACGACGTGGCTGGTTGCGGCCCCATCCTCCAGCACCACGCCGCGCAGCTTGTCCCTGGGGTAGTCGAGCAGTTCGGCGGCCCCCATCGAACGGGCAACGATGATGGCGTCCTTCGGCAGCGAGGCCGCGACATCCTCCGGTCCGCGCCCCATCAGCTGGCGCAGCAGCCGGTTGGCGAGATCGTCGAAATCGCTCATCCGCTCGCGCAGATACGGATCGGTCATGTGCATCATGCGGGCGCGCATGTCGCTCTGCACCTTTTCGACCGCCGCTTCCGCGGTCAGGCCGTTGCGGATCGCCTCTTCGAGCCGCCGCACCCAGCCGCTGTCGTTGGCGAACATGCGATAGGCTTCGAGCACCTGGCGATGCTCGCCCTCGAAGGCGACATCGCGGCGTTCCAGCATGTCGTCGATGGAGAGCCTGAGCGAACCAAGCGATGCGTCGAGCCGCCTGACCTCTTCCTCGCTGTCCTCGTTGAACAGATTGGTGACGACGATGCGCGGCTCGTGCAGCACGACATGGCCAAGCCCGACGCCCTCGTTGAAGGACAGGCCGTTGAAGCTCACCGGGCGGCGCAGGTCGAGTTCGAGCCCGGGCCGGGTCAACCGCGCCAGATCGCCGGTGGCGATCATCTCGGCGATCACCATCGCCGTGGTTTCCAGCGCTTCGACCTCGTCGTCGCGGTAGTGGCGCATGGTCTTGTTCTGGACCACCAGCACGCCGAGTGTGCGCCCTGCCCTCAGCACCGGCACGCCGAGGAAGGAATTGTAGATCTCTTCCCCCGTCTCCGGCAGATAGGCGAAGGCCGGATGCTCCTGCGCGTTGGACAGGTTGAGCGGCCGCGCCGAGGCCGCGATGGTGCCGACCAGGCCTTGGCCGAGTTTCAGCTGAGCCAGGTGGACGGCGTTGGGGTTCAGACCCTCGGTGGCATAGAGTTCGAGCACCGAATCGGCGCGCAGCACATAGAGCGAGCACACTTCGGCGACCATGTTGGAGGCGATGTCGCGCACGATGCGGTCGAGCCGCTCCTGTGGCTCCAGCGGCTCTTGCATGAGCTCGCGGAGCCGTTTCAGCAAAACGCGCGGGCCACTGGCCGTATCACGCATCGCGGCTTCTTCTCCAATGGCATGTCAGCCGGCGCAGTTTCCCCTGCGGCCGGCGCTCACGCAACAACTGACTCAAAGTCTTGCTACTGCTTATCCAGACCGTAGACGGAATGCAAAGTGCGAACCGCAAGTTCCGTATAGGGACCGTCGATCAATATCGAAATCT
Organism: Mesorhizobium sp. WSM4871; assembly: GCF_055811295.1. Taxonomy (NCBI): domain Bacteria; kingdom Pseudomonadati; phylum Pseudomonadota; class Alphaproteobacteria; order Hyphomicrobiales; family Phyllobacteriaceae; genus Mesorhizobium; species Mesorhizobium sp. WSM4871. The sequence goes on along the minus strand of NZ_JBVVPU010000013.1, from coordinate 196,184 downwards.
TGATCTCGGAAGTGGTGATGGCGCGGATATTGATGGCACGATCGGCCAGCGCCTTGAAGGCTGTGGCGGCGACGCCGGCATGGCTCCTCATGCCGATGCCGATGACCGAGACCTTTGACATGCCGGCTTCCGATTGCACGACGTCATAGCCGATCGTGGCCTTCAGGCGCTCGAGCACGGCCAGCGCCTTGTCGACGTCGCCGGACGGCACGGTGAAGGTCATGTCGGTGAACTTGCCGTCCTCGGAGATATTCTGGACGATCATGTCGACATTGATGTTGGCCTCGGCCAGCGGCCCGAAGATGCCGGCGGCGACGCCGGGCCGGTCTCCGACACGGCGCAACGAAATCTGCGCTTCGTCCTTGGCGTAGGCGATTCCGGTGACGACCTGCTGTTCCACGATTTCTTCCTCGTCGCAAATGAGCGTTCCGGGCGGATTGAGCAAATCCCCCATTCCGGGTGCGTCGGGATCGTCGAAGGACGACCGCACGAAAGTACGCACCCTGTGCACCATGGCAAGCTCGACCGAGCGGACCTGCAGGACCTTGGCGCCGAGCGACGCCATTTCAAGCATTTCCTCGAAGGAAATCTTGGCCAGCCGCCGCGCCTTCGGCTCGATGCGCGGATCGGTGGTGTAGACCCCGTCGACGTCGGTGTAGATGTCGCAGCGGTCGGCCTTGACCGCCGCGGCGATGGCGACGGCACTGGTGTCGGAACCGCCGCGGCCGAGCGTGGCGATGCGATTGTCCGGCCCGATGCCCTGGAATCCTGCGACCACCGCCACCTGGCCCTCGCCGAAGCGCTTGATCAAAAATGCGCCGTCGATGTCGAGGATGCGCGCCGCGCCATGCGCGTTGTCGGTCTTGATCGGGATCTGCCAGCCCTGCCAAGACCGCGCATGCACCCCCATATTCTGCAGCGCGATCGCCAAAAGACCGGCCGTGACCTGCTCGCCGGAGGCGACGACGGCATCATATTCACGAGCATCGTGCATGGGCGACGCCTCGCGCGTCCATTGCACGAGCTCGTTGGTCTTGCCGGCCATTGCCGAGACGACCACCGCGACCTCATGGCCGGCATCGACCTCGCGTTTTACATGGCGCGCTACATTGCGGATGCGGGCGATGTCGGCGACGGAGGTTCCGCCGAATTTCATCACGATGCGCGCCATGGAAGCGAAATGCCTTTGACTGGATGCCGGACCGAAGGCCGAAAGCGGAAAGAATGTGCCCGGTTGAGGCCGGCCGTTGAATGCGCGGCCTCCTTAGCCAAAACAGGGACTATCCGCAAGGACCGTGGGCAAGCGCCGGAAATCTCGCCGCTTGGCTCGGCTTGTGGATAACAGCATTTTGATGCGCCGGGACAGTGGCACCTTTGGTCAGCAGGGGCCGGCCGGCGAAAATTGCTGCCTTGACTTTCCCGCCCCCACACCCGACTTCCTAGCGCACCAGAGCGCGATCAGCAAAAGTGGTTTTGCGTCCGATCGCGCTCTGAACTTTTGAGTCTGCGGGAGACGAAGCCATGCCAGAGCCGCGACGATCGACGATCGATGCCGGAGAAGTGGAACGCTTTTCCGCTCTTGCCGCCGAATGGTGGAACCCGAACGGCAAGTTCCGCCCGCTGCACAAGTTCAATCCGATCCGGCTTGCCTATATCCGCGACCAGGTGGCGGCGCGCTTCGGCCGCGACCCGCGCGCGGCGAGGCCGTTCGAAGGCCTGCGCTTCCTCGACATCGGCTGCGGCGGCGGGCTTTTGTGCGAGCCGATGGCGCGGCTTGGCGCCGAAGTGGTCGGCGCCGACGCATCCGCCACCAACATCGAAGTGGCCAGGCTGCATGCGGCGGAGGTCGGCGTGACGGTGGATTATCGCGCCACGACGGCGGAGGACCTGGCCGATTCCGGCGAGAAATTCGACGTCATCCTCAACATGGAAGTCGTCGAGCATGTCGCCGACATCGACCTGTTCGTGGCCAAATGCGGCGAGATGGTCAAGCCGGGCGGCATCATGTTCGTCGCCACCATCAACCGCACGCTGAAGGCCCTGGGCCTGGCCATCATCGGCGCCGAATATGTGCTGCGCTGGCTGCCGCGCGGCACGCACCAGTTCGGCAAGCTGGTGCGTCCCGAAGAGCTCGAAAAGGCGCTCGCCGGCGCCGGGCTTGCCATCATCGACCGCACCGGCGTCGTCTACCATCCGCTCGCCGACCGCTGGCAGCGGTCGAAGGACATGGACGTCAACTACATGGTGCTGGCGGAGAAGGCACCGGTCTGAACCTTCTCACGCCGCCTGGCTTTGCGCCTTCGTGGTGATCTGGCTTTGTGCTTTCGTGGTGATGAACACGCCGGCAACGATGATGGCCGCGCCCACCCAGGTCAGCAATTGGTAGTGCTCGCCGAAAAAGATCGTGCCGGCAAGCAAACCGACCGCCGCCGCGACATAACCGATCTGGCTGAGATAGACCGGGCCTCCGACTGCCTGCAGCCGAAAGAACACCGCGAACATCGTCGCCGCCGAAGCCATCTGCGCGACGGTCGCCAGCGGCACCCCGCCGAGCGAGCCGAATGCACCGGCGCCCAGCGAGGCCAGGATGCCGGCAAGCAACATCACCGCCGACGCCAGATGGCTGCCGGCGGCGAGTGCGATCGGGCCGGTGCCTTCGGGCCAGTCGACCGTGCGGTAGATGTTGCCGACGGCCAGGCTGACCGGAATGAGCAGTCCCACCGCCACCCAGAAGAACTCGGCCGGACGGCCAGCCTCGCCACGCGTCGTCGCCACCATCACCGCGCCGACGAAGCCGACGGCGATGCCGGTCACACCAAGCAGATTGGGGCGCCTGACGCCGAGCAGGATCGAGAACACCAGCGTGATGACAGGCGACAGCGTGAACATGATGCCGGTGTAGCCGGCGCCAAGGTGCGGAATGGCGGAAAACATCAGGAGATTGGGGATAGCGTAGGACACCGCCGCGGTGACGAAGAAATAGCGCAGCCTGTGCGGGCTGAGCCGGATGCGCTCTCCGTTCAACAGCAAGGCGCCTAGCAGCACGCCGCCGGCGCCGAACGAGATGACGAAGGCCCAGACCACCGCCGGAACGCCCGCCGCCGTCGCCAGCTTGCCGAACGGCAGCGTCAGGCCGAGCAGCCCGCCGGTGACGACCAGAAGGCCGAGCGCTGAATCCCAGAGAAATTTCATTATGTTTCCTCGATCGCGGCGAGGTGACCAGCAAAAGCAGCCGGGCGAATGAACCAGTTCGGGAAAATTGGCTGACTCAGTTGCGGTCGTCTGGGAAGCTTGGGATCGGCATGAACTCCACGCCGTCCTCGGCCAGGCTCTTGGCCTCCTCGAGCGTCGCCTCGCCATAGATGCCGCGCGGGTCGCTCTCGCCGAAATGGATCTTGCGCGCTTCCTCGGCGAACTTGTCGCCGACATAGTCGGCATTCTCGCGCACTTTCTCGGCCATCGCCTTCAACTGCGCCAGCGCCTGCTTCTGCGCCTCGCCCATGGCAAGCGCGATCTTTTCCTGTTTGCGCCCGGTGGAGACGGCCGGCGCCATCAACGCCTTTTCAATCTTATGCGAGCCGCAGGTGGGGCAATCGACGAAGCCCCGCTTCTTCTGGGTGTCGAAATCGTCGTTGCTGCGAAACCAGCCCTCGAATTCATGCTCGTGCTCGCAGATCAGGGAAAAGCGGATCAAGACGCCGCACCCCTGAGAGGCACGGCCTCGGCCGATCCGCCGTTCACGGCAAAATCGCGCGCATTCCTGAGGTTCGGTATCTTCTTGCGCGCCGCAAGCGACTGCGCCGGATCGATCTCGGCGACGATCACCGCCGGCTCGTCATGCGCGGCTTCAGCGACGATGCGGCCCCAGGGATCGACGATCAGCGAGTGGCCATAGGTCTCGCGGCCGTCCTCGTGCAGTCCGCCCTGCGCGGCGGCCACGACATAGGCGCCGTTTTCGATGGCGCGTGCCCTGAGCAACACGTGCCAGTGCGCCTCGCCGGTTTGCCGGGTAAAGGCAGCGGGTACGGAAAGCATATCTGCGCCGGCCAGCGCCTCGGCGCGGAAAAGTTGCGGAAAGCGCAAATCGTAGCAGACGGCGAAGCCCAGCCTCGCACCGTCGATCCCAGCGCCGCTGATCCCGGTGACGACGGCCTCAGTGCCAGGCTCATAGGCGGCGGATTCGCGCCAGCTCTCGCCATTATCGAGATCGACGTCGAACATGTGAATCTTGTCATAGGTGGCAAGCGTGGCGCCATCGGGAGCGAACAAAAGCGCGCGGTTGGCGAGCTTGCCGTCGGCGCGCAGGATGGCGGTCGAGCCGATATGCAGGAAAATGCCGAGTTCCTTCGCCAGCTTTCGTGCGGTCGCGACGATGATGTCCTTGTCCTCGGAGGTGAAGGAGGTGGCTCTTGCCTCTTTGTCGCGGACAAGCGCACCGGTCATTTCCGGGGTCTGGACATAGGCCGCACCCTGGCTTGCCGCCTCGCGCACCAGCCGCTCCAGATCGACCGCATTGCGCTCGGGACTGGTTCCCGAACGCATCTGGATCGCCGCGGCCTTGAAAGCACCCATGGTCATGTCCTCAAATTCGCCGAACCGTTGGCGAGAAGTTTGTCCAGCCGGCCCTGCGCCTCCAGCTCGTGAAGGTCGTCACAGCCGCCGACATGCGTGTCGCCGATGAAAATCTGCGGAAAGGTCGAGCGGCCGCGCGCGCGCGAAATCATTTCCTGGCGCAGCTCCGGCGAGAAGGATGCGTCATGTTCGGTATAGGCAACGCCCTTGTGCTCGAGCAGCCGCTTGGCCGCGGTGCAATAGCCGCACATCATCCGAGTGTAGATCGTCACATCGACCATCTGTCAGCAATCCTGCCTTTCCCTCAAACCTATATAGTCACGGACTCGTCCGCCCGAAAGTCCCCTGGCAGCACGCGCGCGAAGGTCAGCACGTCGACCGCCCCGGCCCCACTCTTCTTCAACGCCTTGGCGACCGCGCGCACGGTGGCGCCGGTGGTATAGACGTCGTCGATCAAAAGCACCCGGCGGCCGGCGATCTCGATCTCGGCCTCGCCGGGCACTCTGAACGCGGCACGCACATTCTCTTCGCGCTCGTGCCGCTCCAGCCCGACCTGCTGGCGGGTGAGCTTGACACGGCGGATCGCCGAGGGCGCGAAAGGCAGGCCGCCAAGCTGCGACACCGCCCTTGCGAGCTCCGCCGACTGGTTGAACTGGCGCCTGAAAAACCGCCGCCAGTGCAGCGGCACCGGTACGACCACATCGGCCTCCGCGATCAATTCGGCGCCGGCGCGCAGCATCCAGCGCGCCATCCATGGCGCCAGATCGGTGCGATCCTGGTATTTCAACCCTTGCACCATCTGGCGGGCGACACCCGAATAGGCCACTGCCGCCCGCGCCCGCTCGAACGGCGGCGGGTCGGCGATTGCTTCGGCGGACAAGAACCCATCGCCCATGTGATGGGTGAAGGGCGTACCCATCACCGGGCACCAGGGCCGCTCCAGAAGCCTGAGTTTCGGCCAGCAGGCGCCGCACAGCACGCCGGGTTGCGAGACATGGCGGCGGCAGCCGGCGCAGACCGGCGGAAACAGCATGCGCGCCGGCCAGCCCAAAGCCTTTCGAGCGATACCCTTGATCGCAATATGCTTGATCTCTGGCATAGGATCGGCCACGTGGTTGGTCCTGCGCGCCACTATATCCAAGCGCGGGAAAACAGGAACCTGCCCGTTGCAACCTATAATCGACATCCCGCTGTGGCTGGCGCACAAGCGCCGGGCATTGGCCCACCCCGTCAGCGGAGCGGATTTCCTGATGCGCCGGGCAGCCGAGGACCTTGCCGACCGGCTGGGCGCCGTCGAGCGCGAGTTTAACAGGGCGGCCGTCCTGTTTTGCCAGACACCGGCCGCCACCGGCGTGCTCGCGGCAAGCGGCAAGGTGGCGGACATCGTGCGCGTCGAGGCGGACGCGACTTTCCTCAAGGGCGAGGCGGGACTGGTCTCATCGTTGGAAACCGTGCCGTTCGAGCCGGAAAGCCTCGACCTCGTTGTGTCGCTTCTGTCGCTGCAGGCGATGAACGACATTCCCGGCATGCTGGTGCAGACCCGCCGCGCGCTGAAGCCGGACGGCCTTTTCCTCGGCGCCTTTGCCGGCGCCGGCTCGCTTTCCGAGCTGCGCGAAAGCCTGCTGGCCGCCGAAACCGAGCTTTATGGCGGCGCCAGCCCCCGCGTCATTCCGTTCACCGATGTGCGCGACGCCGGCGCGCTCTTGCAGCGTGCCGGCTTCGCCTTGCCGGTCGCCGATGTCGAGACGGTGACGGTGCGCTACGATTCCCTGTTCGGCGTGATGGCGGACCTGCGGGCCATGGGCGAGACCAGCGCGCTCATCGACCGTAGCAGGCGACCGGGGACGCGAAGGCTGTTTGCCCGGGCAGCCGAAATCTACGCCGAGCGGTTTGCTGATCCCGATGGTCGTATCAGGGCGAGTTTCCCGATCGTCTGGATGTCAGGCTGGGCGCCCGACGCCTCGCAGCAAAAACCGCTGAAGCCGGGCTCGGCCAAGGTCTCGCTTAAGACGATATTGGAAAATCCCGAAGGGCGCCGACCGGGTTCCGACAACCGATAACCCGGCTGCGGTTACTTGGCGAAAGCATTGGCCAGCCTGCTGTTGTTGTCGCTGAACAACCAGGAGATCGCGTTGGCGGCCTGGCCGACGCCGCCAACGATGGCAAGCGACAACACGGCCGCGATCAGCCCATATTCGATGGCTGTCGCGCCTGTCTCGTCTTCCAAAAACCGTTGCAGCACTGTTTTCATGACTGTCGATCCCGCTTGCCACGACCCTAGCGCCGACCTGTTAAGAAAGGTTAACGGTACAGGCTTAACAGGCGATGAAACGGCAGCGTCCTATGCGCATCGCATAAGGAGCACCGGATGCATGACGCGCTTTTCGATCAGCAGTCGCCGCTGTGCCTGCCATTGCTGATGACGCAGACTGAACTGGGCAACGGCTGCAGCACGCTCCTGCGCAGCGTGTAGGTGTCGCGATGACCGATCGAAGCCGTGCTCATCCTGTCGACGCCGGCAAGATCGTCGCCGGTGGCTTGCAATCGCATCCGGCTATCGAGGTAAGGCGTCGCGAACAAGGCCAGGGCCACCGCGGCCGAACCGAACAGCAACGTGAGGCGCAACAGGCCCATGCCCGCTTGGCTGGCGCCACGCAAACGGTCGGGCCGGATCGAGTCCCAGTCCCTGTCGAGGCTCATGCAGTCGCTCCCCCGGTGAAGTCAGCGCTTTGCCTCAACTTTTCACGGCAAGATAAATCTTTCATTAACGCTGGGTGAAGAAGCAGGGGCCGGCAACAGTCCGGCTTACAGCAGGTCGATGAGGAACTGGATCAGCGGCGCGTCGGCCGGCGGCATCGGAAAGTCGCGCATCTGGCGCGGCCGCACCCATTTCAGCCCCTGGCCCTCCTTCGGCTGGGCGATGCCACGGAAGCGGCGGCAGACGAACAGCGGCATCAGCAAGTGAAAATCATCGTAGGAATGGCTGGCGAAGGTCAGTGGCGCCAGACACGGGATTTCGGTCTCGATGCCGATTTCCTCGTAGAGCTCGCGGATGAGGCATTGTTCCGGCGTCTCGCCGGGCTCGACCTTGCCGCCGGGAAATTCCCACAGGCCGGCGAGTTGCTTGCCTTGCGGCCGCTGCGCCAGCAGCACGCGGCCGTCGGCGTCGACCAGCGCGCAGGCCGCGACCAGGAGCAGGCGCTTGCCGGCGGGGCTCGCGCCGGTCATGCGCCGGGCGGCCGGCGATAGTGATAGCGATAGACTTCCTCGAAGCCCAGCGAACGGTAGAGCGCCAGCGCCGGCGCATTGCTGGCCTCGACCTGCAGCCAGGCTTCGCGGGCGCCGCGCAGCCGCGCCCATTTCAGCGCCGACAGGATAAGATTGCGGCCATGGCCCTGGTTGCGCACCGATTTGTCGGTGGCGACCTCGAACAATCCGGCAAGATCGCCATCATGGACACAGATCAGCGTCGCCAGCGGCTCGCTGCCCTCTTCGAGCGCGAATAGCCCGGCCTCGGGCTGGATCGCGCCGATGATCTCGGACAGGCCAGGGCGCAGCGCCACGTCGGAGCCGCTGACCTTGAGCGACGCGCCGATGAAGCGGCTGATGTCCTTCAGCGGGATCTGGTCCATGGCCGGGTCGAGTTGCGCATCCGCCAACGGCAGGCGCATCACCAGCGATTCGTCGAATATGCTCCAGCCTTCCTTGTCGAGGTGACTGGACAGGTCAGGCCCCGACAGTGGCGAGATGCGGAAGGTCAGCGGCCTGCCATAGGCGTCGAAACGCCGGCTGGCGCGGCCGATGCGCTCGGCAATGTGCTGGATGTCGCCCGGATCGAGGGGGTTGACCGAATTCAGCCGCTTGGCCGGATGGCCGGCTGTCAGCCGCACCACCCAGGTGCCGTCATAATGGACGGCCGCCGCCGGCCAGGCACGAAAGCCGGCCGCCTCGTAGCGGCGGACGATGGCGAGCATGCTTGCCGGATGTCTGGAAACCAATGTCATCAGCTCCGCCAAATTCCTCAGCTGCGCCAAATTCCTCAGCTACGATAGTCGCCATTGATGGCGACATATTCCTTGGTGAGGTCGCAGGTCCACACCGTTGCCTTGCCGCGGCCGATGCCGATATCGGCGCGGATGCGAATTTCGTCGCGCTTCATATAGGCAGATGTCGCCTCTTCCGAATAGCCAGGGTCGCGCTCGCCCTCATGCGCCAGCCGGTTGTCGCCGAACCAGATCGACAGAAGGTCGCGGTCGGCCGGCTCGCCCGCCTTGCCGACGGCCATGACGACGCGGCCCCAATTGGCGTCCTCGCCGGCGACCGCCGTCTTGACCAGCGGCGAATTGGCGATGGACAGCGCGATGCGCTTGGCCGAGCGCGCCGATTTCGCCCCGGTGACGGTGACTTCGACCTGCTTGCGCGCGCCCTCGCCGTCGCGCACCACTTGCAACGCCAGCGATTTCAGCACCTTGCCGAGCGCGCGGCGGAACGCAGCGAGGCGCGCGTCCTTTGGATCGCTGATCACGGGCGCACCGCGCCTGGCGGCGGCACCCGTGGCGAAGATCAGCAGCGTGTCGCTGGTCGAGGTGTCGCTGTCGACGGTGACCGCGTTGAAGGTCTTGGCCGTGCCGCGCGACAACAGATCCTGCAGCACGGGTGCTGCGATCGGCGCGTCGGTGGCGATGAAGGAGAGCATGGTCGCCATGTCGGGCGCGATCATGCCGGCGCCCTTGGCGATGCCGTTGATGGTGACGTCGGCATCGCCGAGCTTGATGGTCGCGGTCGCCACCTTGGCATAGGTATCGGTGGTCATGATCGCCTTGGCGGCTTCCGTCCACAGCTCCGGCTTGCCGTCCTTGACCAGCCCGGCGAGCAGATGGCTGAACTTGCCCGTGTCGAGCGGCTCGCCGATGACGCCGGTGGAGGCCAGGAACACCTCGCCTGGCGTGCAGCCCGCCGCCTTGGCCGCCGCCTCGCCGGTCATGGCCGTGGAGGTCCGGCCCTTCTTGCCGGTGAAGGCATTGGCATTGCCGGAATTGACGACGAGCACGCGCGCCTTGCCCTGCCCCAGATTCTGCCGGCAGAAATCGACCGGCGCCGACGGGCATTTCGACTTGGTGAACACGCCGGCAACGGTGGTCCCGGCGTCGAAGACCATGGCCAAGAGGTCGGTGCGGTTCTTGTATTTTATCCCGGCCTCGGCGGTCGCGATGCGCACGCCCTCGATAGCGGGCATTTTGGGATATTTCTTCGGCGCGAGCGGCGAAATCGTCGTGGACATGGGGGCCTCGGGCGGGAAAACGCGGGGGGAAGGCCGGTTTGCCCGATACGAAGCGTCGGTGCAAGGGCGTTTTCACGGCCGGCCGGGGCGCGGGGCTTCCGGTTTCCGCCAATCCCGCATCGGGCGATTTGCCGGCATTGGCTGTGCAGAACGGCCCGTTTCGTTTCATCGCCGGCTCGCATATGATCGCCGGCAAAATTGTTGGCGAGGATGACTGGAATGGCCGAAGACGCTGACCCCGCGCGCAAGTCGATCGGTGCGCGACGCAATCCCGATAGCGCCGAGGCCATTCTCGAAGCGGCCGAAGCGGTGCTGGTCGAGGCGGGCTATGCCGGCTTTTCGATCGAAGCCGTGGCCAGGCGGGCGCGCGCCGGCAAGCCAACGATCTATCGCTGGTGGCCGAGCAAGGCGGCCCTGCTGCTCGAAATCTATCAGCGCGGCAAACGTGTCGACAGTCCCGACACCGGCAATATCGAGGACGATCTCGTCGGCTTCCTCAAAAGCCTGTTCTCGCACTGGCGCGAGACCTCGTCGGGCAGCGTGTTCAGATCGCTGATCGCCGAGGCGCAGTCGGACCCGGCAGCGGCAGCGGCTCTTGCCGAATATTCGAAAGGACGCCACTCCCATACCGGCCAGATGATCGAACGCGCCAAGGCGCGCGGCGAGGTGGCAGTCGATGTCGATGCCGCCCTCGTCGCCGACCTGATCGGCTCCTTCGCCTGGAAGCATCTTCTCACCAATCGTCTCGACGAGGACGAAGCGACACTACGCAGCGCGGTCCGCTATGTGGTACAAGGCATACTCTCACGAAGTCGTTAGGGGGATCGGCGGCTTGCTCGACAGAATATCTCCGGTGCTGCCGGTCAGCCTGATCATCGTTTCCGACTATCTGACGGCGGATGGCGACGCGGAACTGCGTCGCTCGCTGCAGGCCTATGCGCAGGACCACCAGGGCATTCCCGGCGAAATCGTCATCATGCTGCCAGGTGACCGGACTTCAGGCAGCCATCATTCGAAAATCGAAGCCGAATTCGCCGGCAAACCTGCCTGGCTCTGCCCGTCGGTGATCGTGGCGACGCATGACAGCGACGAATCCTCGCAACTGAAGGACGCCGCACTCGCATATTGCCGTCATGACCTGGTTGCGGTGGTCGAGGCAGACTGCCTGCCGCGGCCGGGCTGGCTGGCGGCCCTCTACGAAACCGTCGAGACGGATCCGCGGCTCGGCGCCGTTTCCGGACGGACCAGCTACGGCGAAGACAGCATGATGAAAAGGGTGATGTCGCTGCTCGACCGCGGCTTCATCGAGCGCCGCAACCGCCATGGCCAGGTCATTCATGCCAGCAACAATGGCGCGCTCTACCGGCGCCAGGTGCTCGAACGCTATCGCTTCGAGGCCTATCACGGCCCCTTCGTCAGCTCGCATCTGCGCCAGCACGCCATGCTGAAGGACGGCGTCGCCATGGAGGTGGCGCCCAGGGCCGTCTCGATCCACGCCTACGAGGGATTGGGTTTCATCTGGGACGTCAGGCGCAACAAGGGCTACCAGTTCGCGCGGATGGAGCAGCGCCGGAAGCCGCATCGCTCGAAGCTCGGCCTCGCCTGTCGCGCCGTGGCGACCTCGTTCAAGGAAAACCGCCAGACCGCGCAGGCCGTGGGCAGTCAGTTCTGCCGCTGGACGGACTGGCCGCTGTTCTGGGCGATGATGCTTCTGGTGCGGGTCCCCGAATTCACCGGCGCGCTCGCCGCCGATGACCCGGCGGCATTCAAGGCGTCGACGCATTATCGGTAGGGGTGGCGGGGCGCGGCGAAACCCACGCTCTGTCGGACGATTAGCCGATAATTGTCGGAGTTCAGCGCTGCCCCTCATCGCCCTACCGGGCACTTCTCCCCGTATAGTAACGGGGAGAAGGACGCCTTCACCGACGATTTCGCCAATCAACAACGTCGCGGAAATAGTGCCGAGGTTGTGGCCAGCCCCTTCTCCCCGTCACTATACGGGGAGAAGATGCCGGCAGGCAGATGACGGGCGGCGCTGACGTCGCCCCTGTTAATCGCCTCGCGCCTACTTCGCGCTTTCCAGCGTGTCGACCGTCTTCTTCAGATTGGCGTCGGGGATTTCGACCTTGGCGGCGGCACGCAGCTGCTTGACCAGGGCGAAATATTTGTCGCGGATGACCGCCTGCTTGGCCTGGTCCTTGACCTCTTCGAAAGCCGGCGGCTGCTTGGTGCGCTTGTCCTCGAGCTTGATGACGTGCCAGCCGAACTGCGACTGCACCGGCTGCTCGGTGTATTTGCCGACCGCCAGCGCGAACGCCGCCTTGTCGAATTCCGGCACCATCTGGCCCGGCCCGAACCAGCCGAGATCGCCGCCGCTGGTCTTGCCCGAGGGATCGCTGGTGTGCTCGTTGGCGAGCTTCTGGAAGTCGGCGCCGCCGTCGAGCTGCTTGATGATCGCGTCGGCCTCTTCCTTCGTCTTCACGAGGATGTGACGGGCATGCACCTCGTTGGTCGGCGGGGTGTTGGCGATTTCCTGGTCGTAGCGGGCGCGAACCTCGGCATCCGTGACCTTGTCGACGACGCCCTTTTCAACCATTTCGCCATGCAGGGCGCGCTGCTGCAGGAACGCCATGCGGCGCTCGAAATCGGGATCCTTGTCAAGCCCGGTGGCGACCGCCTGGGCGGCCATGATCCTGATTTCGATTGCCGCCGAAAGTGCCGCCGCGCGGCGCTGTTCGGGCGGCAGCTGCGCGAATTGCTGCGACAGCTCGCCTTCGGCAAGCCCAAGGTCCGCCTCGGTCAGCTTCTGGCCGTTGACGGTCGCGACCACGGCGTTCGGATCGACCGGCGCCGCCGGCGCGGGGGCCGGTTGGGCGGGCGCCGCCGGCTGGGCGGGAGCGGTGTCCTGCGCCATCAGCGGCGACAGCGACAGAGCCGACAACCCGACGGCCAGACCAAGGCTGGCGAACGACGCACGGCGGAACAATAAGGACATAAGATAACTCCGATGGGGATTGGCGGCTGTTCAGATCAGCCGGATTGTGGCGGAATTTGGCGCGGTCGACAGGGCGAGCGCGGCGTTGACATCGATTGAGCCCCCTCTTATCTGTCCAACGACTTTGCGTCCAGAACCGTTTTCCGGGCGCTTTTTGCGTTTGTCCGCGTTTCACGCGGAATTGATGGGGCCGTCCGGCGCCCGTCGCAACGACTAGGAATGCTATCGAAAGGGCCATTGGATGGTCAGTCTCGGCGGTCTCGCCCGTAAGGTTTTCGGCTCCTCCAACGATCGTCGGGTCAAGTCGACGCGGCCACGCGTCGAGGCGATCAACGCCATGGAAAACGAGATGCGGGCGCTCTCCGATGCCGACCTGGCGGCCCGCACCGAAAAATTCCGCCAGGACATCGCCAACGGCGCCTCCCTCGACGATCTGCTGATCCCCGCCTTCGCCACCGTGCGCGAGGCGGCGCGCCGCGTGCTCGGCATGCGCCCGTTCGACGTGCAGCTGATCGGCGGCATGGTGCTGCACAATGGCGGCATCGCCGAGATGCGCACCGGCGAGGGCAAGACCCTGGTCGCCACGCTGCCGGTCTATCTCAACGCACTTGCCGGCAAGGGCGTCCATGTCGTCACCGTCAACGACTACCTCGCCACGCGCGACTCCGAATGGATGGGCCGCGTCTATAAATTCCTCGGCCTGAGCGTCGGCGTCATCGTCCACGGCCTGTCCGACGAGGAGCGCAAGGCCGCCTACGCCGCCGACGTCACCTACGCCACCAACAACGAGCTCGGCTTCGACTATCTGCGCGACAACATGAAGTATGAGCGCGACCAGATGGTGCAGCGCGGCCACAGCTACGCCATCGTCGACGAGGTCGATTCCATCCTGGTCGACGAGGCGCGCACGCCGCTGATCATTTCCGGTCCGCTCGAGGACCGCTCGGACATGTACAACACCATCGATGCCTTCATGCTGAAGCTCGGCCCGGAAGACTACGAGATCGACGAGAAGCAGAAGACCTCGATCTTCACCGAGGACGGCACCGAGAAGCTGGAGAACCTTTTGCGCGACGCCGGCCTGCTCAAGGGCGAGTCGCTCTACGACGTCGAGAACGTCGCCATCGTCCACCATGTCAACAATGCCTTGAAGGCGCACCGGCTGTTCCAGCGCGACAAGGACTACATCGTGCGCAATGGCGAGATCGTCATCATCGACGAATTCACCGGCCGCATGATGCCGGGCCGCCGCTATTCCGAGGGCCTGCACCAGGCGCTCGAGGCCAAGGAGCATGTGGCGATCCAGCCGGAGAACCAGACGCTCGCCTCCGTCACCTTCCAGAACTATTTCCGCCTCTACAAGAAGCTTTCCGGCATGACCGGTACCGCGCTGACCGAGGCCGAGGAGTTCGGCAACATCTACGGCCTCGAAGTCACCGAGATCCCGACCAACCTGCCGGTCATCCGCATTGACGAGGACGACGAGGTCTACCGGACGGTCGAGGAGAAATACAAGGCGATCGTCAAGGAGATCCGGGAAGCCAGCGCCAGGGGCCAGCCGACGCTGGTCGGCACGACGTCCATCGAAAAATCCGAGCAGCTCGCCGAACGCCTGCGCAAGGAAGGTTTCAAGGACTTCGAAGTGCTGAACGCCCGCCACCACGAGCGCGAGGCCGCCATCGTCGCCCAGGCCGGCAAGCCCGGCGTCATCACCATCGCCACCAACATGGCCGGCCGCGGCACCGACATCCAGCTCGGCGGCAATGCCGAGATGCGCATTGCCGACGAGCTTGGCGACATGCCGGAAGGCCCCGAGCGCGAAGCGAAGGAAAAAGCCATCCGCGACGACATCGCCCGCCTGAAGGAAAAGGCGCTCGCCGCCGGCGGCCTCTATGTGCTCGCCACCGAACGCCATGAATCGCGCCGCATCGACAACCAGTTGCGCGGCCGCTCCGGTCGCCAGGGCGATCCGGGCCGTTCGAAATTCTTCCTGTCGCTGCAGGACGACCTGATGCGTATCTTCGGCTCCGAGCGCATGGACGGCATGCTGCAGAAGCTCGGCCTCAAGGAAGACGAGGCGATCATCCATCCCTGGATCAACAAGGCGCTGGAAAAGGCGCAGAAGAAGGTCGAGGCGCGCAACTTCGACATCCGCAAGAACCTGCTGAAATATGACGACGTCTCCAACGACCAGCGCAAGGTGGTGTTCGAGCAGCGCATCGAATTGATGGACGGCGAAGGCCTCAGCGAAACCATCGCCGAGATGCGCGAGGGCGTCATCGACGAGATCGTCGCCAAGGCCATTCCCGAAAACGCCTATGCCGAGCAATGGAACGTCGACGGCCTCAAGGCCGAGGTCGCCGAATTCCTCAACCTCGACCTGCCGATCGAGGAATGGGTCAAGGAAGAGGGCATTGCCGAGGACGACATCCGCGAGCGCATCGCCCAGGCCGCCGATACCGCCGCCAGGGAGCGCGCCGAGCGTTTCGGCCCCGACGTGATGACCTATGTCGAGCGCTCGGTGGTGCTGCAGACGCTCGACCATCTGTGGCGCGAGCACATCGTCAACCTCGACCATCTGCGCTCGGTCGTCGGCTTCCGCGGCTACGCCCAGCGCGACCCGCTGCAGGAGTACAAGGGCGAGGCGTTCGAACTGTTCCAGGCGATGCTGGGCAATCTGCGCCAGGCCGTCACCGCGCAACTGATGCGGGTCGAACTGGTCCGCCAGGCCGCCGAAGCCCCGCCGCCCGAGACGCCCGAAATGTTCGGCAGCCACATCGACGGCTCCACCGGCGAAGACGATTTCGACGGCGGCGAGACGGCACTTCTGGTGCGCCAGGAAACCAGCGCCGTCGTAGCCCCCGAAAACCGCGACCCCAACAACCCTGCGACCTGGGGCAAGGTCGGCCGCAACGAAGCCTGCCCCTGCGGCTCGGGCAAGAAGTACAAGCACTGCCACGGGGCGTTCGCGTAAGGCGCGCCTTTCCTTCTCCCCGTTCACGGGGGTGAGGCGTGGTCCGCGCAGCGGACGAAAAGCCAATTGCTTGGCTTTTCGAACAACGAACGCCCGGAGCGATAGCGAAGGGCGGATGAGAGGCGGCGCGAACCTCAAGTGATTGCCTTGGTTAACGCGCCAGGCTTGCTTTGTGACGGCAGTTATGCTATTGATTTCAATACGGTGCTGATTTGCGCCAGCGACCCGCCCCCCCGAGGCGGGTTTTTTATTGCCGGTGGGATTAGCCGAGTAGGCCAGAGGGAGGCGCCCGCGCGAACCCTTGCCATCGTCTTTTGAACAGTGTCCATTGCCCGAAAGATTCGCGGGGGGGGATGGATGCGCCTTTCATGGAATGAAATACGGGTGCGAGCGAAGAAATTCGCCAAGAAATGGCAAGACGCTCACTACGAGAAGGGTGAGACCCAGACCTTCTACAACGAGTTCTTCGAGATATTCGGCGTCGAGCGTCGCCGGGTCGCGCGTTACGAGGAACTGATCAAGAAGCTCGATAACCGCCACGGCTTCATTGATCTGTTTTGGCCCAAGGTGCTGCTCGTCGAGCAGAAGAGTGCCGGTCGCGATCTTTTGAAGGCGGCAACGCAGGCCGGAGAATATTTCGACGCCATCAAAGATTCAGAAAAACCGCGCCATCAGCTTCTGTGCGATTTCCAGAATTTCGAACTTCTCGACCGAGATTCGCGCGAGCAAGCGGTGTTCAAGCTCGCCGACCTGCATCAGAACGTCGAGCATTTCGGCTTCATCCTCGGTATCGAGAAGCGCACCTTTAAGGACCAAGACCCGGTCAACATCAAGGCGTCGGAACTTATGGGAGCCATCCATGACTCGCTGGAGGAGTCTGGCTATGCGGGCCACAACCTTGAGCGGTATTTGGTCCGCCTCGTTTTCATACTGTTTGCCGACGACACTGGTATCTTCGAGCCGCGCGATATCCTGCTCGACCTGATGGAGTCGCGTACAAGCGACGACGGATCAGACATTGGGCTGTGGCTCCATCGGCTATTCGAGGTGTTGAACACACCCGAGGATGCACGTCAGAAGAATCTCGACGAAGATTTGAAGAAATTCCCTTATGTCAACGGCGACCTTTTCGCCACGCATTTGCCGATCGCCGATTTCAACTCAGCCATGCGTGACACATTCATAGAGGCCTGCCGCTTCAACTGGTCTTCTGTTTCGCCGGCGATCTTTGGCTCATTGTTCCAATCAGTCATGAACAAGACGGAGCGCCGGAAGAAGGGCGCCCACTACACCACCGAAAAGAACATCATGAAAGTAATCGGGCCCCTCTTTCTTGACGACTTGAGGGCCGAATTCAAGCGCATCAACGCCCGCAAGGACAACCGGCGCAAAGGTGAACTTGAAGCTTTCCGTCGCCGTCTCGGCAGTCTGACTTTTCTAGATCCCGCATGCGGCTGCGGCAATTTCCTAATTATTGCATATCGGGAGTTGCGGCAATTAGAGATGGAAGTAATCGAAGCTTTTTTGCAAGGCACAATAAAGCTAACCGGGGACAGTAGAATTGAGCAGCTGCTCAAAAGTGGTGCGTCCGGCGTGTCCGTTCTTGACGTTGATCAGTTCTACGGAATCGAGTTTGAAGAATTTCCAGCACGCATAGCCGAAGTCGCTATGTGGATGATGGACCACATTATGAATAATCGTTTCGGGCTTGCGTTCAATACGCCGTATGCTCGCATTCCACTGAGGAAATCCCCCCATATTCGCCATGCAGACGCACTTGAATTCGACTGGAATGATCTTCTACCTGCGCATCTCTGCTCTTATGTCTTAGGCAATCCGCCGTTTATCGGCGCAAAATATCAGTCAATCTTGCAACGCTCGCAGGTCCGTAAAATAGCAAAGCTCGGGGGCGCTGGTGGCACACTGGACTATGTCGCCTCGTGGTTCCTGAAGGCCGGCGCTTACGTCCAAGACGGTAAAGGCAAAATAGCTTTCGTCTCCACCAATTCCATCACTCAGGGCGAGCAGGTAGCACAATTTTGGCCGCTGATATTCGATCGCCACAAACTCGAGATTGCGTTCGCTCATAGAACCTTCGTGTGGGGTTCGGAAGCCCGCGGCGCTGCGCATGTCCACGTGGTCATTATAGGCCTGACGCGCGCAGACATGGAGCCGGAGACGAAGCGCTTGTTTTCGTACGCCGATATCAAGGCTGATCCGGTTGAGAGCCGGCATAAGGTGCTGTCGCCTTATCTCTTCGATGCCGGTGTAGTGACAAATAGGCATTTGCTTGTGAAGGGGTCTCGGCACGCAATCAACGGCGCTCCGTTACTAAAGAGTGGAACACAGCCGATCGACAACAGCGAATACATTTTCGATCAAGCGCGTAGAGAGCAGCTAGAAGACGACGAACCAAACGCATTGCAATATCTTCGCCCGTATGTTGGAACCACCGAGTTCCTTTCCGGATATTGCCGCTGGATTCTGTGTTTGCAAAATGTATCGCCGAACGAACTAAGAGCACTACCGAACGTAGTTTCACTGATGCGCAATGTCCGCGCTTTTCGGAAGAAAAGCACCAGAAAGGGAACACTTGCAATTGCAGAAAACCCGCGGCGTTTCAACGTAGAGATATTTCCAGATAGCTCTTTCTTGGTTATTCCTAAATACGGATCGGAGAGGCGGGAGTATTACCCTTTGGGTTTTTTGGACCCTCCGTACGTCCCGAGTGATCTTATATTTATACTTGAGAACGCCAGTCATGTACATTTTGGCATTCTCCAATCCGCAATTCATATGGCTTGGTTGCGTCAAATCGGCGGGCGTATGAAAAATGATCCGCGCTATTCAATTGACGTAGTTTACAATACCTTCCCTTGGCCGGAGATGAATGAGACACAGAAGAAAATGATCGCCGCCTTGGCACAGAATGTGATAGATGCCCGCGCAAATTTTCCAAACTCCACGCTAGCGGACATGTACGATCCGGACTTCATGCCACCAAAGCTTCGGAAGGCGCATCAGGCGCTCGATCTCGCTGTTGACCGCCTCTACCGCCGTATGGCTTTCACTTCTGAGCGTGAACGGGTCGAGCATCTCTTTGGCCTGTACGAGAAGATGGTTGCTCCTATGGAGGCCGCCGCGAAAGCAAAGGTAACAAAGAAACGCACAGCAAAAGCTGCTGCCGAGGTTTTAAGTTCGCCGGGCGTGGCGTAACCTAAAAAAGCCGGCGCCGCCCCTCATCCGCCTGCCGGCACCTTCTCCCCGTGAACGGGGAGAAGGGAGCAATCCCTCCACCGCCACCCAACCGTTTCTTAATCTGTCTTCGCTACACCCAAAGCCTGAAAAAGAGGCGGAAAACGGAGAGTATTGGGTGCGCTTTTCCGCGGCGACGACAGCCGGGCGGTTCCTGCCGCAGCGCCTTGCGCTGCGCGTAAAGCCGTTGCTTGGCCGCATCGACGCCGTGCTGTTCACCGCCGACGAGCGCGGCGAGGCCGGGCGCATGTCGCTGATTGCCTTCTCCGTGCGCATCGTCAGCGCCGTCATCGCCTTCGTCAGCCAGGTGCTGATGGCGCGCTGGATGGGCTCGTTCGAATACGGCATCTTCGTCCTCGTCTGGGTGACGATGGTCATCGTCGGCAACCTCGCCTGCCTCGGTTTCCACACCTCTGTCATCCGCTTCATTCCCGAATACAGCGAGCGCGGCATGCTGGCCGAGTTGCGCGGCATCGTCATGACCAGCCGCCTGTTCGTGCTGATTGCCTCCACCGCGATCGCCGCCCTCGGCGCGCTCGGCGTCTGGCTGCTCTCGCCCTTTATCGAAAACTACTATGTCGCGCCCTTCATCCTCGGCCTCATCCTGCTGCCGATGATCGCCATGTCCGACCTGGTGCAGGGGCTGGCGCGGGCGAATTCCTGGGCGCTGTTCGCGCTGTCGCCGACCTTCCTGATCCGGCCGGTGCTGATCCTGGCCTTCATGGCGCTGATGCTTTTGCTGGGCTACGCGCCCGACGCCAGGACCGCGATCTTCGCCGCCATCGCCGCCACCTACGCCACCACGATCGGCCAGCTGCTTAGCGTGACGTCGCGCATCGACAAGAAGATCCCAGCCGGCCCGGTGAAGGTGCATTTCGCGCAATGGTTCATCGTGTCGCTGCCGATCTTCCTGGTCGAAAGCTTCTTTTTCCTGCTCACCAATGCCGATGTGCTGATGGTCGGCGCCTATATGGATCCCGACGACGTCGCCGTCTATTTCGCGACGGTCAAGACGCTGGCGCTGGTGCATTTCGTCTATTTCGCGGTCAAGGCCGGCGTTGCCCAGCGCTATGCGCAGTTCACCCATGGCGAACCGGAAAAGCTCGCCGCCTTCGCCCGCGAGACGGTGTCGTGGACCTTCTGGCCGTCGCTCATCATGGCGCTGGTGGTGCTGGTGCTGGGCGAGCCGATGCTGATGCTGTTCGGCCCTGAATTCACATCGGGCTATCCGCTGCTGTTCCTGCTGGTCTTCGGCGTCGTCGCGCGCGCCGCCGTCGGCCCCTGCGAAAGCCTGCTCACCATGAGCGGCAACCAGAACATCTGCGCCGCCGTCTACGCCATGACGCTGGCCTTCAACATCGGCCTCAATGTGGTGCTGATCCCGCTTTTCGGCCTGTGGGGCGCCGCCATGGCCACCGCCTTCGCCATGATCTTCGAGGCGGCCGCATTGTCCTTCACGGTCTGGCGCAAGCTCGGCATCGTCATGGCCATTTTCATGCCCGCAAAAGGAGCCGCGTAATGGCTGCCATCCCCTTGCTCGAGGAAACCAGCGGCGGCCCGGCCGGCGCCATGGTGTCCGGCCTCGCCGGGCTCGCCCGCGAAGCCGACCCCGCCCATGTCGAGATCCTCGCCAACAACCGTCCCGAGCGCAAGCTGGCGATCTATCCGGCCTCCGCCGGCTTCGACCTGGTCGAGGAACTGGATTATCTCTGCGCCCGCACGATCGAGCCCAACATCTTCTTCAACCCGCGCTTCCTGGCGCCGGCCATGCCGAGGCTGGAAGACCGCGAGGTGCGGCTGGCGGTGATCCGCGACGGCGACGAATACCGCAACCGGCTGCGCCTGCTGGTGCCGTTCTCGGTGGAGCGGCCGGGCGTGCCGCTCGGCGTCCCGGTCATGCGCACCTGGTCGAGCCCGTTCGGCCCGATCGGCACGCCGCTGGTCGACCGCGACGACCCGGTCGGCGTCATCGAGGATTTCTTCGCGATGCTGTCGCGGCCGCATCTCAAATTGCCGAAAGTCTTCGTCCTGCCCGACATCCGGCTCGACGGCCCGGTTGCGAGCCTCTTTGCCACCGTCGCCGAAACGCATGGCCTGACGCTGGTCATCACCGGCAAGGCCGAGCGCCCGGTGCTTGAAAGCAAGTTCGACGCCGAAGCCTACCTAAAGGCCTCCTTGCGCTCGCATCACTATCGCGAATTCCGCCGCCTGAAGCGTCGCCTCGGCGACCTCGGCAGGCTGGAGCACCAGGTGGCGCGCGGACCGGAAAACATCCGCCATGCCATCGAAAGCTTCCTGACGCTGGAGGTGGCGGGCTGGAAAGGCCGCGAACGCACCGCCATGGCCATCGACCGCTACCGCGCCGCCTTCGCCCGCGAGGCCGTGCACCGGCTGGCCGAACAGGATTTGTGCCGCATCCATTCGCTGACGCTGGACGAACGCACCATCGCCAGCCTGATCGTCTTCGTCGAGGCCGGCGTCGCCTACACCTGGAAGACGGCCTATGACGAGACCCTTGCCACCTATTCGCCGGGCACGCTGCTGATGATCGAGGTGACCAGGCAGCATCTCGACGACCCCAACATCATGATGACCGATTCCTGCGCCGTGCCCGACCACCCCGTCATGAGCCGGTTGTGGACGGAGCGTAAGCCGATGGGCACGCTGGTCATCGGGCTTTCGCCCGACGCCGACCGCCTCGCCCGCCAGGCGGCCTCGCAGCTGCATCTCTACCGCGAGACCCGCAACATGGCGCGCATCCTGCGCAACCGGATGAAGAGCTTGCTGGGACGGCGCTAGACCCGGATGACGATCTCAGGCAAAGATAAGCCATGAGCAACGAAATCTGGACAGCCTTCATCTACGGCATATTCGCCCTGGCGGCGATTGGCTGGCTGGCGGGCGCGTTCCTCGCCCGCAGCCCGAAGGCGGGTTTCGCCCTGCTGGGATACACTCTGGTCGTGCCGGCTGTTGGCGCGATGTTGATGGGCGTTTTCTGGCTATTGACCGCACTATGGGCTGAACCCGGCTGATCATCCGATCCTCCTTCGCCAAGGCTTCGGAGGACACTTCCTTCGGCCAATGAGCCCGGTGGCCTGCATCCCGAGGCTGATGAGCCCGGGTAGCCTGCCACTCGAAACTGATGAGCCTGGGTGGCCTGCCACCCGAAACTGATGAGCCTGGGTGGCCTGCCACCCGAAGCTCGAAGAGCGAAGGGTGGTGCCCCTAGCCGGGATCGAACCAGCACTCCTTGCGGAACTCGATTTTGAGTCGAGCGCGTCTACCAATTCCGCCATAGGGGCTCAGGCCGGGCGGCCTGGATGGGCGCGGACTATACGGTTGGAGGCCTGTTCGTCAACTGGCCAATTCGCGACCGCCGCGAAGCTGGCGTACGATCTCCAGGTCAGGCCCGGCTTTTGCAACGCTGCTGTTTCATTCGATCTGAAAGATTTCGCGGCAGCACTGGGCGCAATGGGCGGCCAAGCGCCTCCGACTGAAAGACCCTGGCGCCGAAATGTCCGGCGGCAGCGATCCCTGTCATCCAATCGTTAAGAAAAGTTAATAGGAAATAGGAGCGATCTTGTCCTCTTTGGCTGAGGCTTGCCGCCAGGGATATGATCTACTGATTTTTGACTGAAAGCCTCAGTTATTCACGTATTTTCGGTAGTATAAGCGGGGTCGAAACGATGTTTTCCGGAAGCCCGACAAGTATTGCACCGTCGCACGGCATATGGCCGAAACTCGTTGGTGGCGTCATCGCCCTTGCCGTCGCTTTGGCCGCTGCCTTGACCGGCCCCTCTGCCCGGGCCGAGCCCATCCGCGGCGCCGGATCGACTTTGGCCGCGCCGGTCATCGCCAAATGGGCAACCGCCTACAAGAATGCGCGCGCCGATGGCGGCGACTTCTTCACGCTGGACTGGACCGTCGACTATGAGCCGGTCGGTTCGCTCGCGGGCCTGATGCGGCTCAAGCAGCCCGAACTGGATTTCGCCGCCACCGACGTTCCGGTGCCGCCGGCCAATCTTGCCGGCAACGGCCAGAAACAATTCCCGATCGTCATGGGCGGTATCGCGGTGGTCACCAATCTGGAGGGCCTGCCGGAGGGCGGCTTGCGCCTTTCCGGTCCGGTTCTGGCCGACATCTATCTGGGAAAGATCAAGTCCTGGTCCGATCCCGCCATTCAGGCGCTCAATCCCGGCGTTGCCCTTGCCGATCTCGTCATCAGCGTTTTCCATCGCCAGGACGGTTCGGGCTCGACCCATATCTTCACCGAGTTCCTGTCGGTGAGCAGCGAGGAGTGGAAGACCAGGCTCGGCGCCGACACACTGATCGAATGGCCGCTTGGAACCGGCGCCGAAGGTACGCAGGCCCTTATCCGCGCCGTGGCCGCGACCAAGGGGGCGATCGCCTATGCCGAATACGGCCAGGTGCTTCGCGCGGGCCTGCCCTTTGCCGCGGTCCGCAACAAGGCCGGCAATTTCGTCAAGCCCGATCCCGCAGGCGTGCAAGCGGCAGCCACCTCCATCGCTTGGGGGGAAACGACCGATTTCTTCGCTTCCCTGACCGATCGCAGCGGCGATGCCGCCTATCCGATCTCCACGGCGGTGTTTGCGGTGGTCCAGGTTTCGGGGCGTTCAGAGCATCGCTATCGCCGCGTGCATGACCTTTTCAGGCTGGCCTTCACGCAAGGCGCGGGCGACGCCGCTGCACTCGGCTACGTGCCGTTGCCGAGCGCGCTCGTCGGCCAGATCGAGCAGTACTGGTCGGGACAGGCCCCTCTCGCGAACTGAGGGGAAACGAGGGCCGAAGCTCGGCGCCCGACCACTTCGGACAGCAACGGAAAACTTCGTGTCGGTGTCGCAATGGCGACTTGTTGGGGATAGCGTGAAATGGACATAGATATCTTCAAGGACATCCTCGTGCCGGTGATCGGCGGATTGGGCATTTTCATGCTCGGTCTGGACTTCATGGCAAATGGCATCCAGGCGCTCTCGGTCAACCGGATGCGCGCTTTTCTCGCCAAGGCGGCGGGAACGCCGATCAAGGGCGTGCTGGCGGGAACGCTGATCACTGGCGTCATCCAGTCGTCGACCGCGATGAGCGTCATGGTCGTCGGGCTGGTCAATGCCGGCGTCATCGCGCTGCGGCCGGCGATCAGCGTCATCATGGGCGCCAACATCGGCACCACGCTTGGCAACGGACTGATCGCCCTGCCGCTCGGCCCGCTTGGATTGATCCTGGCCGGCGTGTTCTCGCTGGTCTATTGCTTCGCCAAGAGCGAAAAGGTCAAGAACATAGCGCTCGCCTGCATGGGTTTCGCGCTGATCTTCTACGGCCTGAACCTGATGACCGGTGGCCTGCGCCCGCTGCGCAACCTGCCCGAAGTCATGTCGCTGCTGCAAACCCTCAAGGCTGATTCCTTCCTCAACCTTCTCAAATGCGTGTTCATTGCCGCCGGCGTCACCGCCATGATCCACTCGTCTTCGGCGACGATCGGCATTGTCATGGGCCTTGGCGCCGCCGGCATTCTCGACTGGACGACCGCCGTCGCCTTCTCGCTCGGCGCCGATCTCGGCACCACGATCACGTCGTGGATGGCCTCCCTCAATCTTTCGAAGAACGCCAAGCGGACCGCGTACGCGCACATATCGTTCAACATCATAGGCGTGTGCATCACCATTCCGCTGTTCTTCGTCTCCATCCAGGTCCTGGAATGGGCCATGCAGTTCTTCGGCGGCGATCCGGCCGTTCCGGTGATCGTCGACGGCAAGGAGACCTTTCCTCTGGTGCCGGTCGCGGTCGGCCTCTACTCGACCTTCTTCAACGTCTTCAACACGCTGTTGCTGTTTCCCTTCATTGGTGTGTTCGAGCGGGTCCTGTCGCGTGTCGGCCACACCGACGCCGAGGACGCGGAGGATTTCTCGACGCCGAAATTCCTCGACCGCAAGCTGGCCAGCGACTTTGCCAAGGCCGTTCCCGCCGTGCAGCAGGAGACGGCCCGTCACCTCGAAGCCGGCGCGATGTTCCTCGACATCGCACGCGGGTCGAAGAAAGCACCGGCCGACCCGGGCGAGCACTATCTTGCAACCGACATCCTCAGCCGCGACATCCGTGCCTACACCGCCGCGCTGATGAAGGAGGACCTGCCTTACGAACAACTCGACCTGATTGCCAGCCTGATCGAGGAAGCCGACTTCACGGCTGCCTTGACGGAATCGATGCACCAGGTGGCCCGGCGCGTCAAACGCGAGAAGTTCAGCAATCCGGCGCAAGCCATCGTCGAAGTCGCGCTGAACAAGCTCGACGCCTCGCTGCGTGAGATATTGCCCGACTACGGCATTGCCAACCCGAAAATGCCGGCCGGCCATGTCAGCTTCCCCGAGGTCGAGGAGCTGCGCGCCCGCACGCTGGCGCTGGGACCGAATGCAGGTGCGGGTGAACGCGGTACGATCCTGGCCCTGCTCGGTTCGATCGAGCGAGCGGAAATCCTGATCCGCCGCATCGACGC
This sequence comes from Mesorhizobium sp. WSM4871, assembly GCF_055811295.1. Lineage (NCBI taxonomy): Bacteria > Pseudomonadati > Pseudomonadota > Alphaproteobacteria > Hyphomicrobiales > Phyllobacteriaceae > Mesorhizobium > Mesorhizobium sp. WSM4871. Next base: position 170,599 of record NZ_JBVVPU010000013.1, on the reverse strand, counting down.
CGAGCGCAGGTCCGTCAACCGCGCAAGCGTGGTCGCCCGTGCGTCGGCACGCAAGGAAGACAAGCCGCGTCCGCTGGGCGACGTCGGCCTCAGCCCGGTTCCGGCCGAGTAGGCCCCAGCGGAATAGGCCCAGTAGAATAGGCAAAGCGCGCGCCAGACGAAGGTTGCGAGCGGTATCGCCGGATGGCGATGCCGCTTTCGCGTTTGGGCGGCGGGCCCGATACCATCTTTCGACTTCGTGAAGCTCCAGCCATTGTGCGGCGCGGAAAATCTTTCTAGACAGACGGCGCATTGGAGCGCGCCGCGTCCGAAGAGATGATGCGGCGCGCTTTGGGTTTTGTTCTATGCACCTTTGGGTTTTGTGCACCTTGGGCATTAGGAGTGCCGATGCTTCGCGGACTTTACGACTGGACCTTGTCGCTGGCGGCAAGGAAATCCGCCGAATGGTGGCTGGCCTTCATCGCTTTCGTCGAAAGCTCGGTGTTCCTGGTGCCGGCCGACGTGCTGTATCTGCCGATGGCGCTGTCGCGGCCGGATCGCGCCTATCGCTACGCGCTGGTCGCGACAGTGGCATCGGTGCTGGGCGGCATCGCCGGCTGGTTCATCGGCCATTACGCCTACGACGCCGTGGCAAAACCGATCCTCGAATTCTACGGCAAATATGACGAGTTCGAGCAATTACGCGTCTCGTCGGGCATCGGCTTCATCATCCTGATGCTGGTTACCTCCGGCCTTGCCCATCTGCCGCCGATCAAGGTTGTGACCATCCTGTCCGGCGTCATCGGCGTCAATCTGCTGCTGTTCATCGCCCTCGCGATCGTCGCCCGCGGCGCCCGTTTTCTATTTCTTGCCTGGCTGTTGCGCCGTTATGGCGAGCCGATCCGCGAGTTCATCGAAAAGCGACTTGGCATGATCGCGGGCGCCGGCGCCGCCGCCCTGATTTTGCTCTATATCGTGGTCAAATACGCATTCTGATGCATGTCGCCCAAATTGAGCAGCGGCCTGGACAACGACATGCATAGGCAGGCGGCGGCGCGGGCGCGAACCAGGACACAAGATCGATGACAGCGACCGTCAATCCCGATACCGGACGTCAACGTATGCGAGCGGCCTTGTTTCTCGCCGTCGCCATGGCCGCCACGGTCGGCTCGGCGTTGGCCTTCCAGTACATAGGCGGCTACATCCCCTGCCATCTCTGCCTGGAGCAGCGCACGCCCTACTATGTCGGCGTGCCGCTGATGCTGCTGGCGGTGCTGGCCTCGGTGCTCAGCGCCCCGGCGTGGTTGACGCGCGGCCTGCTGGCCGTCGGCGGCCTGCTGATGGTCTACGGCATTTATCTCGGCGTCTACCACTCGGGCGTCGAATGGGCATGGTGGCAGGGACCGGCCGACTGCACCGCGGGCGCCGGCCCTGTCGACACCGGCGGCAAGGGCGTGCTCGACGCGCTCGACAAATTTGTCCCGCCCTCCTGCGACAAGGCAGCACTTCGCATCCTCGGCCTGTCATTGGCCGGCTGGAACGCCATCGCCAGTTTTGTCCTTGCAGTGGTCGCTTTCCGCAGTGCGCTTGCCCGCGACTAAGCTGCAGAGCCGACGCAGAGTTCGTCCAGAAATTCGGCAGGCTGAGTCGGATGGCGCGGCTTTCGAGAACCGGAGCGGAGCGTACTTAAGTACGTGAGCACCGGCCTACGCCGGCCGTAGCCTTAACTACCACACCACGACCACTCATGAATGCTTCGGCCGGCGAAGGCCGGAAGCGCAGAAAGCTGCGTCAGCCGGCCAGCATGGCGGATTTCTGCCGAACTCTAAGGTTCCAGTTCGACATCCCAGTATAGATAATCCATCCAGCTCTCATGCAGATGGTTGGGCGGGAACAGGCGGCCGTTATTGTGCAAATCGTGCACCGTCGGCTGGAAGGGCTTCTGCAGCGGCCACATCTTGGCATGCGCCGGCATCATGCCGCCCTTCCTGAGGTTGCAGGGCGAGCAGGCGGCGACGACATTCTCCCACGTCGTCGCACCGCCGCGATGGCGGGGAATGACATGATCGAAGGTCAGGTCCTCCGGCGTGCCGCAATACTGGCACTGGAAACGGTCGCGCAGGAAGACGTTGAAGCGGGTGAAGGCGGGATGCCGCGAAGGCTTCACATAGGCCTTCAGGCTGACGACGCTCGGCAGCTTCATCGAGAAGGTCGGCGACGACACGGCATGCTCGTATTCGGCGACGATGTTCACCCGGTCGAGGAACACCGCCTTGATGGCGTCCTGCCACGACCAGAGCGACAGGGGGTAATAGCTGAGCGGACGGTAATCCGCATTCAGCACCAGTGCTGGAAGCCCATCCGGAGATACGGCAACCGTCACGTGTTGATCCTCCTTGGTTCCGCGCATGACCCCGAAAATCGAACGATTTTCGGAAAGGATCATGCGCAACTTCAAAAGCCCTACAGCGTCCTTTGCGCATCCAATCGGATGCGCGGCGCTGTAGCCGAACGGCGCGGATACTGTAAGCCCGACATGACAGGGATGTGAAGCGGATTGTCGCTCGCCCAAAGCGTCAAAAATGCATGATTTCAATGCTTTTTTGCGATTTCAGGCCGGAGGCGCGGCCTCCCTGCCCCTGGTTTCGCGATAGTAAGCCCAGAAAAGCCGTGATGCGACACCTCGCCACGGGCTCCATGATTCGGCGATCTGGATCAGCGTTTTCTCCGGCGGACGCGGGTCGATGCCGAGCGCGTGGCCGACTGCCGTTTGCAGCGCGACGTCACGCGCGGGGAAAACATCGGGATGGCCGGCGGCGAACAGCAGATAGACCTCCGCCGTCCATGGCCCGATTCCCGGCACGGCCGTCATCGCCGCGATCGCTTCGGGGACGTCGAGCGAACAGAGATGGTTGAGGTCGAGCCCGTCGGCCACGGCCTGGGCAACCGCGAGCAGGCCACGCTGCTTCGGTCGCGACAGCCCGGCCTCGCGAAAGACGTCCTCGCCGGCGGCGAGTATGGCCTGCGGCGTCAGCGGATCGACGAGCTTTGTCAGCCGCCCGAAAATGGCGTCGGCGCTGGCGCGCGACACCTGCTGCGAGACGATGATCGAGGCTAGGCTTCGAAATCCGGGCTGCGACAGCCGAAGCGGCACCTCGCCGGCCATGCCGCGCACTCTTTGCAGGCGCGGATCGATCAGGCAAAGCGCATCGAGTCCTCGCGCAATGTCGTCAAGATTGGCGATGCGTTGCATCAATGCTTGTTCCCGGGGCAAAGTGGTTGATGTAGCCAGGCACACGCTAGCAACCGGCGAAAGTGCCTGACAACCGACAAGCCGCCTTGAGAGATGACACTCCTGACATTCCGCTTCGCGCCGAGCCCGAATGGCGAACTGCATCTCGGCCACGCCTATACGGCGCTGCTCAACCAGCAAATGGCAAAAGCGGCCGGCGGGCGCCTGTTGCTGCGCATCGAGGACATCGACACGACACGCTGCACCCCTGAATTCGAGGCCGGCATCTACCGCGACCTGAAATGGCTCGGGCTTGGCTGGGAAGAGCCGGCGCGCCGCCAATCCGGGCATTTCGCGGACTATCGGGCGGTACTGGACCGGCTGATCGGGCAAGAGCTCGTCTATCCCGCCTTCATGAGCAGAGGCGAGATCAGGGCTTTTATTGCCGATAGTGAAAAGCGCGGCCGCAACTGGCCGCGCGACCCGGATGGCGTGCCGCTCTACCCCGCCGCCGACAAGGCGCTGTCTATGAAGGAGCGTAAGCGGCGAATTGCCGAGAATGCACCTTTCGCCTGGCGGCTGGACGTCGATGCCGCAATGGCGCATGTCGGCAAGGACCTGTCATGGGCCGAATTTGTCGACGAGACGCTTTCCGCGAAGCGACAAATCGAGGCCAGGCCGCGGGATTGGGGTGACGTGATCGTGGCGCGCCGCGACATCCCGACCAGCTATCATCTCGCCGTCGTCGTCGACGACGCGCTGCAAGACGTCAGCCATGTCGTGCGCGGCCAGGACCTTTATGCCGCGACCAGCATGCAGCGCCTGCTTCAGGAAGTGCTCGGCCTGCCGCCGCCGGCCTATTTCCACCATCGTCTCGTCCTTGGTCCGGATGGACGAAAACTGTCGAAGAGCCTTGGCGACAACGGCCTTGCCGCCCTGCGGGAGGCCGGCGCATCGCCGGACGATATCAGAAGATTGGTCGGGCTCTGATCTCCGAAGGGACGTGTGAGTTCGCCCTGAGCTCAATTCGAATGACGTATGGATCAATCGTTTCATTTTGCGCGTTGGGTCGAACCGCATTACAGCATCGCCACGGTCAAACCTCACCACGCGGCAGCCTCCGGACAATGCACAGTATCAAGCGGTTCATCCCCGCCTCTTTTGTCGTCCTGTGGGCGACAGGCTTCATCGGTGCGCGCTACGCCATGCCATGGGCGGAACCCTTCACCTTTCTCGCCGCGCGCTTCGTCCTGGCAGCCATCCTGCTGGTAGCCTTGATGGCGGCACTTGGTTCGAAGCGCGCCAGCCGTACGGAGGCACTGCACGCCACCGGCGCCGGCATCCTGATGCATGGCGTCTATCTCGGCGGCGTTTTCTGGGCGATCCACAGGGGCATGCCCGCCGGGCTGTCGGCCTTGATCGTCGGCCTGCAGCCGCTGATCACCGCCGTGCTCGCCGGCAAGTTCCTTGGCGAGGCCATCTTGCCGCGCCATTGGCTCGGTCTCGGCATCGGCCTGGTCGGGGTGATCATTGTGTTGTGGCCGAAGCTTGGCGCGATTGGCGGCGGAGTAACGCCTGAAACATTGGCTGCCTCGCTGGTCTCGGTGCTTGGCATGAGCGCCGGCACGATCTGGCAGAAGCGCTTTGCCTCCGGCGGCGATCTCGTGGCGGCCACCATGTGGCAATATGTCGGCGGCGCCTCGCTGATGGTCCTGGCCTCGCTGGCCTTCGAGACGCGCACGGTCACCGTCAATGGCGAGCTGATCTTTGCCATGGCATGGCTGGTGCTGGTGCTGTCGATCGGCGCCATCTTCCTTTTGATGCTGATGATCCGCGACGGCGAGATGTCGAAAGTCGCCTCGCTGTTCTACCTGGTGCCGGCCGTCACCGCGCTCATGGCCTGGGCGCTGTTCGGCGAGCATCTGAACCTTGTCCAGATCGTCGGCATGGCGATCACGACCTTCGGCGTCGGCCTAGCCACCGCCAGGCCAACCGCTCAGCCGACCCGCGCGCGCGCCTCGAGATAGCGGCTGATCGCGGCGTTGAGTTCGCCACCCAGGATGAAGATCGCCGAGACGATGTAGAGAAAGACGACAGCGATCATGATCGAGGCAAGGCCGGCATAGGTCGTCACATAGGACGAGAAATGGTCGAGATAAGTGGCGAAGATGGTTGAGCCGACCAGCCATGCGGCCAGTGTGAAGAGGATGCCCGGCACGATCGAGACGAAGCGGCGCTTGCCCGCCGGTAGCCAGAAATGCACCGCGAACAGCCCACCGACGATGACGGCGGAAGCGATGACGTAACGCCACAGCGTGATCGTCCCCATATAGGGCTTTATCCATTCGAAATTGGCCTCGGCCAGCCGCGCCAGCAAGGGCGCGAAGACCAGGAGCACGCTGATCGCCAGGAACCCTGCCGTGGCGATCAGCACGAAGGCGATGCTCTGCACCCGGCGGTAGATGATGCCGCGCGTTTCGGAGACGCGGTAGGCGCGGTTGAGTGAGGTGCGCAGCGCCTCGATGCCGTTGGAGGCGAAGAAAGCGGCGAGCACGACGCCATAGGTCAACAGATCGGTGCGCCGGACGGTAAGCACGTTGAGCACCTCGCGCGCGATCGGCTTGGCGATCTGCTCCGGCCAGGTGTCGAAGACGATATGCACGGCCGTGTCGGCGAAAGCCTGCGCCCCGAAAAAACTGGCCAGCGTCGTGGCGAAGATCAGGAACGGAAACAGCGCCATAAGCGCCGTGATCGCCAGATGGCTGGCCATCGCCCAGCCGTCGTCGGTGTTGAAATGGCCAAGCGCGTCATAGAGCACGCGGCGCAGGGCGACAATCTTCCGCAACAAGAACCACACCCCCTCGATTGTCTCGACGCCGCGAATATGGGAAGGGATTGCGGCAAATGGCAACCCTTGGTCGAACCACGAACTCCACAGCGGAAGCGTTGCGCACCATCATCGTCACCGGCGCCTCTTCCGGGATAGGCGCTTATTGCGCCCGGGCGCTGAAGGCGGACGGCTGGCGGGTGTTCGCGACGGCGCGCAAGCCTGAAGACATCGCCGCCCTCGAGACCGACGGCATCGAGGCCTTCTACCTCGACTACCGCGAAGCCGGGTCCATCGAGGCCCTGGTGGCGTCGGTGCTGGAGCGCACCGGCGGACAGCTCGATGCCCTGTTCAACAATGGCGCCTATGGACAGCCTGGCGCCGTCGAGGACCTGCCGGTTGCAGCGCTCAGGGAGCAATTCGAGGCCAATGTCTTCGGCTGGCATGACCTCACCCGCCGTGTCATGCCGGCAATGCGCCGTCAGGGACATGGCCGTCTCGTTCATTGCTCCTCGATCCTCGGCCTGACGCCGGTTCCCTTCCGGGGCGCCTATGCGGCATCCAAGCACGCGATCGAAGGATTGATGTTGTGCATGCATCAGGAGTTGCAGGGCAGCGGCATTCATGTCTCGCTGATCGAGCCGGGGCCCGTGACATCGAAGATCGCCAGCAATGGGCTCGTGTGGTTCCTCAGGAATATCGACTATGAGAATTCCGTCCACCGCCTCGCCTACAAGGCGCAACTGGAGCGGCTGCGGGCCGGCGGCAGCACGTCGCGCCTGAAGCCCGGTCCGGAAGTGGTTTATGTGGCCTTGCGCCATGCGCTTCTGTCGCGGCGCCCCCGCCCGCACTATGTGGTAACAGTGCCGGCCAGAATCGGCGTCATCCTCAAACGCATCCTGCCGGCATCGATGCTCTACCGCCTGCTTGCCAAACGCGCCTGAACGCAATCGAACTGGAACTCCACATGGCAACCGTCTTCAATGTCCTCGCCGTTCTCGTCATGGTCGCCGTGGTGATCGTGCTGGTTCGCGGCCTCATCAATATGATGCGCGGCGGCGACGGCGTGACCTCCAACAAGCTGATGCAGGCGCGCGTTCTGTTGCAGTTCGTGGCATTGGTGCTGATCATGCTGGCCGTCTGGTTCACCCGCAAATAAGGCGACCAGCGAGTTCGGGAGGCAGAGCGTGGTCAAGCTCAACAAGATCTACACCCGTACCGGCGACGACGGCACCACCGGCCTCGGCACCGGCGAACGGCGGCTGAAATCCGATCTGCGTGTCGATGCCTATGGTACCGTCGACGAGGCCAATGCCTGCATCGGCATGGCCCGCCTCCATACCGCAACGACGCATCCGTCGATCGATGCGATGCTTTCCCGCATCCAGAACGACCTTTTCGACCTCGGCGCCGATCTGGCGGTGCCTGACAGCGGCAAGCCGCTCGATTATGAGCCGCTGCGCATCACGGCCGCGCAGACCGACCGTGTCGAAAAGGACATCGATCTTCTCAACAAGGATCTTGAGCCGCTCAAATCCTTCGTGCTCAACGGCGGCACGCCGGCCGCAGCCGCCCTTCATCTCGCCCGCACGGTGGCGCGGCGTGCCGAGCGCAGCATGGTGGCGTTGGCCCAGAATCCGCGTGAGCACGTCAACCGCGAGGCCATCAAGTACATCAACCGTGTCTCGGACTTTCTGTTCGTCGCCGCGAGGGCGGTGAATGACAACGGAAATGCCGACGTGTTATGGGTTCCCGGCAAGAACCGCTGAATTTCGCCTGAGGCGGGAGGGGCTCGATGTTTATCCCGCTCTATGACACCAACAAGCTGCGGCACATCAAGCTGCAATACGTGACGATCGGCCTGATCGCGCTCAACACGCTCATCTACCTTGCCACCGCGCTTGCGGGCGAGAATTTCGCCAATGCCGCGGTGCTGGGCCTGGGCTTCATTCCTTCCGTCGTTCACGACAAGGTGGAACTGGCGCCGCAGTTTGTCGTCATCCCCGAGAGCCTGAGCTACCTGACCTATTCCTTCCTGCATGCCGATATTTTCCACCTCGGTGGCAACATGCTGTTCCTGTGGGTGTTCGGCGACAATGTCGAGGACGCGCTCGGCCATGTCAGGTACCTCATCTTCTACCTCCTTTGCGCCGTCGGCGGCGCCTTCTTCCAGGGCCTGGTCGCGTGGGACTCGCAGGTGCCGCTGATCGGCGCCTCGGGCGCCATCGCCGGCGTGGTCGCCGCCTACCTGATCCTCTATCCCAGGGTGAAAGTCTGGGTGCTGGCCTTTGCCCGTATTCCATTGCGGATCCCGGCCTTCATCCCGCTCATCTTGTGGATCCTCTTCCAGATCGTGATGTTCGCCGCCGGTGGCGAGGACCAGATTTCCTGGGCCTGCCATGTCGGCGGCATCATCACTGGGGCCGTGCTGGTGCTGATCTTGCGCAGACGCGGCGTGCCGCTGCTTGCCGCGGCGGATGAAGCGCCTGCGGCGGCGACCGATCCGGCGATCATTGCTCCAGAGCCTGCCGCCAGCGAGCCGCCAGCGGTTCGCTGGGGCCGTGCGTCGGCTCCGGACTGAACCGATTTGAGTGGCTAGAGCATGATCCCGAAAAGTTGCAGGCTTTTCGGACAAGATCATGCGAAAAAACAAAGACCTAGAGCAGGATGACTGGTCCGACTTCAACTCATCCTGCTCTAGCGCATATTGACGTGCAGGTTTGCCGCAACTACGGAAGCGCCATTGTCAGGCGTTTGGAGAGCAGAATTCCGTCCCGAATGTCGGCTTTCGACAACTCTGCGCAGGCGCAGGCTGTTATAGCGCGCAATTATCTCTAGAGAGGTGACAGGCAAATGAAGATCCTTGTGCCCGTGAAGCGGGTTGTGGATGCGAATGTGAAGGTTCGCGTCAAGGCTGACGGTTCGGCGGTGGAGCTCGCCAACGTCAAGATGGCGATGAACCCGTTCGACGAGATCGCGGTCGAGGAAGCGATCCGGCTGAAGGAAGCCGGCAAGGCCGAAGAGATCATCGTCGTCTCGATCGGACCGCAGCAGGCGCAGGAGACACTACGCACCGCACTCGCCATGGGCGCCGACCGCGCCATCCTGGTCAAGACCGACGAGCAGACCGAGCCGCTCGGCGTCGCCAAGGTGCTGAAGGGCGTCGTCGAAGCGGAACAGCCCGGCCTCGTCATTCTTGGCAAGCAGGCGATCGACGATGACTCGAACCAGACCGGCCAGATGCTGGCCGCACTGCTCGGCTGGGCTCAAGGGACATTCGCCTCCAAGGTCGTGCTCGATGGCGACAAGGCCAAGGTTACGCGCGAGGTCGATGGCGGACTGCAGACGGTGGAATTGAAGATGCCCGCGATCGTCACCGCCGACCTGCGCCTCAACCAGCCGCGCTATGCCTCGCTGCCCAACATCATGAAGGCCAAGAAAAAGCCGCTCGACGAGAAATCGCCCGCCGATTACGGCGCCGACGTCAAGCCGCGCCTGAAGGTGATCAAGACCGAGGAGCCGAGTGGCCGCAAGGCCGGCGTCAAGGTCAAGAGCGTCGCCGAACTGGTCGACAAGCTGAAGAACGAAGCCGGCGTGCTCTGAGATCGGAAGGAACAGATAAAATGACAATTCTCCTCATCGCCGAGCACGACAATGCGACGCTTTCCGACCAGACGGCCAAGGCGCTGTCGGCGGCGCTTCAGATCGGTTCGGACGTGCATGTGCTGGTGGCCGGCAAGGGCGCCAAGGGTGCCGCCGATGCCGCCGCCAAGCTCAAGGGCGTCAGCAAGGTGCTGCTCGCCGAGGCTGACGAGTTGAGCGAGCGCCTCGCCGAGCCGATGGCGGCGCTGGTTGTTTCTCTCGCTGGTTCCTATGACACCATCATCGCGCCGGCGACCTCGTCGGGCAAGAATGTCGCGCCGCGCGTGGCCGCACTGCTCGACGTCGCGCAAGTGTCCGAGATCATCGAAGTGGTCTCGCCCGACACCTTCAAGCGGCCGATCTATGCCGGCAACGCCATCCAGACGGTGCAGACGAGCGACGCCAAGAAGGTGATCACCGTGCGTACCGCCTCCTTCCAGGCAGCGCCCGAAGGCGGCTCGGCCGCGGTCGAGACCGTCAAGGCGGCAAGCAATCCCGGCCTGTCTTCCTTTGTCGAGAACAAGCTGTCGGAGACCGACCGTCCGGAACTGACCTCGGCCAAGATCATCATCTCGGGCGGCCGCGCGCTGGGTTCCTCGGAAAAATTCCAGGAGGTCATCCTGCCGGTGGCCGACAAGCTCGGCGCCGCCGTCGGCGCTTCCCGCGCGGCGGTTGACGCCGGCTATGCGCCCAACGACTGGCAGGTCGGCCAGACAGGCAAGGTCGTCGCTCCCGATCTCTACATCGCCGTCGGCATCTCCGGCGCCATCCAGCACCTTGCCGGCATGAAGGATTCCAAGGTCATCGTCGCCATCAACAAGGACGAGGAAGCTCCGATCTTCCAGGTTGCCGACTACGGCCTCGTCGGCGATCTCTTCGTCATCCTGCCGGAACTGCAAAAGGCGCTTTGACGCATTCTGCCAAAGCGTATTAAATTGTGAAGGGTGGGGTAGACGAAGCTGCCCCACCCTTTTAGTTTGCACCGCACAAAAAGCAGGCCGCAAAGGCCTTTTCGACGGGATCGGTGTAATGAGCAAGATCGAGACGATCGGCGTCATCGGGGCGGGCCAGATGGGCGGCGGCATAGCGCATGTGTCCGCGCTTTCTGGCTACAAGGTGCTGATCTACGATATTTCGCCCGACCGCATCGAAAAAGGCATCGCCACCGTCAGCGGCAACATGGCCCGCCAGGTCGGTTCCGGCAAACTGGAAGAGAAGCTGCGCAACGACGCCATGGCGCGCATTTCGGCAGCGCCCACCATGGCCGACCTTGCCGGCGCCGATCTGGTGATCGAAGCAGCGACCGAGGACGAGACGGTCAAGCGCAAGATCTATGCCCAGCTCTGTCCGCAGCTCAATCCCGAAGCCATCCTGGCGACGAACACCTCGTCGATCTCCATCACGCGTCTCGCCGCGCAGACCGACAGGCCTGAGCGTTTCATCGGCATCCATTTCATGAATCCGGTTCCGGTGATGAAGCTGGTCGAGCTGGTGCGCGGCATCGCCACCGAGGACCAGACCTTCGAGGCGGCCAAGGCCTATGTGAAGCAGCTCGACAAGACCATCACCGTCTCCGAGGATTTTCCGGCCTTCATCGTCAACCGCATCCTACTGCCGATGATCAACGAGGCGATCTACACGCTTTATGAAGGTGTCGGCTCGGTCGACGCCATCGACACCGCCATGAAACTCGGCGCCAACCATCCGATGGGGCCGCTGCAGCTTGCCGATTTCATCGGGCTGGACACCTGCCTGTCGATCATGCAGGTGCTGCATGACGGCTTGTCGGATTCGAAATACCGCCCCTGCCCGCTGCTGGTGAAATATGTCGAGGCCGGCTGGCTCGGCCGCAAGACCGGGCGCGGCTTCTACGACTATCGCGGCGAGCACCCCGTTCCGACCCGCTAGAGCGTCCATTTGGGCGCACAAGCACGCGCTTCTGTGTATACGAGTATCCAAGCGTCGTGCTTTCCAGAAGTCGAATTCGATTTCTCGTCGAAGCACTTACCGCGCGTTTTCTTGTTCCGATTGCGCGACTGTCGCTACCAGCGCACGAAAAGCCGTCCGCCGAGCGCGCCGAGCGCGGCAAGGGCGGTGATCGCGATCGAGTACCAGGTGGCGACGAAAAGCGGCGAATCGTCGAAGCAATGCGCCGCGTAGAAAGTCGCGGCCAGCCCGCCGGCGAGCAGGCCCGCGACCGCGCCGGCAAGCACCGGCCGCGTCGGCGCGCCGTAACGCAGCATCCATAGAAAGATGGCGAGCGGGCCGATGCCGATCAGCGGGATGAACGTCATGCAGACCATCATGTTGGTGCCGACCAGCCGCGTGCCCCAATCGGCCTCGGGCACGGCGAAAAGCTCCAGAACCACCGCAACCAGCACAAGCAGCGGCGCAGCGATCATCCATGCCGCCGCCTTGCCGGTCGACGCGCCGGGCGTCGACAGCGCCCGGATCAGGCCAAAAGCGGTGACGGCAAGCACGATGGTAAAGACGAATTTCGAAAGGAAGCGCATCGTGTGCATGGCTATCATGATGTCGAGACGTGGACCGATGGAGAGCCAGAAAACCGCCGCGGCGATCGCCGCTGCGGCAGCCGTGGCCAGCCACCAGGCCGAGCGCAGCGGCATCGCCTTGCTGCCGGCGTCAGCGTCCAATGCCTTGATGAGATCCTCGGTCCTCATGTCACCCGGCTCCGAACCGCTTGGCTATTGCGGCAAGCCCGCGGTGCAGCGACACCCGCACGGCCGTCTCGCTGATACCGAACTTCGCTGCCGTCTCGCCGATGGAGCGGCCTTCGACCGACACCGACGAAACCACTGAACGCTGCGCCGGCGGCAGGCCGTCCAGGGCCCGGTTGATGTCGCGCTCGCTGACCGTCTCGGCCTCCGGTTCGGCGAATGTCTCTGCGATCTCGTCGATTTCGATCTCGATGCGCCGCCCGCGCCGCCGGAAAGCGTCGATCAGCTTGAAACGCGCGATTGCATAGATCCATGGCAAGACAGGCGCATCCTGACGCCAGGTGTGCCGTTTCACATGAATGGCCAGCAAGGTTTCCTGCACGACATCCTCGGGGTCGACCCCGCCCTTTACGATCTTGCGCCTGACAAAGCCGCGAACGAGAGCGGCCGTCCGGTGCAGAAAGTCGGCATAGGCCCTTTCATCTCCTCCTATCGCAGCTCGCAATAGCCGGGAGAGTTCGGCTTCGTCCTTGCCGGTCACAAGAGTTCACTCCCCGATGTTCGCGCCTCGGCGCTGATTTGTTACGTGGCCGGCGAAATAATGTCCAAGCCAAAGTAGGGAGCGTCACGAAAGTTTGCAGCCTGCTCAGTGTTCGACAGTCAACGGATCAGACTTTCTCACCAAGCACGGCATTCCTGACAAATCTCAGGCCCTTCTTAACGATGAGCTTCCTACGTCTCTTCCCATACTCTCGCCGCAGACCCGCTAAAATCTCGGAATGCTTCTCATTGATCCCGGCAGGGCACGAAAGGTCATATGCATACCGCAGGGCCAAAAGGGCATCGGCGTGCATGCTGGCATAAGGCGTTGAATCATATGAATCGAAAGGTGTCGGCGGATAGCTCAGCACAGTCGGATTTGTATTGATCTCGAAGACCTGGATACGGCCATCCACGACCGTGTAGTCAATTCGGCCATATGTGATCGATGCTTTGTCGAAAATCGGCATCAGGCTCAATCTGTGCGGATTGTCGCGGACATAAGCGCGATGCTCCTCGACATGCTGCTCCGGAACACCTCGTCCCGGATCCTTGATGAACCAGTTCTGCTTGGCAAAACAATGTTGGGCATAGATGCGGCCGCCGATCCGGTAGGCGGAGTATTTTCGATAGTAGCCATCGAATCCAGGCTTCGAGCCGAACTCGACGATCATCGGCCGGACAAATCCCATGCCAGGCAAGCCTGCAAGGGCGTTGTCCAGTTCTCTATAGTTCTGCAGCAGTCGCGGCCTTTCGTAGGCCGCACCCGTCTCATCGCGGAGGAAGACGGGAAAGCGCGTGTCGTCCGGCAATGCCTCCGGCCGATAAACTCGGAAATCATTGATACCGTTCGCGAACAATTCGCGCAGCAGGTCGAAACGTTGGAGGCTTTCACGGGGATGATTGAGTTGAGCGACGTCCGGCTGCTCCAGCCGCATCTTGTGGCTGAGAGCGGACGCCGTTTCAATTTCGGCGACAGTCAGCCGATCCATATCGCTCCAGATCACCGTCCCCTTGGAAAGGGCGCTTAAAAGAGCCTTGTTTTCGTAGGGAACCAGCCGAAAAACTGCTTGGAGATCTGTGCGAAAATAGAGAAGCATAGTTGCCTGGGTATAGGCGTGCCGGCTATGGCAGACATAAAAAATCATAAGGATTAGCTGCCCACCCCGTGCGAAAGAGCACGACTAGCAAATAAAGGCGGCTTGTTCCATACCGGACTGTAGGGCGGAGACTTGCGATGACGAAGAAGATCCAGCTTCAACTGGTTTCCGAAGATGCGGTACCGCTGATGGCTGAGCTGGAAACCGCAGCCTGGGGCCCGCTCGGGGCCGGCCCGGACGTCATTCGTCGCCGCCTGTCGCTTGGGCACACGATGATCGCCGGCTCTGCAGGCTCTCTCGTCGCCGGCGCTATTTGTTTCGTCGAAACGAACCAGGACCCTCACGATACGGCAACTTTTCCCAAGACCTTTGCAGACTACTCTTCGATGGAAAGAAGCCAGCCACCGCTTTCGCTATACGTTTACAATCTCGGCCTGCGACCGGAGTTTCGCGGGACCGATCTGGTGCGTCGGCTGCTTTCGGAGATGCTTGAGCATGGTCGCCGGGTAGGAGCCCGCTGGGCCGTGGGCGATGGGCGATGCCCATCCTATGCGGGCGCGCAGGAAGATAGTCCAGACAAGGTCGTTATGGATCCAGGGTTCCGCGAAACCATCGGTGAATGGCACCGGACCGGTGTGATGCCTTCGGTAGATTCCATAGTCAGGGACCCATTGCTGCGGTTCTACCACAGAACCCTAAATTGCAAATTTCTGCATCTGGCCCCCGATTTCCTGCCGGAGGATGCAAGCTCTGGAGGCTACCGGGTCATCTTCGCGGTGGATGTCACCCGATGATCGGCGACGTTGAGCTTTTCGATCCTTTCGTTCTTGGCGACGATCCGTTCCCGGAGTTCGCTCGCCGCCGGGCGAATGGCGCAGCCGCCCGGGGCAAACCGCCCTATCCCGAGGCTGGCCAAGCCTACTATGTCTTCAGCCATGCACTGGTTTCGAAGGCACTGAAACATCCGTCGCTTTTGCAGGCGCCTCCCGGTGCTTATGAATCGGTTCGGCAAAAGATCACCCTTGATTTCGCGCTCGATCTCTTGACCAAATCCATGCTGCTTTCCGACCCGCCGGAACATATGCGGCTGCGCCGTCCGCTCGGCGGGTTGCTGGCGTCGTCCTCTATTGCCGGCCTGTTCGATAGGCTCCTGGCAACTGCATCGGAGTTGACGCGGAGATCCGCAAGCAAGCCGGAATTCGACGCGATTGGCGATCTGGCTGTCCCGCTGTCGTTCTCCGGGCTGGAACAGATCCTCGGGCTGAACATCGAGGACCCATGGTTGATCGGTGGCGATGCGCAACGCATGGCCACCGCATTGGAAATGAGGCTTGGTGGCATCGATCCGCAGGCCAATGATGCCTGCCGGCGGCTGCAGGATTGGGTGTCCTCGGCGATAGACAATGGGTCAGTGGTGCCGAATGGCATGACGGCGCAGATGCTGGCGGAAGTCGACGCCGGTCGCTGGCGGCGTGAAGACGCCGTTGCCAACGTCGTGTTTCTCCTTTTTGCGGGGCAGGCGACGGTCGTCGATACGTTCGGCAATGCGCTGATGGCGCTGGAGCGTTTCCCCGAACAGCGAAGACTGCTTGACGACGGACGCGTCAGCTGGTTGTCCGCCGCGGAAGAACTGCTGCGCTATTGCGCCCCGGTTCACTACGCCGGCGCGCGCATCGCCGCGGAGGACCTGGAGTTTGGGGGCATCGTCATTCAGGCCGGACAGGCTATCGTCCCGGTGCTTGCCAGCGCCAATCGCGACGCTTCGGTTTTCGTTGCCGGCGACCGATTGGATTTGCAGTCCAGCGTTCCTTCCACTCTTACTTTCGGCACCGGCCTGCATGTCTGCCTCGGTCAGCATCTCGCCCGGCTGGAACTTGCCGCCCTGCTGGAAGCCTTGTTCACCCATGCCGAGGGCTGGCGCCTTGATCTTCCAAGGGTTGGAAGGCGGCAATCGGTGCTGCTCTACGGCCTGCAAACGGCTCCTGTGATTTTGCCTAACACCGCATAAGCGCCCCAGCTGCCAGCGCACCTTTAGCCGCTCATTCCTTTCACACAGAGTTGTCCTTCGAAGGCGGGGCCTTTGCAGCCGGCGACCGATTGAAGCAGCCTCTCAATGTTGACTATTGTATTCAGGTATTGCTAGGTGCAGCTGTGCCAATTCAGAGACCATCGAGAGCGAGGACGACGCCCATGAAATCTGCCCTTTCCACCCTTGCCGGCGCCGCGCTGGCAATCGGCCTGATCATAGGCGCGGCAGTGGCCGAGGAAGACGGCATCGTCGTCTACAACGCCCAGCATGAAAGCCTGGCCAAGGAATGGGCCGAGGGCTTCACCAAGGAAACCGGCATCAAGGTCACGCTACGCAATGGCGGCGACAGCGATTTCTCCAACCAGATCGTTGCCGAAGGCGCCGCCTCGCCGGCCGATGTGTTCCTGACCGAAAATTCCCCGGCCATGGCTCTGGTCGAGGCATCGGGCCTGTTCGCGCCCGTCGATGCCGACACGCTGGCGCAGGTTCCCAAGGAATACCAGCCGACCACCGGCAAATGGGTCGGCGTTGCCGCGCGCAGCACCGTCTTTGCCTACAACAAGACCAAGCTCAGCGCCGACCAGTTGCCCAAGTCGCTGCTCGATCTTGCCGATCCGAGCTGGAAGGGCCGTTGGGCCGCATCCCCCTCCGGCGCCGACTTCCAGGCGATCGTCAGCGCGCTCTTGCAGCTCAAGGGCGAGGCCGCCACGACCGACTGGCTGAAGGCGATGAAAGAGAATTTCACCGCCTACAAGGGCAATGGCACGGTGATGAAGGCGGTCAATGCCGGCGAGATCGAAGGCGGCGTGATCTACCACTATTACTATTTCGGCGATCAGGCCAAGACCGGCGAGAACAGCAAGAACGTCGCGCTGCACTATTTCAAGAGCCAGGACCCCGGCGCTTTCGTCTCGATTTCGGGGGGTGGCGTGCTGGCCTCCAGCAAGCACCCGAAGGAAGCCCAGGCGTTCCTGAAATGGGTGACCGGCAAGGGCGGCCAGGAGGTGCTGAAGACCGGCACTTCCTATGAGTACGCTGTCGGCAAGGGCGCGGAGTCCAACCCCAAGCTGGTGCCGCTGGCCGATCTGCAAGCGCCGAAGGTCGATCCGGCGACGCTGAATTCCAGGAAGGTGACCGATCTGATGACGGCAGCCGGCTTGCTTTAGCCCGCATTCGTCCTAAAAGAGCAACCGACTGCGCTCCTGCGGGAATTCGCTTTCCGCGGGAGCGCTCTGTTTTCGAGATGGCATTCGTCCCCATGACGACCAGCATGACGGCAGACTGCATTTCCGGCCGCGTTCGCGGTTCCTTCAACCGTTGCCGCCGGCGGGCGGCGGCATGGCGTCCGGCCTGATGCAGTCAGCGGCCGATCTTGCCCGCCCAGGCCTGGCTGCCGGCCGGTCGGCCCGGCTTCGGTCCCCATCCTGGATCTTGCTCGCCGCAATCCTCGTCTCGCTGTTTGCGCTGCTGCCGCTTGCCTTCATCTTATGGGTCGCGGTGCAGACCGGCTGGGAAACCGTATCGACGCTGGTCTTCCGGCCGCGTGTTGGCGAGCTTCTGGTCAACACCGTGCTTTTGGTGGTGCTGGCCATTCCGATCTCGATCGTGCTTTCGGTGGCGCTGGCCTGGCTGACCGAACGCTCGGACCTGCCCGGCGCCCGCCTCTGGGCCTGGCTATCGGTGGCGCCGCTGGCCATTCCAGCCTTCGTCCACTCCTATGCCTGGATCACCCTGGTGCCTGGACTGCACGGCCTGTGGGCCGGCGTTCTGGTTTCGGTCATCGCCTATTTCCCGTTCCTCTATCTGCCGGTGGCGGCGGCGCTGCGCCGGCTCGACCCCGCCCTCGAAGACGCCGCCGCGGCGCTCGGTCTCGGTCCGTGGCGCGTGTTCGCCCGCGTGGTGCTGCCGCAGCTCAGGCTTGCCATCTGCGGCGGTTCGCTGCTGGTCGGCCTGCATCTGCTTGCCGAATACGGCCTCTACGTCTTCATCCGCTTCGACACCTTCACCACGGCGATCGTCGACCAGTTCCAGTCGACCTTCAACGGTCCCGCCGCCAACATGCTGGCCGCCGTGCTGGTGACCTGCTGCTTCGTCCTGCTTGGGCTGGAAGTGCTGGTGCGCGGCGAGGAGCGCTACGCCCGCGTCGGCTCCGGCGCCGCACGCCAGCAGCAGCGCACCGGGCTCGGCCGTGCCACGCTCCCTTGCCTGGCTCTGCCTGCCGTCACCGCGCTGCTGGCGCTTGGCGTGCCGTTTATCACCATCGGTCGCTGGCTGATCGCCGGCGGCGCCGATGTCTGGCGCCTCGACGAGATCGGCCTGGCGCTCGGCCAGACCCTGTTCCTGGCGCTCGCCGGCGCCTTGCTTGCCACCCTCGCCGCCATGCCGATGGCCTGGATCTCGATCCGCGCGCCGGGACCGCTGCAGCGTCTATTGGAGGGCTGCAACTACATCGTCGGTTCGCTACCCGGCGTGGTCGTGGCGCTGGCGCTGGTCACCATCACCGTGCGCATCGCCCTGCCGCTCTACCAGACCTTGTTCACCATCCTTGTCGCCTATGCGCTGATGTTCCTGCCGCGCGCCCTGATCAGCCTCAGGGCGTCGATCGCGCAGGCGCCGGTCGAGCTCGAACGCGCCGCCTCCAGCCTCGGCCGGCCGCCGCTCAAGGCGCTGTGGTCGACGACGATCCGCCTGTCGGCGCCGGGCGCGGCGGCGGGCATGGCGCTGGTGGCGCTCGGCATCATGAACGAACTGACCGCCACGCAGATGCTGGCGCCGAACGGCACCCGCACGCTGGCGATGGCGTTCTGGTCCTACAGCGGCGAGATCGACTATGCGGCGGCCGCACCCTATGCCTTCATCATGGTGGCGATGTCGCTGCCGCTGACCTGGCTGCTCTATGTCCAGTCGAAGCGAATGGCCGGACGATGAGCTTTCTCGAACTCACCGACGTGCACAAGCGCTACGGTTCGGTAGCGGCACTGGCCGGCGTCGACCTCAGCGTGGCCAGCGGCAGCCGCACGGCGATCGTCGGGCCGTCCGGCTGCGGCAAGACGACCTTGCTCCGTCTGATCGCCGGTTTCGAGGCGCCAGACCAAGGCCGCATCGTGCTCGACGGCGAGGTGCTGGCCAATGGCGGCGCTGCCGTGCCGGCATATCGCCGCGGCATCGGCGTGGTGGCGCAGGACGGCGCCCTGTTTCCGCATCTGAGCATCGCCGACAATATCGGCTTCGGCATGGCGCGCGGCGAGGACAAGCGCAGCGAACGCATCGTCGAACTCGCCTATATCGTCGGCCTGGACAAGGCGATCCTGAAGCGACGGCCGCACGAGCTCTCCGGCGGTCAGCAGCAGCGCGTGGCGCTGGCCCGCGCCATGGCGATGAAGCCACGGCTGATGCTGCTCGACGAGCCGTTCTCGGCGCTTGACACCGGCCTGCGCGCCTCGATGCGCAAGGCGGTCGCCGAGCTTCTGGAGGCGGCCGGCATCACCACCATCCTGGTCACCCACGACCAGGCCGAAGCGCTGTCCTTCGCCAGCCAGGTCGCTGTGATGCGCGACGGCCTGTTCTCGCAGGTCGGCACACCACGCGAGCTCTATCTCCAGCCGAAAGACCGCATGATTGCCGAATTCCTTGGCGACGCCATCATCTTGCCGGCGAAGATCGCCGATGGCTTCGCCAGCTCGCCGCTCGGCCGCATCGCCGTCGACACCAGGGAACGGCGCGACGTCGCCCGCATCATGCTGCGGCCGGAACAGGTGCTGTTGAAACGAACGTCGCGCGAAGGCATGTCGGGCACGCCGGAGATGCTGTTCGGCGAGGTGACGGAATCCGAATTCGCCGGCTCCATGTGCACTATCGCTGTGCGGCTGCTGAACAGTCCCGATCCGCCCGACGCCGCCGCGATCGGCAACACGCCGTTGATCCTGCGCAAGCCAGGCATGGACACGCCTGTCGTCGGCGAGATCGTGCGGCTGACCGTGTCCGGCAAGGCGCATGTATTCGCCTGAACGCTCTTGCGTCTCTCGCAGCTCGCTGGTCAGGACGATAGGCTGGCTTCAATCGACCCGTTTACCAGCCCGATCGAACCAGTGCAGCTTTTCGGACTTGGCCACGACGCGCAACTGGTCGCCGGGTTTGGCGGTGGCGCGACCTGAGACGCGCACGACGATACGGCTGCCGCCTGCCGAGCAGTGAAGAAAGCTTTCGGCGCCCACTGGTTCGACCGCCTCGACTGTCGCCGGCAAAACGAGCGCTCTGGGCGGCGCCTCCGCATTAAAGGTGACATCGGCATCTTCCGGGCGAAAACCGAGTGTCGCGGCGTTTGTTGCGGGAGGTGCCAAGCCGATCGCCGTACCGTCGGCCAATATTGGCCCCGAGGAACCTCCAGCCAGCGCCAGAAGATTCATCGGCGGCGCGCCTATGAAGGAGGCGACGAAGGTCGAGGCCGGTTTCTCGTAGATATCGAGCGGAGCGCCCATCTGCTCGACCAGTCCGCCATTCATCACGACGAGGATATCGGCCAACGTCATCGCCTCGAGTTGGTCATGCGTCACGTAAACAGAAGTAACGCCGAGCGTGCGCTGCAGATTCTTTATCTCGACCCGCATCTGGCCGCGCAATTTGGCGTCAAGGTTGGAAAGTGGTTCGTCGAACAGGAAGACCTTCGGATTGCGCACAATCGCGCGGCCCATGGCGACACGCTGGCGCTGACCGCCAGACAGCTCGCGCGGGCGGCGGTCGAGCAGCGCCGAAAGCTCCAGCACCTTGGCCGTCGAGCGCACCCTGCTGTCGATCTCGGCCTTCGGCGTGCCACGGTTACGCAGCCCATAGGCCATGTTGTCGTAGACCTTCATATGCGGGTAGAGGGCGTAGTTCTGGAACACCATGGCGATGTCGCGCTCGGTCGGACCGATTGTGTTGACCACCTTGCCGTCGATGGCGACCGTGCCGGCGGAAATGGTCTCCAGCCCGGCGATCATTCTGAGAAGGGTGGACTTGCCGCAGCCGGATGGACCGACCAGCACGCAGAGCTCTTTATCGGGAATGGCGATGGAGACGCCCTTCACCGCTTCGACCCCGCCGGGATAGACCTTCTTCACATCCTTCAGATCGACGGTAGCCATCAGCCTCTCACTTTTCGGAATCGACCAGGCCGCGCACGAACCAGCGCTGCATCAGCACCACCACCAGGATCGGCGGCACGATGGCCAGCATCGCCGTGACCATGACCAGATGCCATTGGGTGTCGGCATCGGCGAAGGACACCATCTTTCTCAGGGCGATGACGATGGTGTTCATGTCGTTGCTGTTGGTGACGAGCAACGGCCACAGATACTGCGTCCAGCCATAGATGAAGAGGATGACGAACAGCGCCGCGATGTTGGTGCGCGACAGCGGCAGGAGAATATCGAAGAAGAACCGCCAGGGCCCGGCGCCGTCAATCCGCGCCGCTTCGACCAGTTCACCCGGAATGGTCATGAAGAACTGGCGGAACAGCAGCGTTGCGGTGGCCGAGGCGATCAACGGGATGATCAGGCCCGCATAGGTGTCGATCATGCCGAGATCGACCATCACCTTGTAAGTCGGCAGGATGCGCACCTCCACGGGCAGCATCAAGGTGATGAAGATCAGCCAGAAGAAGGTCATGCGCAGGGGAAAGCGGAAGAACACGATCGCGTATGCCGACAGGATCGAGATGAAGATTTTTCCCACCGCCACGCCGAGCGCCATGATCGTGGTGTTGAGGAGCAGCCTGCCGACGCTGACACCGCCGATGCGACCAATGCCGCCGAACAGCGCCTCGCTGTAGTTGTTCCAGAGCTGGTCGCCGGGCAAGAGCGGCAGCGGCGGCCTGAGGATCGTTTGCAGCGTGTGTGTCGATGCCACGAACGTGTAGTAGATCGGAAAAGCCACGATCAATATGCCAAGGATGAGCACGGCATGGGCGATGAAGGTGCGGAGCGGGGACTGGCCGATCATCGCTGCCCTCAGCCGTAATGCACTTTGCGTTCCACGTAGCGGAACTGGATGGCGGTAAGCGCAATGACGATGGCCATCAGGATGACCGACTGCGCTGCTGAATCGCCGAGGATCAGATTGACGAAACCATCGTTGTAGACCTTGTAGACCAGCGTCTCGGTCGCCTTGCCCGGCCCGCCGCCGGTGACAGCATGGACGATGCCGAACGTGTCGAACAGGGCATAGACGGTGTTGACGACCAGCAGGAAAAAGGTCGTCGGCGCAAGCAGGGGGAAGACGATCGTCCAGAAGCGCTTGGTGTCGCGGGCGCCGTCCATGGCCGCCGCCTCGATCAGCGTTTTCGGCACCGCCTGCAGGCCGGCGACGAAGAACAGGAAATTGTAGCTGATCTGCTTCCAGGCCGCGGCCGACACCAGCAGGATCATGGCGTGGGTGCCGTTGAGCAGGGGGTCCCAGGCAATACCGAGATTTCTCAGCAAATAGGCCAGCGAGCCGATCGACGGATTGAACAGGAACAGCCAAAGCATGCCGGCAATAGCCGCGGCTACCGCGTAAGGCCAGATCATCAGCGTCCGATAGAGACCTTTGCCGCGCACCACTTTCTCCGCCATCACGGCAAGCAGCAGCGCCACGCCCATGGCGACGATCGCGGTCGCAAGCGAAAAAACCACCGTGACCTTGATCGAGTTGAGATATGCCGGGTCGGCCAGCACCTTCCGGAAATTGGCGAACCAGACGAACTTGGTCCTTAGCCCGAACGGATCTTGCCTGAGCATCGACTGGTAAACCGCCTGACCGGCCGGCCAGTAGAAGAAAACCAGTGTTATGGCGAGTTGTGGCGCCACCAGCAAGTAGGGCAGGATCTTGTTGGGAAAGACGACGCGTGGAGACAGGGCTGATTTCCCTCGCTATTCAGAAGTTACCCACGCGAGCTCGCGTGGGCGTTATTGCAACCGACTGACCGAGATAAACCTCGTCAGTTCTCGAGCGCTTCCTTGATCGCCGCGTCGCCGCGTGTGACAGCATTGTCAAGCGCCTGCTGAGCGGTTTGCTGACCGGCCAGCATCTTTTCGAACTCCTCGTTCTGGATATCGCGCACCTGCGGCAGATTCGGCAGGCGCACGCCCTTCGAGTTGTCGGTCGGCGCCTTGCCCGTCATTTGCAGAATGGGTGTCTCGCGGCCGGGGTTCTTGTCATAGAACCCTGATTTTTTGGTCGCCTCGTATGCAGCGAGCGTCACCGGCAGATAACCCGACTTCTGGTGCAGATATTCCTGCACATCTGTCTTGGACAGATAGGCGAAGAAGGCCGCGACGCCCTTGTATTCCTCGTCCGACTTGTTGCCGAACACCCAGAGGCTGGCACCGCCCGGGGTTGTGTTCTGCGGTGCGCCCTTGGCATCGGTATCATAGGGAAGCTGGCCGATACCATAGTTCATGCCGGACTTGACGATGTCGCCAAGGCCGCCCGACGATTCGGTGAAGATGCCGCATTCGCCGGCAAGGAATATCTGCTTGGCTTCGGAGGTGCGCCCGCCATATTTGAACGTACCATCCTTGGCGAGGTCTGCCAGCGCCTGGAAATGGTTGACGAAAATCGGCGCGTTTATCTTGAGCTCGACATCACCGCCGGCCAGGCCGTTCTGCTGTGTGGCCCACGGCACATCGTTCCAAGCCGCAAAATTCTCCAGATGAATCCAGGTCAGCCAGGTCGAGGTGTAGCCGCAAGGGGCCGCGCCGCTCGTCTTGATCTTCTTGGCGGCATCCCAAACCTCGTTCCAGGTCTTGGGCGGATTGTTCACGTCGAGACCCGCCTTTTGGAAGATGTCCTTGTTGTAGTACAGGATCGGGGAGGAAGAGTTGTAAGGGAAGGACAGCATGGTGCCGTCCGGCTTCGAATAATAGCCGACGATGCCGGGTAGATACTGGCTCTTGTCGAAGGTCATCCCAGCACCTGTCATCACATCGGCCACCGGCTTGATCGCGCCCTCGGCCGCCATCATCACGCCGGTGCCGACATCGAACACCTGCAGGATATCGGGCGCCTGTCCGGCACGGAACGCGGCGATGCCGGCATTCAGCGTCTCGGGATAGGTGCCCTTGAACACCGGAACGAGCTCATACTCGCTCTGGCTCGCATTGAAATCCTTGGAGATCTTGTCGACGACCTCGGCGTTGGCGCCGGTCATGGCATGCCACCAGCTTATCTGCGTGACCGCAAAGGCGGATGTGGTGGAAAGCAAGGTCAATGTGGCGGCAACACTGGCCGCGAAGCCGAACAACTTCATGTTTCATCTCCCGTTTGTCATTGGCGAAAGGGGCACTCCCGCAGAGGCAATATGTGGCGCTTGTGACAATCGGACAACGGTTTTGTTGCGGATCGATGAACTTCATCTCCGTCCGAGGTAACACTCGCTTCCGAAGAGAGACGGCGGAAAGGAATTGGTAAGCCGGCTTACTGCCCTAACGAAACGCGACCGCGACCTGCGACAAACGCCGATTGCCCGCGCTCAGTCTGACGGTCTGAGCGCCGTCTCGACCAGCCGCTTGGCGTCCGGGCTCGACCATTCGGCCGGGCCGTTCATATGCGCGATCAGGCAGCCTTCGCCATCAACCAGCATGGTGACCGGCAAGCCGAGCGCCAGGCCGCGCGTCTTGAGATCGTTGAACAGCGCCATCGTCGAATCGCGGTAGTAGTCGAGCGCCTCGATGCCGATATCCCTGAGGAACTTCTTCGGCTTGGCATCGTCTCCGGCATCGACATTGACCGCTACAACCTGGAAGGCGTCGCTGCCTTTGTCCTTTTGCAGCGCATCGAGCGCCGGCATTTCGGCGCGGCAGGGCGCGCACCATGTAGCCCACAGATTGAGCAGCACCGTTTTTCCCGCATGGTCGGCGAGCGTCATCGGCTTGCCGTCGGGGCCGTTGAAGGCGAGACTCTTCAGCGATTGCGGCGGGTCAGCCGGCAAAAGCGCCGCCACCTGGCCGGTGGCGGCCGCGGCGACCTTCTTGGCGCGGTCGGCCTTGGCGGCGCAGGCGACATCGTCCTTGCTGTCACCGGCAGCGACTTGTGCCGGGGCGTTGTTGCCAGAACCGCTCTCGCTGACATATACCGCGACCGCGCCCGCCAGCACGCCCGCCACCAGGGCGGCGAGGATAAGGCGCGGGGCCGGGAAGAATCTATTGCCGTCTGCCATGTCTTAAAAACTGCTCCGGAACAACGGGTTATAGCGATGAGCGACAAGAAGGCCAGCAACCAGATGTGGGGCGGACGTTTTGCCTCGGGTCCGGCCGCGATCATGGAAGCGATCAACGCGTCGATCTCGTTCGACCGCAAACTCTATGCGCAAGACATCAGAGGTTCGATCGCCCATAGCGAGATGTTGGCTGAAACGGGCATTATTTCGGCAGCCGATCAAGAAAAAATCGCTCACGGGCTGAACACGATCCTGACAGAGATCGAAGCCGGCACGTTCGAGTTCTCGACCCGGCTGGAAGACATCCACATGAATGTCGAGGCCCGCCTTGCCGAACTGATCGGCCCGGCCGCCGGCCGCCTGCACACCGCCCGCTCGCGCAACGACCAGGTGGCGGTCGACCTGCGGCTCTGGGTCAAGGACGAGTGTTTGCGCGTCGCCGAGGCGCTGAAAGGCCTGATCGCGGCCTTTCTGGAGCGGGCCGAGGAGCATGCGGCAACGGTGATGCCGGGCTTCACCCACATGCAGGCGGCGCAACCGGTGACCTTCGGCCATCACTGCATGGCCTATGTCGAGATGTTCTCGCGCGATTTGTCACGTGTTCGCGATGCCATCGAGCGGATGGACGAAAGCCCGCTCGGCGCCGCAGCCCTCGCCGGCACCAGCTTTCCCATCGACCGGCACAAGACGGCGAAGGATCTCGGCTTCCGCGAGCCGATGCGCAATTCTCTGGACAGCGTTTCGGACCGCGATTTCGCACTGGAATTCTTGGGCGTCGCGGCGATCTGCGCCACGCATCTGTCGCGGCTGGCCGAAGAGATCATCATCTGGTCGACGCCGCAATTCGGCTTCGTCAGGCTGTCGGACTCATTTTCCACCGGCTCCTCGATCATGCCGCAGAAGAAGAACCCCGACGCCGCCGAACTGGTGCGCGGTAAGACCGGCCGCGTCACCGGCCATCTGGTCGGCCTGCTGACCGTCATGAAGGGCATGCCGCTGACCTATGGCAAGGACATGCAGGAGGACAAGGAATCCGTATTCGACGCCGCCGAGACGCTCGACCTGATGCTGGCGGCGATGACCGGCATGGTGCGCGACATGACGGTCAACGCCGCAGCGATGAAAAAGGCGGCCGGCGCCGGCTATTCGACGGCCACCGATCTTGCCGACTGGCTGGTGCGCACGCTCGGCCTGCCGTTCCGTGAGGCGCATCACGTCACCGGCCGCGCTGTAGCACTGGCCGAGGAGAAAAAGGTTGGGCTCGACAGGCTTTCCCTCCAGGATCTGCAATGCGTTCATCCTGACATCACGGCTGATATCTTTTCGGTGCTTGCCGTGCAGAATTCGGTGAAGAGCCGCGTGAGCTTCGGCGGCACCGCACCGTCGGAAGTGAGGAAGCAGATACGCTATTGGAAAAAGCGGCTCGCCAAGGCCTGAGCCAGGGTGCAATGCGCCGAAAACTCGGCTAAAAGCGGCGGCACGCAAAAGTTTCGGACGGATGGATCGATGACCGGAAGCAGGATTTTGGTAACGTTGACGCTGCTGGCGGTGATCGCGACCGTTACGGCCTGCGGCAGGAAAGCCGGTCTCGACACGCCTTACGAGGCTGCCGTGCAGGCCCGCAAGGACGCCGAAAAGGCCAAGCAGCCGCTCCCGCCGGAGCCGGAAAAACCGGTCGAGGACAAGAAGTTCATTCTCGACCCGCTGCTCTAGCGTGATCCCGAACCGAAGGTCAGCGAAGCAAAAAGTTCCAGACTTTCGGACAGGATCACGCGAAAAAACAAGATCTAGAGCCGATGAGATCAGCCGATCGCAGCGTGCTCCAACTTCCGGAACCATTCTCGTGAACCATTTCGACTACCGCGACGGCGTGCTGCATGCCGAGGACGTCGCGATTTCAGATATCGCGGCCAGCGTCGGCACGCCTTTCTACTGCTATTCGACGGCGACGCTGACCAGGCATTTTCGCGTCTTCACCGACGCCTTTACCGGCCTCGACGCGCTGGTCTGCTATGCCATGAAGGCGAACTCCAACCAGGCGGTGCTGAAAACGCTGGCCAGGCTTGGCGCCGGCGCCGATGTGGTCTCGGAAGGCGAATTGCGCCGGGCGCTCGCCGCCGGCATTCCGGCCAACAAGATACTGTTTTCGGGCGTCGGCAAGACAGCGCGAGAAATGGATTTCGCGCTCTCGGCCGGCATCCTCTGCTTCAACGTCGAATCCGAACCGGAACTCGAGCTGCTGTCGGTCCGGGCCACCGCACTCGGCAAGGTCGCGCCGGTCTCGCTGCGCATCAATCCGGATGTCGATGCCAGGACGCACAAGAAGATCTCCACCGGCAAGGCCGAGAACAAGTTCGGCATTCCCTGGCAAAAGGCGCGCCAGGTCTACGCCCGCGCGGCCGAGCTGCCGGGCATCAAGATCACCGGCATCGACACCCATATCGGCAGCCAGATTACCGAGCTGCAGCCCTTCGACGACGCTTTCGCGCTGCTGGTCGAACTGGTCGGCACGCTGCGCGCCGACGGGCACGCCATCGAGCATATCGATCTCGGCGGCGGCCTCGGCATTCCCTACCGCGTCGACAACAGCCCGCCGCCGCTCCCGGACGCCTATGCCGAGATCGTCGGGAAGCACGTCACCAAGCTTGGACTGAAGGTTATGTTCGAGCCCGGCCGGCTGATATCAGGCAATGCCGGCATTCTCGTATCGGAAGTGATCTTCGTGAAGGAAGGCGACGCCAAGAACTTCCTCGTCGTCGATGCCGCGATGAACGATCTGGTCCGTCCGACACTCTACGACGCTTTTCACGACATAAGGCCGGTGGTGCAGCAGCCGGCAACGGCGCCGCGCATGACAGTCGACGTCGTCGGCCCGGTCTGCGAGACCGGCGACTATCTCGGTCTGGACCGCGACTTGCCCCGGCTCAAGTCCGGCGACCTCATCGCCATCGCCACCGCCGGCGCCTATGGCGCGGTGCAGGCCGGCACCTACAACAGCCGGCTTCTGGTGCCCGAGGTGCTGGTCGACGGCGATCGCTTCCACGTCGTGCGTCCGCGCCAGACCTATGACGAGCTGATCGGGCTGGATTCGCTGCCCGACTGGTTGAAATAGCCCCGGAATTCCAGAGCAGTCTACAATCGGTGCAGAACAAGCGCCCTTGTCTTGGCGATCCCGTCTTCGTCGCGGCGATAGAACGTCCACTGCTTGATCCGCTTGGCTTGCAGCAGGCCTGCCTGCGTGAGCACCCGCATGTGCTCGCTGAGTGTCGCCTGAGTAATGCCGAGTTTTTCGGCGATCAGCAGCGCGCAGACACCGTCCTCGACCAGATCGCCATCGGCTTGGCGTGGGAAATGGGCGCGCGGATCCTTCAGCCAGTCGAGGATATGCAGCCTGCGCTCGTTGGCGATCGCTTTGAAGACATCGACCTCTTGCATTTAGTCATTTTGCTAAGTTACTAAGTAATGTCAATCCCGGGAGGCGAGAACAAGCCATGCCAAATACGATCACGCGCGAACGCATTGCCGCCGCGGAAACGCGCATCCGGCCCTTCGTGCGCCGCACGCCGGTGCTGCGCGTCGACATGGCCGATTTCGACCGCCCGGCTCTCGGCGTCGACCTGAAGCTCGAATGCCTGCAGCATTCCGGCTCGTTCAAGGCGCGCGGCGCGTTCACCAATCTTCTCGAGCGGGCCGTGCCGAAGGCTGGCGTCGTCGCGGCATCGGGCGGCAATCATGGCGCCGCCGTCGCCTATGCCGCCATGCGGCTTGGCCACAAGGCGACCATCTTCGTTCCCGAGGTGAGCCCGCCGGCCAAGCTCGACCGTATCCGCGGCTATGGCGCCGATCTGATTGTCGGTGGCGCCCGCTACGCCGAGGCATTGGCCGCCAGCGAGAGCTTCGCCGAAAAGACCGGCGCATTGCAGATCCACGCCTTCAACCAGGAGGAGACATTGGTCGGGCAAGGCACGCTCGGCCTCGAGATCGAAGCCGAGCTGCCCAAGCTCGACACGCTTCTGGTCGCTGTCGGCGGCGGCGGGCTGATCGGCGGCATCGCCGCCTGGTTCGCCGGCCGCATCAGGATCATCGCCGTCGAGCCGGAAGGCGCGCCGACGCTCTACCGCGCCTTCGAGGCCGGGCGGCCGGTCGACGCGCCGGCCGAAGGCATCGCCGCGGATTCGCTGGCGCCCAAGCGCGTCGGCGAAAAGATGTTTCCGATCGCCGAGGCCTTCGTCGAACGTTCCATACTGGTCAGCGACGACGACATCATTGCAGCGCAGGCGGCACTTTGGGACCGGGTGCGAATCATCTCCGAGCCCGGCGGCGCGGCGGCCTTCGCGGCCCTCCTGTCGGGCCGCTACGTGCCGTCTGAGGGCGAGCGTATTGCCGTTCTGGTCTGCGGCGCGAACACGAATCCGGCGAAATTCTGACGATAATGGCTGCAATCCCCTTCACGTTTTTGGGAACCGCCTCGCCTTCGCCGTGTTTGTTGCTATTCTTCTACCCGTGAGGTTCGGGCTATCCCGCCCGACCAGGAAGGGCCGATGACGCAACGACCCACCTTCACCAGCGATCGCAGCCTGGCCGGGCGCCTTGCCCTGAGCCGGCTGGCGACGCGGGTTTCCATGACGGTCGAGTGCGGCTGGCCGTTGCTGCTGCCGCTGATCATCATCGCCAGCCTGTTCCTCAGCGTCTCGTGGCTCGGCCTCTTCCCTCTCCTGCCCGACATGGCGCGCATCGGCGTCGTCGCGGCATTCGCCATCGCAGCCCTTGGCGCACTCTACCCCTTGCGTTTCTTCCGGATGCCGTCCAGCGCCGAAGTCGACCGGCGTATCGAGGCGGCCAATGAACTGCTGCACAGCCCGGTGCTGGTGCAGACCGACCGTCCGAGCGGCAAGGAAAGCGGCTTTTCGCAGGCGTTGTGGCGCGAGCACCAGAAACGCATGGCCGAAAAGCTCGACCAGCTCGGCGCCGACCTGCCACGCACGCGCGTACCCGAGCGCGACCCGTGGGGACTGCGCGCCGTGGCGGCGCTTCTGCTCGTTACCGCTTTTGCCTTTTCCTTCGGGCCGTCCGGCGGTCGCATGACGGACGGATTCAGCGCCAATGCGGCGCGCGACGTGGTACCGCCGCGCGTCGACGCCTGGGTGACGCCGCCTGCCTATACCGGCAGGCCGCCGATCTTCCTTACGGCCCCTGTCTCCACGGCCGCCAACGCCACCAACGTCAATCAGGCGGCGCCCGCCTTCACCGTGCCGGAAGGCAGCGACGTGTCGCTGCGCGTCACCGGCGGGTCGGGCGAGGAAACGCTGAGCTATGCCGACGCCAGCGGCAATGCCCGCGCCATCGACCCGCAGGCCGCGGCAGCCAAGCCGCCGGCAAACCCGGCGCCTCCTTCCCCCGTGGCGCCCTCCACCGTGCGCCAGTTCACCGGCAAGCTTACGGCCAACGGCACGCTGACGCTGAAATCGGCTGACGACGAACTTGGCCGCTGGGCCTTCGCGGTGATCCCCGACAAGCCGCCGCAGATCCGCTTCGTCGGCGAGCCCAAGCGCGCCGCCAATGGCGCTTTCGAACTCAACTACCAGATCGATGACGACTATGGCGCGGCCTCGGCCAAGGCGAGCTTCGCCTTGGCCGACCCGCAGGCGCCGAATGCGCGTCCGCTCTATGGCCCGCCCGAAATGCCATTGGCCTTGCCGCGCCGCGGCGGCAATGCCGCCAAGGCCACGAAGGACCTGACCGAACATGTCTGGGCCGGCGGCAAGATCAAGCTGACGCTTGTCGCCACTGACGATGCCGGACATACGGCAACCAGCGAAACCAAGACGCTGGTGATGCCGGAGCGGCCATTCTCCAATCCGCTGGCGCGCGCCGTGATCGAGCAGCGCCGGATGCTGGCGCTCGACGCCAATGCCAAGAGCCGGGTGCTCGACCTGATGGACGCGATCACGCTTCGGCCCGAAGACACGTTCGACAACATGGCTCACTACCTCGCCATCATGAGCGCGCGCAGCCGCCTGAAGATGGCCGACAGCGACGACAAGTTGCGCGACGAAGTGTCTTATCTCTGGGAGATCGCGCTCGGCATCGAGGAGGGCAATCTGTCGGCGGCCGAGAGGCGGCTGCGCCAGGCCCAGCAGGCGCTGCAGGATGCCATCAAGAACGGTGCCAGCGACGAAGAAATCGACAAGGCGATGAAGGAACTGCGCGAGGCGATGAACCAGTTCCTGCAGGAATTCGCGGCGCGCGCGCAGCAGAATCCGAATGCGCCTCAGATGCAGCAGAACGGCCAGGAACTGCGCCAGAGCGACATCGAACGCATGATGGACCAGATCGAGAATCTGGCGAAATCAGGCGATCGCGACAACGCGCAGCAACTGCTCTCGCAACTGCAGGACATGATGAACAATCTGCAGGCCGGGCGCCAGCAACCGGGCGGTGGCGAGCAGGACAGCGAGATGCGCCAGCAGATGGACAAGCTCGGCGAGATCATGCGGCGCCAGCAGGAGATGATGAACGACACGTTCCGCATGGACCAGATGCAGCGTGGCGAGCGCCAGCGCGGCCAGAATCGCGACGAGCAGCTCGGTGAGAATGGCGAGCAGGGTCCGATGGGCGAACAGGGCAAGCCCGGCCCGGGCGATGATCGCGATCCGCTTGGCCGGCCGAAGCCGATGACGCCGCAGGAATTCGCCGATGCGCTGAAGCAGTTGCAGGAGGGTCAGGGCAAGCTGCAAGGCGACCTCGATCAGCTGAAGAAAGGGCTGGAAGGCATGGGGCTCGAGCCCAGTGAGGGATTTGGCGATGCCGGCAAATCCATGGGCAATGCCGAACAGTCGCTTGGCGAAGGCGACGGCGATCAGGCTGTCGGTCATCAGGGCCGCGCGCTGGAGGCGTTGCGCAAGGGCGCCAAGGACATGATGAAGCAATTGCAGGCCATGCAGGGCGACCAGGGCGGCAACGGAGAAGGCGGCCGCCAGCAGAATGCCGACCGCGACCCGCTCGGCCGGCCGCGCGCCACCCAAGGTCCCGATTTCGGCGAATCGGTGAAGGTGCCGGACGAGATCGACGTCCAACGCGCCCGCCAGATTCTCGAAGCGATCCGCAAGCGGCTCGGCAATGCGCTCAGCCCGGATATCGAACGCAGCTATCTGGAGCGGCTGCTGGAGCTGAAATAACTCCCCTCACCCCATCGCCTTAAGCATGAACCACTGAGACCACTATGGTGAAACTCGGCGCCGTCACCCCGATCCTGCGC
The DNA here is from genome assembly GCF_055811295.1 of Mesorhizobium sp. WSM4871. Classification (NCBI taxonomy): domain Bacteria; kingdom Pseudomonadati; phylum Pseudomonadota; class Alphaproteobacteria; order Hyphomicrobiales; family Phyllobacteriaceae; genus Mesorhizobium; species Mesorhizobium sp. WSM4871. The sequence goes on along the minus strand of NZ_JBVVPU010000013.1, from coordinate 138,139 downwards.
ATCTTCGACATCGCCAAGGCGCATGAATTTTATGTCGGCTTTCTCGGCTTTGAGGTGCAGTTCGAGCACCGCTTCGACGACAACGCTCCCCTCTATATGGGGATTTCGCGTGACGGCTGCGTGCTGCATCTGAGCGAACATCACGGCGACGGCGCGCCAGGCGTCCACGTGCGGATCGAGGTGACCGACATTGCGGGGCTGCACCGCGAATTGACGACCAGGAATTACCGTTTCGCCAGGCCGGGGCTTGAAGAGACGCCGTGGAAGACGAGGGAAATCACTGTCGGCGACCCATTCGGCAACCGGCTGACCTTCTATGAGGGCATCCGGTAGCAACTTGCTCTACCGGTTGGTGAACGCCTCGCGGATCGCCTCTTGCATGCCGTCTATGGCCTCGCCGGAAGCGTTCGGGTTGCGGCGCAGCACGACATTCGAGGCGTCGATGTCGCAGAACCCGTCGGCGGCGGCGAGTTCCCGGCAACCGGCCGGTATGTTGCTGCGCGAGATCGGCGCGATCGCCAGCCCGGAGGTGACGGCGAGCTTGAGGCCGCCATTGGTATCGCTGGTATAGGCGACGCGATAGGCGAGACCGCGCTGCTCCAGTGACTTGATGGCGAAATCCTTGCACCAGCCGGCGTGGTTGTAGAGCGCGATCGGCACCGGGCGCTCCTCATGCATGTGATGCAGTTCCGACGTTACCCACACGGTCGGATCCTGCATCAGCACCTCGCCGCCGGAAAGATCCTGCCATTCGAACACCACCGCCAGATCGAGCTCGCCGGTGGCGAGCGCCGCTATCTGGGCACCGGAATGTGCATAGCGCACGGTAACTTCGACCTGAGGATGGCGCTTGGCGAAGGCGCCGAGCGCGCGCGACAGGATGGCGTGACCATATTCTTCCGGGATGCCGATGCGCACCGGTCCGCCAAGCGGCGCCGCGGCCATCGACGCCGCGGTCTCCTCGAGCAGCGACACGATGCGCCGGGCGTTGCCGATAAGCTCACCGCCGCGCCGCGTCAGCGCCACGCCGCGCGAGCCGCGCTCGAACAGGCTGTCGCCGACCAGGCTTTCCAGCTTCTTCATCTGCATCGAGACCGCCGACTGGGTGCGGCCGGCCTGCTCGGCTGCCTTGGTGAAATTGCCGGTGTCGGCAACCGCGACGAAGGTGCGCAACAGGTCACTGTCGAGGGTTGGCCGCATGCTATCCGCCATAAGAAAATCTGATTGCAGGCATCATTCCAATTCGTTTGCAACATGTCAAACGCGAGAAGATACTTCATCCACCCATTGGATATGCGGCCGCGAAATCGGCCGCGGACCAATCTGAAGAGTCCTCACTCATACCCGCTGCCCGAAACGGTGGCGGGTTCTTTTTACCCCAAAGTAGGCCCGGTCTTCGAGGCCGCGCGCAAGGAGCCTGTGAAATCGCATGCAGAACCGGATCGTCCTCGGCATGGCAAGCCTTTGCCTCGGCGTGCTGGTGTTCTCGCTCCAGGATCCATTGGTCAAGGCCGTATCGAGCACCTATCCGGTGACCGAGGTGATGGCCATTCGCTCGATCGTCGCCCTGCCGATCCTGATCTTTCTCGTCCACGCCGATGTCGGATTGCAGGCAATACTTTCGAAGCGGTTTGGCATGCTGACGATGCGCGCCTTCATCCAGTTCTCGTCCTACACGGTCTACTATCTGGCGATCGCCGCCCTGCCACTGGCCGACGCGGTGGCGCTTTACTTCATGGCGCCGCTGTTCATCATGGCCCTGGCCGGACCCTACCTTGGCGAACATGTCTCCTGGCGGACGCTGGCCACTGTCCTGGTCGGCCTGCTTGGCGTGCTGGTGATGTTGCGCCCGGGCGCCGGGCTGTTCGACTGGGCGGCGCTGCTGTCGCTGGCCTCGGCGGCGCTTTACGGTTTTTCGCAACTGATGGCCCGCAAGATCGGCGACACCGAATCCTCCACCGTCATGGCGTTCTACCAGAACGGCGCCTATCTGGTGGGCGCTGCGGTGGTCGCCGGGTTGTTTTGGATGGCCGGCATAACCCATGCGGTCCACCCCAGCCTCGAATTCCTGGTCAGGCCATGGATCTGGCCGACAATGGCCGATTTCCTCAAGATGGGCGCCTGCGGCTTCGTCGCCTCGGCCGGGATGATCCTGTTGTCGCAGGCCTACCGGCTGGCGCCCGCCAACCGCGTCGCCACCTTCGAATACACCGGCATCATCTGGACGCCGCTGTGGGGTTTCCTGTTCTTTGCCGAGGTGCCGCGAGCGACCACCGTCATCGGCGCGGCCCTCATCATCGGCGCCGGTCTGTTCGCGCTTAATGCCAGCCGGCGTCTGACCGGCGAACCGGCAATTGCGGCGACCTGCGATCCCGCATGAACCCGATCAGGCGAAACAGGCAAGCGCCTGTTCGACACGCGCGCGGATTTCGGCCAGCGTGAACGGTTTCTGGACGACGTCGCGAATGATGCCGTTCAGTTCCTCGGCGCGCTCGCGCTGGTCGGCATAGCCGGTCATCAGCATGATCTTCATCGCCGGGAAGAGAGCGGCCGACGCCTTGGCCATCTCGATGCCATCCATCTCCGGCATGCGGATATCGGACAGCACGAGGTCGTAGCCGCCAGATGCGGCGCGGATCAGGGCAAGCCCTTGCGCGCCATCGGCGGCGATGTCGATCACATGCCCGGCGCGTTCGAGCGCGCGGGCCGCGAGGGTGCGAACGGACTCATCGTCCTCGACAATCAGGAGCTTTGCCATGGCGCGAATACTTGGCGAGGAAAAGTTGACTTTTCCTGAACCAAGAACGGCATCAATCTAGGCGTCGCCTTTGACGACGCCGACGAACGGCAGCTCACGAAAGGCGTGGGCGACATCCATGCCGTAGCCGACGACGAAATAGTCGGGGCAGTCGAAGCCGACATAGTCGGCGTTGAGCGCGGTCTGGCGGCGCATGCGCTTGTCGAGCAACACGGCGATGGCGCAGCTTCTGGCGCCGCGCGACAGCATCAGGTCGCGGGTGAAGGACAACGTCTTGCCGGATTCGAGAATGTCGTCGATCAACAGCACGTCGCGGCCGGCGACCTCATTGTCGATATCGCGCAGCACCTTCACCTCGCCGCTGCTGGTACCCGCGCCGTAGCTGGAGATGAAGATGAATTCCACCTCGGGCGACAGGCCGACATCGTGCATGGCGCGAATGAGATCGGCGGCGAAGATGAACGAGCCCTTCAGCACCGAGATCACCAGAAGATCCTGGTAATCGTGCCCGGCGATCTCCTTGGCCAGTTCGAGATTGCGGCGGGCGATCGCCGATGCCGAAAACAGGACTTCGATGTCCTTGCCGCGCACGATTGGCATTCTTTGCTTTCCTAGCTGGCGAACGTCACCGAGACCGCCTTAACGCCATTTCTAGGCACATCGAGTCTGCTGGAAAAGCCAAATCTTTCGCCAGGCGCCAGCGGCCGATTGGATGCCCCCAACGTGTAGCGGGTGATGCGGCCGTCATTGCCGATGACCCGGATTTCCAGCGGCGGCAATTGCGCAGCCTTGGCCCCGTCATTGGTCGCCTCGGCGTTGACAAGCAACACCGGATCGGGACCGGAGGCATCGACGCGGGAAGTGACGCCGGAAATGCTGAGCGCGACGCCGGCCGGCTGTTCAACAGCCCAGAAAGGCGCATGGCGCACCAGCGTGTGGCCACCCGAGACCCAGAAGGCCGCAAAGGCGGCGCTGAGGCCGGCAATCCAGAAGATCGGCCCGCCGCGCGATGCCAGCGGCCGCTCCGCGGCGGCTTCCGCCTTGCGAAGCATGTCCATGCCTTCGATCGATGGCGTGTCGATCACGCGCGAAGGCGGCGGCGACGGATCGATATCGGCGGCAGCGCGGGATACCACTTCGTAGTCGGCTTCGACAATGTCGGCGGCTGGGCCACGCATGACGCGTTCCGGCACGACGGCCGTATCCGTCATGATTTCGCCGGAAACCGGGCGCGCGGTTCGATCCTCAGCCATCATGGCCAACACTGCACCACTTGTTTGCTCTTCGTTTCTTTTGCGTAAATGGAAATGGTTAACGCTTCCCCACCGGAACCGCTGTGACGAACCGAAAAACATCGAAAATTAACCAAGGGTTAACCATGCCGGCCGATGGTCTTTTCCAGGAAAAGGCTGGCGTTTCGCCACCGCAAGTTTCAGGTCGTCGAACGTGATCCGCTTCGAAAATGTCGGCCTCCGCTATGGCATGGGTCCGGAAATCCTCCGCGACATTTCCCTGCACATACCGGAGCGTTCCTTCCAGTTCCTGAGCGGGCCTTCGGGCGCCGGCAAGACGACGCTGCTGCGGCTTTTGTTCATGTCGCTCAAGCCGACACGCGGGCTGATCACCATTTTCGGCAAGGACCGTTCGCGGATCTCGCGCGCCGAACTGCCGCATCTGCGGCGTCGCATCGGCGTAGTGTTCCAGGATTTTCGACTGCTCGACCACATGACGACCTACGAGAATGTCGCCTTGCCGTTGCGCGTGCGCGGGCGCGAGGAGATGAGCTACCGCACCGACGTCACCGAATTGCTGAAATGGGTCGGCCTTGGCGAACGCATGCATGTGCTGCCGCCGGTGCTGTCGGGTGGCGAGAAGCAGCGCGCCGCCATCGCCAGGGCGCTGATCGAGCAGCCCGAGATCCTGCTGGCGGACGAGCCGACCGGCAATGTCGATCCGCCATTGGCTCGGCGTCTGCTCAGGCTGTTCATCGAACTCAACCGGCTGGGCACCGCGGTGGTGATCGCCACGCACGACCTCGGCCTGATGGAACAGGTCGACGCACGGCGCATGATCCTGGCCGGCGGGAGGCTGGATATCTATGACTGACCTTCCCGCCGAACATCTTAGGGATCAGGGCATCGAAGAGGCCGGGATAAAACCCCGCGCCCAGCGCAAGATGGCGCCGATCGTGCCGGCGCAGAACATCGCCGGCCGGGCGCTGCTGCTGGTCATCGCCATCATGACGTTCCTCACCTGCCTGACCTTCGGCGCGGTGACGCTGGTGCGCGACACCGCCTCGGTCTGGGAGAACCAGATCTCGCGCGAGGCGACGATCCAGATCAAGCCAGTCGACGGTCTCGACATGGAGGCAGCCCTTGCCCAGGCCTCCGGGATCGCCGGTGAATTCCCGGGCGTCAAGGCCACAAGGATCATCGACCGCGACGCTACGGCACGGCTTTTGGAGCCGTGGCTGGGTTCGGGTCTCAACATCGACGAACTGCCGGTGCCGCGTCTGATCATCGTCACCATCGACGAGAACAACCCGCCCGACTTCGCCGCCATGCGCGCGGCGATCACGCCGAAGCTGCCGAGTGCGTCCCTCGACGACCATCGCACCTGGGTCGACCGTCTGGTGGCCATGGCCCGCACCACGGTGACCATCGGCATCGCCGTGCTGGCGCTGATGCTGTCGGCAACCGTGCTCACCGTGGTATTCGCCACGCGCGGCGCCATGGCCGGCAATGGCCATATCATCGAGGTGCTGCATTTCGTCGGCGCCGAGGCGCGCTTCATCGCTCGCGAATTCCGCCAGCATTTCCTGGTCACCGGCATGAAGGGCGCGGCCGCCGGCGGTGCGGCGGCAATCCTCGTCTTCATCGTCTTCTCATGGTGGTCGTCGCGCAACATGGCGACGCCGCAGGCCGACCAGGCGACTGCCCTGTTCGGCAATTTCGCTATCGGTTCGGCAGGCTATTTCGGCGTCGCCCTCATGGTGCTGGTCGTCGGCGCGCTGACGGCGGCAACCTCCCATGTCACCGTCGTTGCCTATCTCAGCGACATCGATGTTCGCCAGCCGGACGGCGGCTAATGCATGCTGCCCAACGACGACATGCGCAAAAGTACCGATCACGGATGGAAACCTGCCGTAACGCAAAGTGCGACTTCGACCTATCAAAGGCCGCAATTCGGGGTTAACCATGAGATGATGGACGCGAGGGACTCGATCGATACGGCTGGACGCATGCCAGTTCTGGTCATGCCGTCGCGTGGCTTTGGCAAACTTGGCCGGCTAAGTTCCGTCATCCGTGTCTGCGCTTATACCCTGATCGCGCTCATAGCGGTTTTTGTCGGCGGCTTTGCCTTCTTTGCCAATACCGTCAGTCACCTGACGACGCCTGCCAATCCGGTCAAGGCCGATGCTATCATCGTTTTGACCGGGGGCCAGTCGCGCCTTGACGCGGCGATGAACCTGCTTGCGTCCGGCAAGGGCGAACGGCTGCTGATCAGCGGCGTGCATCCATCCGCCAGCCGCCGCCAGCTTCAGGCCGCGACCGGCGGTGACAAGAAGCTGTTTTCCTGCTGCGTCGACATCGACCGCGCCGCGCTCGACACGATCGGCAATGCCGAGGAAAGCGCCAAATGGGTGGAAGACCACGCCTACGGCACCGTGATCCTCGTCACCAACAACTATCACATGCCGCGCAGCCTGCTGGAGATGGGCAGGCTCTTGCATGGCGCCAAGCTTGAGCCCTACCCGGTGGTCAACACCAATCTCGACAATGGCGGCTGGCTGACCAAGCCCCGGGCATTGCGCGTGCTGTTCACTGAATACAACAAGTACCTGCTGGCGCTGGCGCGCGGCATCGTGCCGGTGAAGCCGACGCCTGACGGCATCGCGCTGGCCGAGGCTGCCGCACCGAATTAAGCCGCCCTTGGACCCGGAGCGACAGCATTATTCTTTGCCCGCAGTGCTTGGAATGCCGCGCAGGCGCGCGATCTCCTGTTCGAGCAAGTCGATACGCTTGTCCCGCTCGGCCAGCGCCGCGGCCACGTCGGCCGCTTCGAACCGTTGCGGGATGTGCTGCGGGCAATTGGCATCCCAGGCCGAGACCGTGAACAGGATGATCTGCTCGGGCCTAGCCTTGTAGCCTTCCGGCATCAGCTTCGCCATCAGTTCCGCATCATCCTCGACCACGCGCGCTCTGCCCCAGAGCTTGATGCGCTGCCGGTGCGCATAGTCGATCAGGAACAGGAAGGCGCGCGGATTATCGGCCAGATTGCCCTGGGTGATGAATTGCCTGTTGCCGGCGAAATCCGCGAAACCGATCGTCCGCTCGTCGAGCACCTTGAGGAAGCCGGCCGGCCCGCCGCGATGCTGGATATAAGGCTGGCCCTCGCCATTGGCCGTCGAGAGGAAGACGCTGGTCTGCGCCTCGATGAAGGCGGCGAGATCGGGCGTGATACTGGCCTGCCAGCCGCCGCGCTCCTCGACCCGGGCATAGGCCTCGCGAGAGCCTTTGCGAGCCTGGATCGCCTTGACGGTCGGTGTAAAGGCGACGTCGCTGGTGAAAGCATGGGCGTTCATGAAGCCTCCTTCAGGCAGAGCCTCGAACCATAATCCGCTCTAAATAGAACCTTCCATCTTTCGGATGCAGATGGCATATTTGCAATCTATCCTTCCATTTTCCGGAAGAACCTATGGATCGTTTCGAAGCCATGTCGCTTTTCGTCGCCGCCGCGGAAGCCGGCAGCCTTTCGGCCGCGGGGCGCCATTTCGGCATTCCGCTCGCAACGGTCAGCCGCAAAGTCTCCGATCTGGAGCGGCATCTGGAGACGCGTCTCCTGAATCGCTCGACGCGGCGGCTAACGCTGACCGATGCCGGCCAAGCCTATCTCGCCGCCTGCCGCCGCATTCTGGGTGAGGTCGGCGAGGCCGAGCGTGCCGCTGCCGGCGAATACAGCACACCGACCGGCGAATTGATCGTCACCGCGCCGATCGTCCTTGGCCGCCTGCACGTGTTGCCGGTCGTCACCGGCTTCCTCGCAGCCTACCCCGACGTGGACATCCGCCTGACGCTTGCGGACCGGATAACCCAGTTGATCGAGGAGCATATCGATCTCGCCATCCGCATCGGCCAGCTTCCCGATTCGAGCCTGGTCGCCATCCGCGTCGGCTCGATCCGTCGCGTCGTCTGCGCGAGCCCGACCTATCTCGCCGAACACGGCACGCCGAAGACCCCGAGCGACCTTGCCGCGCACAGTTGCATCGCCTTCGAGGGGCTGACCTCTCCCGCCACATGGACTTTCGCCACAGGCAAGACCGAACGCGCCGTCACGATCCGCTCCAGGCTTCGGGTCAACACCGCGGAAGCGGCGATCGATGCCGCGATTGCCGGTGTCGGGGTTACAAGGGTGCTTTCCTACCAGATCGCCGCCGCGGTGCGCTCGGGCACGCTCTGCCCGGTGCTGGAGGCGTTCGAGCCGCAGCCATGGCCGGTGAACCTCGTGCATGCCGGCCAGGGCCTGCTGCCGGTGAAGCTGCGCGCCTTCCTCGATTTCGCCGCCCCACGCCTCAGGGAGCGCCTGGCGCAGGCGACGTGGTAGACTGGGAGAAGAAGCTGAACTGCAGCTCATTGCCGGCCGGACCGATCCGCGCCATCGTGCCGTTTCCTTTTTGCCCGCGCTTGGTGTAACCAACGCACACTTCCTCACCGGGCACTTCCCACATGCTCTATATCCGCTCGCTGGCGTTCAACCTCGTCTTCTACGTCAATTTGATCGTCCAGATGATCCTCTGGACGCCCTACTATTTTCTGTCGCCTCGCCACCGCGCCTGGTTCGTGCCGAAATTCTGGTCGCGCACCTCGATGTGGCTCTACGACAAGATCGCCGGCACCGGAAACGACATTACCGGGCTGGAAAACCTGCCCGAAGGCTCCTTCATCCTGGCGCCCAAGCACCAGTCCTTCTGGGACGCGATCGCCTTCTTCCCCTTCCTCAAGGACCCCCTCTATATCCTCAAGCGCGAATTGACCTGGATCCCCTTCTTTGGCTGGTACATCATGAAGATGCGGATGATCCCGGTCGACCGCGGCAGCCGCTCGAAAGCGCTCAAAGCGGTGGTCGCCGCCACCAGGCAGGAGATGGCGCGCAACCCGCGCCAGCTGATCATCTATCCCGAGGGCACGCGCCGGGCGCCGGGCGACGAGCCGGCTTACAAATACGGCATCGTCGAGCTCTACGCGCAGCTTGGCGTGCCAGTGGTGCCGGTCGCTCATGTTGCAGGCCTCTATTGGCCACGCCGGAAATTCATGCGCTATCCCGGCACGATCAAGGCCCGCTTCCTGCCACCGATCCCGCCCGGACTGGACAAGGAGGCATTCATGGAACGGCTGATCAGCGAGACGGAAGCCGCTTGCGACCAGCTGCTCGTCGAAGCCTCACGCTCGCCAAACCCGCCACCCATGCCGCCAACGGCGGTGAAGCGGCTGGCTGAACTGGGCGCGGCCGCGAAACAGAAAGCCTGATTCAGATTTTTTCGGCCGAAATGGATTGACCTCAAGAAAACGCAGCCAGCGCCGTGGTTAAGACCAGCGTCGCCGCGAAGATCAAATTGATGATCCGCGAGGCGCGCGGCCTGCGCAGGAAGCGCGCAAACGCTGCCCCGGCGAGAAGCCACAGGACGTGGATAGCGACGATCATCACGGCCACGACCACCAGTTTGAGCCGCGTGTCGAGGTCGGACGTACCGGCGAACACGGCGGCAATCGCCACATAGGCTTTTGGGTTGGCGATGGCCAGCAGGAACCCGCCCAGGAAGGTGGGAAGCGCGGCCCCGACGGCGCGCGCCGCCACGGGCGGGGCCGTTGCGATCTTGAAGGCAAGGTAGAGGATGTAGGCCGCTGACGCCGCGGTCAGCAGCGGCGTCAGTTTCGGTACAGAGGCGAGCACTGCCATGACGCCCGTCGTCACCACCAAAAGCACCGCAATGGTGCCAACGATGACGCCCCAGGTGTAGCGGAGCGATTGGCGCAGGCCGAAGGCGGCCGCGACAGCGGTGACGCTTATCGTCGCCGGCCCCGGACTGCCCATGACGACCGTCGATGCCAGGACAAGCGCGAGCAAGTGCTGCCATAGTTCCGGATTGGAGAGGGTCTGCTCGGCCACCTGCCGTCCCCGCATCTTGCGACGATGAAGGGACGGTATGGCAGGGCCGCGCCGGATGTCTTGAACGATCGTGCATCCCAGCCGGGATGCCTAAATTTAGTGCTGGAATGTCCAGGGAGGACAAGCAGCTTGAGATTTGGGCTACGCGCTCGCTTTGTCGAGTTCGGCCATGTCGTCCGGTCCGAGCTTCAACGATGCCGCGCGTACCAGGCTGTCGATCTGATCGAGCGTCGTGGCGCTGGCGATCGGGGCGGTCACGCCGGGTCGCGCTATCACCCAGGCGAGCGCCACTTCCGCCTGTTTGGCCGAATGCCGGGCCGATACCGCATCGAGGGCGGCCAGGATGCGCATGCCGCGCGCATTGAGATAATCCTTGACGCCATCGCCGCGCGCGCTTTTGCCGAGATCGGCCTCGCTGCGGTACTTGCCGCTCAAAAACCCCTTGGCGAGGCTGAAATAGGTGATCACACCGATATTCTCGGCCACGCACAGATCGTGCAGCGCGCCGTCGAAGGACGAGCGGTCGTAGAGATTGTATTCCGGCTGCAAGACCTCGTAACGCGGCAGGCCCCGCAGGCTCGCAACGTCGAGCGCGGCACGCAACTGCCCGGCATCGAGGTTCGACGCGCCAGCGTAGCGGATCTTGCCCTTGGCCAGGAGCTTCTGGTAGGCGCCGAGCGTTTCCTCGTAAGGCGTGGCCGGATCCGGCCAGTGCGACAGATACAGATCGACAACATCGGTCTGCAGCCGCTTCAGCGACGCGTCTATGGCTTTCTCGATATAAGCGGCGGAAAGGTCCTTCCTGCCCTGCCCCATATCCGACCCGACCTTGGTGATCACCACGACCTTGTCGCGATTGCCGCGGCTCTTCATCCATTTGCCGATGATGGTTTCCGATTCGCCGCCCTTGTTGCCGGCAATCCAGCGCGAATAGGAATCGGCGGTGTCGATGGCGTTGAGGCCGGCGTCGACGAACCGGTCGAGCAGGTCGAAGGAGGTTTTCTCGTCGGCGGTCCAGCCGAAGACGTTGCCGCCCAGAACCAGCGGCGCGATGGACAGGTCGGTTTGACCGAGACGACGTTTCTGCAAGGCTGATCTCCATGAGGATGGGAAAGCTCGGACGGGAACGCGCCCGACTGCGCTTAACCTATGTCGTGCGGCACGGAGGTCAAAGGCCAGGTCGTCCTTTACACCCCACCAGTGCTTCACAAAGGCGCGACCTGTCGCGCCACCTCTTCCAGCCAATGGTCACGGATGCCCAGCGCCTCGAGATGCTCCAGCGTGTTCGATACATAGTCCTCGTTCTTTCCCGACCGGCCGACGGCGCCGCGAACCACGCGCGCCGCGTCCGCTTCATCCAGCGCGCCGGCATATTGCTCATGGTCGCGGTCGACGACATAGGCGACCGCCTCGACCGTCCTGTCCGCGCCTGTATCGCTGTCGTCGAGGCGGACCCGCAGCATGCGCTCGAGATAGACACTGGTGACCAGCTCGCGCTCACGCAGATAGGCGATGACTTCGTCGCGCAGGTCACCGGGGACGCGGAAAGCCAGTCCGACGCAGGAGCCGCCGCGATCGAGGCCGAGCACCAGGCCGGGCCGCTCGCGCGTGCCGCGATGCACATAGGAATAGACGCAGAGCGACCGGCGGTAGCCGTGGAGGCGCGCGCGCCGCGTCTCGACATGCGCAAATCCCGGCCGCCAGATCAGTGAACCATAGCCAAAAACCCAAAAATCGCCCATATCGCCAAGCCTGACTGCAGCACCGCACCGGAATCGGTGTCTTTTCAATCGTCTCCGTCTATCTCTGTTGCCGGAAGCGATTCCTGCAACACGCGTTAACGAGAGCCGCAGCATGACGTCAAGTGAAGAGCGCCCGCCGAATTTTCGCCGCCGCCTCTTCTGGCTTGCCGCCTTCGTTGCGGTGCTGTTCGGCATCTACAGCGCCGGCTGGTTCTACCTGGCCGACAAGGTCAGGAGCGAAACCGACAAGGCCGTCACCGAGCTCAACGGCAAGGGCATCGAGGCTGACTGCGCCAATCTCACAGTCGGCGGCTATCCGCTGAGCTTTGCCATTTCCTGTGACAATCTGGCGTATCAGGACGACAACAGGAACGTCGCCGTTTCGAGCGGCAGCCTCAATGCCGTCACGCGGATCGACCGGATCCTGTCGCCTTTTGCCGAATTGCGCGGGCCGCTCAGAACCTCGTTTCCGGGTATGGCGCCGCTGTGGATCGACTGGGACAATCTGCAGGCGAACGCAAAATTGTCCTGGCCCCTGCCGCGGCGCGTTTCGCTGGAGACCGAAGGCCTGTCCGGCCAGACCGACCCGGCCGACGGCACCGATCCGGTCGAACTGTTCAGCGCCGGGACGGCGGCCGGGCAACTCAGTCCGAATGGCCAGGACATCGGTTATGTCGGGAGTTTTACCGATCTCGAAATCGACCCGGATGCCATCGATGGGCGCGTGCTGCCGCCGCTCAACGGCAGCGGCGAGGTGACCTTGAAGAACGGGCTGGCGCTGATCAAGATGCAAGCCAGGAGCCTGCGCGGCCAGGCTGTCGACATCACCAAGCTCGATCTGTCGTCGGGAACCGCACGTATCACCGTTTCCGGACCGGTGTCGGTCAACACCGACGGCCTGATCGACGCCAACCTGATGATCAAGCTGAACGACCCGAAAGCCGTTGCGGCAATCCTCGGCGCGGCTATCCCAGAGCAGAAAAGACAGATTGAAACCGGCTTTGCCGGACTGGCCCTGCTCGGCAACGAACCGTCGATGCCGCTGAGGATCGTCAAGGGCAAGGCCTCGCTGGGTTTCATCCCGCTGGGCAAGATCAAGCCGGTCGACTGACCCCATGAAAAAACCGGTCAGGCTCCTCAGCGTTGGCGCGTTTACCCAAGACACCATCCTTCGTGTCGAGACCCTGCCCGTGCATCAGGGCAAGTTCATAGCCACCGATGGTGTCCAGATCGCCTCGGGCATGGCGACAAGTGCCGCCTGCGCCGCGCGACGCCTCGGCGCGGCGGTATCGCTCTGGGCCAGCGCCGGGGACGACGCCGTCGGCGATCGTCTCATCGCTGAGGTCGAGGCCGAAGGCGTCGATTGCAGTCTTGTCCGGCGAATTCCCGGCGCGCGATCGGCACTGGCCGCCATCCTGGTCGATGCCCATGGCGAGCGTGTCATCGTCCCTTTCTACGACACGCGCACGCAGGCCGATCCCGTGGCGCTGCCTGTCGCGGATCTCACGGCCTTCGATGCCGTGCTGGTCGATGTGCGCTGGCCGGGCGCCGCCGCCCTGGCGCTGGCGGCGGCGCGCGCCATCGGCCGGCCGGCGATACTGGACGCCGACACCGCGCCGCTCGAGGTACTGGAGCATCTGCTGCCGCTGGCCTCGCACATCGTTGCTTCGGAATCGGCCGCGCGCATCGTCTGTGGCCAGGCCTTGGACCCGGAGACCGCCTGCGCCGATCTCGCCAGCCGCACGGACGCCTTCGTCGCGGTGACCGGCGGAGCGGCGGGAAGCTGGTGGTTCGATCGCCCGGCGCAATCCGTGCGCCATGTCGCGGCGCCGCGGATCAAGGCGGTGGACACTTTGGCCGCTGGCGACGTGTTTCACGGCGCCTTTGCCGTCGCATTGTCGGAAGCCATGCCGGTCGAGCAGGCCTTGCACTTTGCCAGCGCCGCCGCCGCGCTCAAATGCCTGCGTTTCGGCGGCAGGCTGGGCGCGCCGGACCGGGCCGAGACGCTGGCCATGATGGCGGCTCACTGGCCGGCCGACTGACGGCCCGCCGCCGAGACGGACTACTGCTTTACAGGATGCTCGACCGCCTGTCGGCCGAAATCCGGCGCATCGATATCCTGGCCTGCCTCGATGATCGAGCGGCGCACGGCGCGGGTGCGGGTGAACAGGTCGAACAGTTTCTCGCCGTCACCCCAGCGGATCGCTCGCTGCAGCGAGGCGAGGTCTTCCGAGAACCGCGCCAGCATTTCGAGGATGGCGTCCTTGTTGTGCAGGCAGACATCCCGCCACATGGTCGGGTCGGAAGCGGCAAGGCGAGTGAAGTCGCGAAAGCCGGAAGCCGAATATTTGATGACTTCGGACTTGGTCACCGACTGCAAGTCGTCGGCGGTGCCGACGATGTTGTAGGCGATGATGTGCGGCAGATGCGAGACGATAGCCAGCGTCATGTCGTGATGCTGCGGATCCATCGTGTCGATGTTGGACCCGCAGCGGCGCCAGAATTCCGAAAGCTTTTCCAGGGCCACGGGGTCGGTGCCGGGCAGCGGCGTAAAGATGCACCAGCGGTTTTCGAACAACTCGGCGAAGCCGGCGTCCGGCCCCGACTTTTAGGTGCCGGCCAGCGGGTGGCCAGGGATGAAATGCACGCCGTCGGGCACATGCGGCTCGATCTGTGCGATGACCGACGCCTTGGTGGAACCGACATCGGTGAGGATGGCGCCCTTTTTCAGTGCCGGCGCAATCTCCTCCGCCACTTCGCCCGAGGACCCGACCGGCACCGAGACGATGACCAGATCGGCATCGCGGACCGCTTCCCTGGCATCCATGGTGTAGGAGGAGCCGAGGTCCAGGTCGCTGGCCCGCGCCAGCGTGGTTTCGCTGCGCGTCGCGATGGCGACATGCAGGGCCAGGCCCTCGCGGCGGATGACGCGGGCCAGTGACGAGCCGATCAGGCCGATGCCGACCAGCGCGATCTTATCGAACATCGGTGATGTCATTGTCTCAGCTTTTCAGGAATGTCGTGAGTGCGGCGACAACGCCGCGATTGGCCTCTTCGGTGCCGATAGACATGCGCAGCGCATGCGGGAAGCCGTAGCCGGAAACACGCCGCAATATGTAGCCGCGCTGGGTGAGATAGTCGTCCGCGGCGGCCGCCGAATGCTTCTTGTCCTCGGGAAAATGGATGAGGATGAAATTGCCGACGCTCGGCGTCACCCGCAGCCCGAGCTTTGTCAGCTCCTCGCTCAGCCAAGCAAGCCAGGTTTCGTTGTGCGCGACGCTGCGCTCGACATGGGCACGGTCGCGGATCGCGGCAATGCCGGCCTCGATCGCCGTCGCATTGACGTTGAAGGGACCGCGAATGCGGTTGATCGCATCGACGATGTGCATGGGCCCGTACATCCAGCCGATCCGCGCGCCGCCAAGCCCGAGCTTGGAGAAGGTGCGGGTCATGACCACGTTCTCGGTTCCGCCGACCAACTCGATGCCGGCTTCATAGTCGTTGCGGCGCACATATTCGGCGTAAGCCGCGTCCAGCACCAGAAGCACGTTTTTGGGCAGCCCGGCATGCAGCCGACGCACCTCCTGGAACGGCATATAGGTGCCGGTCGGGTTGTTGGGATTGGCGAGAAAAACGATCCTGGTACGCGGTGTGATGGCCGCCAATATCGCATCGACATCGGCGCGCTCGTCGGTTTCCTTGACCGACACCGGGACAGCACCTGCCGACTGGATATAGATCTTGTAGACCATGAAGGCGTGTTCGGTGAAGATAGCTTCGTCGCCCGGCGCCAGATAGGTCTGCGCCAGCAGGCCCAGAATCTCGTCGGAACCATTGGAACAGATGATGTTTGCCGCATTCAGGCCGTGCACCTCGGCGATCGCCTCGCGCAGGCGCCTGGCGGTGCCGTCGGGATAGACGTCGAGCCTGGCTGCGACCTCGCGCGCGGCCTCTATCGCCTTCGGCGAGGGACCGAGCGGGTTCTCGTTCGACGACAATTTGTGGACTTTCGCCACGCCGGCCGGCGCCGTGCTCTTGCCCGGCACATAGGCTTCGATGTCCATGATCCCCGCGCGGGGCGTTGGCCGTGCCTTGTCCGGTGTCTGGTTCATGTCGTAAAAATCCGTCGAGAGTGCTTCCGTCCGGAAGCCGCAGCGGAAATACAAGCCATGGCCCGGAATGTCGAGAGGTGGCAAATCATGGCCGTTGACGCCGGCCCGCGCCGGTCTTAGAAGAGAGTGAAATTCCGTGGTGATTTGGCCGGTCGGCTTGCAGCCACGTTAAACAACTCGCTAAAGGGCCGTTTGCATCCTGTAACCGGCTTTGCGATGGCATTGCCGGTTTTTTGTTGTCCGCGGCCGGCCGGACGACCGCATCGGCGCGACGATCGCAAGCGATCTTCGCAAGGCCGTGTAAGAGGATGTGATGGCCGCTCTGCGCGCTCGAAAAACCAATAATGAGGCCGACCAGCCATCGAGCCCGGTATTGCGTTTCGGCGCCGACAAGCCGCTCAAGCTCGACGCCGGCGCGCTGCTGTCGCCGTTCCAGATCGCCTACCAGACCTACGGCACCCTCAATGACGCCCGCTCCAACGCCATCCTCGTCTGCCACGCCCTGACCGGCGACCAGCATGTCGCCAACACCAATCCGGTGACCGGAAAGCCCGGCTGGTGGGAGGTGCTGATCGGCCCTGGCAGGATCATCGACACCAACCGCTTCTTCGTCATCTGCTCCAACGTCATCGGCGGCTGCCTCGGCTCCACCGGTCCCGCCTCGATCAATCCCGCCACCGGCAAGCCTTACGGGCTCGATCTGCCGGTCATCACCATCCGCGACATGGTGCGGGCGCAGCTCATGCTGATCGACCATTTCGGCATCGAAAAACTGTTCTGCGTGCTCGGCGGCTCGATGGGCGGCATGCAGGTGCTGCAATGGGCGTCGAGCTATCCGGAACGCGTCTTCTCGGCGCTGCCGATCGCCACCGGCGCCCGCCATTCCTCGCAGAACATCGCCTTCCACGAGGTCGGCAGGCAAGCTGTCATGGCCGACCCGGACTGGCATGGCGGCAAATATTTCGAGCTAGGCAAGCGGCCTGAAAAGGGGCTGGCGGTGGCGCGCATGGCCGCCCACATCACCTATCTGTCGGAGGCGGCACTGCATCGGAAATTCGGCCGCAATCTGCAGGACCGCGAAGCACTCACCTTCGGTTTCGACGCCGATTTCCAGATCGAAAGCTACCTGCGCCATCAGGGCATGACCTTCGTCGACCGTTTCGACGCCAATTCCTATCTCTACATGACCCGTTCGATGGACTATTTCGACCTTGCCGCCGACCATGGCGGACGGCTGGCCGACGCCTTCGCCGGCACCAAAACCCGCTTTTGCCTGGTCTCTTTCACCAGCGACTGGCTGTTCCCGACCGAGGAAAGCCGCTCGGTCGTCCATGCGTTGAACGCGGCAGGCGCTTCGGTCTCCTTCGTCGAAATCGAGACCGACCGCGGCCACGACGCCTTCCTGCTCGACGAGCCGGAGCTGTTCGCCGCCATCAATGGCTTCATTGCCTCGGCCGCGCGCGCCAGAGGGCTCAGCGCATGACCCCGAAAAGTTGCCGACTTTCCGGATCGGGACCATGCGCCAGGCATCAGCGCATGACCCCGAAAAGTTGCAGACTTTTCGGATCGGGATCATGCGCCAGGCAAAGGTTCCGCCCATGAGCGTCAATCGCGCCCAGCGCGTCGACCTCGAAGTCGTCGCCGATCTCATCCCACCGCAGTCGCGGGTGCTGGACGTCGGCTCCGGCGACGGCCTGCTGCTCGAATTGCTGCAGGACACCAAGCAGGTCGACGGCCGCGGGATGGAATTGTCGCAGCGCGGCGTCAACGAATGCGTGGCGCGCGGCCTTTCGGTCATCCAGGGCGACGCCGACAAGGATCTCGAATTCTATCCCGACAAGGGCTTTGATTTCGTCGTCCTGTCGCAGACGCTGCAGGCGACCCGCAACCCCAAGCTGGTGCTCGACGAACTACTCCGGATCGGCAACCGCGCCATCGTCTCTTTCCCCAATTTCGGCCACTGGCGGGTGCGCCTCTCGCTGTTCGTCCATGGGCGGATGCCGGTGAACGACGACCTGCCCTACTCCTGGTACGACACGCCCAACATCCATTTCTGCACCATTCGCGACTTCGTCAATCTGTGCGACGAGCTCGGCGCCACTGTCGAAAAGGCGACCGCGCTCGACGGCAACGGCCAGAAGATCGGCCTCTCCATGCCGTGGTGGTTCTGGAATTTCTTCGGTCAGCAAGCGGTGTTCCTGCTGAAGCGATGAAACTCGCGCCCCGGCGATATGCCTACTTCAGGACATCCGTTGCCTTGTGCGGATGTTCGACGCCGTCGGCGAACACCACATCGGCTCGGGAATTGTCCGTGCGCAAGGCCAGTATCGCCTGGTAGGCCGGCGAATTGTACCAGCCGCGCACATGCTCCCTGTCGGGGAATTCGATGATGACGAGGTGGCCCGGCCATTCGTTCTCGATCACCTCCACATCGCCGCCATGGACCAGAAAACGGCCGCCGAAGGGCTCCAGGGTGGCGTCGATCCTGTGCAGATATTCGACGATCCCAGGCCCCATTGTGGCCTGGCGCATATGGGCAACGGCGTAAGCGGTCATGACGAAACTCCCTTGAAGATCGAAGCTGAACAACAGGCTTCATGCAGGGGACTTTGCCGACGCGCCGGACGCTGGTCGATTACCTCCAAGGTCATGAAATGTACCTCAGAGGTCATGAAATGTGCCTCCAAGGTCATGAAATCTACCCCGAAGCCACGAAGTACATACCGGCCAAGGGGTGGCGCCTGGAGCGCCGAGTTGCAAATTCGCCACATCGGATCAACCACCGTTCACTTTGGCGTGACACCGGTGCTTCTTTTTTGTACGGTCCCGCTAAACGCGACCTGGGACGGGCATGGAAGGCGAATATCAGATCCATTCGATTGTCGTGGAACGCGCCGAGGCGACATGTCCGAGACGATGAATCCCGCTCCGCTCATCACGGTGATAACGCCGACCCACAACCGGCGCGACAAAGTCCTGCGCGCGGTGGAGAGCGTGCTGGCGCAAAACCTCACCCGCTTCGAGCACATTGTCGTCGACGATGGCTCGACCGATGGCACCGAAGCCGCGCTTGCCGCCATCCGCGATCCCCGCCTCATCTATGTCGGCGCTAAATGGCGAGGCGCCAATGCCGCCCGCAATGCCGGCATTGAGCGCGCACGCGCCCCCGTGGTGACCTTCCTTGATTCCGACGACGTCTATCTGCCGAACCGGCTGGAGCGGACGCTGGCCTGGTTCGAGGAGAACCCAACGCTCGAAATCCTGATCAGCTCGTTCGTGTCCCTAAAGGGTGGCCGCAGCACCAACTGCATCAACCGCGACGCGTTCCTGAGCCGGGACACGCTGGAACGGGCATTGGTGGCGCAGACGATTTTCATTGCCGGATCGGCGATTACCGCCCGGCGCGAGGCCTTGCTGGCGATCGGCGGCTACGACAGCGACATAGCGCGGATGCAGGATCGCGAATTGCTGTTGCGCCTGGCTCGCCGCAGTGGCGCGCAACTGTCCGAAGACGTCGACTGGAAAAAGTACAATTCGGAGAATTCGATCTCCGGCCAGCGTGACGGCTATGTCGAAGCCTATGCGAACCTGATCTGCAAGCATCCCTATATCATCGACCGCTATCCCGACATTCCGCCCTACATGATCGCAAGACAGATCATTGCCGACACGATGAAGGGCAGGATCTCGCAGGCATTTGCCGGCTATCTGGCCAACCGCTCGTCGAAGGCGCTCGGTTACTCCTTGCCGCAATTGCTTCGCGGCTATGTCGGCGGCCGGCGCTGGCGGCGCGATCTCTACGATGAGTTCCGCAGCAAGTACGGCGCACGGCCCGCCTGACCCAGCTGCGAAGTTTCACCGGTCGAGTTCGGGGAAAAACGGATCTGAGAAAAACCGCCGGTCGCGCTCGCCTTGCAAGCAGTCGATCGGCGCCGCCGCATCGATCCGGACCGGCCGGGGATCGGCCCCCGGGTCGACCGACGGGTCGCCGCTGACCTCGAGGATCAGCTTGCGGCGTATGGCGGTGGTGAATTCGGACGCCGCGTAGATCGGCAGCACGAAGGAGCCGGGCCCGCCGGTCACGCATTCGGCATAGTACCGGTCGAGATGGCTGAAGGTCGGCGACGGGCTGATCAGGATCGGCAGGCCGTTGATGACGATGCCCTTCGCCAGCGCGGCGTCGCGTGTCATGGTGACCGGTAGCCCGATATTGTTCGGGCCATCGCCAGAAATATCGATGACCCTGCGCGCCGCATCAAAAGCGGCTCCATCCAGCAGCTCCGTGCCGAAGGCGAGCGCGCCGGAGATCGAGGTGGCGCGGAAACTCCTGAACGGGCGGGCCTCGATCCTGTCGGCGAAAGCGTTGGCGCTCTCGGCATCGTCGATGACCTGCCAGGCAATGACCCCATCGTCGCGGA
This sequence comes from Mesorhizobium sp. WSM4871, assembly GCF_055811295.1. Lineage (NCBI taxonomy): Bacteria > Pseudomonadati > Pseudomonadota > Alphaproteobacteria > Hyphomicrobiales > Phyllobacteriaceae > Mesorhizobium > Mesorhizobium sp. WSM4871. The sequence goes on along the minus strand of NZ_JBVVPU010000013.1, from coordinate 117,942 downwards.
CGGTGCCGGCCCATTCGAAATAGGCCAGCGCAATGCGGCCGGTGGTGCCCGAGCGCACCGCCCTGATGAAGTCGGGGTGGCGCAACGCCTCGACATAGCCGGCGCGCTGCAGGGCGAACTCGTTTTCATCCATCGACTGCGAAATGTCGACCGCCAGCACCAGTTCGACGTCCACGGCCATACCATTGGCGGGTGCGGCCAGAGGGGTGGCAACAGGCGCTGCCTGGGCGCAGGCAAGGCAGGCAAGCAGGCTGATCGCGCCGCGCATGGTCTAAAGCCTCACAGGCTTTGCAACTATGCCGACAATTTCCCCGGCGATCGCGGCGAAATAAAGCTGGCGGGATGAAACCGGCTACTTCTTCTTCCGGCGCATAGCAGCGGCCGGCGGCGGCTCGATCGCCCCGGCCCTGACACTGGCCGGCTTGAGCGCCGGCCGGCCGGCATCCTTGACGATCGTCAGCGAGCGCGGAAAGAACTGGGTGTTGTGCTGGCCGCGGCCGATGTTGAGGATGGCCGCACCGGCGAGACGTTTTTCCAGCATCGCCAGCACCTGTCTCAGCGTCGCGCCGTCGAACGTATCCAGCGCTTCGTCGATGATCACCCATTTCGGCCGCCGCAAGGCGAGCCTGGCAAAGGCCAGCAGGCGCTGCTCGTCGTCGCTGAGTTCATGCTCCCACCGCGCGGAACGGTCGAGCGAGGACGACAGGCGCTCGAGACCGACCTCGGCGAGCACCTCCGAGATCTCGGCATCGTCGACCTTGGCGGTGCCGTCCACGTGATTGAGCACATCGCGCAGCGTGCCGAGCGGGAAATAGGGGGTGCGCGGGACGAAGGCGGGTATTTCCTTGGCCGGCATGCCGATCCGCCCGCTTCCCCACGGCCACAGGCCGGCGATGGCGCGGAAGAACAGCGTCTTGCCGGCGCGCGGATCGCCGGTGATCATGACGCGCTCGCCGGCGCCGATCTCGACATGCGGCTCGGCAAGCTTCGTGCATCCGTCGGGCGAGGCAATTTCGAGCTTCTCGAAGGTCAGGCGGCCATCCGGGTTTTCGCCGAACTCGATGCGGCTTTCCGTGTCGTGCAGCACATCCGTTTCGCCAAGCGCGATGCGGAAGTCGGCGACGCGCATCAGCGTGGCGCGCCAGTCGGCGATGGCGCCGATATTGTTGATGAACCAGCGCAGCGACGCATTGACCTGGTTGAAGGCGCCGACCGCCATCATCAGCCCGCCGAAGCTGATATCGCCGGCGAAATAGACCGGCGAAGCGACCAGGATGGGCGCGACGACGGTGATCCAGCCATAGGTGTCGGTGACCCAGGACAGGTTGATCTGGGCATGATAGATCCGCCGCATCGCGCCCAGCACCGTGCCAAGGTCGAGTTCAAGCTGGCGTCTGGCATCGACCTCGCCATGCGCGAGCGCTATGGCATCGATATTTTCGTTGACGCGAACCACCGAGGACCGCAGCTCCGCCTCGCGCGAATAGCGATCGCTGTTGAAACGGATGAGCGGCCTCCCGACCAGCCAGCTCAGCCAGGAGGCGATGCCGGCATAAAGGATGGCCGCCCAGACCATGTAGCCGGGGATCGCCAGCGAATGGCCGCCGATATGGAAGACGAAGCCCGAAGACAGCGTCCACAACACGCCGATGAACGACGCGAGCAGGATGAAGGATTGCAGCAGCCCGACGCCGAGATCGGTCGAGAGATCGGAGAGATGCCCGACATCCTGCTGTATGCGCTGATCGGGATTGACGCCGATGGCGCCGGCATGGGTCAGCCGGAAGGCACGCGCCGGCAGCATCCATTCGCCGATCAGGTCGACCGTCAGCGCCTCGCGCAACTTCAGCCGGATCATCTGGTTGAGCCAGGTCTGACCGACATTGAGCACCAGCAGCGTCCCGGCTATTGCCGCAAAGACGAGAAGCTGATGCAGGAAGCCCTGCATGTCGCGCCGCGCCAGCGCGTCGTAGAAAGGCTGGTTCCAGCGATTGAGCAGAACCTGCCCGACCGAGGTCGCCACGATGACGGCGACGATGCCGATGGAGAGCCAGAGCAGATATTTGCGCACCGGCGAAGCCGCCAGCGCCAGCCTGATCGTCGCGAGCTGGTCGCGCAGGCTGCTGGCCTCGACAGACGCGCGGGCCATGTCGTCTGGATGATCAGCCATGAGTGAGATCCCTGCGTTCGGAAGCGGCACTGGAACCGGTCACGGGCATTGGCGGCCCGCGCCTTCAATCGGGCTGCAAACCCGCTTTCGACAGATAGTTAGGAAAAAGCGCAAGCCCGATCACGAACGCGTCACCCTTGTGGGTAGGGACGCTCTGTCGGCGGCTTCGGACAGCCGCCCGAGCCTGGTGGCGCCATGCGGCGAGAAAACCGGCACGAAGACGCGGCGCGAGGCGCGCTGCGCGACCGGCACGCCCTGATAGAGCCGCTTCTGCGCCTCGACCACGATGACGCCGGAAAAGATCGGCCAGAACCGCCGGCCGGCGCGTTCCAGCACATTGTGGAACCGCATCATGAAGCGCCGCCGCGATGGCGGGAAGAACAGGGCATCGGACCAGGCAGCCGGCGTGAAATTCGTTTCGCGCAGCAACTCGGTGAGCTGGCCGCGCGAGAAGGGCCGGCCGTTGCCGAACGGCGTGTGCTCGAAACGGGCCCAGACGCCGCGCCTGTTGGGCACGACGATGACGACGCGCCCCGCGGGCGACAGCACCCGCCAGATCTCGTTCAGCGTCTCGCGCGGGTTCTCCACATGTTCGAGCGAATGGACGAGCAGCATGCGGTCGATGCAGGAATCGACCAGCGGCAATTCCTCGTCGAAGACCAGCGCCGTCGCGCTCGGCCCCGTGACCGGCCAGACCACCGCGCCTTGCGTCGCCGGCATGAAGGCGAAGACACGCTCGGCATCGGCGCCGAACCGCTCCAGCCACGGCAAGGTATAGCCGAGGCCGACCAGCCGCTCGTTGGGCACGACGGCCCATATCGAGGACAGCGCCATGGTGATCGAGCGCTCGGCGAGTCGCCCGAGCGTGGTCGAATAAAAGGAGCGGAGGTCGACGATGTCGGAATGCATGCGCCGGACGGTAGCTTCGATGCCGCCCAAGTTCAACAAAAGGCGGATGACATATGCGGGCAAGCGCCCTATGTCTGCGACGACTGCATTCCCGAAAATCGGATCCGATTTTCGGAAAGCACGATGCAGCAGATAAAAGCGAGAGATACTATGCCGGTTGAGATCGAACAATTCATGTGCCGCAGCGACAATTTCGGCGTGCTCGTGCATGACCCCAAAAGCGGCCAGACCGCGATCATCGATGCGCCCGAGGAGGCGCCGATCCTGGCCGCGATCGAGCGCACCGGCTGGACGCCGACGATGATCCTGATCACCCACCACCATGCCGACCACGTCGAGGCCAATCTGGCGCTGAAGGACCGTTTCAAGCTGCGCATTATCGGGCCGAAGGCCGAAGAGGCAAAGATCCCCGGCATCGACGAGACCGTGGCCCAGGGCTCGGTCATCCGCCTCGGCGACGAAAAGATCGACGTCATCGAGACGCCAGGCCACACGGCGGGCCATGTCTCCTATCATCTGCCGGCTTCGAAAGTGGCGTTCACCGCCGACACGCTGTTTGCGCTCGGCTGCGGCCGGCTGTTCGAATGCAAGCCGCCGGTGATGTATGATTCGCTGAAGAAGCTCGCCGCCCTTCCGGCCGAAACGGTCGTCTATTGCGGCCATGAATACACGCTCGCCAACGCCCGCTTCGCGCTGACGGTCGATCCGACCAATTCGGCGCTGAAGGAACGCGCCGCGAAAATCGAGGCACTGCGCGCCGACGACAAGCCGACGCTGCCGACCACGATCGGCGAGGAATTGTCGACCAACCCGTTCCTGCGCTGGCACGACCCGGCAATCCGCAAGCATCTCGGCATGGAGAAGGCCACCGACGCCGAAGTGTTCGCCGAGATCCGCAAGCGCAAGGACAATTTCTAGAGCACGATCCCGAACCGAAGGTCAGCACAGCAAAAAGTCGCAGACTTTTCGGAGAAGATCATGCGAAAAAACAAAGACTTGGATCTACTGCGTCATGGTTTTTTGGCCGAACACGGCAGTTACCGTTGGCGCTGCCCCTCACTGTCCTGCCGGACATCTCTCCCCGTATAGTGACGGGGAGAGAGTGGCTGGCCGCGACGCCGGCGTTCTTCCTCCAGCGCTGACAATTGGCGAAATCGTGGATGAGAGTGCCCCTCTCCCCGTCACTATACGGGGAGAGGATGCCGGCAGGCAGGTGAGGGGCAGCGCCGAGGAGCGACAATTATGAACAGTGGATATGACGCAGTAGAACTAGATCTTCGGACCCAGGGTGAGGATCGGCGTTGGGAAAAACCCGATGCTGGAACAAAAGCCGTGCTAGCCTGAACGCATGACCAGCGCCGCCGAAATCATCGCCACGCTCGGCCTGAAGCCACATCCGGAAGGCGGCTGGTACGCCGAGACCTTTCGCGACGGCGCGGAAGGCGGGCGCGGCCATTCGACCGCGATCTACTTCCTGCTGGAAGAGCAGCAACTGTCTGCCTGGCACCGGGTCAGGGACGCGGCCGAGGTCTGGCATTTCTATGCCGGCGCCCCGCTGGCGCTGTCGATGCACCAGGAAGATGGTCCGGTGATCGAACAGGTGCTGGGCACGGCGCTGGCCGCGGGCGAACGGCCGCAGATCGTCGTGCCCGCCGGCTGGTGGCAGTCGGCGCGCAGCCTCGGCGAATGGACGCTGGTCGGCTGCACCGTGGCGCCAGGCTTCGATTTCGCCGCCTTCGAGCTGGCCGAACCGGGCTGGGAGCCGGGGGCGCCCTAAAACCCAATCGCTTCGAACGACGAAATTCGACCTCAGCCGTTCAGCCTGCAACGGTCGCTACCCGAAACCCGTCGTTCGACTACAGACCGATTATGGGCATCAATGGGGCCGGAACCGGATTGGCGGCTTTAGGCTGCGGGTCTTCAAGAGCGGACGCTTGGATCGGCGTGGGCATTGTCGTGACGTGACCCGCTTCGGAAGTTCGGTCACGCTATCGATGATCAAGATTGAGCGTGCGTGTGCCTGTTAATTGACACTTGAAGTGGCCAACTCGGGCGATGGCCGGATTCGGATCCTGGCGGCTTTCAAGTCGCGAGCGGGCGGCAGCCCGAACATGCGACCGTACTCGCGCGTGAACTGCGGGACGCTCTCGTATCCCACGGCGTAGGCCGCGTTGCTGATCATCTCGCCATCGGCCAGCATCATCCGACGTGCTTCGATCAGCCTGAGTTGCTTTTGGAACTGAAGCGGCGTCAGGGACGTGATGGCCCGGAAGTGCTCATGGAACGACGAAACGCTCATGCTGGCGGCGTCCGCCAGCTGCTCCACGCCGAGCGGCTCAGCGACGTTTGCGCGAATGAGCGCCACCGCGCGCGCCACGCGCTGCGCATGGCTGTCGGTAACGCCGAGGCTACGAATTGCTCCGCCGTGCCGACCCGACAACAGCCAGAAATGCAGTTCCCGGATCAACTGAGGCTGCAGAACGGCCAACGACGCTGGCCGATCGAGGAGGCGCATCAAGCGCAATGCGGAGTCGGCGACTTCCGCTTCGGTCGGATCGACGCGGACCGGGTTGCCGGCATCGAACGGGAGCGAACCCATGTCAACGACCAGGCTCTCGATCACCGCGGGATCGAGATCGACGACGAGCGAGAAATAGGGAACGCTGATGTTGGCGCGCGTGATCTGGCTGACGGTCGGCACGTCGGCGGTGATCAGGAGAGACTCTCCCGAGCCGAAGTCGAACGTGCTGCTTCCCATGGCCACTCGCTTGCTTCCTTGCAGCACCATGGCGATCAGCGGCTTGTTGATGGCGTATTGCAACTCGGTCGGCGCCGTCTGCCGAATGAGCGTCAGTCCCGGGATCGGCGTCTGGGCAATGCCGTTCGCGTCTGCGTGTGCCTCCGCATAGCGCCGTACGGCCTCGAGCAAAGTGTGAGCCATGGGCGAATAGTAACCCACGTCCCCCCGGCGTCACAACGCCATGAGGAGAAATAGGCAAGAACTCGCGAGTTTCCAGCAACTTCGGACGTTTCTTTGATGGGGCTAGGGACGGGCGTGGGTTGCTAGGCTACTGGCTGCCACACGAAGACCGCAGGAGGTGCAGTTGACCTTCATCGATAATCCGTTCTTTCCGCTGTCCTTCATAGCGGGGCCAGCGATCCTGACGAACGCCTGCGCCGTCCTGCAAAACGGCGCGACGATGCGCTACAACCTCGCGATCACGCAATGGCGAGAGTTTCGCGCGTCGCTGGCCGCTCGCGACGACCGGTTGTCGTCGCAATATGCGGACCCGGCGGCGGCGACCACTCTCGCGGAGCGGCGGATACGCCTGCAGTTGCGCGGACTTGACCTGCTGAATGCCGCAGTGGTCCTGTTCGCTGCAACTACCGTCCTGGGTCTCGCCGGTTCGTACCTTGTCCAGTTGGGGTATCTCCCTGCCGCCCCTGTTACCACGGCCATGGTGGTCACCGGCGTCACCGGGCTTCTCTTTCTCCTCGTTGCCACCGTCACGCTTTTCCTGGAGAGCGTGTGCGGCAGGGCGCTGCTCCGCCTGCAGTTGCACTTCGACGGTTCCAACGGCGCGGATATGCAACGACGGAGCAGCAGCAGCGACGGCGTTTGAATCCCTTGCCCTACTTGCGCCACGCCGTCGCTCGTCGACTGGCCGCTGTTTGCAGCGAGCGCCGTCGACCTCGGCGGCGCCCGGGAAATGGCTATCGCGTCCCCGCATCGCACCGCGACAGCACATGCCCCGCGTAGAAACAGGCAAGAATGGCCGACTATCCGGCAACATGGATCGGGTCCGGTCGACGATAGTGCTGATGGGCACAATGCTCATCACCAAGGAGATACCGATGACCACCATCTCGATCGTCACCGGCGGCAGCCGCGGCCTGGGCCGCAACACCGCCATCAGCATCGCTCGCCATAGCGGCGATGTCATCCTCACCTATCGCAGCGGCGCCGAGGGCGCCAAGGCCGTGGTGGCCGAGATCGAAAGCATGGGCCGCAAGGCGGTCGCGCTGCAACTCGATGTCGGCGACGTCTCCGCCATTCCCGCCTTCGTCAAGAGCGTCCGTTCGGCGCTGAACTCGACATGGAACCGAGATAAGTTCGATCATCTGATCAACAACGCCGGCCACGGCGAAATGGCCGCCTTTGCCGAGACGACCGAGGCGCAGTTCGACCTCCTGTTCAACGTTCACGTCAAGGGCGTGTTCTTCCTGACCCAGGCGCTCCTGCCGCTGCTCGCCGATGGCGGGCGCATCGTGAACTTTTCTTCGGGCTTGACCCGCGTCAGCTATCCGGGATTCTCGGCCTATTCAGCCGCCAAGGGAGCGGTCGAGATCCTGACGCTCTACATGGCCAAGGAACTGGGCAGCCGCGGCATCACAGTGAACACAATCGCCCCCGGGGCGATCGAGACCGACTTTCTCGGCGGCGCGGTGCGCGACACGCCTGCGTACAATGAGGCCTTCGCCAACATGATCGCGCTTGGCCGCGTCGGTTTGCCAGACGACATCGGTCCGGCGGTCGCCAGCCTGATCGGTTCCGACAACCGCTGGGTCACCGCGCAGCGGATCGAAGTGTCGGGCGGCCAGAACATCTGACCGCGACCAGCCCGTCTCGCGGGCCGAAAAGCTCAGGCCGGCGCGGAGTCTCCGTCGCGTTGCGCAAGGGGTCCGAGAGCTGCCGGAAGGTGCTTCTCTCGATGCGTGCGCGATGCGACCTGGCTCTCGTAATTTCGCTGAACGCGACGAGGTCAGCTTATTGCCCCCAATTCCCAGGGGCGCGTCACTGGACGCGCCTCGCTACAGCACGAGTATGGTGGCCAGCCCCAGCATCAGGCCCATGCCTACGATATCGGTCAAGGTGGTGAGGAAGATCGCCGAAGCGACCGCCGGGTCAGCGCCGACCCGGCGCAGGCCCAACGGGATCAGCACGCCGGAGATTCCGGACATGAGGCACGATCCGGACATGGCAAGCAGGATCACAAGTGCCAGCATGGGCGCTTGGGCCGCCGACTCCGGTTGCCTCGAGGCGTAGAACCACATCGCCGCAGCCGCAAGAAGGCCGACCAGCAAGCCGTTGGCGATCCCGAGCGCGCCCTCTCTCATCACCAGGTGCAGCTTCGGTCGTTTGTCCACATCCCCCAGGGCAAGGCCACGCAGGGTCATCGCCAGTGCTTGGCAGCCGGTGTTTCCGCTCTGCCCGGCCAAGACCGGGAGGAACGCCGCCAGGGCAACGATCTTCTCGATCGTCCCTGTGAACGAACTGACGACGAATGCGGCCATGAAGGCCGTCAGGAGGTTTAACTGCAGCCACGGATGACGCTTCAGGAAGGCTGAAAACAGCGGCGTAGAAGGGCGCTCCTCCTTCTGGACACCTACCATCTGGCCAGACTGGGCGGAAACCTCGATGATTTGCTGCTCGAACAGGCGCCAACCGCGAACCTGGCCGAGCAGCCGGTTCTCCGCGTCCACCACCGGGTAGACAGGGTAGTGACGCCGTACCGCTGCCTCGCATGCGTTGCTCAAAGAGAGACCGACATTAAGAGCGAACGGCCTGGGCAGCATGATCTGATCGACAATTGCGTCCGGTTCGCTCAGCATTAGATCGCGCAGGACCACCAGGCCAACCAGTTTATTGCCCTCGTCCGTGACATAGAGATAAGTGAGCTCGGTCGGCACCTGGGCGCGTCTGACAGCTTCAACCGCGGCAGCAACTGTCGTCCCGACAGGAACGCTGGCGGAAATCGGGTCCATCAGCTCGATGAGCGACTCGGGCATCGCGACATCCTCGCCACCGCCATGAGACCCGATGGGCCGCATATGCAGTGGCAAATGCTCGGCCAGCTTACGGGCGTGCCCGTCCGGCAACAGCTTTAGTGTGTCGCGGATGAACTCGGGAGACTCTCTGGCGAGCAATTCAGCTGGGTCATCAGGTGCTCGGGCACGCAGCGTGCGCACCAACTTCTGAACGCCGGTCTCTTCTTTCATTTGCTATAGCCCCCAATTGAAGGCCACATAGTATGTAAAGTATCGGATCGTACCAGTGTGGAAATACCCAGCTTCTTCCGGCCCCTGCATTCCGCCTTGTGGTTCTCGAAGTTATTGCGGCCTAATATGAGTTGATGCACGTCGACTGAGCGTCGACCCAGCAGACGCCATCTCGCCACGCTCGGCCTGAAGCCGCATCCGGAAGGCGGCTGGTACGCCGAGACCTTTCGCGACGGCGCGGAAGGCGGGCGCGGCCATTCGACCGCGATCTGTTTCCTGCTGGAAGAGGAACAACTATCGGCCTGGCACCGGGTCAGGGACGCGGCCGAGGTCTGGCATTTCTATGCCGGCGCCCCGCTGGCGCTGTCGATGCACCAGGAAGACGGGCCGGTGATCGAACAGGTGCTGGGCACGGCTCTTCGCGCGGGCGAGCGGCCGCAAATCGTCGTACCCGCCGGCTGGTGGCAGTCGGCGCGCAGCCTGGGCGAATGGACGCTGGTCGGCTGCACCGTGGCGCCAGGCTTCGATTTCGCCGCCTTCGAACTGGCCGAACCGGGCTGGGAGCCGCCCCAGGGTTGAAACCCAATCGCTGCGAACGACGAAATTCGACCTCAGCCGTTCAGCCTGCAACGGTCGCTACCCGAAACCCGTCGCTCGACTACAGACCGATTATGGGCATCAATGGGGCCGGTAGCTGCACGTCGGCTTCGGTCTTCGGAAGGGCGACAGCGACGTGTGGCGCCTCATATCCCAGCCCGTCAGGGATGAGCATCTGCCGATCGTATCGCCCCATCAATCGCTGCTCTGTCGCCGGTGGCCCCCGCAAATCCTCGCGATCGTGCAGGCCTTCCGCTACGTAAGGCTTAAGTCCCGTTTCCGCTTCCCATTCACTTTTAGCCAGCGTCAGGGACGACGGGTCAACTTACTCGTGCTATGACTATACATGGACGTGGGGAGCGAGTGGGGGCTTGCCGGTACCATTGGTCGACCGGCCGATCCGAATCCATGCGCTGCGCGCGGCAGGATGTTCGGCATGTTCGGTCAGAGGTCGCAATGGAACTCATCATCCTCGGCATTATCGCCCTGATCGTAGTCGCCTGGTATTTCAGGAGGATCAAGACGCTCACGCCGAACAGCGAGGAACAGGGCTACGACTCAATCGCGGAACCGGCGCTGCATGAGTTCTTCGACCGCAAGGACGGCGTGCTTTGGTCCACGGGCATGGTGGACCGGAAGGTCAAAATCGAGATCGAGCGCAACGGCCAGCGCACCACGCCGAATGTGCGCGTAAGGTGCGCCTACCAGCTGCGCCGGAGCGTGGCGACAATGCAGCAGGAAGAACGCGAGGCCGCGCGCATACTTTTTCTGCTGCACCGTCGCAACCTGCTCGCAAAAGGCCGTTTCCGCAAGCTCCTCTTCGCGCTGGTCTGGGGCGACGGTAAGTGCGAGATCATAAAGGGAAACTGGGCTGTCGCCGACGTCCGCGCGGCCAACCAGTTCCAGCTCACATCCAGCGCCGGCATCATCAACTTCGAGGCGGTCAACTCTAACCTGACGCGCGACAGCGCCATCTCGGAGATATTCTCCACAGTCGAGAGCGTCCAAAAGCGCTACAAAGGCAAGCCCGCCGCCCAGGGACTGACAGACCGCATTTCCGGAGGCAACCGCTGGCACGAGCCCAGCGGCAGCGGGGCCGAGGCGGTCACGACGCAGGACGGGCTGGACGGGCTGTTCATCGGTAATAAGGAGGGCGGAACCGTACCGGTCTACTACCAAGGCGAGGGCTCGCTGATCACCATCGCGCCTCCGGGCTCTGGCAAGACCCAGTGCCACGTTCTGCCCAACCTTTTGAGATGGCGAGGTGCGGCCGTCGTGCTTGACGTGACCGGAGAGCTCTATCGAAAGACAAGCAAATGGCGCGAGGCTCTCGGCGGTCCCGTCTTCCGGCTGGATCTCGTCAACGCCGAGGAGAGCCATTCCTACAACCCCCTCGACGCCGTGCGCACGAATCCAGACTACATCTGGGAAGACAGCAAGCTCGTCGCCGACATGCTGGTCGTGAATAGGAGCGAACAAGACCCCTACTGGGACAATGCCGCGATCGGCCTGCTCACGGCAGTCGTCTGCTACACCTGCCTTCTACTCAAGCCAAAGGAACGCAACTTCGAGACCGTCCTCGACGTCTTGAGCCAGCAAATGTGGTCGCAGTTCATCCTGGGATCGGAAGACCAGTCCCAGGTGAGGAGCCTGCAGCGCGCGGCCCATTCGCTGAAGGCCATGGACCCCAAGACGCTGTCCGGCGTCACACAGACCGCCCTGGTCGCGCTGTCGGCCTGGGAGGGCAGCCAAATCCCCAAGGTCACGGCGAAGTCCGACTGGCGGCCGGGCGTGCTGAGGGAAGACAAGCCCGCCACCATCTACATCTGCCTATCGCCCGCTATACTGCGCACCTATGCTGGCCTGATCCGGCTGATCATCGCCCAGCACGTCAAGATGCTGTTTGACATGCCGGTCGAACGCAACGCGCCCCTCGTGCAACTTTTCCTCGACGAGCTACCGCAACTCGGCCGTATGGATCCCGTCCGCCAAGCGTTGGAAGTCGGTCTCAACAAGCGGCTCCGGCTCTGGATGTTCGTTCAATACATCTCCCAGCTCGAGGACGCCTACGGCAAGGACATCGCGCGCGGCATGATCGGCGCCTGTGGCCTGCGGGCCTACATGAACCCGCCGCTGGCGGACCAGACCGCGCAGCAGCTCTCAAACGAGCTCGGGGACGTCGACGCGGTCTTCGACAAGACGCGCCGCAAGCTCGCCGAGCCGCACGAGCTCGCGGGACCGCCCTACAAGGACCTGATCGTGGTCATGGCCACAGGCATGAAGCCGATCAGGTTAACGAAAACCTTCGCCGACAAAATGCCGGCGATTGCCAAGCTGTTTGGGACGAGGACCTGGACGCGCCGCGACGAAGCGGCTGACGCTGACTAACAGGTCCGTGGCGACCACTGCCCACCGCAGCCCCACAGACCGGGCGCGGGGACCAGGTATCAGCGAGAGCGGTCGAAATCGCGACGGACCTTGGTGATCTCGTCAGGCCCTTTGCCGTTGCGCACCTGGTCGAGCATCCGTTCGGCTTCTTGCTGCGCGCGGCGCTCCAGTTCTTCGCGTGCCCGTTGCTCGGCCAGGATTCTGTTGTTGTGCTCCAGCGCCTCGCGGCTCTGCTTTTCCGTGCCGACATTGCCCCGCCCCGCGACGTCGGGGCCACGGGTCTGACCCTGCGGAATGTGGTCGGGGGAGTCGTTGGTGCGCGTGGTCCGATCCTGTGCCTCCCGGGCCTGCTTCTGCTTTTCCTGCTCGCGGCGCTCGAGTTCCCGCTTGGCCGCCAACTCCTTGGCCTGCTGCTCCTTGCGCAACGCTTCCTTCCGCTGCCGCTCCTTCGTGGTTGCGTCGTCCTTCTGGAGCTGTTGCTTCTTTGCGGCTTCCTCCTTCAGGAGGTGCTCCTTACGTGCCCCTTGCTCCGCGAGGCGGCGCTCCTTCTCCGCGGTCTCACGGCGCTGGAGCTCCTGGGCGGCTTCCTGCTCCCTGGCCCTCCGCTCCAGATCCCGCTCGACCAGTTTCTCGAGGTCGCTCTTGAACTGCGCATCCTTTTCCAGCATCTCCTTCAGAAGATCCTGCTTCTCCTTTTCACGGCGCTCGCGCTCCTCAAACAACCGCCTCTCTTCTTCCTTACGGCGTTTCTGGTCATCGTCGATCATGACACCCCTCCTGCCCCCGTACCGCCCGCTGGCGCGCCTTTTTGCGCCCAGCCTGTCATCGCCGGTCCTAGGCCTCCATTGGCGCAAGGATCGGAAGCGCATGCCGTTACGTCATTTCGCAGACGGTCTTGGCAAAAGCATGGCCATCGACGTGATCTGCGAGGTCAAGCTCTCGCGTTCGACCTTACGCGACAGCTCGCGCCGCGAGACGAGGCGGGCAAGGAAGGCCTCGTCGGCGTCGTCGGTGCCGATCGCCATGATGTCGACGCCGCGCAGCCTAGCATTCTCGGCCGCGGACAGTGTGGCGGCGCGGTCGTTTGGCGCGCCGTCCGTGATGATGCACATGACGCGTTCGCGCTTAACCTTGAGCAGCTCGGTCTCGGCCAGCCTAATGGCCGCCGCCATGTCGGTCGTGCCCCCGGCATTCATCCTGGCAAGCGTATCCGAAATCGCCTGGCGTCCGCTCTGGGGCGGCAGGATGAGGCGCGCAGTGTCGTCGAAGGCGATCACGCCGACGTCGAACTCCCTCGTCACCGCCTCATCGAAATAGCCCAGGGCGCCTCTGCGCGCCTTATCGAGCTTGGACTGTTCGGCCATGCTGCCGGACGTGTCGAAGAGCAAGAAGACGACGCGGTCGCGGGTGCCTATCACTTTGCCGGTCGCCGACTGGAGCTTGAGCTGCCAAGCCGGCTTGCCGCCAGGATTGTGATTGGCCGGTAGCTGAGACATGTTGCCCCCCGGCTATAACTTCATTTCCTTCTTCAATATAGCATAGGCCTGGTTGAGCTTCTTCATGAATTTCTCCGAGACGTCCTTGACGCGATCGTCCGCGCCGGCGTGCTTGTCCGAGTGGTAGATCTGCACGAGAAGCCGGTAGCTTGCCTTCACCTCAGCCGCCGTCGCACCTGGCTCAAGGTCGAGCACCTTCAGCGCGGCCTCCCTGTCCATGTCGCCGGCTGAGCGATCACGCTGGGCGCTCTCCTTGGCATTGCCTCTGCTGAACGCCTCCTCCTGCTGCCGCTCCTGAGCGTCCTTCTGGGCCGCCTTGAGTTCATCACAGATGCTCCTGACGATTTCGATATATTCGTCCCAGCGCTCGCCCAGCAGGCATTCTGCCAAGGCCTCCGACTGCAGTCCTTCGAAGCACGCATCGACGCGGTCTCTCAGGCGGATGCTGTCCAGCGGCTCGATCGCATTTTTGGCCCGATGGTAGTCGCTCATCGCATCGAGGTAGGCGGCGTCGGCCTCGCCGAGTTTGCGGCGCATGTGACGTGTGGCGCCGGCGATGTCGCCGAAGACCGCTTGAGGGTCCGGCATTCCTTGGGTCACGCTTTCGGAGACCCATCGCGTCGCTGCCGCCTTTAGCGGGAGGGCGATCGACAAGACGTTGCGCTTGCGTGTCATACGCTCGTAGAAAGCGTTGACCTCGACAGCGTTGGACAGCGCCTCGGCGACCTGCGTGGCGGCCCCGGTCTGCAGGCTCTCCAGCGCAGGTTCGACTAGGCGGCGCATGTCGGCGCATTGCCGCTCCGTCTTCATCGCGTCCGCGGACGCGATGAAGACGGAGCGGCAATGCGCCGACATGCGCCGCCTAGTCGAACCTGCGCTGGAGAGCCTGCAGACCGGGGCCGCCACGCAGGTCGCCGAGGCGCTGTCCAACGCTGTCGAGGTCAACGCTTTCTACGAGCGTATGACACGCAAGCGCAACGTCTTGTCGATCGCCCTCCCGCTAAAGGCGGCAGCGACGCGATGGGTCTCCGAAAGCGTGACCCAAGGAATGCCGGACCCTCAAGCGGTCTTCGGCGACATCGCCGGCGCCACACGTCACATGCGCCGCAAACTCGGCGAGGCCGACGCCGCCTACCTCGATGCGATGAGCGACTACCATCGGGCCAAAAATGCGATCGAGCCGCTGGACAGCATCCGCCTGAGAGACCGCGTCGATGCGTGCTTCGAAGGACTGCAGTCGGAGGCCTTGGCAGAATGCCTGCTGGGCGAGCGCTGGGACGAATATATCGAAATCGTCAGGAGCATCTGTGATGAACTCAAGGCGGCCCAGAAGGACGCTCAGGAGCGGCAGCAGGAGGAGGCGTTCAGCAGAGGCAATGCCAAGGAGAGCGCCCAGCGTGATCGCTCAGCCGGCGACATGGACAGGGAGGCCGCGCTGAAGGTGCTCGACCTTGAGCCAGGTGCGACGGCGGCTGAGGTGAAGGCAAGCTACCGGCTTCTCGTGCAGATCTACCACTCGGACAAGCACGCCGGCGCGGACGATCGCGTCAAGGACGTCTCGGAGAAATTCATGAAGAAGCTCAACCAGGCCTATGCTATATTGAAGAAGGAAATGAAGTTATAGCCGGGGGGCAACATGTCTCAGCTACCGGCCAATCACAATCCTGGCGGCAAGCCGGCTTGGCAGCTCAAGCTCCAGTCGGCGACCGGCAAAGTGATAGGCACCCGCGACCGCGTCGTCTTCTTGCTCTTCGACACGTCCGGCAGCATGGCCGAACAGTCCAAGCTCGATAAGGCGCGCAGAGGCGCCCTGGGCTATTTCGATGAGGCGGTGACGAGGGAGTTCGACGTCGGCGTGATCGCCTTCGACGACACTGCGCGCCTCATCCTGCCGCCCCAGAGCGGACGCCAGGCGATTTCGGATACGCTTGCCAGGATGAATGCCGGGGGCACGACCGACATGGCGGCGGCCATTAGGCTGGCCGAGACCGAGCTGCTCAAGGTTAAGCGCGAACGCGTCATGTGCATCATCACGGACGGCGCGCCAAACGACCGCGCCGCCACACTGTCCGCGGCCGAGAATGCTAGGCTGCGCGGCGTCGACATCATGGCGATCGGCACCGACGACGCCGACGAGGCCTTCCTTGCCCGCCTCGTCTCGCGGCGCGAGCTGTCGCGTAAGGTCGAACGCGAGAGCTTGACCTCGCAGATCACGTCGATGGCCATGCTTTTGCCAAGACCGTCTGCGAAATGACGTAACGGCATGCGCTTCCGATCCTTGCGCCAATGGAGGCCTAGGACCGGCGATGACAGGCTGGGCGCAAAAAGGCGCGCCAGCGGGCGGTACGGGGGCAGGAGGGGTGTCATGATCGACGATGACCAGAAACGCCGTAAGGAAGAAGAGAGGCGGTTGTTTGAGGAGCGCGAGCGCCGTGAAAAGGAGAAGCAGGATCTTCTGAAGGAGATGCTGGAAAAGGATGCGCAGTTCAAGAGCGACCTCGAGAAACTGGTCGAGCGGGATCTGGAGCGGAGGGCCAGGGAGCAGGAAGCCGCCCAGGAGCTCCAGCGCCGTGAGACCGCGGAGAAGGAGCGCCGCCTCGCGGAGCAAGGGGCACGTAAGGAGCACCTCCTGAAGGAGGAAGCCGCAAAGAAGCAACAGCTCCAGAAGGACGACGCAACCACGAAGGAGCGGCAGCGGAAGGAAGCGTTGCGCAAGGAGCAGCAGGCCAAGGAGTTGGCGGCCAAGCGGGAACTCGAGCGCCGCGAGCAGGAAAAGCAGAAGCAGGCCCGGGAGGCACAGGATCGGACCACGCGCACCAACGACTCCCCCGACCACATTCCGCAGGGTCAGACCCGTGGCCCCGACGTCGCGGGGCGGGGCAATGTCGGCACGGAAAAGCAGAGCCGCGAGGCGCTGGAGCACAACAACAGAATCCTGGCCGAGCAACGGGCACGCGAAGAACTGGAGCGCCGCGCGCAGCAAGAAGCCGAACGGATGCTCGACCAGGTGCGCAACGGCAAAGGGCCTGACGAGATCACCAAGGTCCGTCGCGATTTCGACCGCTCTCGCTGATACCTGGTCCCCGCGCCCGGTCTGTGGGGCTGCGGTGGGCAGTGGTCGCCACGGACCTGTTAGTCAGCGTCAGCCGCTTCGTCGCGGCGCGTCCAGGTCCTCGTCCCAAACAGCTTGGCAATCGCCGGCATTTTGTCGGCGAAGGTTTTCGTTAACCTGATCGGCTTCATGCCTGTGGCCATGACCACGATCAGGTCCTTGTAGGGCGGTCCCGCGAGCTCGTGCGGCTCGGCGAGCTTGCGGCGCGTCTTGTCGAAGACCGCGTCGACGTCCCCGAGCTCGTTTGAGAGCTGCTGCGCGGTCTGGTCCGCCAGCGGCGGGTTCATGTAGGCCCGCAGGCCACAGGCGCCGATCATGCCGCGCGCGATGTCCTTGCCGTAGGCGTCCTCGAGCTGGGAGATGTATTGAACGAACATCCAGAGCCGGAGCCGCTTGTTGAGACCGACTTCCAACGCTTGGCGGACGGGATCCATACGGCCGAGTTGCGGTAGCTCGTCGAGGAAAAGTTGCACGAGGGGCGCGTTGCGTTCGACCGGCATGTCAAACAGCATCTTGACGTGCTGGGCGATGATCAGCCGGATCAGGCCAGCATAGGTGCGCAGTATAGCGGGCGATAGGCAGATGTAGATGGTGGCGGGCTTGTCTTCCCTCAGCACGCCCGGCCGCCAGTCGGACTTCGCCGTGACCTTGGGGATTTGGCTGCCCTCCCAGGCCGACAGCGCGACCAGGGCGGTCTGTGTGACGCCGGACAGCGTCTTGGGGTCCATGGCCTTCAGCGAATGGGCCGCGCGCTGCAGGCTCCTCACCTGGGACTGGTCTTCCGATCCCAGGATGAACTGCGACCACATTTGCTGGCTCAAGACGTCGAGGACGGTCTCGAAGTTGCGTTCCTTTGGCTTGAGTAGAAGGCAGGTGTAGCAGACGACTGCCGTGAGCAGGCCGATCGCGGCATTGTCCCAGTAGGGGTCTTGTTCGCTCCTATTCACGACCAGCATGTCGGCGACGAGCTTGCTGTCTTCCCAGATGTAGTCTGGATTCGTGCGCACGGCGTCGAGGGGGTTGTAGGAATGGCTCTCCTCGGCGTTGACGAGATCCAGCCGGAAGACGGGACCGCCGAGAGCCTCGCGCCATTTGCTTGTCTTTCGATAGAGCTCTCCGGTCACGTCAAGCACGACGGCCGCACCTCGCCATCTCAAAAGGTTGGGCAGAACGTGGCACTGGGTCTTGCCAGAGCCCGGAGGCGCGATGGTGATCAGCGAGCCCTCGCCTTGGTAGTAGACCGGTACGGTTCCGCCCTCCTTATTACCGATGAACAGCCCGTCCAGCCCGTCCTGCGTCGTGACCGCCTCGGCCCCGCTGCCGCTGGGCTCGTGCCAGCGGTTGCCTCCGGAAATGCGGTCTGTCAGTCCCTGGGCGGCGGGCTTGCCTTTGTAGCGCTTTTGGACGCTCTCGACTGTGGAGAATATCTCCGAGATGGCGCTGTCGCGCGTCAGGTTAGAGTTGACCGCCTCGAAGTTGATGATGCCGGCGCTGGATGTGAGCTGGAACTGGTTGGCCGCGCGGACGTCGGCGACAGCCCAGTTTCCCTTTATGATCTCGCACTTACCGTCGCCCCAGACCAGCGCGAAGAGGAGCTTGCGGAAACGGCCTTTTGCGAGCAGGTTGCGACGGTGCAGCAGAAAAAGTATGCGCGCGGCCTCGCGTTCTTCCTGCTGCATTGTCGCCACGCTCCGGCGCAGCTGGTAGGCGCACCTTACGCGCACATTCGGCGTGGTGCGCTGGCCGTTGCGCTCGATCTCGATTTTGACCTTCCGGTCCACCATGCCCGTGGACCAAAGCACGCCGTCCTTGCGGTCGAAGAACTCATGCAGCGCCGGTTCCGCGATTGAGTCGTAGCCCTGTTCCTCGCTGTTCGGCGTGAGCGTCTTGATCCTCCTGAAATACCAGGCGACTACGATCAGGGCGATAATGCCGAGGATGATGAGTTCCATTGCGACCTCTGACCGAACATGCCGAACATCCTGCCGCGCGCAGCGCATGGATTCGGATCGGCCGGTCGACCAATGGTACCGGCAAGCCCCCACTCGCTCCCCACGTCCATGTATAGTCATAGCACGAGTAAGTTGACCCGTCGTCCCTGACGCTGGCTAAAAGTGAATGGGAAGCGGAAACGGGACTTAAGCCTTACGTAGCGGAAGGCCTGCACGATCGCGAGGATTTGCGGGGGCCACCGGCGACAGAGCAGCGATTGATGGGGCGATACGATCGGCAGATGCTCATCCCTGACGGGCTGGGATATGAGGCGCCACACGTCGCTGTCGCCCTTCCGAAGACCGAAGCCGACGTGCAGCTACCGGCCCCATTGATGCCCATAATCGGTCTGTAGTCGAGCGACGGGTTTCGGGTAGCGACCGTTGCAGGCTGAACGGCTGAGGTCGAATTTCGTCGTTCGCAGCGATTGGGTTTCAACCCTGGGGCGGCTCCCAGCCCGGTTCGGCCAGTTCGAAGGCGGCGAAATCGAAGCCTGGCGCCACGGTGCAGCCGACCAGCGTCCATTCGCCCAGGCTGCGCGCCGACTGCCACCAGCCGGCGGGTACGACGATTTGCGGCCGCTCGCCCGCGCGAAGAGCCGTGCCCAGCACCTGTTCGATCACCGGCCCGTCTTCCTGGTGCATCGACAGCGCCAGCGGGGCGCCGGCATAGAAATGCCAGACCTCGGCCGCGTCCCTGACCCGGTGCCAGGCCGATAGTTGTTCCTCTTCCAGCAGGAAACAGATCGCGGTCGAATGGCCGCGCCCGCCTTCCGCGCCGTCGCGAAAGGTCTCGGCGTACCAGCCGCCTTCCGGATGCGGCTTCAGGCCGAGCGTGGCGAGATGGCGTCTGCTGGGTCGACGCTCAGTCGACGTGCATCAACTCATATTAGGCCGCAATAACTTCGAGAACCACAAGGCGGAATGCAGGGGCCGGAAGAAGCTGGGTATTTCCACACTGGTACGATCCGATACTTTACATACTATGTGGCCTTCAATTGGGGGCTATAGCAAATGAAAGAAGAGACCGGCGTTCAGAAGTTGGTGCGCACGCTGCGTGCCCGAGCACCTGATGACCCAGCTGAATTGCTCGCCAGAGAGTCTCCCGAGTTCATCCGCGACACACTAAAGCTGTTGCCGGACGGGCACGCCCGTAAGCTGGCCGAGCATTTGCCACTGCATATGCGGCCCATCGGGTCTCATGGCGGTGGCGAGGATGTCGCGATGCCCGAGTCGCTCATCGAGCTGATGGACCCGATTTCCGCCAGCGTTCCTGTCGGGACGACAGTTGCTGCCGCGGTTGAAGCTGTCAGACGCGCCCAGGTGCCGACCGAGCTCACTTATCTCTATGTCACGGACGAGGGCAATAAACTGGTTGGCCTGGTGGTCCTGCGCGATCTAATGCTGAGCGAACCGGACGCAATTGTCGATCAGATCATGCTGCCCAGGCCGTTCGCTCTTAATGTCGGTCTCTCTTTGAGCAACGCATGCGAGGCAGCGGTACGGCGTCACTACCCTGTCTACCCGGTGGTGGACGCGGAGAACCGGCTGCTCGGCCAGGTTCGCGGTTGGCGCCTGTTCGAGCAGCAAATCATCGAGGTTTCCGCCCAGTCTGGCCAGATGGTAGGTGTCCAGAAGGAGGAGCGCCCTTCTACGCCGCTGTTTTCAGCCTTCCTGAAGCGTCATCCGTGGCTGCAGTTAAACCTCCTGACGGCCTTCATGGCCGCATTCGTCGTCAGTTCGTTCACAGGGACGATCGAGAAGATCGTTGCCCTGGCGGCGTTCCTCCCGGTCTTGGCCGGGCAGAGCGGAAACACCGGCTGCCAAGCACTGGCGATGACCCTGCGTGGCCTTGCCCTGGGGGATGTGGACAAACGACCGAAGCTGCACCTGGTGATGAGAGAGGGCGCGCTCGGGATCGCCAACGGCTTGCTGGTCGGCCTTCTTGCGGCTGCGGCGATGTGGTTCTACGCCTCGAGGCAACCGGAGTCGGCGGCCCAAGCGCCCATGCTGGCACTTGTGATCCTGCTTGCCATGTCCGGATCGTGCCTCATGTCCGGAATCTCCGGCGTGCTGATCCCGTTGGGCCTGCGCCGGGTCGGCGCTGACCCGGCGGTCGCTTCGGCGATCTTCCTCACCACCTTGACCGATATCGTAGGCATGGGCCTGATGCTGGGGCTGGCCACCATACTCGTGCTGTAGCGAGGCGCGTCCAGTGACGCGCCCCTGGGAATTGGGGGCAATAAGCTGACCTCGTCGCGTTCAGCGAAATTACGAGAGCCAGGTCGCATCGCGCACGCATCGAGAGAAGCACCTTCCGGCAGCTCTCGGACCCCTTG
Source organism: Mesorhizobium sp. WSM4871 (assembly GCF_055811295.1). Lineage (NCBI taxonomy): Bacteria > Pseudomonadati > Pseudomonadota > Alphaproteobacteria > Hyphomicrobiales > Phyllobacteriaceae > Mesorhizobium > Mesorhizobium sp. WSM4871. Next base: position 96,940 of record NZ_JBVVPU010000013.1, on the reverse strand, counting down.
CGCAACGCGACGGAGACTCCGCGCCGGCCTGAGCTTTTCGGCCCGCGAGACGGGCTGGTCGCGGTCAGATGTTCTGGCCGCCCGACACTTCGATCCGCTGCGCGGTGACCCAGCGGTTGTCGGAACCGATCAGGCTGGCGACCGCCGGACCGATGTCGTCTGGCAAACCGACGCGGCCAAGCGCGATCATGTTGGCGAAGGCCTCATTGTACGCAGGCGTGTCGCGCACCGCGCCGCCGAGAAAGTCGGTCTCGATCGCCCCGGGGGCGATTGTGTTCACTGTGATGCCGCGGCTGCCCAGTTCCTTGGCCATGTAGAGCGTCAGGATCTCGACCGCTCCCTTGGCGGCTGAATAGGCCGAGAATCCCGGATAGCTGACGCGGGTCAAGCCCGAAGAAAAGTTCACGATGCGCCCGCCATCGGCGAGCAGCGGCAGGAGCGCCTGGGTCAGGAAGAACACGCCCTTGACGTGAACGTTGAACAGGAGGTCGAACTGCGCCTCGGTCGTCTCGGCAAAGGCGGCCATTTCGCCGTGGCCGGCGTTGTTGATCAGATGATCGAACTTATCTCGGTTCCATGTCGAGTTCAGCGCCGAACGGACGCTCTTGACGAAGGCGGGAATGGCGGAGACGTCGCCGACATCGAGTTGCAGCGCGACCGCCTTGCGGCCCATGCTTTCGATCTCGGCCACCACGGCCTTGGCGCCCTCGGCGCCGCTGCGATAGGTGAGGATGACATCGCCGCTATGGCGAGCGATGCTGATGGCGGTGTTGCGGCCCAGGCCGCGGCTGCCGCCGGTGACGATCGAGATGGTGGTCATCGGTATCTCCTTGGTGATGAGCATTGTGCCCATCAGCACTATCGTCGACCGGACCCGATCCATGTTGCCGGATAGTCGGCCATTCTTGCCTGTTTCTACGCGGGGCATGTGCTGTCGCGGTGCGATGCGGGGACGCGATAGCCATTTCCCGGGCGCCGCCGAGGTCGACGGCGCTCGCTGCAAACAGCGGCCAGTCGACGAGCGACGGCGTGGCGCAAGTAGGGCAAGGGATTCAAACGCCGTCGCTGCTGCTGCTCCGTCGTTGCATATCCGCGCCGTTGGAACCGTCGAAGTGCAACTGCAGGCGGAGCAGCGCCCTGCCGCACACGCTCTCCAGGAAAAGCGTGACGGTGGCAACGAGGAGAAAGAGAAGCCCGGTGACGCCGGTGACCACCATGGCCGTGGTAACAGGGGCGGCAGGGAGATACCCCAACTGGACAAGGTACGAACCGGCGAGACCCAGGACGGTAGTTGCAGCGAACAGGACCACTGCGGCATTCAGCAGGTCAAGTCCGCGCAACTGCAGGCGTATCCGCCGCTCCGCGAGAGTGGTCGCCGCCGCCGGGTCCGCATATTGCGACGACAACCGGTCGTCGCGAGCGGCCAGCGACGCGCGAAACTCTCGCCATTGCGTGATCGCGAGGTTGTAGCGCATCGTCGCGCCGTTTTGCAGGACGGCGCAGGCGTTCGTCAGGATCGCTGGCCCCGCTATGAAGGACAGCGGAAAGAACGGATTATCGATGAAGGTCAACTGCACCTCCTGCGGTCTTCGTGTGGCAGCCAGTAGCCTAGCAACCCACGCCCGTCCCTAGCCCCATCAAAGAAACGTCCGAAGTTGCTGGAAACTCGCGAGTTCTTGCCTATTTCTCCTCATGGCGTTGTGACGCCGGGGGGACGTGGGTTACTATTCGCCCATGGCTCACACTTTGCTCGAGGCCGTACGGCGCTATGCGGAGGCACACGCAGACGCGAACGGCATTGCCCAGACGCCGATCCCGGGACTGACGCTCATTCGGCAGACGGCGCCGACCGAGTTGCAATACGCCATCAACAAGCCGCTGATCGCCATGGTGCTGCAAGGAAGCAAGCGAGTGGCCATGGGAAGCAGCACGTTCGACTTCGGCTCGGGAGAGTCTCTCCTGATCACCGCCGACGTGCCGACCGTCAGCCAGATCACGCGCGCCAACATCAGCGTTCCCTATTTCTCGCTCGTCGTCGATCTCGATCCCGCGGTGATCGAGAGCCTGGTCGTTGACATGGGTTCGCTCCCGTTCGATGCCGGCAACCCGGTCCGCGTCGATCCGACCGAAGCGGAAGTCGCCGACTCCGCATTGCGCTTGATGCGCCTCCTCGATCGGCCAGCGTCGTTGGCCGTTCTGCAGCCTCAGTTGATCCGGGAACTGCATTTCTGGCTGTTGTCGGGTCGGCACGGCGGAGCAATTCGTAGCCTCGGCGTTACCGACAGCCATGCGCAGCGCGTGGCGCGCGCGGTGGCGCTCATTCGCGCAAACGTCGCTGAGCCGCTCGGCGTGGAGCAGCTGGCGGACGCCGCCAGCATGAGCGTTTCGTCGTTCCATGAGCACTTCCGGGCCATCACGTCCCTGACGCCGCTTCAGTTCCAAAAGCAACTCAGGCTGATCGAAGCACGTCGGATGATGCTGGCCGATGGCGAGATGATCAGCAACGCGGCCTACGCCGTGGGATACGAGAGCGTCCCGCAGTTCACGCGCGAGTACGGTCGCATGTTCGGGCTGCCGCCCGCTCGCGACTTGAAAGCCGCCAGGATCCGAATCCGGCCATCGCCCGAGTTGGCCACTTCAAGTGTCAATTAACAGGCACACGCACGCTCAATCTTGATCATCGATAGCGTGACCGAACTTCCGAAGCGGGTCACGTCACGACAATGCCCACGCCGATCCAAGCGTCCGCTCTTGAAGACCCGCAGCCTAAAGCCGCCAATCCGGTTCCGGCCCCATTGATGCCCATAATCGGTCTGTAGTCGAACGACGGGTTTCGGGTAGCGACCGTTGCAGGCTGAACGGCTGAGGTCGAATTTCGTCGTTCGAAGCGATTGGGTTTTAGGGCGCCCCCGGCTCCCAGCCCGGTTCGGCCAGCTCGAAGGCGGCGAAATCGAAGCCTGGCGCCACGGTGCAGCCGACCAGCGTCCATTCGCCGAGGCTGCGCGCCGACTGCCACCAGCCGGCGGGCACGACGATCTGCGGCCGTTCGCCCGCGGCCAGCGCCGTGCCCAGCACCTGTTCGATCACCGGACCATCTTCCTGGTGCATCGACAGCGCCAGCGGGGCGCCGGCATAGAAATGCCAGACCTCGGCCGCGTCCCTGACCCGGTGCCAGGCAGACAGTTGCTGCTCTTCCAGCAGGAAGTAGATCGCGGTCGAATGGCCGCGCCCGCCTTCCGCGCCGTCGCGAAAGGTCTCGGCGTACCAGCCGCCTTCCGGATGTGGCTTCAGGCCGAGCGTGGCGATGATTTCGGCGGCGCTGGTCATGCGTTCAGGCTAGCACGGCTTTTGTTCCAGCATCGGGTTTTTCCCAACGCCGATCCTCACCCTGGGTCCGAAGATCTAGTTCTACTGCGTCATATCCACTGTTCATAATTGTCGCTCCTCGGCGCTGCCCCTCACCTGCCTGCCGGCATCCTCTCCCCGTATAGTGACGGGGAGAGGGGCACTCTCATCCACGATTTCGCCAATTGTCAGCGCTGGAGGAAGAACGCCGGCGTCGCGGCCAGCCACTCTCTCCCCGTCACTATACGGGGAGAGATGTCCGGCAGGACAGTGAGGGGCAGCGCCAACGGTAACTGCCGTGTTCGGCCAAAAAACCATGACGCAGTAGATCCAAGTCTTTGTTTTTTCGCATGATCTTCTCCGAAAAGTCTGCGACTTTTTGCTGTGCTGACCTTCGGTTCGGGATCGTGCTCTAGAAATTGTCCTTGCGCTTGCGGATCTCGGCGAACACTTCGGCGTCGGTGGCCTTCTCCATGCCGAGATGCTTGCGGATTGCCGGGTCGTGCCAGCGCAGGAACGGGTTGGTCGACAATTCCTCGCCGATCGTGGTCGGCAGCGTCGGCTTGTCGTCGGCGCGCAGTGCCTCGATTTTCGCGGCGCGTTCCTTCAGCGCCGAATTGGTCGGATCGACCGTCAGCGCGAAGCGGGCGTTGGCGAGCGTGTATTCATGGCCGCAATAGACGACCGTTTCGGCCGGAAGGGCGGCGAGCTTCTTCAGCGAATCATACATCACCGGCGGCTTGCATTCGAACAGCCGGCCGCAGCCGAGCGCAAACAGCGTGTCGGCGGTGAACGCCACTTTCGAAGCCGGCAGATGATAGGAGACATGGCCCGCCGTGTGGCCTGGCGTCTCGATGACGTCGATCTTTTCGTCGCCGAGGCGGATGACCGAGCCCTGGGCCACGGTCTCGTCGATGCCGGGGATCTTTGCCTCTTCGGCCTTCGGCCCGATAATGCGCAGCTTGAAACGGTCCTTCAGCGCCAGATTGGCCTCGACGTGGTCGGCATGGTGGTGGGTGATCAGGATCATCGTCGGCGTCCAGCCGGTGCGCTCGATCGCGGCCAGGATCGGCGCCTCCTCGGGCGCATCGATGATCGCGGTCTGGCCGCTTTTGGGGTCATGCACGAGCACGCCGAAATTGTCGCTGCGGCACATGAATTGTTCGATCTCAACCGGCATAGTATCTCTCGCTTTTATCTGCTGCATCGTGCTTTCCGAAAATCGGATCCGATTTTCGGGAATGCAGTCGTCGCAGACATAGGGCGCTTGCCCGCATATGTCATCCGCCTTTTGTTGAACTTGGGCGGCATCGAAGCTACCGTCCGGCGCATGCATTCCGACATCGTCGACCTCCGCTCCTTTTATTCGACCACGCTCGGGCGACTCGCCGAGCGCTCGATCACCATGGCGCTGTCCTCGATATGGGCCGTCGTGCCCAACGAGCGGCTGGTCGGCCTCGGCTATACCTTGCCGTGGCTGGAGCGGTTCGGCGCCGATGCCGAGCGTGTCTTCGCCTTCATGCCGGCGACGCAAGGCGCGGTGGTCTGGCCGGTCACGGGGCCGAGCGCGACGGCGCTGGTCTTCGACGAGGAATTGCCGCTGGTCGATTCCTGCATCGACCGCATGCTGCTCGTCCATTCGCTCGAACATGTGGAGAACCCGCGCGAGACGCTGAACGAGATCTGGCGGGTGCTGTCGCCCGCGGGGCGCGTCGTCATCGTCGTGCCCAACAGGCGCGGCGTCTGGGCCCGTTTCGAGCACACGCCGTTCGGCAACGGCCGGCCCTTCTCGCGCGGCCAGCTCACCGAGTTGCTGCGCGAAACGAATTTCACGCCGGCTGCCTGGTCCGATGCCCTGTTCTTCCCGCCATCGCGGCGGCGCTTCATGATGCGGTTCCACAATGTGCTGGAACGCGCCGGCCGGCGGTTCTGGCCGATCTTTTCCGGCGTCATCGTGGTCGAGGCGCAGAAGCGGCTCTATCAGGGCGTGCCGGTCGCGCAGCGCGCCTCGCGCCGCGTCTTCGTGCCGGTTTTCTCGCCGCATGGCGCCACCAGGCTCGGGCGGCTGTCCGAAGCCGCCGACAGAGCGTCCCTACCCACAAGGGTGACGCGTTCGTGATCGGGCTTGCGCTTTTTCCTAACTATCTGTCGAAAGCGGGTTTGCAGCCCGATTGAAGGCGCGGGCCGCCAATGCCCGTGACCGGTTCCAGTGCCGCTTCCGAACGCAGGGATCTCACTCATGGCTGATCATCCAGACGACATGGCCCGCGCGTCTGTCGAGGCCAGCAGCCTGCGCGACCAGCTCGCGACGATCAGGCTGGCGCTGGCGGCTTCGCCGGTGCGCAAATATCTGCTCTGGCTCTCCATCGGCATCGTCGCCGTCATCGTGGCGACCTCGGTCGGGCAGGTTCTGCTCAATCGCTGGAACCAGCCTTTCTACGACGCGCTGGCGCGGCGCGACATGCAGGGCTTCCTGCATCAGCTTCTCGTCTTTGCGGCAATAGCCGGGACGCTGCTGGTGCTCAATGTCGGTCAGACCTGGCTCAACCAGATGATCCGGCTGAAGTTGCGCGAGGCGCTGACGGTCGACCTGATCGGCGAATGGATGCTGCCGGCGCGTGCCTTCCGGCTGACCCATGCCGGCGCCATCGGCGTCAATCCCGATCAGCGCATACAGCAGGATGTCGGGCATCTCTCCGATCTCTCGACCGATCTCGGCGTCGGGCTGCTGCAATCCTTCATCCTGCTCGCGTCGTTCATCGGCGTGTTGTGGACGCTGTCTTCGGGCTTCGTCTTCCATATCGGCGGCCATTCGCTGGCGATCCCCGGCTACATGGTCTGGGCGGCCATCCTTTATGCCGGCATCGCCTCCTGGCTGAGCTGGCTGGTCGGGAGGCCGCTCATCCGTTTCAACAGCGATCGCTATTCGCGCGAGGCGGAGCTGCGGTCCTCGGTGGTTCGCGTCAACGAAAATATCGATGCCATAGCGCTCGCGCATGGCGAGGTCGATGCCAGACGCCAGCTTGAACTCGACCTTGGCACGGTGCTGGGCGCGATGCGGCGGATCTATCATGCCCAGATCAACCTGTCCTGGGTCACCGACACCTATGGCTGGATCACCGTCGTCGCGCCCATCCTGGTCGCTTCGCCGGTCTATTTCGCCGGCGATATCAGCTTCGGCGGGCTGATGATGGCGGTCGGCGCCTTCAACCAGGTCAATGCGTCGCTGCGCTGGTTCATCAACAATATCGGCGCCATCGCCGACTGGCGCGCCACGCTGATGCGCGTCGCCGACTTCCGCATCGCGCTTGGCGAAACGGATGTGCTGCACGACACGGAAAGCCGCATCGAGTTCGGCGAAAACCCGGATGGCCGCCTGACCTTCGAGAAGCTCGAAATTGCCTCGCCCGACGGATGCACGAAGCTTGCCGAGCCGCATGTCGAGATCGGCGCCGGCGAGCGCGTCATGATCACCGGCGATCCGCGCGCCGGCAAGACGCTGTTCTTCCGCGCCATCGCCGGCCTGTGGCCGTGGGGAAGCGGGCGGATCGGCATGCCGGCCAAGGAAATACCCGCCTTCGTCCCGCGCACCCCCTATTTCCCGCTCGGCACGCTGCGCGATGTGCTCAATCACGTGGACGGCACCGCCAAGGTCGACGATGCCGAGATCTCGGAGGTGCTCGCCGAGGTCGGTCTCGAGCGCCTGTCGTCCTCGCTCGACCGTTCCGCGCGGTGGGAGCATGAACTCAGCGACGACGAGCAGCGCCTGCTGGCCTTTGCCAGGCTCGCCTTGCGGCGGCCGAAATGGGTGATCATCGACGAAGCGCTGGATACGTTCGACGGCGCGACGCTGAGACAGGTGCTGGCGATGCTGGAAAAACGTCTCGCCGGTGCGGCCATCCTCAACATCGGCCGCGGCCAGCACAACACCCAGTTCTTTCCGCGCTCGCTGACGATCGTCAAGGATGCCGGCCGGCCGGCGCTCAAGCCGGCCAGTGTCAGGGCCGGGGCGATCGAGCCGCCGCCGGCCGCTGCTATGCGCCGGAAGAAGAAGTAGCCGGTTTCATCCCGCCAGCTTTATTTCGCCGCGATCGCCGGGGAAATTGTCGGCATAGTTGCAAAGCCTGTGAGGCTTTAGACCATGCGCGGCGCGATCAGCCTGCTTGCCTGCCTTGCCTGCGCCCAGGCAGCGCCTGTTGCCACCCCTCTGGCCGCACCCGCCAATGGTATGGCCGTGGACGTCGAACTGGTGCTGGCGGTCGACATTTCGCAGTCGATGGATGAAAACGAGTTCGCCCTGCAGCGCGCCGGCTATGTCGAGGCGTTGCGCCACCCCGACTTCATCAGGGCGGTGCGCTCGGGCACCACCGGCCGCATTGCGCTGGCCTATTTCGAATGGGCCGGCACCGTCCGCGACGATGGGGTCATTGCCTGGCAGGTCATCGACGATGCCGAGAGCGCCAACGCTTTCGCCGACAGGATCGAGGCCCGCCCGTTCAGGAGTTTCCGCGCCACCTCGATCTCCGGCGCGCTCGCCTTCGGCACGGAGCTGCTGGATGGAGCCGCTTTTGATGCGGCGCGCAGGGTCATCGATATTTCTGGCGATGGCCCGAACAATATCGGGCTACCGGTCACCATGACACGCGACGCCGCGCTGGCGAAGGGCATCGTCATCAACGGCCTGCCGATCCTGATCAGCCCGTCGCCGACCTTCAGCCATCTCGACCGGTACTATGCCGAATGCGTGACCGGCGGGCCCGGCTCCTTCGTGCTGCCGATCTACGCGGCGTCCGAATTCACCACCGCCATACGCCGCAAGCTGATCCTCGAGGTCAGCGGCGACCCGTCGGTCGACCCGGGGGCCGATCCCCGGCCGGTCCGGATCGATGCGGCGGCGCCGATCGACTGCTTGCAAGGCGAGCGCGACCGGCGGTTTTTCTCAGATCCGTTTTTCCCCGAACTCGACCGGTGAAACTTCGCAGCTGGGTCAGGCGGGCCGTGCGCCGTACTTGCTGCGGAACTCATCGTAGAGATCGCGCCGCCAGCGCCGGCCGCCGACATAGCCGCGAAGCAATTGCGGCAAGGAGTAACCGAGCGCCTTCGACGAGCGGTTGGCCAGATAGCCGGCAAATGCCTGCGAGATCCTGCCCTTCATCGTGTCGGCAATGATCTGTCTTGCGATCATGTAGGGCGGAATGTCGGGATAGCGGTCGATGATATAGGGATGCTTGCAGATCAGGTTCGCATAGGCTTCGACATAGCCGTCACGCTGGCCGGAGATCGAATTCTCCGAATTGTACTTTTTCCAGTCGACGTCTTCGGACAGTTGCGCGCCACTGCGGCGAGCCAGGCGCAACAGCAATTCGCGATCCTGCATCCGCGCTATGTCGCTGTCGTAGCCGCCGATCGCCAGCAAGGCCTCGCGCCGGGCGGTAATCGCCGATCCGGCAATGAAAATCGTCTGCGCCACCAATGCCCGTTCCAGCGTGTCCCGGCTCAGGAACGCGTCGCGGTTGATGCAGTTGGTGCTGCGGCCACCCTTTAGGGACACGAACGAGCTGATCAGGATTTCGAGCGTTGGGTTCTCCTCGAACCAGGCCAGCGTCCGCTCCAGCCGGTTCGGCAGATAGACGTCGTCGGAATCAAGGAAGGTCACCACGGGGGCGCGTGCGCGCTCAATGCCGGCATTGCGGGCGGCATTGGCGCCTCGCCATTTAGCGCCGACATAGATGAGGCGGGGATCGCGGATGGCGGCAAGCGCGGCTTCGGTGCCATCGGTCGAGCCATCGTCGACGACAATGTGCTCGAAGCGGGTGAGGTTTTGCGCCAGCACGCTCTCCACCGCGCGCAGGACTTTGTCGCGCCGGTTGTGGGTCGGCGTTATCACCGTGATGAGCGGAGCGGGATTCATCGTCTCGGACATGTCGCCTCGGCGCGTTCCACGACAATCGAATGGATCTGATATTCGCCTTCCATGCCCGTCCCAGGTCGCGTTTAGCGGGACCGTACAAAAAAGAAGCACCGGTGTCACGCCAAAGTGAACGGTGGTTGATCCGATGTGGCGAATTTGCAACTCGGCGCTCCAGGCGCCACCCCTTGGCCGGTATGTACTTCGTGGCTTCGGGGTAGATTTCATGACCTTGGAGGCACATTTCATGACCTCTGAGGTACATTTCATGACCTTGGAGGTAATCGACCAGCGTCCGGCGCGTCGGCAAAGTCCCCTGCATGAAGCCTGTTGTTCAGCTTCGATCTTCAAGGGAGTTTCGTCATGACCGCTTACGCCGTTGCCCATATGCGCCAGGCCACAATGGGGCCTGGGATCGTCGAATATCTGCACAGGATCGACGCCACCCTGGAGCCCTTCGGCGGCCGTTTTCTGGTCCATGGCGGCGATGTGGAGGTGATCGAGAACGAATGGCCGGGCCACCTCGTCATCATCGAATTCCCCGACAGGGAGCATGTGCGCGGCTGGTACAATTCGCCGGCCTACCAGGCGATACTGGCCTTGCGCACGGACAATTCCCGAGCCGATGTGGTGTTCGCCGACGGCGTCGAACATCCGCACAAGGCAACGGATGTCCTGAAGTAGGCATATCGCCGGGGCGCGAGTTTCATCGCTTCAGCAGGAACACCGCTTGCTGACCGAAGAAATTCCAGAACCACCACGGCATGGAGAGGCCGATCTTCTGGCCGTTGCCGTCGAGCGCGGTCGCCTTTTCGACAGTGGCGCCGAGCTCGTCGCACAGATTGACGAAGTCGCGAATGGTGCAGAAATGGATGTTGGGCGTGTCGTACCAGGAGTAGGGCAGGTCGTCGTTCACCGGCATCCGCCCATGGACGAACAGCGAGAGGCGCACCCGCCAGTGGCCGAAATTGGGGAAAGAGACGATGGCGCGGTTGCCGATCCGGAGTAGTTCGTCGAGCACCAGCTTGGGGTTGCGGGTCGCCTGCAGCGTCTGCGACAGGACGACGAAATCAAAGCCCTTGTCGGGATAGAATTCGAGATCCTTGTCGGCGTCGCCCTGGATGACCGAAAGGCCGCGCGCCACGCATTCGTTGACGCCGCGCTGCGACAATTCCATCCCGCGGCCGTCGACCTGCTTGGTGTCCTGCAGCAATTCGAGCAGCAGGCCGTCGCCGGAGCCGACGTCCAGCACCCGCGACTGCGGTGGGATGAGATCGGCGACGACTTCGAGGTCGACGCGCTGGGCGCGATTGACGCTCATGGGCGGAACCTTTGCCTGGCGCATGATCCCGATCCGAAAAGTCTGCAACTTTTCGGGGTCATGCGCTGATGCCTGGCGCATGGTCCCGATCCGGAAAGTCGGCAACTTTTCGGGGTCATGCGCTGAGCCCTCTGGCGCGCGCGGCCGAGGCAATGAAGCCATTGATGGCGGCGAACAGCTCCGGCTCGTCGAGCAGGAAGGCGTCGTGGCCGCGGTCGGTCTCGATTTCGACGAAGGAGACCGAAGCGCCTGCCGCGTTCAACGCATGGACGACCGAGCGGCTTTCCTCGGTCGGGAACAGCCAGTCGCTGGTGAAAGAGACCAGGCAAAAGCGGGTTTTGGTGCCGGCGAAGGCGTCGGCCAGCCGTCCGCCATGGTCGGCGGCAAGGTCGAAATAGTCCATCGAACGGGTCATGTAGAGATAGGAATTGGCGTCGAAACGGTCGACGAAGGTCATGCCCTGATGGCGCAGGTAGCTTTCGATCTGGAAATCGGCGTCGAAACCGAAGGTGAGTGCTTCGCGGTCCTGCAGATTGCGGCCGAATTTCCGATGCAGTGCCGCCTCCGACAGATAGGTGATGTGGGCGGCCATGCGCGCCACCGCCAGCCCCTTTTCAGGCCGCTTGCCTAGCTCGAAATATTTGCCGCCATGCCAGTCCGGGTCGGCCATGACAGCTTGCCTGCCGACCTCGTGGAAGGCGATGTTCTGCGAGGAATGGCGGGCGCCGGTGGCGATCGGCAGCGCCGAGAAGACGCGTTCCGGATAGCTCGACGCCCATTGCAGCACCTGCATGCCGCCCATCGAGCCGCCGAGCACGCAGAACAGTTTTTCGATGCCGAAATGGTCGATCAGCATGAGCTGCGCCCGCACCATGTCGCGGATGGTGATGACCGGCAGATCGAGCCCGTAAGGCTTGCCGGTGGCGGGATTGATCGAGGCGGGACCGGTGGAGCCGAGGCAGCCGCCGATGACGTTGGAGCAGATGACGAAGAAGCGGTTGGTGTCGATGATCCTGCCAGGGCCGATCAGCACCTCCCACCAGCCGGGCTTTCCGGTCACCGGATTGGTGTTGGCGACATGCTGGTCGCCGGTCAGGGCGTGGCAGACGAGGATGGCGTTGGAGCGGGCGTCATTGAGGGTGCCGTAGGTCTGGTAGGCGATCTGGAACGGCGACAGCAGCGCGCCGGCGTCGAGCTTGAGCGGCTTGTCGGCGCCGAAACGCAATACCGGGCTCGATGGCTGGTCGGCCTCATTATTGGTTTTTCGAGCGCGCAGAGCGGCCATCACATCCTCTTACACGGCCTTGCGAAGATCGCTTGCGATCGTCGCGCCGATGCGGTCGTCCGGCCGGCCGCGGACAACAAAAAACCGGCAATGCCATCGCAAAGCCGGTTACAGGATGCAAACGGCCCTTTAGCGAGTTGTTTAACGTGGCTGCAAGCCGACCGGCCAAATCACCACGGAATTTCACTCTCTTCTAAGACCGGCGCGGGCCGGCGTCAACGGCCATGATTTGCCACCTCTCGACATTCCGGGCCATGGCTTGTATTTCCGCTGCGGCTTCCGGACGGAAGCACTCTCGACGGATTTTTACGACATGAACCAGACACCGGACAAGGCACGGCCAACGCCCCGCGCGGGGATCATGGACATCGAAGCCTATGTGCCGGGCAAGAGCACGGCGCCGGCCGGCGTGGCGAAAGTCCACAAATTGTCGTCGAACGAGAACCCGCTCGGTCCCTCGCCGAAGGCGATAGAGGCCGCGCGCGAGGTCGCAGCCAGGCTCGACGTCTATCCCGACGGCACCGCCAGGCGCCTGCGCGAGGCGATCGCCGAGGTGCACGGCCTGAATGCGGCAAACATCATCTGTTCCAATGGTTCCGACGAGATTCTGGGCCTGCTGGCGCAGACCTATCTGGCGCCGGGCGACGAAGCTATCTTCACCGAACACGCCTTCATGGTCTACAAGATCTATATCCAGTCGGCAGGTGCTGTCCCGGTGTCGGTCAAGGAAACCGACGAGCGCGCCGATGTCGATGCGATATTGGCGGCCATCACACCGCGTACCAGGATCGTTTTTCTCGCCAATCCCAACAACCCGACCGGCACCTATATGCCGTTCCAGGAGGTGCGTCGGCTGCATGCCGGGCTGCCCAAAAACGTGCTTCTGGTGCTGGACGCGGCTTACGCCGAATATGTGCGCCGCAACGACTATGAAGCCGGCATCGAGTTGGTCGGCGGAACCGAGAACGTGGTCATGACCCGCACCTTCTCCAAGCTCGGGCTTGGCGGCGCGCGGATCGGCTGGATGTACGGGCCCATGCACATCGTCGATGCGATCAACCGCATTCGCGGTCCCTTCAACGTCAATGCGACGGCGATCGAGGCCGGCATTGCCGCGATCCGCGACCGTGCCCATGTCGAGCGCAGCGTCGCGCACAACGAAACCTGGCTTGCTTGGCTGAGCGAGGAGCTGACAAAGCTCGGGCTGCGGGTGACGCCGAGCGTCGGCAATTTCATCCTCATCCATTTTCCCGAGGACAAGAAGCATTCGGCGGCCGCCGCGGACGACTATCTCACCCAGCGCGGCTACATATTGCGGCGTGTTTCCGGCTACGGCTTCCCGCATGCGCTGCGCATGTCTATCGGCACCGAAGAGGCCAATCGCGGCGTTGTCGCCGCACTCACGACATTCCTGAAAAGCTGAGACAATGACATCACCGATGTTCGATAAGATCGCGCTGGTCGGCATCGGCCTGATCGGCTCGTCACTGGCCCGCGTCATCCGCCGCGAGGGCCTGGCCCTGCATGTCGCCATCGCGACGCGCAGCGAAACCACGCTGGCGCGGGCCAGCGACCTGGACCTCGGCTCCTCCTACACCATGGATGCCAGGGAAGCGGTCCGCGATGCCGATCTGGTCATCGTCTCGGTGCCGGTCGGGTCCTCGGGCGAAGTGGCGGAGGAGATTGCGCCGGCACTGAAAAAGGGCGCCATCCTCACCGATGTCGGTTCCACCAAGGCGTCGGTCATCGCACAGATCGAGCCGCATGTGCCCGACGGCGTGCATTTCATCCCTGGCCACCCGCTGGCCGGCACCTAAAAGTCGGGGCCGGACGCCGGCTTCGCCGAGTTGTTCGAAAACCGCTGGTGCATCTTTACGCCGCTGCCCGGCACCGACCCCGTGGCCCTGGAAAAGCTTTCGGAATTCTGGCGCCGCTGCGGGTCCAACATCGACACGATGGATCCGCAGCATCACGACATGACGCTGGCTATCGTCTCGCATCTGCCGCACATCATCGCCTACAACATCGTCGGCACCGCCGACGACTTGCAGTCGGTGACCAAGTCCGAAGTCATCAAATATTCGGCTTCCGGCTTTCGCGACTTCACTCGCCTTGCCGCTTCCGACCCGACCATGTGGCGGGATGTCTGCCTGCACAACAAGGACGCCATCCTCGAAATGCTGGCGCGGTTCTCGGAAGACCTCGCCTCGCTGCAGCGAGCGATCCGCTGGGGTGACGGCGAGAAACTGTTCGACCTGTTCACCCGCACCCGCGCCGTGCGCCGCTCGATCATCGAGGCAGGCCAGGATATCGATGCGCCGGATTTCGGCCGACAGGCGGTCGAGCATCCTGTAAAGCAGTAGTCCGTCTCGGCGGCGGGCCGTCAGTCGGCCGGCCAGTGAGCCGCCATCATGGCCAGCGTCTCGGCCCGGTCCGGCGCGCCCAGCCTGCCGCCGAAACGCAGGCATTTGAGCGCGGCGGCGGCGCTGGCAAAGTGCAAGGCCTGCTCGACCGGCATGGCTTCCGACAATGCGACGGCAAAGGCGCCGTGAAACACGTCGCCAGCGGCCAAAGTGTCCACCGCCTTGATCCGCGGCGCCGCGACATGGCGCACGGATTGCGCCGGGCGATCGAACCACCAGCTTCCCGCCGCTCCGCCGGTCACCGCGACGAAGGCGTCCGTGCGGCTGGCGAGATCGGCGCAGGCGGTCTCCGGGTCCAAGGCCTGGCCACAGACGATGCGCGCGGCCGATTCCGAAGCAACGATGTGCGAGGCCAGCGGCAGCAGATGCTCCAGTACCTCGAGCGGCGCGGTGTCGGCGTCCAGTATCGCCGGCCGGCCGATGGCGCGCGCCGCCGCCAGCGCCAGGGCGGCGGCGCCCGGCCAGCGCACATCGACCAGCACGGCATCGAAGGCCGTGAGATCCGCGACAGGCAGCGCCACGGGATCGGCCTGCGTGCGCGTGTCGTAGAAAGGGACGATGACACGCTCGCCATGGGCATCGACCAGGATGGCGGCCAGTGCCGATCGCGCGCCGGGAATTCGCCGGACAAGACTGCAATCGACGCCTTCGGCCTCGACCTCAGCGATGAGACGATCGCCGACGGCGTCGTCCCCGGCGCTGGCCCAGAGCGATACCGCCGCGCCGAGGCGTCGCGCGGCGCAGGCGGCACTTGTCGCCATGCCCGAGGCGATCTGGACACCATCGGTGGCTATGAACTTGCCCTGATGCACGGGCAGGGTCTCGACACGAAGGATGGTGTCTTGGGTAAACGCGCCAACGCTGAGGAGCCTGACCGGTTTTTTCATGGGGTCAGTCGACCGGCTTGATCTTGCCCAGCGGGATGAAACCCAGCGAGGCCTTGCCCTTGACGATCCTCAGCGGCATCGACGGTTCGTTGCCGAGCAGGGCCAGTCCGGCAAAGCCGGTTTCAATCTGTCTTTTCTGCTCTGGGATAGCCGCGCCGAGGATTGCCGCAACGGCTTTCGGGTCGTTCAGCTTGATCATCAGGTTGGCGTCGATCAGGCCGTCGGTGTTGACCGACACCGGTCCGGAAACGGTGATACGTGCGGTTCCCGACGACAGATCGAGCTTGGTGATGTCGACAGCCTGGCCGCGCAGGCTCCTGGCTTGCATCTTGATCAGCGCCAGCCCGTTCTTCAAGGTCACCTCGCCGCTGCCGTTGAGCGGCGGCAGCACGCGCCCATCGATGGCATCCGGGTCGATTTCGAGATCGGTAAAACTCCCGACATAACCGATGTCCTGGCCATTCGGACTGAGTTGCCCGGCCGCCGTCCCGGCGCTGAACAGTTCGACCGGATCGGTGCCGTCGGCCGGGTCGGTCTGGCCGGACAGGCCTTCGGTCTCCAGCGAAACGCGCCGCGGCAGGGGCCAGGACAATTTTGCGTTCGCCTGCAGATTGTCCCAGTCGATCCACAGCGGCGCCATACCCGGAAACGAGGTTCTGAGCGGCCCGCGCAATTCGGCAAAAGGCGACAGGATCCGGTCGATCCGCGTGACGGCATTGAGGCTGCCGCTCGAAACGGCGACGTTCCTGTTGTCGTCCTGATACGCCAGATTGTCACAGGAAATGGCAAAGCTCAGCGGATAGCCGCCGACTGTGAGATTGGCGCAGTCAGCCTCGATGCCCTTGCCGTTGAGCTCGGTGACGGCCTTGTCGGTTTCGCTCCTGACCTTGTCGGCCAGGTAGAACCAGCCGGCGCTGTAGATGCCGAACAGCACCGCAACGAAGGCGGCAAGCCAGAAGAGGCGGCGGCGAAAATTCGGCGGGCGCTCTTCACTTGACGTCATGCTGCGGCTCTCGTTAACGCGTGTTGCAGGAATCGCTTCCGGCAACAGAGATAGACGGAGACGATTGAAAAGACACCGATTCCGGTGCGGTGCTGCAGTCAGGCTTGGCGATATGGGCGATTTTTGGGTTTTTGGCTATGGTTCACTGATCTGGCGGCCGGGATTTGCGCATGTCGAGACGCGGCGCGCGCGCCTCCACGGCTACCGCCGGTCGCTCTGCGTCTATTCCTATGTGCATCGCGGCACGCGCGAGCGGCCCGGCCTGGTGCTCGGCCTCGATCGCGGCGGCTCCTGCGTCGGACTGGCTTTCCGCGTCCCCGGTGACCTGCGCGACGAAGTCATCGCCTATCTGCGTGAGCGCGAGCTGGTCACCAGTGTCTATCTCGAGCGCATGCTGCGGGTCCGCCTCGACGACAGCGATACAGGCGCGGACAGGACGGTCGAGGCGGTCGCCTATGTCGTCGACCGCGACCATGAGCAATATGCCGGCGCGCTGGATGAAGCGGACGCGGCGCGCGTGGTTCGCGGCGCCGTCGGCCGGTCGGGAAAGAACGAGGACTATGTATCGAACACGCTGGAGCATCTCGAGGCGCTGGGCATCCGTGACCATTGGCTGGAAGAGGTGGCGCGACAGGTCGCGCCTTTGTGAAGCACTGGTGGGGTGTAAAGGACGACCTGGCCTTTGACCTCCGTGCCGCACGACATAGGTTAAGCGCAGTCGGGCGCGTTCCCGTCCGAGCTTTCCCATCCTCATGGAGATCAGCCTTGCAGAAACGTCGTCTCGGTCAAACCGACCTGTCCATCGCGCCGCTGGTTCTGGGCGGCAACGTCTTCGGCTGGACCGCCGACGAGAAAACCTCCTTCGACCTGCTCGACCGGTTCGTCGACGCCGGCCTCAACGCCATCGACACCGCCGATTCCTATTCGCGCTGGATTGCCGGCAACAAGGGCGGCGAATCGGAAACCATCATCGGCAAATGGATGAAGAGCCGCGGCAATCGCGACAAGGTCGTGGTGATCACCAAGGTCGGGTCGGATATGGGGCAGGGCAGGAAGGACCTTTCCGCCGCTTATATCGAGAAAGCCATAGACGCGTCGCTGAAGCGGCTGCAGACCGATGTTGTCGATCTGTATCTGTCGCACTGGCCGGATCCGGCCACGCCTTACGAGGAAACGCTCGGCGCCTACCAGAAGCTCCTGGCCAAGGGCAAGATCCGCTACGCTGGCGCGTCGAACCTCGATGCCGGGCAGTTGCGTGCCGCGCTCGACGTTGCGAGCCTGCGGGGCCTGCCGCGTTACGAGGTCTTGCAGCCGGAATACAATCTCTACGACCGCTCGTCCTTCGACGGCGCGCTGCACGATCTGTGCGTGGCCGAGAATATCGGTGTGATCACCTATTTCAGCCTCGCCAAGGGGTTTTTGAGCGGCAAGTACCGCAGCGAGGCCGATCTCGGCAAAAGCGCGCGCGGCGATGGCGTCAAGGATTATCTCAATGCGCGCGGCATGCGCATCCTGGCCGCCCTCGATGCGGTATCGGCCCGGCATTCGGCCAAACAGGCGGAAGTGGCGCTCGCCTGGGTGATAGCGCGACCCGGCGTGACCGCCCCGATCGCCAGCGCCACGACGCTCGATCAGATCGACAGCCTGGTACGCGCGGCATCGTTGAAGCTCGGACCGGACGACATGGCCGAACTCGACAAAGCGAGCGCGTAGCCCAAATCTCAAGCTGCTTGTCCTCCCTGGACATTCCAGCACTAAATTTAGGCATCCCGGCTGGGATGCACGATCGTTCAAGACATCCGGCGCGGCCCTGCCATACCGTCCCTTCATCGTCGCAAGATGCGGGGACGGCAGGTGGCCGAGCAGACCCTCTCCAATCCGGAACTATGGCAGCACTTGCTCGCGCTTGTCCTGGCATCGACGGTCGTCATGGGCAGTCCGGGGCCGGCGACGATAAGCGTCACCGCTGTCGCGGCCGCCTTCGGCCTGCGCCAATCGCTCCGCTACACCTGGGGCGTCATCGTTGGCACCATTGCGGTGCTTTTGGTGGTGACGACGGGCGTCATGGCAGTGCTCGCCTCTGTACCGAAACTGACGCCGCTGCTGACCGCGGCGTCAGCGGCCTACATCCTCTACCTTGCCTTCAAGATCGCAACGGCCCCGCCCGTGGCGGCGCGCGCCGTCGGGGCCGCGCTTCCCACCTTCCTGGGCGGGTTCCTGCTGGCCATCGCCAACCCAAAAGCCTATGTGGCGATTGCCGCCGTGTTCGCCGGTACGTCCGACCTCGACACGCGGCTCAAACTGGTGGTCGTGGCCGTGATGATCGTCGCTATCCACGTCCTGTGGCTTCTCGCCGGGGCAGCGTTTGCGCGCTTCCTGCGCAGGCCGCGCGCCTCGCGGATCATCAATTTGATCTTCGCGGCGACGCTGGTCTTAACCACGGCGCTGGCTGCGTTTTCTTGAGGTCAATCCATTTCGGCCGAAAAAATCTGAATCAGGCTTTCTGTTTCGCGGCCGCGCCCAGTTCAGCCAGCCGCTTCACCGCCGTTGGCGGCATGGGTGGCGGGTTTGGCGAGCGTGAGGCTTCGACGAGCAGCTGGTCGCAAGCGGCTTCCGTCTCGCTGATCAGCCGTTCCATGAATGCCTCCTTGTCCAGTCCGGGCGGGATCGGTGGCAGGAAGCGGGCCTTGATCGTGCCGGGATAGCGCATGAATTTCCGGCGTGGCCAATAGAGGCCTGCAACATGAGCGACCGGCACCACTGGCACGCCAAGCTGCGCGTAGAGCTCGACGATGCCGTATTTGTAAGCCGGCTCGTCGCCCGGCGCCCGGCGCGTGCCCTCGGGATAGATGATCAGCTGGCGCGGGTTGCGCGCCATCTCCTGCCTGGTGGCGGCGACCACCGCTTTGAGCGCTTTCGAGCGGCTGCCGCGGTCGACCGGGATCATCCGCATCTTCATGATGTACCAGCCAAAGAAGGGGATCCAGGTCAATTCGCGCTTGAGGATATAGAGGGGGTCCTTGAGGAAGGGGAAGAAGGCGATCGCGTCCCAGAAGGACTGGTGCTTGGGCGCCAGGATGAAGGAGCCTTCGGGCAGGTTTTCCAGCCCGGTAATGTCGTTTCCGGTGCCGGCGATCTTGTCGTAGAGCCACATCGAGGTGCGCGACCAGAATTTCGGCACGAACCAGGCGCGGTGGCGAGGCGACAGAAAATAGTAGGGCGTCCAGAGGATCATCTGGACGATCAAATTGACGTAGAAGACGAGGTTGAACGCCAGCGAGCGGATATAGAGCATGTGGGAAGTGCCCGGTGAGGAAGTGTGCGTTGGTTACACCAAGCGCGGGCAAAAAGGAAACGGCACGATGGCGCGGATCGGTCCGGCCGGCAATGAGCTGCAGTTCAGCTTCTTCTCCCAGTCTACCACGTCGCCTGCGCCAGGCGCTCCCTGAGGCGTGGGGCGGCGAAATCGAGGAAGGCGCGCAGCTTCACCGGCAGCAGGCCCTGGCCGGCATGCACGAGGTTCACCGGCCATGGCTGCGGCTCGAACGCCTCCAGCACCGGGCAGAGCGTGCCCGAGCGCACCGCGGCGGCGATCTGGTAGGAAAGCACCCTTGTAACCCCGACACCGGCAATCGCGGCATCGATCGCCGCTTCCGCGGTGTTGACCCGAAGCCTGGAGCGGATCGTGACGGCGCGTTCGGTCTTGCCTGTGGCGAAAGTCCATGTGGCGGGAGAGGTCAGCCCCTCGAAGGCGATGCAACTGTGCGCGGCAAGGTCGCTCGGGGTCTTCGGCGTGCCGTGTTCGGCGAGATAGGTCGGGCTCGCGCAGACGACGCGACGGATCGAGCCGACGCGGATGGCGACCAGGCTCGAATCGGGAAGCTGGCCGATGCGGATGGCGAGATCGATATGCTCCTCGATCAACTGGGTTATCCGGTCCGCAAGCGTCAGGCGGATGTCCACGTCGGGGTAGGCTGCGAGGAAGCCGGTGACGACCGGCAACACGTGCAGGCGGCCAAGGACGATCGGCGCGGTGACGATCAATTCGCCGGTCGGTGTGCTGTATTCGCCGGCAGCGGCACGCTCGGCCTCGCCGACCTCACCCAGAATGCGGCGGCAGGCGGCGAGATAGGCTTGGCCGGCATCGGTCAGCGTTAGCCGCCGCGTCGAGCGATTCAGGAGACGCGTCTCCAGATGCCGCTCCAGATCGGAGACTTTGCGGCTGACCGTTGCGAGCGGAATGCCGAAATGGCGCCCCGCGGCCGAAAGGCTGCCGGCTTCCGCGGCGGCGACGAAAAGCGACATGGCTTCGAAACGATCCATAGGTTCTTCCGGAAAATGGAAGGATAGATTGCAAATATGCCATCTGCATCCGAAAGATGGAAGGTTCTATTTAGAGCGGATTATGGTTCGAGGCTCTGCCTGAAGGAGGCTTCATGAACGCCCATGCTTTCACCAGCGACGTCGCCTTTACACCGACCGTCAAGGCGATCCAGGCTCGCAAAGGCTCTCGCGAGGCCTATGCCCGGGTCGAGGAGCGCGGCGGCTGGCAGGCCAGTATCACGCCCGATCTCGCCGCCTTCATCGAGGCGCAGACCAGCGTCTTCCTCTCGACGGCCAATGGCGAGGGCCAGCCTTATATCCAGCATCGCGGCGGGCCGGCCGGCTTCCTCAAGGTGCTCGACGAGCGGACGATCGGTTTCGCGGATTTCGCCGGCAACAGGCAATTCATCACCCAGGGCAATCTGGCCGATAATCCGCGCGCCTTCCTGTTCCTGATCGACTATGCGCACCGGCAGCGCATCAAGCTCTGGGGCAGAGCGCGCGTGGTCGAGGATGATGCGGAACTGATGGCGAAGCTGATGCCGGAAGGCTACAAGGCTAGGCCCGAGCAGATCATCCTGTTCACGGTCTCGGCCTGGGATGCCAATTGCCCGCAGCACATCCCGCAACGGTTCGAAGCGGCCGACGTGGCCGCGGCGCTGGCCGAGCGGGACAAGCGTATCGACTTGCTCGAACAGGAGATCGCGCGCCTGCGCGGCATTCCAAGCACTGCGGGCAAAGAATAATGCTGTCGCTCCGGGTCCAAGGGCGGCTTAATTCGGTGCGGCAGCCTCGGCCAGCGCGATGCCGTCAGGCGTCGGCTTCACCGGCACGATGCCGCGCGCCAGCGCCAGCAGGTACTTGTTGTATTCAGTGAACAGCACGCGCAATGCCCGGGGCTTGGTCAGCCAGCCGCCATTGTCGAGATTGGTGTTGACCACCGGGTAGGGCTCAAGCTTGGCGCCATGCAAGAGCCTGCCCATCTCCAGCAGGCTGCGCGGCATGTGATAGTTGTTGGTGACGAGGATCACGGTGCCGTAGGCGTGGTCTTCCACCCATTTGGCGCTTTCCTCGGCATTGCCGATCGTGTCGAGCGCGGCGCGGTCGATGTCGACGCAGCAGGAAAACAGCTTCTTGTCACCGCCGGTCGCGGCCTGAAGCTGGCGGCGGCTGGCGGATGGATGCACGCCGCTGATCAGCAGCCGTTCGCCCTTGCCGGACGCAAGCAGGTTCATCGCCGCGTCAAGGCGCGACTGGCCCCCGGTCAAAACGATGATAGCATCGGCCTTGACCGGATTGGCAGGCGTCGTCAGGTGACTGACGGTATTGGCAAAGAAGGCAAAGCCGCCGACAAAAACCGCTATGAGCGCGATCAGGGTATAAGCGCAGACACGGATGACGGAACTTAGCCGGCCAAGTTTGCCAAAGCCACGCGACGGCATGACCAGAACTGGCATGCGTCCAGCCGTATCGATCGAGTCCCTCGCGTCCATCATCTCATGGTTAACCCCGAATTGCGGCCTTTGATAGGTCGAAGTCGCACTTTGCGTTACGGCAGGTTTCCATCCGTGATCGGTACTTTTGCGCATGTCGTCGTTGGGCAGCATGCATTAGCCGCCGTCCGGCTGGCGAACATCGATGTCGCTGAGATAGGCAACGACGGTGACATGGGAGGTTGCCGCCGTCAGCGCGCCGACGACCAGCACCATGAGGGCGACGCCGAAATAGCCTGCCGAACCGATAGCGAAATTGCCGAACAGGGCAGTCGCCTGGTCGGCCTGCGGCGTCGCCATGTTGCGCGACGACCACCATGAGAAGACGATGAAGACGAGGATTGCCGCCGCACCGCCGGCGGCCGCGCCCTTCATGCCGGTGACCAGGAAATGCTGGCGGAATTCGCGAGCGATGAAGCGCGCCTCGGCGCCGACGAAATGCAGCACCTCGATGATATGGCCATTGCCGGCCATGGCGCCGCGCGTGGCGAATACCACGGTGAGCACGGTTGCCGACAGCATCAGCGCCAGCACGGCGATGCCGATGGTCACCGTGGTGCGGGCCATGGCCACCAGACGGTCGACCCAGGTGCGATGGTCGTCGAGGGACGCACTCGGCAGCTTCGGCGTGATCGCCGCGCGCATGGCGGCGAAGTCGGGCGGGTTGTTCTCGTCGATGGTGACGATGATCAGACGCGGCACCGGCAGTTCGTCGATGTTGAGACCCGAACCCAGCCACGGCTCCAAAAGCCGTGCCGTAGCGTCGCGGTCGATGATCCTTGTGGCCTTGACGCCCGGGAATTCACCGGCGATCCCGGAGGCCTGGGCAAGGGCTGCCTCCATGTCGAGACCGTCGACTGGCTTGATCTGGATCGTCGCCTCGCGCGAGATCTGGTTCTCCCAGACCGAGGCGGTGTCGCGCACCAGCGTCACCGCGCCGAAGGTCAGGCAGGTGAGGAACGTCATGATGGCGATGACCAGCAGCAGCGCCCGGCCGGCGATGTTCTGCGCCGGCACGATCGGCGCCATCTTGCGCTGGGCGCGGGGTTTTATCCCGGCCTCTTCGATGCCCTGATCCCTAAGATGTTCGGCGGGAAGGTCAGTCATAGATATCCAGCCTCCCGCCGGCCAGGATCATGCGCCGTGCGTCGACCTGTTCCATCAGGCCGAGGTCGTGCGTGGCGATCACCACCGCGGTGCCCAGCCGGTTGAGTTCGATGAACAGCCTGAGCAGACGCCGAGCCAATGGCGGATCGACATTGCCGGTCGGCTCGTCCGCCAGCAGGATCTCGGGCTGCTCGATCAGCGCCCTGGCGATGGCGGCGCGCTGCTTCTCGCCACCCGACAGCACCGGCGGCAGCACATGCATGCGTTCGCCAAGGCCGACCCATTTCAGCAATTCGGTGACGTCGGTGCGGTAGCTCATCTCCTCGCGCCCGCGCACGCGCAACGGCAAGGCGACATTCTCGTAGGTCGTCATGTGGTCGAGCAGTCGAAAATCCTGGAACACTACGCCGATGCGACGCCGCAGATGCGGCAGTTCGGCGCGCGAGATCCGCGAACGGTCCTTGCCGAAAATGGTGATCAGCCCGCGTGTCGGCTTGAGCGACATGAACAAAAGCCGCAGCAGCGTCGTCTTGCCGGCGCCCGAAGGCCCGCTCAGGAACTGGAAGGAACGCTCCGGTATGTGCAGGGAAATGTCGCGGAGGATTTCCGGACCCATGCCATAGCGGAGGCCGACATTTTCGAAGCGGATCACGTTCGACGACCTGAAACTTGCGGTGGCGAAACGCCAGCCTTTTCCTGGAAAAGACCATCGGCCGGCATGGTTAACCCTTGGTTAATTTTCGATGTTTTTCGGTTCGTCACAGCGGTTCCGGTGGGGAAGCGTTAACCATTTCCATTTACGCAAAAGAAACGAAGAGCAAACAAGTGGTGCAGTGTTGGCCATGATGGCTGAGGATCGAACCGCGCGCCCGGTTTCCGGCGAAATCATGACGGATACGGCCGTCGTGCCGGAACGCGTCATGCGTGGCCCAGCCGCCGACATTGTCGAAGCCGACTACGAAGTGGTATCCCGCGCTGCCGCCGATATCGATCCGTCGCCGCCGCCTTCGCGCGTGATCGACACGCCATCGATCGAAGGCATGGACATGCTTCGCAAGGCGGAAGCCGCCGCGGAGCGGCCGCTGGCATCGCGCGGCGGGCCGATCTTCTGGATTGCCGGCCTCAGCGCCGCCTTTGCGGCCTTCTGGGTCTCGGGTGGCCACACGCTGGTGCGCCATGCGCCTTTCTGGGCTGTTGAACAGCCGGCCGGCGTCGCGCTCAGCATTTCCGGCGTCACTTCCCGCGTCGATGCCTCCGGTCCCGATCCGGTGTTGCTTGTCAACGCCGAGGCGACCAATGACGGGGCCAAGGCTGCGCAATTGCCGCCGCTGGAAATCCGGGTCATCGGCAATGACGGCCGCATCACCCGCTACACGTTGGGGGCATCCAATCGGCCGCTGGCGCCTGGCGAAAGATTTGGCTTTTCCAGCAGACTCGATGTGCCTAGAAATGGCGTTAAGGCGGTCTCGGTGACGTTCGCCAGCTAGGAAAGCAAAGAATGCCAATCGTGCGCGGCAAGGACATCGAAGTCCTGTTTTCGGCATCGGCGATCGCCCGCCGCAATCTCGAACTGGCCAAGGAGATCGCCGGGCACGATTACCAGGATCTTCTGGTGATCTCGGTGCTGAAGGGCTCGTTCATCTTCGCCGCCGATCTCATTCGCGCCATGCACGATGTCGGCCTGTCGCCCGAGGTGGAATTCATCTTCATCTCCAGCTACGGCGCGGGTACCAGCAGCGGCGAGGTGAAGGTGCTGCGCGATATCGACAATGAGGTCGCCGGCCGCGACGTGCTGTTGATCGACGACATTCTCGAATCCGGCAAGACGTTGTCCTTCACCCGCGACCTGATGCTGTCGCGCGGCGCCAGAAGCTGCGCCATCGCCGTGTTGCTCGACAAGCGCATGCGCCGCCAGACCGCGCTCAACGCCGACTATGTCGGCTTCGACTGCCCCGACTATTTCGTCGTCGGCTACGGCATGGATGTCGCCCACGCCTTTCGTGAGCTGCCGTTCGTCGGCGTCGTCAAAGGCGACGCCTAGATTGATGCCGTTCTTGGTTCAGGAAAAGTCAACTTTTCCTCGCCAAGTATTCGCGCCATGGCAAAGCTCCTGATTGTCGAGGACGATGAGTCCGTTCGCACCCTCGCGGCCCGCGCGCTCGAACGCGCCGGGCATGTGATCGACATCGCCGCCGATGGCGCGCAAGGGCTTGCCCTGATCCGCGCCGCATCTGGCGGCTACGACCTCGTGCTGTCCGATATCCGCATGCCGGAGATGGATGGCATCGAGATGGCCAAGGCGTCGGCCGCTCTCTTCCCGGCGATGAAGATCATGCTGATGACCGGCTATGCCGACCAGCGCGAGCGCGCCGAGGAACTGAACGGCATCATTCGCGACGTCGTCCAGAAACCGTTCACGCTGGCCGAAATCCGCGCGCGTGTCGAACAGGCGCTTGCCTGTTTCGCCTGATCGGGTTCATGCGGGATCGCAGGTCGCCGCAATTGCCGGTTCGCCGGTCAGACGCCGGCTGGCATTAAGCGCGAACAGACCGGCGCCGATGATGAGGGCCGCGCCGATGACGGTGGTCGCTCGCGGCACCTCGGCAAAGAACAGGAAACCCCACAGCGGCGTCCAGATGATGCCGGTGTATTCGAAGGTGGCGACGCGGTTGGCGGGCGCCAGCCGGTAGGCCTGCGACAACAGGATCATCCCGGCCGAGGCGACGAAGCCGCAGGCGCCCATCTTGAGGAAATCGGCCATTGTCGGCCAGATCCATGGCCTGACCAGGAATTCGAGGCTGGGGTGGACCGCATGGGTTATGCCGGCCATCCAAAACAACCCGGCGACCACCGCAGCGCCCACCAGATAGGCGCCGTTCTGGTAGAACGCCATGACGGTGGAGGATTCGGTGTCGCCGATCTTGCGGGCCATCAGTTGCGAAAAACCGTAAAGCGCCGCCGAGGCCAGCGACAGCAGCGCCGCCCAGTCGAACAGCCCGGCGCCCGGGCGCAACATCACCAGCACGCCAAGCAGGCCGACCAGGACAGTGGCCAGCGTCCGCCAGGAGACATGTTCGCCAAGGTAGGGTCCGGCCAGGGCCATGATGAACAGCGGCGCCATGAAGTAAAGCGCCACCGCGTCGGCCAGTGGCAGGGCGGCGATCGCCAGATAGTAGACCGTGTAGGACGAGAACTGGATGAAGGCGCGCATCGTCAGCATGCCAAACCGCTTCGAAAGTATTGCCTGCAATCCGACATCGGCGTGGACGAGAAAGATCAGGATCGGCAGGGCGACGATCGAGCGAATGGCCATCACCTCGGTCACCGGATAGGTGCTCGATACGGCCTTGACCAATGGATCCTGGAGCGAGAACACCAGCACGCCGAGGCAAAGGCTTGCCATGCCGAGGACGATCCGGTTCTGCATGCGATTTCACAGGCTCCTTGCGCGCGGCCTCGAAGACCGGGCCTACTTTGGGGTAAAAAGAACCCGCCACCGTTTCGGGCAGCGGGTATGAGTGAGGACTCTTCAGATTGGTCCGCGGCCGATTTCGCGGCCGCATATCCAATGGGTGGATGAAGTATCTTCTCGCGTTTGACATGTTGCAAACGAATTGGAATGATGCCTGCAATCAGATTTTCTTATGGCGGATAGCATGCGGCCAACCCTCGACAGTGACCTGTTGCGCACCTTCGTCGCGGTTGCCGACACCGGCAATTTCACCAAGGCAGCCGAGCAGGCCGGCCGCACCCAGTCGGCGGTCTCGATGCAGATGAAGAAGCTGGAAAGCCTGGTCGGCGACAGCCTGTTCGAGCGCGGCTCGCGCGGCGTGGCGCTGACGCGGCGCGGCGGTGAGCTTATCGGCAACGCCCGGCGCATCGTGTCGCTGCTCGAGGAGACCGCGGCGTCGATGGCCGCGGCGCCGCTTGGCGGACCGGTGCGCATCGGCATCCCGGAAGAATATGGTCACGCCATCCTGTCGCGCGCGCTCGGCGCCTTCGCCAAGCGCCATCCTCAGGTCGAAGTTACCGTGCGCTATGCACATTCCGGTGCCCAGATAGCGGCGCTCGCCACCGGCGAGCTCGATCTGGCGGTGGTGTTCGAATGGCAGGATCTTTCCGGCGGCGAGGTGCTGATGCAGGATCCGACCGTGTGGGTAACGTCGGAACTGCATCACATGCATGAGGAGCGCCCGGTGCCGATCGCGCTCTACAACCACGCCGGCTGGTGCAAGGATTTCGCCATCAAGTCACTGGAGCAGCGCGGTCTCGCCTATCGCGTCGCCTATACCAGCGATACCAATGGCGGCCTCAAGCTCGCCGTCACCTCCGGGCTGGCGATCGCGCCGATCTCGCGCAGCAACATACCGGCCGGTTGCCGGGAACTCGCCGCCGCCGACGGGTTCTGCGACATCGACGCCTCGAATGTCGTGCTGCGCCGCAACCCGAACGCTTCCGGCGAGGCCATAGACGGCATGCAAGAGGCGATCCGCGAGGCGTTCACCAACCGGTAGAGCAAGTTGCTACCGGATGCCCTCATAGAAGGTCAGCCGGTTGCCGAATGGGTCGCCGACAGTGATTTCCCTCGTCTTCCACGGCGTCTCTTCAAGCCCCGGCCTGGCGAAACGGTAATTCCTGGTCGTCAATTCGCGGTGCAGCCCCGCAATGTCGGTCACCTCGATCCGCACGTGGACGCCTGGCGCGCCGTCGCCGTGATGTTCGCTCAGATGCAGCACGCAGCCGTCACGCGAAATCCCCATATAGAGGGGAGCGTTGTCGTCGAAGCGGTGCTCGAACTGCACCTCAAAGCCGAGAAAGCCGACATAAAATTCATGCGCCTTGGCGATGTCGAAGATGCGCAGGATCGGGGTGACGGCGCCGAGTTTCACCATAGTGGTCTCAGTGGTTCATGCTTAAGGCGATGGGGTGAGGGGAGTTATTTCAGCTCCAGCAGCCGCTCCAGATAGCTGCGTTCGATATCCGGGCTGAGCGCATTGCCGAGCCGCTTGCGGATCGCTTCGAGAATCTGGCGGGCGCGTTGGACGTCGATCTCGTCCGGCACCTTCACCGATTCGCCGAAATCGGGACCTTGGGTGGCGCGCGGCCGGCCGAGCGGGTCGCGGTCGGCATTCTGCTGGCGGCCGCCTTCTCCGTTGCCGCCCTGGTCGCCCTGCATGGCCTGCAATTGCTTCATCATGTCCTTGGCGCCCTTGCGCAACGCCTCCAGCGCGCGGCCCTGATGACCGACAGCCTGATCGCCGTCGCCTTCGCCAAGCGACTGTTCGGCATTGCCCATGGATTTGCCGGCATCGCCAAATCCCTCACTGGGCTCGAGCCCCATGCCTTCCAGCCCTTTCTTCAGCTGATCGAGGTCGCCTTGCAGCTTGCCCTGACCCTCCTGCAACTGCTTCAGCGCATCGGCGAATTCCTGCGGCGTCATCGGCTTCGGCCGGCCAAGCGGATCGCGATCATCGCCCGGGCCGGGCTTGCCCTGTTCGCCCATCGGACCCTGCTCGCCATTCTCACCGAGCTGCTCGTCGCGATTCTGGCCGCGCTGGCGCTCGCCACGCTGCATCTGGTCCATGCGGAACGTGTCGTTCATCATCTCCTGCTGGCGCCGCATGATCTCGCCGAGCTTGTCCATCTGCTGGCGCATCTCGCTGTCCTGCTCGCCACCGCCCGGTTGCTGGCGCCCGGCCTGCAGATTGTTCATCATGTCCTGCAGTTGCGAGAGCAGTTGCTGCGCGTTGTCGCGATCGCCTGATTTCGCCAGATTCTCGATCTGGTCCATCATGCGTTCGATGTCGCTCTGGCGCAGTTCCTGGCCGTTCTGCTGCATCTGAGGCGCATTCGGATTCTGCTGCGCGCGCGCCGCGAATTCCTGCAGGAACTGGTTCATCGCCTCGCGCAGTTCCTTCATCGCCTTGTCGATTTCTTCGTCGCTGGCACCGTTCTTGATGGCATCCTGCAGCGCCTGCTGGGCCTGGCGCAGCCGCCTCTCGGCCGCCGACAGATTGCCCTCCTCGATGCCGAGCGCGATCTCCCAGAGATAAGACACTTCGTCGCGCAACTTGTCGTCGCTGTCGGCCATCTTCAGGCGGCTGCGCGCGCTCATGATGGCGAGGTAGTGAGCCATGTTGTCGAACGTGTCTTCGGGCCGAAGCGTGATCGCGTCCATCAGGTCGAGCACCCGGCTCTTGGCATTGGCGTCGAGCGCCAGCATCCGGCGCTGCTCGATCACGGCGCGCGCCAGCGGATTGGAGAATGGCCGCTCCGGCATCACCAGCGTCTTGGTTTCGCTGGTTGCCGTATGTCCGGCATCGTCAGTGGCGACAAGCGTCAGCTTGATCTTGCCGCCGGCCCAGACATGTTCGGTCAGGTCCTTCGTGGCCTTGGCGGCATTGCCGCCGCGGCGCGGCAAGGCCAATGGCATTTCGGGCGGGCCATAGAGCGGACGCGCATTCGGCGCCTGCGGGTCGGCCAAGGCGAAGCTCGCCTTGGCCGAGGCCGCGCCATAGTCGTCATCGATCTGGTAGTTGAGTTCGAAAGCGCCATTGGCGGCGCGCTTGGGCTCGCCGACGAAGCGGATCTGCGGCGGCTTGTCGGGGATCACCGCGAAGGCCCAGCGGCCAAGTTCGTCGTCAGCCGATTTCAGCGTCAGCGTGCCGTTGGCCGTAAGCTTGCCGGTGAACTGGCGCACGGTGGAGGGCGCCACGGGGGAAGGAGGCGCCGGGTTTGCCGGCGGCTTGGCTGCCGCGGCCTGCGGGTCGATGGCGCGGGCATTGCCGCTGGCGTCGGCATAGCTCAGCGTTTCCTCGCCCGACCCGCCGGTGACGCGCAGCGACACGTCGCTGCCTTCCGGCACGGTGAAGGCGGGCGCCGCCTGATTGACGTTGGTGGCGTTGGCGGCCGTGGAGACAGGGGCCGTAAGGAAGATCGGCGGCCTGCCGGTATAGGCAGGCGGCGTCACCCAGGCGTCGACGCGCGGCGGTACCACGTCGCGCGCCGCATTGGCGCTGAATCCGTCCGTCATGCGACCGCCGGACGGCCCGAAGGAAAAGGCAAAAGCGGTAACGAGCAGAAGCGCCGCCACGGCGCGCAGTCCCCACGGGTCGCGCTCGGGTACGCGCGTGCGTGGCAGGTCGGCGCCGAGCTGGTCGAGCTTTTCGGCCATGCGTTTCTGGTGCTCGCGCCACAACGCCTGCGAAAAGCCGCTTTCCTTGCCGCTCGGACGGTCGGTCTGCACCAGCACCGGGCTGTGCAGCAGTTCATTGGCCGCCTCGATACGCCGGTCGACTTCGGCGCTGGACGGCATCCGGAAGAAACGCAAGGGGTAGAGTGCGCCAAGGGCTGCGATGGCGAATGCCGCGACGACGCCGATGCGCGCCATGTCGGGCAGGAGAGGGAAGAGGCCGAGCCACGAGACGCTGAGGAACAGGCTGGCGATGATGATCAGCGGCAGCAGCAACGGCCAGCCGCACTCGACCGTCATGGAAACCCGCGTCGCCAGCCGGCTCAGGGCAAGGCGCCCGGCCAGGCTGCGATCGCTGGTGAAGGTGGGTCGTTGCGTCATCGGCCCTTCCTGGTCGGGCGGGATAGCCCGAACCTCACGGGTAGAAGAATAGCAACAAACACGGCGAAGGCGAGGCGGTTCCCAAAAACGTGAAGGGGATTGCAGCCATTATCGTCAGAATTTCGCCGGATTCGTGTTCGCGCCGCAGACCAGAACGGCAATACGCTCGCCCTCAGACGGCACGTAGCGGCCCGACAGGAGGGCCGCGAAGGCCGCCGCGCCGCCGGGCTCGGAGATGATTCGCACCCGGTCCCAAAGTGCCGCCTGCGCTGCAATGATGTCGTCGTCGCTGACCAGTATGGAACGTTCGACGAAGGCCTCGGCGATCGGAAACATCTTTTCGCCGACGCGCTTGGGCGCCAGCGAATCCGCGGCGATGCCTTCGGCCGGCGCGTCGACCGGCCGCCCGGCCTCGAAGGCGCGGTAGAGCGTCGGCGCGCCTTCCGGCTCGACGGCGATGATCCTGATGCGGCCGGCGAACCAGGCGGCGATGCCGCCGATCAGCCCGCCGCCGCCGACAGCGACCAGAAGCGTGTCGAGCTTGGGCAGCTCGGCTTCGATCTCGAGGCCGAGCGTGCCTTGCCCGACCAATGTCTCCTCCTGGTTGAAGGCGTGGATCTGCAATGCGCCGGTCTTTTCGGCGAAGCTCTCGCTGGCGGCCAATGCCTCGGCGTAGCGGGCGCCACCGACAATCAGATCGGCGCCATAGCCGCGGATACGGTCGAGCTTGGCCGGCGGGCTCACCTCGGGAACGAAGATGGTCGCCTTGTGGCCAAGCCGCATGGCGGCATAGGCGACGGCGGCGCCATGATTGCCGCCCGATGCCGCGACGACGCCAGCCTTCGGCACGGCCCGCTCGAGAAGATTGGTGAACGCGCCGCGCGCCTTGAACGAGCCGGAATGCTGCAGGCATTCGAGCTTCAGGTCGACGCCGAGAGCCGGGCGGTCGAAATCGGCCATGTCGACGCGCAGCACCGGCGTGCGGCGCACGAAGGGCCGGATGCGCGTTTCCGCGGCGGCAATGCGTTCGCGCGTGATCGTATTTGGCATGGCTTGTTCTCGCCTCCCGGGATTGACATTACTTAGTAACTTAGCAAAATGACTAAATGCAAGAGGTCGATGTCTTCAAAGCGATCGCCAACGAGCGCAGGCTGCATATCCTCGACTGGCTGAAGGATCCGCGCGCCCATTTCCCACGCCAAGCCGATGGCGATCTGGTCGAGGACGGTGTCTGCGCGCTGCTGATCGCCGAAAAACTCGGCATTACTCAGGCGACACTCAGCGAGCACATGCGGGTGCTCACGCAGGCAGGCCTGCTGCAAGCCAAGCGGATCAAGCAGTGGACGTTCTATCGCCGCGACGAAGACGGGATCGCCAAGACAAGGGCGCTTGTTCTGCACCGATTGTAGACTGCTCTGGAATTCCGGGGCTATTTCAACCAGTCGGGCAGCGAATCCAGCCCGATCAGCTCGTCATAGGTCTGGCGCGGACGCACGACGTGGAAGCGATCGCCGTCGACCAGCACCTCGGGCACCAGAAGCCGGCTGTTGTAGGTGCCGGCCTGCACCGCGCCATAGGCGCCGGCGGTGGCGATGGCGATGAGGTCGCCGGACTTGAGCCGGGGCAAGTCGCGGTCCAGACCGAGATAGTCGCCGGTCTCGCAGACCGGGCCGACGACGTCGACTGTCATGCGCGGCGCCGTTGCCGGCTGCTGCACCACCGGCCTTATGTCGTGAAAAGCGTCGTAGAGTGTCGGACGGACCAGATCGTTCATCGCGGCATCGACGACGAGGAAGTTCTTGGCGTCGCCTTCCTTCACGAAGATCACTTCCGATACGAGAATGCCGGCATTGCCTGATATCAGCCGGCCGGGCTCGAACATAACCTTCAGTCCAAGCTTGGTGACGTGCTTCCCGACGATCTCGGCATAGGCGTCCGGGAGCGGCGGCGGGCTGTTGTCGACGCGGTAGGGAATGCCGAGGCCGCCGCCGAGATCGATATGCTCGATGGCGTGCCCGTCGGCGCGCAGCGTGCCGACCAGTTCGACCAGCAGCGCGAAAGCGTCGTCGAAGGGCTGCAGCTCGGTAATCTGGCTGCCGATATGGGTGTCGATGCCGGTGATCTTGATGCCCGGCAGCTCGGCCGCGCGGGCGTAGACCTGGCGCGCCTTTTGCCAGGGAATGCCGAACTTGTTCTCGGCCTTGCCGGTGGAGATCTTCTTGTGCGTCCTGGCATCGACATCCGGATTGATGCGCAGCGAGACCGGCGCGACCTTGCCGAGTGCGGTGGCCCGGACCGACAGCAGCTCGAGTTCCGGTTCGGATTCGACGTTGAAGCAGAGGATGCCGGCCGAGAGCGCGAAATCCATTTCTCGCGCTGTCTTGCCGACGCCCGAAAACAGTATCTTGTTGGCCGGAATGCCGGCGGCGAGCGCCCGGCGCAATTCGCCTTCCGAGACCACATCGGCGCCGGCGCCAAGCCTGGCCAGCGTTTTCAGCACCGCCTGGTTGGAGTTCGCCTTCATGGCATAGCAGACCAGCGCGTCGAGGCCGGTAAAGGCGTCGGTGAAGACGCGAAAATGCCTGGTCAGCGTCGCCGTCGAATAGCAGTAGAAAGGCGTGCCGACGCTGGCCGCGATATCTGAAATCGCGACGTCCTCGGCATGCAGCACGCCGTCGCGGTAGTCGAAATGGTTCACGAGAATGGTTCCGGAAGTTGGAGCACGCTGCGATCGGCTGATCTCATCGGCTCTAGATCTTGTTTTTTCGCGTGATCCTGTCCGAAAGTCTGGAACTTTTTGCTTCGCTGACCTTCGGTTCGGGATCACGCTAGAGCAGCGGGTCGAGAATGAACTTCTTGTCCTCGACCGGTTTTTCCGGCTCCGGCGGGAGCGGCTGCTTGGCCTTTTCGGCGTCCTTGCGGGCCTGCACGGCAGCCTCGTAAGGCGTGTCGAGACCGGCTTTCCTGCCGCAGGCCGTAACGGTCGCGATCACCGCCAGCAGCGTCAACGTTACCAAAATCCTGCTTCCGGTCATCGATCCATCCGTCCGAAACTTTTGCGTGCCGCCGCTTTTAGCCGAGTTTTCGGCGCATTGCACCCTGGCTCAGGCCTTGGCGAGCCGCTTTTTCCAATAGCGTATCTGCTTCCTCACTTCCGACGGTGCGGTGCCGCCGAAGCTCACGCGGCTCTTCACCGAATTCTGCACGGCAAGCACCGAAAAGATATCAGCCGTGATGTCAGGATGAACGCATTGCAGATCCTGGAGGGAAAGCCTGTCGAGCCCAACCTTTTTCTCCTCGGCCAGTGCTACAGCGCGGCCGGTGACGTGATGCGCCTCACGGAACGGCAGGCCGAGCGTGCGCACCAGCCAGTCGGCAAGATCGGTGGCCGTCGAATAGCCGGCGCCGGCCGCCTTTTTCATCGCTGCGGCGTTGACCGTCATGTCGCGCACCATGCCGGTCATCGCCGCCAGCATCAGGTCGAGCGTCTCGGCGGCGTCGAATACGGATTCCTTGTCCTCCTGCATGTCCTTGCCATAGGTCAGCGGCATGCCCTTCATGACGGTCAGCAGGCCGACCAGATGGCCGGTGACGCGGCCGGTCTTACCGCGCACCAGTTCGGCGGCGTCGGGGTTCTTCTTCTGCGGCATGATCGAGGAGCCGGTGGAAAATGAGTCCGACAGCCTGACGAAGCCGAATTGCGGCGTCGACCAGATGATGATCTCTTCGGCCAGCCGCGACAGATGCGTGGCGCAGATCGCCGCGACGCCCAAGAATTCCAGTGCGAAATCGCGGTCCGAAACGCTGTCCAGAGAATTGCGCATCGGCTCGCGGAAGCCGAGATCCTTCGCCGTCTTGTGCCGGTCGATGGGAAAGCTGGTGCCGGCGAGGGCTGCGGCGCCGAGCGGGCTTTCGTCCATCCGCTCGATGGCATCGCGAACACGTGACAAATCGCGCGAGAACATCTCGACATAGGCCATGCAGTGATGGCCGAAGGTCACCGGTTGCGCCGCCTGCATGTGGGTGAAGCCCGGCATCACCGTTGCCGCATGCTCCTCGGCCCGCTCCAGAAAGGCCGCGATCAGGCCTTTCAGCGCCTCGGCGACGCGCAAACACTCGTCCTTGACCCAGAGCCGCAGGTCGACCGCCACCTGGTCGTTGCGCGAGCGGGCGGTGTGCAGGCGGCCGGCGGCCGGGCCGATCAGTTCGGCAAGGCGGGCCTCGACATTCATGTGGATGTCTTCCAGCCGGGTCGAGAACTCGAACGTGCCGGCTTCGATCTCTGTCAGGATCGTGTTCAGCCCGTGAGCGATTTTTTCTTGATCGGCTGCCGAAATAATGCCCGTTTCAGCCAACATCTCGCTATGGGCGATCGAACCTCTGATGTCTTGCGCATAGAGTTTGCGGTCGAACGAGATCGACGCGTTGATCGCTTCCATGATCGCGGCCGGACCCGAGGCAAAACGTCCGCCCCACATCTGGTTGCTGGCCTTCTTGTCGCTCATCGCTATAACCCGTTGTTCCGGAGCAGTTTTTAAGACATGGCAGACGGCAATAGATTCTTCCCGGCCCCGCGCCTTATCCTCGCCGCCCTGGTGGCGGGCGTGCTGGCGGGCGCGGTCGCGGTATATGTCAGCGAGAGCGGTTCTGGCAACAACGCCCCGGCACAAGTCGCTGCCGGTGACAGCAAGGACGATGTCGCCTGCGCCGCCAAGGCCGACCGCGCCAAGAAGGTCGCCGCGGCCGCCACCGGCCAGGTGGCGGCGCTTTTGCCGGCTGACCCGCCGCAATCGCTGAAGAGTCTCGCCTTCAACGGCCCCGACGGCAAGCCGATGACGCTCGCCGACCATGCGGGAAAAACGGTGCTGCTCAATCTGTGGGCTACATGGTGCGCGCCCTGCCGCGCCGAAATGCCGGCGCTCGATGCGCTGCAAAAGGACAAAGGCAGCGACGCCTTCCAGGTTGTAGCGGTCAATGTCGATGCCGGAGACGATGCCAAGCCGAAGAAGTTCCTCAGGGATATCGGCATCGAGGCGCTCGACTACTACCGCGATTCGACGATGGCGCTGTTCAACGATCTCAAGACGCGCGGCCTGGCGCTCGGCTTGCCGGTCACCATGCTGGTTGATGGCGAAGGCTGCCTGATCGCGCATATGAACGGCCCGGCCGAATGGTCGAGCCCGGACGCCAAGCGGCTGGTCGAGACGGCGCTCAGACCGTCAGACTGAGCGCGGGCAATCGGCGTTTGTCGCAGGTCGCGGTCGCGTTTCGTTAGGGCAGTAAGCCGGCTTACCAATTCCTTTCCGCCGTCTCTCTTCGGAAGCGAGTGTTACCTCGGACGGAGATGAAGTTCATCGATCCGCAACAAAACCGTTGTCCGATTGTCACAAGCGCCACATATTGCCTCTGCGGGAGTGCCCCTTTCGCCAATGACAAACGGGAGATGAAACATGAAGTTGTTCGGCTTCGCGGCCAGTGTTGCCGCCACATTGACCTTGCTTTCCACCACATCCGCCTTTGCGGTCACGCAGATAAGCTGGTGGCATGCCATGACCGGCGCCAACGCCGAGGTCGTCGACAAGATCTCCAAGGATTTCAATGCGAGCCAGAGCGAGTATGAGCTCGTTCCGGTGTTCAAGGGCACCTATCCCGAGACGCTGAATGCCGGCATCGCCGCGTTCCGTGCCGGACAGGCGCCCGATATCCTGCAGGTGTTCGATGTCGGCACCGGCGTGATGATGGCGGCCGAGGGCGCGATCAAGCCGGTGGCCGATGTGATGACAGGTGCTGGGATGACCTTCGACAAGAGCCAGTATCTACCCGGCATCGTCGGCTATTATTCGAAGCCGGACGGCACCATGCTGTCCTTCCCTTACAACTCTTCCTCCCCGATCCTGTACTACAACAAGGACATCTTCCAAAAGGCGGGTCTCGACGTGAACAATCCGCCCAAGACCTGGAACGAGGTTTGGGATGCCGCCAAGAAGATCAAGACGAGCGGCGCGGCCCCTTGCGGCTACACCTCGACCTGGCTGACCTGGATTCATCTGGAGAATTTTGCGGCTTGGAACGATGTGCCGTGGGCCACACAGCAGAACGGCCTGGCCGGCGGTGATGTCGAGCTCAAGATAAACGCGCCGATTTTCGTCAACCATTTCCAGGCGCTGGCAGACCTCGCCAAGGATGGTACGTTCAAATATGGCGGGCGCACCTCCGAAGCCAAGCAGATATTCCTTGCCGGCGAATGCGGCATCTTCACCGAATCGTCGGGCGGCCTTGGCGACATCGTCAAGTCCGGCATGAACTATGGTATCGGCCAGCTTCCCTATGATACCGATGCCAAGGGCGCACCGCAGAACACAACCCCGGGCGGTGCCAGCCTCTGGGTGTTCGGCAACAAGTCGGACGAGGAATACAAGGGCGTCGCGGCCTTCTTCGCCTATCTGTCCAAGACAGATGTGCAGGAATATCTGCACCAGAAGTCGGGTTATCTGCCGGTGACGCTCGCTGCATACGAGGCGACCAAAAAATCAGGGTTCTATGACAAGAACCCCGGCCGCGAGACACCCATTCTGCAAATGACGGGCAAGGCGCCGACCGACAACTCGAAGGGCGTGCGCCTGCCGAATCTGCCGCAGGTGCGCGATATCCAGAACGAGGAGTTCGAAAAGATGCTGGCCGGTCAGCAAACCGCTCAGCAGGCGCTTGACAATGCTGTCACACGCGGCGACGCGGCGATCAAGGAAGCGCTCGAGAACTGACGAGGTTTATCTCGGTCAGTCGGTTGCAATAACGCCCACGCGAGCTCGCGTGGGTAACTTCTGAATAGCGAGGGAAATCAGCCCTGTCTCCACGCGTCGTCTTTCCCAACAAGATCCTGCCCTACTTGCTGGTGGCGCCACAACTCGCCATAACACTGGTTTTCTTCTACTGGCCGGCCGGTCAGGCGGTTTACCAGTCGATGCTCAGGCAAGATCCGTTCGGGCTAAGGACCAAGTTCGTCTGGTTCGCCAATTTCCGGAAGGTGCTGGCCGACCCGGCATATCTCAACTCGATCAAGGTCACGGTGGTTTTTTCGCTTGCGACCGCGATCGTCGCCATGGGCGTGGCGCTGCTGCTTGCCGTGATGGCGGAGAAAGTGGTGCGCGGCAAAGGTCTCTATCGGACGCTGATGATCTGGCCTTACGCGGTAGCCGCGGCTATTGCCGGCATGCTTTGGCTGTTCCTGTTCAATCCGTCGATCGGCTCGCTGGCCTATTTGCTGAGAAATCTCGGTATTGCCTGGGACCCCCTGCTCAACGGCACCCACGCCATGATCCTGCTGGTGTCGGCCGCGGCCTGGAAGCAGATCAGCTACAATTTCCTGTTCTTCGTCGCCGGCCTGCAGGCGGTGCCGAAAACGCTGATCGAGGCGGCGGCCATGGACGGCGCCCGCGACACCAAGCGCTTCTGGACGATCGTCTTCCCCCTGCTTGCGCCGACGACCTTTTTCCTGCTGGTCGTCAACACCGTCTATGCCCTGTTCGACACGTTCGGCATCGTCCATGCTGTCACCGGCGGCGGGCCGGGCAAGGCGACCGAGACGCTGGTCTACAAGGTCTACAACGATGGTTTCGTCAATCTGATCCTCGGCGATTCAGCAGCGCAGTCGGTCATCCTGATGGCCATCGTCATTGCGCTTACCGCCATCCAGTTCCGCTACGTGGAACGCAAAGTGCATTACGGCTGAGGGCAGCGATGATCGGCCAGTCCCCGCTCCGCACCTTCATCGCCCATGCCGTGCTCATCCTTGGCATATTGATCGTGGCTTTTCCGATCTACTACACGTTCGTGGCATCGACACACACGCTGCAAACGATCCTCAGGCCGCCGCTGCCGCTCTTGCCCGGCGACCAGCTCTGGAACAACTACAGCGAGGCGCTGTTCGGCGGCATTGGTCGCATCGGCGGTGTCAGCGTCGGCAGGCTGCTCCTCAACACCACGATCATGGCGCTCGGCGTGGCGGTGGGAAAAATCTTCATCTCGATCCTGTCGGCATACGCGATCGTGTTCTTCCGCTTTCCCCTGCGCATGACCTTCTTCTGGCTGATCTTCATCACCTTGATGCTGCCCGTGGAGGTGCGCATCCTGCCGACTTACAAGGTGATGGTCGATCTCGGCATGATCGACACCTATGCGGGCCTGATCATCCCGTTGATCGCCTCGGCCACCGCAACGCTGCTGTTCCGCCAGTTCTTCATGACCATTCCGGGTGAACTGGTCGAAGCGGCGCGGATTGACGGCGCCGGGCCCTGGCGGTTCTTCTTCGATATTCTCCTGCCGCTGTCGCGCACCAACATCGCGGCGCTGTTCGTCATCCTCTTCATCTATGGCTGGACGCAGTATCTGTGGCCGTTGCTCGTCACCAACAGCAACGACATGAACACCATCGTCATCGCCCTGAGAAAGATGGTGTCCTTCGCCGATGCCGACACCCAATGGCATCTGGTCATGGTCACGGCGATGCTGGCCATCGTGCCGCCGATCCTGGTGGTGGTGCTGATGCAGCGCTGGTTCGTGCGCGGCCTGGTCGATTCCGAAAAGTGAGAGGCTGATGGCTACCGTCGATCTGAAGGATGTGAAGAAGGTCTATCCCGGCGGGGTCGAAGCGGTGAAGGGCGTCTCCATCGCCATTCCCGATAAAGAGCTCTGCGTGCTGGTCGGTCCATCCGGCTGCGGCAAGTCCACCCTTCTCAGAATGATCGCCGGGCTGGAGACCATTTCCGCCGGCACGGTCGCCATCGACGGCAAGGTGGTCAACACAATCGGTCCGACCGAGCGCGACATCGCCATGGTGTTCCAGAACTACGCCCTCTACCCGCATATGAAGGTCTACGACAACATGGCCTATGGGCTGCGTAACCGTGGCACGCCGAAGGCCGAGATCGACAGCAGGGTGCGCTCGACGGCCAAGGTGCTGGAGCTTTCGGCGCTGCTCGACCGCCGCCCGCGCGAGCTGTCTGGCGGTCAGCGCCAGCGTGTCGCCATGGGCCGCGCGATTGTGCGCAATCCGAAGGTCTTCCTGTTCGACGAACCACTTTCCAACCTTGACGCCAAATTGCGCGGCCAGATGCGGGTCGAGATAAAGAATCTGCAGCGCACGCTCGGCGTTACTTCTGTTTACGTGACGCATGACCAACTCGAGGCGATGACGTTGGCCGATATCCTCGTCGTGATGAATGGCGGACTGGTCGAGCAGATGGGCGCTCCGCTCGATATCTACGAGAAACCGGCCTCGACCTTCGTCGCCTCCTTCATAGGCGCGCCGCCGATGAATCTTCTGGCGCTGGCTGGAGGTTCCTCGGGGCCAATATTGGCCGACGGTACGGCGATCGGCTTGGCACCTCCCGCAACAAACGCCGCGACACTCGGTTTTCGCCCGGAAGATGCCGATGTCACCTTTAATGCGGAGGCGCCGCCCAGAGCGCTCGTTTTGCCGGCGACAGTCGAGGCGGTCGAACCAGTGGGCGCCGAAAGCTTTCTTCACTGCTCGGCAGGCGGCAGCCGTATCGTCGTGCGCGTCTCAGGTCGCGCCACCGCCAAACCCGGCGACCAGTTGCGCGTCGTGGCCAAGTCCGAAAAGCTGCACTGGTTCGATCGGGCTGGTAAACGGGTCGATTGAAGCCAGCCTATCGTCCTGACCAGCGAGCTGCGAGAGACGCAAGAGCGTTCAGGCGAATACATGCGCCTTGCCGGACACGGTCAGCCGCACGATCTCGCCGACGACAGGCGTGTCCATGCCTGGCTTGCGCAGGATCAACGGCGTGTTGCCGATCGCGGCGGCGTCGGGCGGATCGGGACTGTTCAGCAGCCGCACAGCGATAGTGCACATGGAGCCGGCGAATTCGGATTCCGTCACCTCGCCGAACAGCATCTCCGGCGTGCCCGACATGCCTTCGCGCGACGTTCGTTTCAACAGCACCTGTTCCGGCCGCAGCATGATGCGGGCGACGTCGCGCCGTTCCCTGGTGTCGACGGCGATGCGGCCGAGCGGCGAGCTGGCGAAGCCATCGGCGATCTTCGCCGGCAAGATGATGGCGTCGCCAAGGAATTCGGCAATCATGCGGTCTTTCGGCTGGAGATAGAGCTCGCGTGGTGTGCCGACCTGCGAGAACAGGCCGTCGCGCATCACAGCGACCTGGCTGGCGAAGGACAGCGCTTCGGCCTGGTCGTGGGTGACCAGGATGGTGGTGATGCCGGCCGCCTCCAGAAGCTCGGCGACCGCCTTGCGCATCGAGGCGCGCAGGCCGGTGTCAAGCGCCGAGAACGGCTCGTCGAGCAGCATCAGCCGTGGCTTCATCGCCATGGCGCGGGCCAGCGCCACGCGCTGCTGCTGACCGCCGGAGAGCTCGTGCGGCCGTCGCTTCAGGATCGCCTTGTCCAGGCCGACGATATAGGCGAGTTCGACGATGCGTTCGCTGCGCTTGTCCTCGCCGCGCGCCATGCCGAAGCCGATATTGTCGGCGATGCTCAGATGCGGAAACAGGGCGCCGTCCTGCGCCACCACGCCGA
This sequence comes from Mesorhizobium sp. WSM4871, assembly GCF_055811295.1. Classification (NCBI taxonomy): domain Bacteria; kingdom Pseudomonadati; phylum Pseudomonadota; class Alphaproteobacteria; order Hyphomicrobiales; family Phyllobacteriaceae; genus Mesorhizobium; species Mesorhizobium sp. WSM4871. The sequence continues at coordinate 55,721 of NZ_JBVVPU010000013.1, read as the reverse complement.
TGCCGCGGCGATATGCCGGCACGGCAGCGCCGCCATTGGCCAGCACCTCGCCGTCGAGCACGATGCGGCCTTGGTCTGGCGCCTCGAAACCGGCGATCAGACGGAGCAAGGTCGTCTTGCCGCAGCCGGACGGCCCGACGATCGCCGTGCGGCTGCCGCTGGCCACGCTGAGGTCGACGCCGGCCAGTGCCGCTACCGAACCGTAGCGCTTGTGCACGTCGGTGAGTTCGAGAAAGCTCATCGTCCGGCCATTCGCTTCGACTGGACATAGAGCAGCCAGGTCAGCGGCAGCGACATCGCCACCATGATGAAGGCATAGGGTGCGGCCGCCGCATAGTCGATCTCGCCGCTGTAGGACCAGAACGCCATCGCCAGCGTGCGGGTGCCGTTCGGCGCCAGCATCTGCGTGGCGGTCAGTTCGTTCATGATGCCGAGCGCCACCAGCGCCATGCCCGCCGCCGCGCCCGGCGCCGACAGGCGGATCGTCGTCGACCACAGCGCCTTGAGCGGCGGCCGGCCGAGGCTGGAGGCGGCGCGTTCGAGCTCGACCGGCGCCTGCGCGATCGACGCCCTGAGGCTGATCAGGGCGCGCGGCAGGAACATCAGCGCATAGGCGACAAGGATGGTGAACAAGGTCTGGTAGAGCGGCAGGGCGATGCGCACGGTGATGGTGACCAGCGCCAGCGCCACGACCACGCCGGGTAGCGAACCGACGATGTAGTTGCAGCCCTCCAATAGACGCTGCAGCGGTCCCGGCGCGCGGATCGAGATCCAGGCCATCGGCATGGCGGCGAGGGTGGCAAGCAAGGCGCCGGCGAGCGCCAGGAACAGGGTCTGGCCGAGCGCCAGGCCGATCTCGTCGAGGCGCCAGACATCGGCGCCGCCGGCGATCAGCCAGCGACCGATGGTGATAAACGGCACGCCAAGCGCCAGCAGCGCGGTGACGGCAGGCAGAGCCAGGCAAGGGAGCGTGGCACGGCCGAGCCCGGTGCGCTGCTGCTGGCGTGCGGCGCCGGAGCCGACGCGGGCGTAGCGCTCCTCGCCGCGCACCAGCACTTCCAGCCCAAGCAGGACGAAGCAGCAGGTCACCAGCACGGCGGCCAGCATGTTGGCGGCGGGACCGTTGAAGGTCGACTGGAACTGGTCGACGATCGCCGTGGTGAAGGTGTCGAAGCGGATGAAGACGTAGAGGCCGTATTCGGCAAGCAGATGCAGGCCGACCAGCAGCGAACCGCCGCAGATGGCAAGCCTGAGCTGCGGCAGCACCACGCGGGCGAACACGCGCCACGGACCGAGACCGAGCGCCGCGGCGGCGTCTTCGAGGGCGGGGTCGAGCCGGCGCAGCGCCGCCGCCACCGGCAGATAGAGGAACGGGAAATAGGCGATGACCGAAACCAGAACGCCGGCCCACAGGCCGTGCAGTCCAGGCACCAGGGTGATCCAGGCATAGGAGTGGACGAAGGCTGGAATGGCCAGCGGCGCCACCGATAGCCAGGCCCAGAGGCGGGCGCCGGGCAGGTCCGAGCGTTCGGTCAGCCAGGCCAGCGCCACCGAAAGCACGATCGAGATCGGAATGGCCAGCACCACCAAAAGCACGGTGTTGACCAGAAGCTCGCCAACACGCGGCCGGAAGACCAGCGTCGATACGGTTTCCCAGCCGGTCTGCACCGCGACCCATAAGATGAAGGCAAGCGGCAGCAGCGCAAACAGCGAGACGAGGATTGCGGCGAGCAAGATCCAGGATGGGGACCGAAGCCGGGCCGACCGGCCGGCAGCCAGGCCTGGGCGGGCAAGATCGGCCGCTGACTGCATCAGGCCGGACGCCATGCCGCCGCCCGCCGGCGGCAACGGTTGAAGGAACCGCGAACGCGGCCGGAAATGCAGTCTGCCGTCATGCTGGTCGTCATGGGGACGAATGCCATCTCGAAAACAGAGCGCTCCCGCGGAAAGCGAATTCCCGCAGGAGCGCAGTCGGTTGCTCTTTTAGGACGAATGCGGGCTAAAGCAAGCCGGCTGCCGTCATCAGATCGGTCACCTTCCTGGAATTCAGCGTCGCCGGATCGACCTTCGGCGCTTGCAGATCGGCCAGCGGCACCAGCTTGGGGTTGGACTCCGCGCCCTTGCCGACAGCGTACTCATAGGAAGTGCCGGTCTTCAGCACCTCCTGGCCGCCCTTGCCGGTCACCCATTTCAGGAACGCCTGGGCTTCCTTCGGGTGCTTGCTGGAGGCCAGCACGCCACCCCCCGAAATCGAGACGAAAGCGCCGGGGTCCTGGCTCTTGAAATAGTGCAGCGCGACGTTCTTGCTGTTCTCGCCGGTCTTGGCCTGATCGCCGAAATAGTAATAGTGGTAGATCACGCCGCCTTCGATCTCGCCGGCATTGACCGCCTTCATCACCGTGCCATTGCCCTTGTAGGCGGTGAAATTCTCTTTCATCGCCTTCAGCCAGTCGGTCGTGGCGGCCTCGCCCTTGAGCTGCAAGAGCGCGCTGACGATCGCCTGGAAGTCGGCGCCGGAGGGGGATGCGGCCCAACGGCCCTTCCAGCTCGGATCGGCAAGATCGAGCAGCGACTTGGGCAACTGGTCGGCGCTGAGCTTGGTCTTGTTGTAGGCAAAGACGGTGCTGCGCGCGGCAACGCCGACCCATTTGCCGGTGGTCGGCTGGTATTCCTTGGGAACCTGCGCCAGCGTGTCGGCATCGACGGGCGCGAACAGGCCCGATGCCTCGACCAGAGCCATGGCCGGGGAATTTTCGGTCAGGAACACATCGGCCGGCGAGGCGGCGCCTTCGGCAACGATCTGGTTGGAGAAATCGCTGTCGCCGCCATTGCGTAGCGTGACCTTGATGCCGGTTTCCTTGGTGAAGCCCTCGGCCCATTCCTTGGCCAGGCTTTCATGCTGGGCGTTGTAGACGACGATGCCGTCTTCCTCGGCCACTGCCGCGCCTATGATCAGGCCGATTGCCAGCGCGGCGCCGGCAAGGGTGGAAAGGGCAGATTTCATGGGCGTCGTCCTCGCTCTCGATGGTCTCTGAATTGGCACAGCTGCACCTAGCAATACCTGAATACAATAGTCAACATTGAGAGGCTGCTTCAATCGGTCGCCGGCTGCAAAGGCCCCGCCTTCGAAGGACAACTCTGTGTGAAAGGAATGAGCGGCTAAAGGTGCGCTGGCAGCTGGGGCGCTTATGCGGTGTTAGGCAAAATCACAGGAGCCGTTTGCAGGCCGTAGAGCAGCACCGATTGCCGCCTTCCAACCCTTGGAAGATCAAGGCGCCAGCCCTCGGCATGGGTGAACAAGGCTTCCAGCAGGGCGGCAAGTTCCAGCCGGGCGAGATGCTGACCGAGGCAGACATGCAGGCCGGTGCCGAAAGTAAGAGTGGAAGGAACGCTGGACTGCAAATCCAATCGGTCGCCGGCAACGAAAACCGAAGCGTCGCGATTGGCGCTGGCAAGCACCGGGACGATAGCCTGTCCGGCCTGAATGACGATGCCCCCAAACTCCAGGTCCTCCGCGGCGATGCGCGCGCCGGCGTAGTGAACCGGGGCGCAATAGCGCAGCAGTTCTTCCGCGGCGGACAACCAGCTGACGCGTCCGTCGTCAAGCAGTCTTCGCTGTTCGGGGAAACGCTCCAGCGCCATCAGCGCATTGCCGAACGTATCGACGACCGTCGCCTGCCCCGCAAAAAGGAGAAACACGACGTTGGCAACGGCGTCTTCACGCCGCCAGCGACCGGCGTCGACTTCCGCCAGCATCTGCGCCGTCATGCCATTCGGCACCACTGACCCATTGTCTATCGCCGAGGACACCCAATCCTGCAGCCGCCGGCAGGCATCATTGGCCTGCGGATCGATGCCACCAAGCCTCATTTCCAATGCGGTGGCCATGCGTTGCGCATCGCCACCGATCAACCATGGGTCCTCGATGTTCAGCCCGAGGATCTGTTCCAGCCCGGAGAACGACAGCGGGACAGCCAGATCGCCAATCGCGTCGAATTCCGGCTTGCTTGCGGATCTCCGCGTCAACTCCGATGCAGTTGCCAGGAGCCTATCGAACAGGCCGGCAATAGAGGACGACGCCAGCAACCCGCCGAGCGGACGGCGCAGCCGCATATGTTCCGGCGGGTCGGAAAGCAGCATGGATTTGGTCAAGAGATCGAGCGCGAAATCAAGGGTGATCTTTTGCCGAACCGATTCATAAGCACCGGGAGGCGCCTGCAAAAGCGACGGATGTTTCAGTGCCTTCGAAACCAGTGCATGGCTGAAGACATAGTAGGCTTGGCCAGCCTCGGGATAGGGCGGTTTGCCCCGGGCGGCTGCGCCATTCGCCCGGCGGCGAGCGAACTCCGGGAACGGATCGTCGCCAAGAACGAAAGGATCGAAAAGCTCAACGTCGCCGATCATCGGGTGACATCCACCGCGAAGATGACCCGGTAGCCTCCAGAGCTTGCATCCTCCGGCAGGAAATCGGGGGCCAGATGCAGAAATTTGCAATTTAGGGTTCTGTGGTAGAACCGCAGCAATGGGTCCCTGACTATGGAATCTACCGAAGGCATCACACCGGTCCGGTGCCATTCACCGATGGTTTCGCGGAACCCTGGATCCATAACGACCTTGTCTGGACTATCTTCCTGCGCGCCCGCATAGGATGGGCATCGCCCATCGCCCACGGCCCAGCGGGCTCCTACCCGGCGACCATGCTCAAGCATCTCCGAAAGCAGCCGACGCACCAGATCGGTCCCGCGAAACTCCGGTCGCAGGCCGAGATTGTAAACGTATAGCGAAAGCGGTGGCTGGCTTCTTTCCATCGAAGAGTAGTCTGCAAAGGTCTTGGGAAAAGTTGCCGTATCGTGAGGGTCCTGGTTCGTTTCGACGAAACAAATAGCGCCGGCGACGAGAGAGCCTGCAGAGCCGGCGATCATCGTGTGCCCAAGCGACAGGCGGCGACGAATGACGTCCGGGCCGGCCCCGAGCGGGCCCCAGGCTGCGGTTTCCAGCTCAGCCATCAGCGGTACCGCATCTTCGGAAACCAGTTGAAGCTGGATCTTCTTCGTCATCGCAAGTCTCCGCCCTACAGTCCGGTATGGAACAAGCCGCCTTTATTTGCTAGTCGTGCTCTTTCGCACGGGGTGGGCAGCTAATCCTTATGATTTTTTATGTCTGCCATAGCCGGCACGCCTATACCCAGGCAACTATGCTTCTCTATTTTCGCACAGATCTCCAAGCAGTTTTTCGGCTGGTTCCCTACGAAAACAAGGCTCTTTTAAGCGCCCTTTCCAAGGGGACGGTGATCTGGAGCGATATGGATCGGCTGACTGTCGCCGAAATTGAAACGGCGTCCGCTCTCAGCCACAAGATGCGGCTGGAGCAGCCGGACGTCGCTCAACTCAATCATCCCCGTGAAAGCCTCCAACGTTTCGACCTGCTGCGCGAATTGTTCGCGAACGGTATCAATGATTTCCGAGTTTATCGGCCGGAGGCATTGCCGGACGACACGCGCTTTCCCGTCTTCCTCCGCGATGAGACGGGTGCGGCCTACGAAAGGCCGCGACTGCTGCAGAACTATAGAGAACTGGACAACGCCCTTGCAGGCTTGCCTGGCATGGGATTTGTCCGGCCGATGATCGTCGAGTTCGGCTCGAAGCCTGGATTCGATGGCTACTATCGAAAATACTCCGCCTACCGGATCGGCGGCCGCATCTATGCCCAACATTGTTTTGCCAAGCAGAACTGGTTCATCAAGGATCCGGGACGAGGTGTTCCGGAGCAGCATGTCGAGGAGCATCGCGCTTATGTCCGCGACAATCCGCACAGATTGAGCCTGATGCCGATTTTCGACAAAGCATCGATCACATATGGCCGAATTGACTACACGGTCGTGGATGGCCGTATCCAGGTCTTCGAGATCAATACAAATCCGACTGTGCTGAGCTATCCGCCGACACCTTTCGATTCATATGATTCAACGCCTTATGCCAGCATGCACGCCGATGCCCTTTTGGCCCTGCGGTATGCATATGACCTTTCGTGCCCTGCCGGGATCAATGAGAAGCATTCCGAGATTTTAGCGGGTCTGCGGCGAGAGTATGGGAAGAGACGTAGGAAGCTCATCGTTAAGAAGGGCCTGAGATTTGTCAGGAATGCCGTGCTTGGTGAGAAAGTCTGATCCGTTGACTGTCGAACACTGAGCAGGCTGCAAACTTTCGTGACGCTCCCTACTTTGGCTTGGACATTATTTCGCCGGCCACGTAACAAATCAGCGCCGAGGCGCGAACATCGGGGAGTGAACTCTTGTGACCGGCAAGGACGAAGCCGAACTCTCCCGGCTATTGCGAGCTGCGATAGGAGGAGATGAAAGGGCCTATGCCGACTTTCTGCACCGGACGGCCGCTCTCGTTCGCGGCTTTGTCAGGCGCAAGATCGTAAAGGGCGGGGTCGACCCCGAGGATGTCGTGCAGGAAACCTTGCTGGCCATTCATGTGAAACGGCACACCTGGCGTCAGGATGCGCCTGTCTTGCCATGGATCTATGCAATCGCGCGTTTCAAGCTGATCGACGCTTTCCGGCGGCGCGGGCGGCGCATCGAGATCGAAATCGACGAGATCGCAGAGACATTCGCCGAACCGGAGGCCGAGACGGTCAGCGAGCGCGACATCAACCGGGCCCTGGACGGCCTGCCGCCGGCGCAGCGTTCAGTGGTTTCGTCGGTGTCGGTCGAAGGCCGCTCCATCGGCGAGACGGCAGCGAAGTTCGGTATCAGCGAGACGGCCGTGCGGGTGTCGCTGCACCGCGGGCTTGCCGCAATAGCCAAGCGGTTCGGAGCCGGGTGACATGAGGACCGAGGATCTCATCAAGGCATTGGACGCTGACGCCGGCAGCAAGGCGATGCCGCTGCGCTCGGCCTGGTGGCTGGCCACGGCTGCCGCAGCGGCGATCGCCGCGGCGGTTTTCTGGCTCTCCATCGGTCCACGTCTCGACATCATGATAGCCATGCACACGATGCGCTTCCTTTCGAAATTCGTCTTTACCATCGTGCTTGCCGTCACCGCTTTTGGCCTGATCCGGGCGCTGTCGACGCCCGGCGCGTCGACCGGCAAGGCGGCGGCATGGATGATCGCTGCGCCGCTGCTTGTGCTGGTTGCGGTGGTTCTGGAGCTTTTCGCCGTGCCCGAGGCCGATTGGGGCACGCGGCTGGTCGGCACCAACATGATGGTCTGCATGACGTTCATCCCGCTGATCGGCATCGGCCCGCTCGCCATCTTTCTATGGATGCTGCGTTACGGCGCGCCGACGCGGCCGGTGCTTGCCGGCGCGGTCGCGGGCCTGCTCGCCGGCGGGCTGGCCGCGACTTTCTACGCGGCGCATTGCTTCGACGATTCGCCGCTTTTCGTCGCCACCTGGTACTCGATCGCGATCACCGCCCTTGCCGCGCTCGGCGCGCTCGGCGGACGGCTTTTCGTGCGCTGGTAGCGACAGTCGCGCAATCGGAACAAGAAAACGCGCGGTAAGTGCTTCGACGAGAAATCGAATTCGACTTCTGGAAAGCACGACGCTTGGATACTCGTATACACAGAAGCGCGTGCTTGTGCGCCCAAATGGACGCTCTAGCGGGTCGGAACGGGGTGCTCGCCGCGATAGTCGTAGAAGCCGCGCCCGGTCTTGCGGCCGAGCCAGCCGGCCTCGACATATTTCACCAGCAGCGGGCAGGGGCGGTATTTCGAATCCGACAAGCCGTCATGCAGCACCTGCATGATCGACAGGCAGGTGTCCAGCCCGATGAAATCGGCAAGCTGCAGCGGCCCCATCGGATGGTTGGCGCCGAGTTTCATGGCGGTGTCGATGGCGTCGACCGAGCCGACACCTTCATAAAGCGTGTAGATCGCCTCGTTGATCATCGGCAGTAGGATGCGGTTGACGATGAAGGCCGGAAAATCCTCGGAGACGGTGATGGTCTTGTCGAGCTGCTTCACATAGGCCTTGGCCGCCTCGAAGGTCTGGTCCTCGGTGGCGATGCCGCGCACCAGCTCGACCAGCTTCATCACCGGAACCGGATTCATGAAATGGATGCCGATGAAACGCTCAGGCCTGTCGGTCTGCGCGGCGAGACGCGTGATGGAGATCGACGAGGTGTTCGTCGCCAGGATGGCTTCGGGATTGAGCTGCGGACAGAGCTGGGCATAGATCTTGCGCTTGACCGTCTCGTCCTCGGTCGCTGCTTCGATCACCAGATCGGCGCCGGCAAGGTCGGCCATGGTGGGCGCTGCCGAAATGCGCGCCATGGCGTCGTTGCGCAGCTTCTCTTCCAGTTTGCCGGAACCGACCTGGCGGGCCATGTTGCCGCTGACGGTGGCGATGCCTTTTTCGATGCGGTCGGGCGAAATATCGTAGATCAGCACCTTGTAGCCAGAAAGCGCGGACACATGCGCTATGCCGCCGCCCATCTGGCCCGCCCCGATGACGCCGATCGTCTCGATCTTGCTCATTACACCGATCCCGTCGAAAAGGCCTTTGCGGCCTGCTTTTTGTGCGGTGCAAACTAAAAGGGTGGGGCAGCTTCGTCTACCCCACCCTTCACAATTTAATACGCTTTGGCAGAATGCGTCAAAGCGCCTTTTGCAGTTCCGGCAGGATGACGAAGAGATCGCCGACGAGGCCGTAGTCGGCAACCTGGAAGATCGGAGCTTCCTCGTCCTTGTTGATGGCGACGATGACCTTGGAATCCTTCATGCCGGCAAGGTGCTGGATGGCGCCGGAGATGCCGACGGCGATGTAGAGATCGGGAGCGACGACCTTGCCTGTCTGGCCGACCTGCCAGTCGTTGGGCGCATAGCCGGCGTCAACCGCCGCGCGGGAAGCGCCGACGGCGGCGCCGAGCTTGTCGGCCACCGGCAGGATGACCTCCTGGAATTTTTCCGAGGAACCCAGCGCGCGGCCGCCCGAGATGATGATCTTGGCCGAGGTCAGTTCCGGACGGTCGGTCTCCGACAGCTTGTTCTCGACAAAGGAAGACAGGCCGGGATTGCTTGCCGCCTTGACGGTCTCGACCGCGGCCGAGCCGCCTTCGGGCGCTGCCTGGAAGGAGGCGGTACGCACGGTGATCACCTTCTTGGCGTCGCTCGTCTGCACCGTCTGGATGGCGTTGCCGGCATAGATCGGCCGCTTGAAGGTGTCGGGCGAGACCACTTCGATGATCTCGGACACTTGCGCGACGTCGAGCAGTGCGGCCACGCGCGGCGCGACATTCTTGCCCGACGAGGTCGCCGGCGCGATGATGGTGTCATAGGAACCAGCGAGAGAAACAACCAGCGCCGCCATCGGCTCGGCGAGGCGCTCGCTCAACTCGTCAGCCTCGGCGAGCAGCACCTTGCTGACGCCCTTGAGCTTGGCGGCGGCATCGGCGGCACCCTTGGCGCCCTTGCCGGCCACCAGCACATGCACGTCCGAACCGATCTGAAGCGCCGCCGACAGCGCCTTGGCCGTCTGGTCGGAAAGCGTCGCATTGTCGTGCTCGGCGATGAGGAGAATTGTCATTTTATCTGTTCCTTCCGATCTCAGAGCACGCCGGCTTCGTTCTTCAGCTTGTCGACCAGTTCGGCGACGCTCTTGACCTTGACGCCGGCCTTGCGGCCACTCGGCTCCTCGGTCTTGATCACCTTCAGGCGCGGCTTGACGTCGGCGCCGTAATCGGCGGGCGATTTCTCGTCGAGCGGCTTTTTCTTGGCCTTCATGATGTTGGGCAGCGAGGCATAGCGCGGCTGGTTGAGGCGCAGGTCGGCGGTGACGATCGCGGGCATCTTCAATTCCACCGTCTGCAGTCCGCCATCGACCTCGCGCGTAACCTTGGCCTTGTCGCCATCGAGCACGACCTTGGAGGCGAATGTCCCTTGAGCCCAGCCGAGCAGTGCGGCCAGCATCTGGCCGGTCTGGTTCGAGTCATCGTCGATCGCCTGCTTGCCAAGAATGACGAGGCCGGGCTGTTCCGCTTCGACGACGCCCTTCAGCACCTTGGCGACGCCGAGCGGCTCGGTCTGCTCGTCGGTCTTGACCAGGATGGCGCGGTCGGCGCCCATGGCGAGTGCGGTGCGTAGTGTCTCCTGCGCCTGCTGCGGTCCGATCGAGACGACGATGATCTCTTCGGCCTTGCCGGCTTCCTTCAGCCGGATCGCTTCCTCGACCGCGATCTCGTCGAACGGGTTCATCGCCATCTTGACGTTGGCGAGCTCCACCGCCGAACCGTCAGCCTTGACGCGAACCTTCACATTCGCATCCACAACCCGCTTCACGGGCACAAGGATCTTCATTTGCCTGTCACCTCTCTAGAGATAATTGCGCGCTATAACAGCCTGCGCCTGCGCAGAGTTGTCGAAAGCCGACATTCGGGACGGAATTCTGCTCTCCAAACGCCTGACAATGGCGCTTCCGTAGTTGCGGCAAACCTGCACGTCAATATGCGCTAGAGCAGGATGAGTTGAAGTCGGACCAGTCATCCTGCTCTAGGTCTTTGTTTTTTCGCATGATCTTGTCCGAAAAGCCTGCAACTTTTCGGGATCATGCTCTAGCCACTCAAATCGGTTCAGTCCGGAGCCGACGCACGGCCCCAGCGAACCGCTGGCGGCTCGCTGGCGGCAGGCTCTGGAGCAATGATCGCCGGATCGGTCGCCGCCGCAGGCGCTTCATCCGCCGCGGCAAGCAGCGGCACGCCGCGTCTGCGCAAGATCAGCACCAGCACGGCCCCAGTGATGATGCCGCCGACATGGCAGGCCCAGGAAATCTGGTCCTCGCCACCGGCGGCGAACATCACGATCTGGAAGAGGATCCACAAGATGAGCGGGATGAAGGCCGGGATCCGCAATGGAATACGGGCAAAGGCCAGCACCCAGACTTTCACCCTGGGATAGAGGATCAGGTAGGCGGCGACCACGCCGGCGATGGCGCCCGAGGCGCCGATCAGCGGCACCTGCGAGTCCCACGCGACCAGGCCCTGGAAGAAGGCGCCGCCGACGGCGCAAAGGAGGTAGAAGATGAGGTACCTGACATGGCCGAGCGCGTCCTCGACATTGTCGCCGAACACCCACAGGAACAGCATGTTGCCACCGAGGTGGAAAATATCGGCATGCAGGAAGGAATAGGTCAGGTAGCTCAGGCTCTCGGGGATGACGACAAACTGCGGCGCCAGTTCCACCTTGTCGTGAACGACGGAAGGAATGAAGCCCAGGCCCAGCACCGCGGCATTGGCGAAATTCTCGCCCGCAAGCGCGGTGGCAAGGTAGATGAGCGTGTTGAGCGCGATCAGGCCGATCGTCACGTATTGCAGCTTGATGTGCCGCAGCTTGTTGGTGTCATAGAGCGGGATAAACATCGAGCCCCTCCCGCCTCAGGCGAAATTCAGCGGTTCTTGCCGGGAACCCATAACACGTCGGCATTTCCGTTGTCATTCACCGCCCTCGCGGCGACGAACAGAAAGTCCGAGACACGGTTGATGTACTTGATGGCCTCGCGGTTGACGTGCTCACGCGGATTCTGGGCCAACGCCACCATGCTGCGCTCGGCACGCCGCGCCACCGTGCGGGCGAGATGAAGGGCGGCTGCGGCCGGCGTGCCGCCGTTGAGCACGAAGGATTTGAGCGGCTCAAGATCCTTGTTGAGAAGATCGATGTCCTTTTCGACACGGTCGGTCTGCGCGGCCGTGATGCGCAGCGGCTCATAATCGAGCGGCTTGCCGCTGTCAGGCACCGCCAGATCGGCGCCGAGGTCGAAAAGGTCGTTCTGGATGCGGGAAAGCATCGCATCGATCGACGGATGCGTCGTTGCGGTATGGAGGCGGGCCATGCCGATGCAGGCATTGGCCTCGTCGACGGTACCATAGGCATCGACACGCAGATCGGATTTCAGCCGCCGTTCGCCGGTGCCGAGGCCGGTGGTGCCGTCGTCGCCGGTACGGGTGTAGATCTTGTTGAGCTTGACCACGCTCTGCCTCCCGAACTCGCTGGTCGCCTTATTTGCGGGTGAACCAGACGGCCAGCATGATCAGCACCAATGCCACGAACTGCAACAGAACGCGCGCCTGCATCAGCTTGTTGGAGGTCACGCCGTCGCCGCCGCGCATCATATTGATGAGGCCGCGAACCAGCACGATCACCACGGCGACCATGACGAGAACGGCGAGGACATTGAAGACGGTTGCCATGTGGAGTTCCAGTTCGATTGCGTTCAGGCGCGTTTGGCAAGCAGGCGGTAGAGCATCGATGCCGGCAGGATGCGTTTGAGGATGACGCCGATTCTGGCCGGCACTGTTACCACATAGTGCGGGCGGGGGCGCCGCGACAGAAGCGCATGGCGCAAGGCCACATAAACCACTTCCGGACCGGGCTTCAGGCGCGACGTGCTGCCGCCGGCCCGCAGCCGCTCCAGTTGCGCCTTGTAGGCGAGGCGGTGGACGGAATTCTCATAGTCGATATTCCTGAGGAACCACACGAGCCCATTGCTGGCGATCTTCGATGTCACGGGCCCCGGCTCGATCAGCGAGACATGAATGCCGCTGCCCTGCAACTCCTGATGCATGCACAACATCAATCCTTCGATCGCGTGCTTGGATGCCGCATAGGCGCCCCGGAAGGGAACCGGCGTCAGGCCGAGGATCGAGGAGCAATGAACGAGACGGCCATGTCCCTGACGGCGCATTGCCGGCATGACACGGCGGGTGAGGTCATGCCAGCCGAAGACATTGGCCTCGAATTGCTCCCTGAGCGCTGCAACCGGCAGGTCCTCGACGGCGCCAGGCTGTCCATAGGCGCCATTGTTGAACAGGGCATCGAGCTGTCCGCCGGTGCGCTCCAGCACCGACGCCACCAGGGCCTCGATGGACCCGGCTTCGCGGTAGTCGAGGTAGAAGGCCTCGATGCCGTCGGTCTCGAGGGCGGCGATGTCTTCAGGCTTGCGCGCCGTCGCGAACACCCGCCAGCCGTCCGCCTTCAGCGCCCGGGCGCAATAAGCGCCTATCCCGGAAGAGGCGCCGGTGACGATGATGGTGCGCAACGCTTCCGCTGTGGAGTTCGTGGTTCGACCAAGGGTTGCCATTTGCCGCAATCCCTTCCCATATTCGCGGCGTCGAGACAATCGAGGGGGTGTGGTTCTTGTTGCGGAAGATTGTCGCCCTGCGCCGCGTGCTCTATGACGCGCTTGGCCATTTCAACACCGACGACGGCTGGGCGATGGCCAGCCATCTGGCGATCACGGCGCTTATGGCGCTGTTTCCGTTCCTGATCTTCGCCACGACGCTGGCCAGTTTTTTCGGGGCGCAGGCTTTCGCCGACACGGCCGTGCATATCGTCTTCGACACCTGGCCGGAGCAGATCGCCAAGCCGATCGCGCGCGAGGTGCTCAACGTGCTTACCGTCCGGCGCACCGATCTGTTGACCTATGGCGTCGTGCTCGCCGCTTTCTTCGCCTCCAACGGCATCGAGGCGCTGCGCACCTCACTCAACCGCGCCTACCGCGTCTCCGAAACGCGCGGCATCATCTACCGCCGGGTGCAGAGCATCGCCTTCGTGCTGATCGCCACGGCAGGGTTCCTGGCGATCAGCGTGCTCCTGGTCTTCGCGCCCTTGCTGGCGCGGCTGGCCGAGGCCAATTTCGAATGGATAAAGCCCTATATGGGGACGATCACGCTGTGGCGTTACGTCATCGCTTCCGCCGTCATCGTCGGTGGGCTGTTCGCGGTGCATTTCTGGCTACCGGCGGGCAAGCGCCGCTTCGTCTCGATCGTGCCGGGCATCCTCTTCACACTGGCCGCATGGCTGGTCGGCTCAACCATCTTCGCCACTTATCTCGACCATTTCTCGTCCTATGTGACGACCTATGCCGGCCTTGCCTCGATCATGATCGCTGTCGTCTTTCTCTACATCGTCTCGGCGATCTTCATCCTGGGTGGCGAACTCAACGCCGCGATCAGCCGCTATCTCGAGGCGCGCGCGCGGGTCGGCTGAGCGGTTGGCCTGGCGGTGGCTAGGCCGACGCCGAAGGTCGTGATCGCCATGCCGACGATCTGGACAAGGTTCAGATGCTCGCCGAACAGCGCCCAGGCCATGAGCGCGGTGACGGCCGGCACCAGGTAGAACAGCGAGGCGACTTTCGACATCTCGCCGTCGCGGATCATCAGCATCAAAAGGAAGATGGCGCCGATCGACAGCACCAGCACCAGCCATGCCATGGCAAAGATCAGCTCGCCATTGACGGTGACCGTGCGCGTCTCGAAGGCCAGCGAGGCCAGGACCATCAGCGAGGCGCCGCCGACATATTGCCACATGGTGGCCGCCACGAGATCGCCGCCGGAGGCAAAGCGCTTCTGCCAGATCGTGCCGGCGCTCATGCCAAGCACCGAGACCAGCGAGGCAGCCAATGTTTCAGGCGTTACTCCGCCGCCAATCGCGCCAAGCTTCGGCCACAACACAATGATCACCCCGACCAGGCCGATGCCGAGACCGAGCCAATGGCGCGGCAAGATGGCCTCGCCAAGGAACTTGCCGGCGAGCACGGCGGTGATCAGCGGCTGCAGGCCGACGATCAAGGCCGACAGCCCGGCGGGCATGCCCCTGTGGATCGCCCAGAAAACGCCGCCGAGATAGACGCCATGCATCAGGATGCCGGCGCCGGTGGCGTGCAGTGCCTCCGTACGGCTGGCGCGCTTCGAACCAAGTGCCGCCATCAAGGCTACCAGCAGGATGGCTGCCAGGACGAAGCGCGCGGCGAGAAAGGTGAAGGGTTCCGCCCATGGCATGGCGTAGCGCGCACCGATGAAGCCTGTCGCCCACAGGACGACAAAAGAGGCGGGGATGAACCGCTTGATACTGTGCATTGTCCGGAGGCTGCCGCGTGGTGAGGTTTGACCGTGGCGATGCTGTAATGCGGTTCGACCCAACGCGCAAAATGAAACGATTGATCCATACGTCATTCGAATTGAGCTCAGGGCGAACTCACACGTCCCTTCGGAGATCAGAGCCCGACCAATCTTCTGATATCGTCCGGCGATGCGCCGGCCTCCCGCAGGGCGGCAAGGCCGTTGTCGCCAAGGCTCTTCGACAGTTTTCGTCCATCCGGACCAAGGACGAGACGATGGTGGAAATAGGCCGGCGGCGGCAGGCCGAGCACTTCCTGAAGCAGGCGCTGCATGCTGGTCGCGGCATAAAGGTCCTGGCCGCGCACGACATGGCTGACGTCTTGCAGCGCGTCGTCGACGACGACGGCGAGATGATAGCTGGTCGGGATGTCGCGGCGCGCCACGATCACGTCACCCCAATCCCGCGGCCTGGCCTCGATTTGTCGCTTCGCGGAAAGCGTCTCGTCGACAAATTCGGCCCATGACAGGTCCTTGCCGACATGCGCCATTGCGGCATCGACGTCCAGCCGCCAGGCGAAAGGTGCATTCTCGGCAATTCGCCGCTTACGCTCCTTCATAGACAGCGCCTTGTCGGCGGCGGGGTAGAGCGGCACGCCATCCGGGTCGCGCGGCCAGTTGCGGCCGCGCTTTTCACTATCGGCAATAAAAGCCCTGATCTCGCCTCTGCTCATGAAGGCGGGATAGACGAGCTCTTGCCCGATCAGCCGGTCCAGTACCGCCCGATAGTCCGCGAAATGCCCGGATTGGCGGCGCGCCGGCTCTTCCCAGCCAAGCCCGAGCCATTTCAGGTCGCGGTAGATGCCGGCCTCGAATTCAGGGGTGCAGCGTGTCGTGTCGATGTCCTCGATGCGCAGCAACAGGCGCCCGCCGGCCGCTTTTGCCATTTGCTGGTTGAGCAGCGCCGTATAGGCGTGGCCGAGATGCAGTTCGCCATTCGGGCTCGGCGCGAAGCGGAATGTCAGGAGTGTCATCTCTCAAGGCGGCTTGTCGGTTGTCAGGCACTTTCGCCGGTTGCTAGCGTGTGCCTGGCTACATCAACCACTTTGCCCCGGGAACAAGCATTGATGCAACGCATCGCCAATCTTGACGACATTGCGCGAGGACTCGATGCGCTTTGCCTGATCGATCCGCGCCTGCAAAGAGTGCGCGGCATGGCCGGCGAGGTGCCGCTTCGGCTGTCGCAGCCCGGATTTCGAAGCCTAGCCTCGATCATCGTCTCGCAGCAGGTGTCGCGCGCCAGCGCCGACGCCATTTTCGGGCGGCTGACAAAGCTCGTCGATCCGCTGACGCCGCAGGCCATACTCGCCGCCGGCGAGGACGTCTTTCGCGAGGCCGGGCTGTCGCGACCGAAGCAGCGTGGCCTGCTCGCGGTTGCCCAGGCCGTGGCCGACGGGCTCGACCTCAACCATCTCTGTTCGCTCGACGTCCCCGAAGCGATCGCGGCGATGACGGCCGTGCCGGGAATCGGGCCATGGACGGCGGAGGTCTATCTGCTGTTCGCCGCCGGCCATCCCGATGTTTTCCCCGCGCGTGACGTCGCGCTGCAAACGGCAGTCGGCCACGCGCTCGGCATCGACCCGCGTCCGCCGGAGAAAACGCTGATCCAGATCGCCGAATCATGGAGCCCGTGGCGAGGTGTCGCATCACGGCTTTTCTGGGCTTACTATCGCGAAACCAGGGGCAGGGAGGCCGCGCCTCCGGCCTGAAATCGCAAAAAAGCATTGAAATCATGCATTTTTGACGCTTTGGGCGAGCGACAATCCGCTTCACATCCCTGTCATGTCGGGCTTACAGTATCCGCGCCGTTCGGCTACAGCGCCGCGCATCCGATTGGATGCGCAAAGGACGCTGTAGGGCTTTTGAAGTTGCGCATGATCCTTTCCGAAAATCGTTCGATTTTCGGGGTCATGCGCGGAACCAAGGAGGATCAACACGTGACGGTTGCCGTATCTCCGGATGGGCTTCCAGCACTGGTGCTGAATGCGGATTACCGTCCGCTCAGCTATTACCCCCTGTCGCTCTGGTCGTGGCAGGACGCCATCAAGGCGGTGTTCCTCGACCGGGTGAACATCGTCGCCGAATACGAGCATGCCGTGTCGTCGCCGACCTTCTCGATGAAGCTGCCGAGCGTCGTCAGCCTGAAGGCCTATGTGAAGCCTTCGCGGCATCCCGCCTTCACCCGCTTCAACGTCTTCCTGCGCGACCGTTTCCAGTGCCAGTATTGCGGCACGCCGGA
This sequence comes from Mesorhizobium sp. WSM4871, assembly GCF_055811295.1. Lineage (NCBI taxonomy): Bacteria > Pseudomonadati > Pseudomonadota > Alphaproteobacteria > Hyphomicrobiales > Phyllobacteriaceae > Mesorhizobium > Mesorhizobium sp. WSM4871. The sequence continues at coordinate 38,589 of NZ_JBVVPU010000013.1, read as the reverse complement.
GGACCTGACCTTCGATCATGTCATTCCCCGCCATCGCGGCGGTGCGACGACGTGGGAGAATGTCGTCGCCGCCTGCTCGCCCTGCAACCTCAGGAAGGGCGGCATGATGCCGGCGCATGCCAAGATGTGGCCGCTGCAGAAGCCCTTCCAGCCGACGGTGCACGATTTGCACAATAACGGCCGCCTGTTCCCGCCCAACCATCTGCATGAGAGCTGGATGGATTATCTATACTGGGATGTCGAACTGGAACCTTAGAGTTCGGCAGAAATCCGCCATGCTGGCCGGCTGACGCAGCTTTCTGCGCTTCCGGCCTTCGCCGGCCGAAGCATTCATGAGTGGTCGTGGTGTGGTAGTTAAGGCTACGGCCGGCGTAGGCCGGTGCTCACGTACTTAAGTACGCTCCGCTCCGGTTCTCGAAAGCCGCGCCATCCGACTCAGCCTGCCGAATTTCTGGACGAACTCTGCGTCGGCTCTGCAGCTTAGTCGCGGGCAAGCGCACTGCGGAAAGCGACCACTGCAAGGACAAAACTGGCGATGGCGTTCCAGCCGGCCAATGACAGGCCGAGGATGCGAAGTGCTGCCTTGTCGCAGGAGGGCGGGACAAATTTGTCGAGCGCGTCGAGCACGCCCTTGCCGCCGGTGTCGACAGGGCCGGCGCCCGCGGTGCAGTCGGCCGGTCCCTGCCACCATGCCCATTCGACGCCCGAGTGGTAGACGCCGAGATAAATGCCGTAGACCATCAGCAGGCCGCCGACGGCCAGCAGGCCGCGCGTCAACCACGCCGGGGCGCTGAGCACCGAGGCCAGCACCGCCAGCAGCATCAGCGGCACGCCGACATAGTAGGGCGTGCGCTGCTCCAGGCAGAGATGGCAGGGGATGTAGCCGCCTATGTACTGGAAGGCCAACGCCGAGCCGACCGTGGCGGCCATGGCGACGGCGAGAAACAAGGCCGCTCGCATACGTTGACGTCCGGTATCGGGATTGACGGTCGCTGTCATCGATCTTGTGTCCTGGTTCGCGCCCGCGCCGCCGCCTGCCTATGCATGTCGTTGTCCAGGCCGCTGCTCAATTTGGGCGACATGCATCAGAATGCGTATTTGACCACGATATAGAGCAAAATCAGGGCGGCGGCGCCGGCGCCCGCGATCATGCCAAGTCGCTTTTCGATGAACTCGCGGATCGGCTCGCCATAACGGCGCAACAGCCAGGCAAGAAATAGAAAACGGGCGCCGCGGGCGACGATCGCGAGGGCGATGAACAGCAGCAGATTGACGCCGATGACGCCGGACAGGATGGTCACAACCTTGATCGGCGGCAGATGGGCAAGGCCGGAGGTAACCAGCATCAGGATGATGAAGCCGATGCCCGACGAGACGCGTAATTGCTCGAACTCGTCATATTTGCCGTAGAATTCGAGGATCGGTTTTGCCACGGCGTCGTAGGCGTAATGGCCGATGAACCAGCCGGCGATGCCGCCCAGCACCGATGCCACTGTCGCGACCAGCGCGTAGCGATAGGCGCGATCCGGCCGCGACAGCGCCATCGGCAGATACAGCACGTCGGCCGGCACCAGGAACACCGAGCTTTCGACGAAAGCGATGAAGGCCAGCCACCATTCGGCGGATTTCCTTGCCGCCAGCGACAAGGTCCAGTCGTAAAGTCCGCGAAGCATCGGCACTCCTAATGCCCAAGGTGCACAAAACCCAAAGGTGCATAGAACAAAACCCAAAGCGCGCCGCATCATCTCTTCGGACGCGGCGCGCTCCAATGCGCCGTCTGTCTAGAAAGATTTTCCGCGCCGCACAATGGCTGGAGCTTCACGAAGTCGAAAGATGGTATCGGGCCCGCCGCCCAAACGCGAAAGCGGCATCGCCATCCGGCGATACCGCTCGCAACCTTCGTCTGGCGCGCGCTTTGCCTATTCTACTGGGCCTATTCCGCTGGGGCCTACTCGGCCGGAACCGGGCTGAGGCCGACGTCGCCCAGCGGACGCGGCTTGTCTTCCTTGCGTGCCGACGCACGGGCGACCACGCTTGCGCGGTTGACGGACCTGCGCTCGGCGTCGATGCGGCGGATCAGGATTTCCGCTCGCTCGATCGAACCGAGCAGGGCCAGGATCGTACCGCGTTCACCCGCACCTGCATTCGGTCCCAGCGCCAGCGTGCGGGCGCGCAGCTCCTCGACCTCGGGGAAGCTGACATGGCCGGCCGGCATTTTCGGGTTGGCAATGCCGTAGTCGGGCAATATCTCACGCAGCGAGGCGTCGAGCTTGTTCAGCGCGACTTCGACGATGGCTTGCGCCGGATTGCTGAACTTCTCGCGTTTGACGCGCCGGGCCACCTGGTGCATCGATTCCGTCAAGGCAGCCGTGAAGTCGGCTTCCTCGATCAGGCTGGCAATCAGGTCGAGTTGTTCGTAAGGCAGGTCCTCCTTCATCAGCGCGGCGGTGTAGGCACGGATGTCGCGGCTGAGGATGTCGGTTGCAAGATAGTGCTCGCCCGGGTCGGCCGGTGCTTTCTTCGACCCGCGTGCGATGTCGAGGAACATCGCGCCGGCTTCGAGGTGACGGGCCGTCTCCTGCTGCACGGCGGGAACGGCCTTGGCAAAGTCGCTGGCCAGCTTGCGGTCGAGGAATTTCGGCGTCGAGAAATCCTCCGCGTCCTCGGCGTCGGTGTGGCCGACACGCGACAGGACCCGCTCGAACACACCAATGAAGGGAAACAGCAACAGCGTGTTGAAGACGTTGAAGAAGGTCGAGTAGAGGCCGACCGCGACCGGCACCAGAGGAAAGGTCTCCTTGCCGTCGACGATCACCGGAACGGCCGGATCGCCGCCGAAGAACTGCATGGCCCATTCCAGGACCTGGATGGAGACGAAGAACAGCGGAATGGTGATGCACACGCCTATGATGTTGAACGATATGTGCGCGTACGCGGTCCGCTTGGCGTTCTTCGAAAGATTGAGGGAGGCCATCCACGACGTGATCGTGGTGCCGAGATCGGCGCCGAGCGAGAAGGCGACGGCGGTCGTCCAGTCGAGAATGCCGGCGGCGCCAAGGCCCATGACAATGCCGATCGTCGCCGAAGACGAGTGGATCATGGCGGTGACGCCGGCGGCAATGAACACGCATTTGAGAAGGTTGAGGAAGGAATCAGCCTTGAGGGTTTGCAGCAGCGACATGACTTCGGGCAGGTTGCGCAGCGGGCGCAGGCCACCGGTCATCAGGTTCAGGCCGTAGAAGATCAGCGCGAAACCCATGCAGGCGAGCGCTATGTTCTTGACCTTTTCGCTCTTGGCGAAGCAATAGACCAGCGAGAACACGCCGGCCAGGATCAATCCAAGCGGGCCGAGCGGCAGGGCGATCAGTCCGTTGCCAAGCGTGGTGCCGATGTTGGCGCCCATGATGACGCTGATCGCCGGCCGCAGCGCGATGACGCCGGCATTGACCAGCCCGACGACCATGACGCTCATCGCGGTCGACGACTGGATGACGCCAGTGATCAGCGTTCCCGCCAGCACGCCCTTGATCGGCGTTCCCGCCGCCTTGGCGAGAAAAGCGCGCATCCGGTTGACCGAGAGCGCCTGGATGCCATTTGCCATGAAGTCCAGACCGAGCATGAAAATGCCCAATCCGCCGATCACCGGCACGAGGATGTCCTTGAAGATATCTATGTCCATTTCACGCTATCCCCAACAAGTCGCCATTGCGACACCGACACGAAGTTTTCCGTTGCTGTCCGAAGTGGTCGGGCGCCGAGCTTCGGCCCTCGTTTCCCCTCAGTTCGCGAGAGGGGCCTGTCCCGACCAGTACTGCTCGATCTGGCCGACGAGCGCGCTCGGCAACGGCACGTAGCCGAGTGCAGCGGCGTCGCCCGCGCCTTGCGTGAAGGCCAGCCTGAAAAGGTCATGCACGCGGCGATAGCGATGCTCTGAACGCCCCGAAACCTGGACCACCGCAAACACCGCCGTGGAGATCGGATAGGCGGCATCGCCGCTGCGATCGGTCAGGGAAGCGAAGAAATCGGTCGTTTCCCCCCAAGCGATGGAGGTGGCTGCCGCTTGCACGCCTGCGGGATCGGGCTTGACGAAATTGCCGGCCTTGTTGCGGACCGCGGCAAAGGGCAGGCCCGCGCGAAGCACCTGGCCGTATTCGGCATAGGCGATCGCCCCCTTGGTCGCGGCCACGGCGCGGATAAGGGCCTGCGTACCTTCGGCGCCGGTTCCAAGCGGCCATTCGATCAGTGTGTCGGCGCCGAGCCTGGTCTTCCACTCCTCGCTGCTCACCGACAGGAACTCGGTGAAGATATGGGTCGAGCCCGAACCGTCCTGGCGATGGAAAACGCTGATGACGAGATCGGCAAGGGCAACGCCGGGATTGAGCGCCTGAATGGCGGGATCGGACCAGGACTTGATCTTTCCCAGATAGATGTCGGCCAGAACCGGACCGGAAAGGCGCAAGCCGCCCTCCGGCAGGCCCTCCAGATTGGTGACCACCGCGATACCGCCCATGACGATCGGGAATTGTTTCTGGCCGTTGCCGGCAAGATTGGCCGGCGGCACCGGAACGTCGGTGGCGGCGAAATCCAGTTCGGGCTGCTTGAGCCGCATCAGGCCCGCGAGCGAACCGACCGGCTCATAGTCGACGGTCCAGTCCAGCGTGAAGAAGTCGCCGCCATCGGCGCGCGCATTCTTGTAGGCGGTTGCCCATTTGGCGATGACCGGCGCGGCCAAAGTCGATCCGGCGCCGCGGATGGGCTCGGCCCGGGCAGAGGGGCCGGTCAAGGCAGCGGCCAAAGCGACGGCAAGGGCGATGACGCCACCAACGAGTTTCGGCCATATGCCGTGCGACGGTGCAATACTTGTCGGGCTTCCGGAAAACATCGTTTCGACCCCGCTTATACTACCGAAAATACGTGAATAACTGAGGCTTTCAGTCAAAAATCAGTAGATCATATCCCTGGCGGCAAGCCTCAGCCAAAGAGGACAAGATCGCTCCTATTTCCTATTAACTTTTCTTAACGATTGGATGACAGGGATCGCTGCCGCCGGACATTTCGGCGCCAGGGTCTTTCAGTCGGAGGCGCTTGGCCGCCCATTGCGCCCAGTGCTGCCGCGAAATCTTTCAGATCGAATGAAACAGCAGCGTTGCAAAAGCCGGGCCTGACCTGGAGATCGTACGCCAGCTTCGCGGCGGTCGCGAATTGGCCAGTTGACGAACAGGCCTCCAACCGTATAGTCCGCGCCCATCCAGGCCGCCCGGCCTGAGCCCCTATGGCGGAATTGGTAGACGCGCTCGACTCAAAATCGAGTTCCGCAAGGAGTGCTGGTTCGATCCCGGCTAGGGGCACCACCCTTCGCTCTTCGAGCTTCGGGTGGCAGGCCACCCAGGCTCATCAGTTTCGGGTGGCAGGCCACCCAGGCTCATCAGTTTCGAGTGGCAGGCTACCCGGGCTCATCAGCCTCGGGATGCAGGCCACCGGGCTCATTGGCCGAAGGAAGTGTCCTCCGAAGCCTTGGCGAAGGAGGATCGGATGATCAGCCGGGTTCAGCCCATAGTGCGGTCAATAGCCAGAAAACGCCCATCAACATCGCGCCAACAGCCGGCACGACCAGAGTGTATCCCAGCAGGGCGAAACCCGCCTTCGGGCTGCGGGCGAGGAACGCGCCCGCCAGCCAGCCAATCGCCGCCAGGGCGAATATGCCGTAGATGAAGGCTGTCCAGATTTCGTTGCTCATGGCTTATCTTTGCCTGAGATCGTCATCCGGGTCTAGCGCCGTCCCAGCAAGCTCTTCATCCGGTTGCGCAGGATGCGCGCCATGTTGCGGGTCTCGCGGTAGAGATGCAGCTGCGAGGCCGCCTGGCGGGCGAGGCGGTCGGCGTCGGGCGAAAGCCCGATGACCAGCGTGCCCATCGGCTTACGCTCCGTCCACAACCGGCTCATGACGGGGTGGTCGGGCACGGCGCAGGAATCGGTCATCATGATGTTGGGGTCGTCGAGATGCTGCCTGGTCACCTCGATCATCAGCAGCGTGCCCGGCGAATAGGTGGCAAGGGTCTCGTCATAGGCCGTCTTCCAGGTGTAGGCGACGCCGGCCTCGACGAAGACGATCAGGCTGGCGATGGTGCGTTCGTCCAGCGTCAGCGAATGGATGCGGCACAAATCCTGTTCGGCCAGCCGGTGCACGGCCTCGCGGGCGAAGGCGGCGCGGTAGCGGTCGATGGCCATGGCGGTGCGTTCGCGGCCTTTCCAGCCCGCCACCTCCAGCGTCAGGAAGCTTTCGATGGCATGGCGGATGTTTTCCGGTCCGCGCGCCACCTGGTGCTCCAGCCTGCCGAGGTCGCCGAGGCGACGCTTCAGGCGGCGGAATTCGCGATAGTGATGCGAGCGCAAGGAGGCCTTTAGGTAGGCTTCGGCGTCGAACTTGCTTTCAAGCACCGGGCGCTCGGCCTTGCCGGTGATGACCAGCGTCAGGCCATGCGTTTCGGCGACGGTGGCAAAGAGGCTCGCAACCGGGCCGTCGAGCCGGATGTCGGGCAGGACGAAGACTTTCGGCAATTTGAGATGCGGCCGCGACAGCATCGCGAAGAAATCCTCGATGACGCCGACCGGGTCGTCGCGGTCGACCAGCGGCGTGCCGATCGGGCCGAACGGGCTCGACCAGGTGCGCATGACCGGGACGCCGAGCGGCACGCCCGGCCGCTCCACCGAGAACGGCACCAGCAGGCGCAGCCGGTTGCGGTATTCGTCGCCGTCGCGGATCACCGCCAGCCGCACCTCGCGGTCTTCCAGCCTCGGCATGGCCGGCGCCAGGAAGCGCGGGTTGAAGAAGATGTTGGGCTCGATCGTGCGGGCGCAGAGATAATCCAGTTCCTCGACCAGGTCGAAGCCGGCGGAGGCCGGATAGATCGCCAGCTTGCGCTCGGGACGGTTGTTGGCGAGGATCTCGACATGGGCGGGGTCGGCTTCGCGGGCGAGCCCGGCGAGGCCGGACACCATGGCGCCGGCCGGGCCGCCGCTGGTTTCCTCGAGCAAGGGGATGGCAGCCATTACGCGGCTCCTTTTGCGGGCATGAAAATGGCCATGACGATGCCGAGCTTGCGCCAGACCGTGAAGGACAATGCGGCCGCCTCGAAGATCATGGCGAAGGCGGTGGCCATGGCGGCGCCCCACAGGCCGAAAAGCGGGATCAGCACCACATTGAGGCCGATGTTGAAGGCCAGCGTCATGGCGTAGACGGCGGCGCAGATGTTCTGGTTGCCGCTCATGGTGAGCAGGCTTTCGCAGGGGCCGACGGCGGCGCGCGCGACGACGCCGAAGACCAGCAGGAACAGCAGCGGATAGCCCGATGTGAATTCAGGGCCGAACAGCATCAGCATCGGCTCGCCCAGCACCAGCACCACCAGCGCCATGATGAGCGACGGCCAGAAGGTCCACGACACCGTCTCGCGGGCGAAGGCGGCGAGCTTTTCCGGTTCGCCATGGGTGAACTGCGCATAGCGCTGGGCAACGCCGGCCTTGACCGCGAAATAGACGAAATGCACCAGCGCCAGCGTCTTGACCGTCGCGAAATAGACGGCGACGTCGTCGGGATCCATATAGGCGCCGACCATCAGCACATCGGCATTGGTGAGCAGGAAAAAGAAGCTTTCGACCAGGAAGATCGGCAGCGACACGATGAACCATTGCGCGAAATGCACCTTCACCGGGCCGGCTGGGATCTTCTTGTCGATGCGCGACGTCACGCTAAGCAGCTGGCCGATCGTGGTGGCGTAGGTGGCGGCGATGGCGGCGAAGATCGCGGTCCTGGCGTCGGGCGCGTAGCCCAGCAAAAGCATCAGCGCCATGAAGGCCAGGATCAGCACCGGCCGGATCAGGAAGGTCGGCGACAGCGCGAACAGCGCCCAGGAATTCGCCCGCGCCAGCCCCTGCACCAGGTCGGACATGGCGATCATCGGCAGCAGGATGAGGCCGAGGATGAAGGGCGCGACATAGTAGTTTTCGATAAAGGGCGAGAGCAGCCAGACGCCGAGCGCGCCGAGGGCGGCGATCGCGGTGGAGGCAATCAGCACGAACAGGCGGCTGGTCATGACGATGCCGCGCAACTCGGCCAGCATGCCGCGCTCGCTGTATTCGGGAATGAAGCGGATGACAGAGGTGTGGAAACCGAGGCAGGCGAGGTTGCCGACGATGACCATCGTCACCCAGACGAGGACGAAGATGCCGTATTCGAACGAGCCCATCCAGCGCGCCATCAGCACCTGGCTGACGAAGGCGATGACGGCGCTGACGATGCGCACGGAGAAGGCAATCAGCGACATGCGCCCGGCCTCGCCGCGCTCGTCGGCGGTGAACAGCACGGCGTCGATGCGGCCAAGCAACGGCTTTACGCGCAGCGCAAGGCGCTGCGGCAGGAACCGCCCGGCTGTCGTCGCCGCGGAAAAGCGCACCCAATACTCTCCGTTTTCCGCCTCTTTTTCAGGCTTTGGGTGTAGCGAAGACAGATTAAGAAACGGTTGGGTGGCGGTGGAGGGATTGCTCCCTTCTCCCCGTTCACGGGGAGAAGGTGCCGGCAGGCGGATGAGGGGCGGCGCCGGCTTTTTTAGGTTACGCCACGCCCGGCGAACTTAAAACCTCGGCAGCAGCTTTTGCTGTGCGTTTCTTTGTTACCTTTGCTTTCGCGGCGGCCTCCATAGGAGCAACCATCTTCTCGTACAGGCCAAAGAGATGCTCGACCCGTTCACGCTCAGAAGTGAAAGCCATACGGCGGTAGAGGCGGTCAACAGCGAGATCGAGCGCCTGATGCGCCTTCCGAAGCTTTGGTGGCATGAAGTCCGGATCGTACATGTCCGCTAGCGTGGAGTTTGGAAAATTTGCGCGGGCATCTATCACATTCTGTGCCAAGGCGGCGATCATTTTCTTCTGTGTCTCATTCATCTCCGGCCAAGGGAAGGTATTGTAAACTACGTCAATTGAATAGCGCGGATCATTTTTCATACGCCCGCCGATTTGACGCAACCAAGCCATATGAATTGCGGATTGGAGAATGCCAAAATGTACATGACTGGCGTTCTCAAGTATAAATATAAGATCACTCGGGACGTACGGAGGGTCCAAAAAACCCAAAGGGTAATACTCCCGCCTCTCCGATCCGTATTTAGGAATAACCAAGAAAGAGCTATCTGGAAATATCTCTACGTTGAAACGCCGCGGGTTTTCTGCAATTGCAAGTGTTCCCTTTCTGGTGCTTTTCTTCCGAAAAGCGCGGACATTGCGCATCAGTGAAACTACGTTCGGTAGTGCTCTTAGTTCGTTCGGCGATACATTTTGCAAACACAGAATCCAGCGGCAATATCCGGAAAGGAACTCGGTGGTTCCAACATACGGGCGAAGATATTGCAATGCGTTTGGTTCGTCGTCTTCTAGCTGCTCTCTACGCGCTTGATCGAAAATGTATTCGCTGTTGTCGATCGGCTGTGTTCCACTCTTTAGTAACGGAGCGCCGTTGATTGCGTGCCGAGACCCCTTCACAAGCAAATGCCTATTTGTCACTACACCGGCATCGAAGAGATAAGGCGACAGCACCTTATGCCGGCTCTCAACCGGATCAGCCTTGATATCGGCGTACGAAAACAAGCGCTTCGTCTCCGGCTCCATGTCTGCGCGCGTCAGGCCTATAATGACCACGTGGACATGCGCAGCGCCGCGGGCTTCCGAACCCCACACGAAGGTTCTATGAGCGAACGCAATCTCGAGTTTGTGGCGATCGAATATCAGCGGCCAAAATTGTGCTACCTGCTCGCCCTGAGTGATGGAATTGGTGGAGACGAAAGCTATTTTGCCTTTACCGTCTTGGACGTAAGCGCCGGCCTTCAGGAACCACGAGGCGACATAGTCCAGTGTGCCACCAGCGCCCCCGAGCTTTGCTATTTTACGGACCTGCGAGCGTTGCAAGATTGACTGATATTTTGCGCCGATAAACGGCGGATTGCCTAAGACATAAGAGCAGAGATGCGCAGGTAGAAGATCATTCCAGTCGAATTCAAGTGCGTCTGCATGGCGAATATGGGGGGATTTCCTCAGTGGAATGCGAGCATACGGCGTATTGAACGCAAGCCCGAAACGATTATTCATAATGTGGTCCATCATCCACATAGCGACTTCGGCTATGCGTGCTGGAAATTCTTCAAACTCGATTCCGTAGAACTGATCAACGTCAAGAACGGACACGCCGGACGCACCACTTTTGAGCAGCTGCTCAATTCTACTGTCCCCGGTTAGCTTTATTGTGCCTTGCAAAAAAGCTTCGATTACTTCCATCTCTAATTGCCGCAACTCCCGATATGCAATAATTAGGAAATTGCCGCAGCCGCATGCGGGATCTAGAAAAGTCAGACTGCCGAGACGGCGACGGAAAGCTTCAAGTTCACCTTTGCGCCGGTTGTCCTTGCGGGCGTTGATGCGCTTGAATTCGGCCCTCAAGTCGTCAAGAAAGAGGGGCCCGATTACTTTCATGATGTTCTTTTCGGTGGTGTAGTGGGCGCCCTTCTTCCGGCGCTCCGTCTTGTTCATGACTGATTGGAACAATGAGCCAAAGATCGCCGGCGAAACAGAAGACCAGTTGAAGCGGCAGGCCTCTATGAATGTGTCACGCATGGCTGAGTTGAAATCGGCGATCGGCAAATGCGTGGCGAAAAGGTCGCCGTTGACATAAGGGAATTTCTTCAAATCTTCGTCGAGATTCTTCTGACGTGCATCCTCGGGTGTGTTCAACACCTCGAATAGCCGATGGAGCCACAGCCCAATGTCTGATCCGTCGTCGCTTGTACGCGACTCCATCAGGTCGAGCAGGATATCGCGCGGCTCGAAGATACCAGTGTCGTCGGCAAACAGTATGAAAACGAGGCGGACCAAATACCGCTCAAGGTTGTGGCCCGCATAGCCAGACTCCTCCAGCGAGTCATGGATGGCTCCCATAAGTTCCGACGCCTTGATGTTGACCGGGTCTTGGTCCTTAAAGGTGCGCTTCTCGATACCGAGGATGAAGCCGAAATGCTCGACGTTCTGATGCAGGTCGGCGAGCTTGAACACCGCTTGCTCGCGCGAATCTCGGTCGAGAAGTTCGAAATTCTGGAAATCGCACAGAAGCTGATGGCGCGGTTTTTCTGAATCTTTGATGGCGTCGAAATATTCTCCGGCCTGCGTTGCCGCCTTCAAAAGATCGCGACCGGCACTCTTCTGCTCGACGAGCAGCACCTTGGGCCAAAACAGATCAATGAAGCCGTGGCGGTTATCGAGCTTCTTGATCAGTTCCTCGTAACGCGCGACCCGGCGACGCTCGACGCCGAATATCTCGAAGAACTCGTTGTAGAAGGTCTGGGTCTCACCCTTCTCGTAGTGAGCGTCTTGCCATTTCTTGGCGAATTTCTTCGCTCGCACCCGTATTTCATTCCATGAAAGGCGCATCCATCCCCCCCCGCGAATCTTTCGGGCAATGGACACTGTTCAAAAGACGATGGCAAGGGTTCGCGCGGGCGCCTCCCTCTGGCCTACTCGGCTAATCCCACCGGCAATAAAAAACCCGCCTCGGGGGGGCGGGTCGCTGGCGCAAATCAGCACCGTATTGAAATCAATAGCATAACTGCCGTCACAAAGCAAGCCTGGCGCGTTAACCAAGGCAATCACTTGAGGTTCGCGCCGCCTCTCATCCGCCCTTCGCTATCGCTCCGGGCGTTCGTTGTTCGAAAAGCCAAGCAATTGGCTTTTCGTCCGCTGCGCGGACCACGCCTCACCCCCGTGAACGGGGAGAAGGAAAGGCGCGCCTTACGCGAACGCCCCGTGGCAGTGCTTGTACTTCTTGCCCGAGCCGCAGGGGCAGGCTTCGTTGCGGCCGACCTTGCCCCAGGTCGCAGGGTTGTTGGGGTCGCGGTTTTCGGGGGCTACGACGGCGCTGGTTTCCTGGCGCACCAGAAGTGCCGTCTCGCCGCCGTCGAAATCGTCTTCGCCGGTGGAGCCGTCGATGTGGCTGCCGAACATTTCGGGCGTCTCGGGCGGCGGGGCTTCGGCGGCCTGGCGGACCAGTTCGACCCGCATCAGTTGCGCGGTGACGGCCTGGCGCAGATTGCCCAGCATCGCCTGGAACAGTTCGAACGCCTCGCCCTTGTACTCCTGCAGCGGGTCGCGCTGGGCGTAGCCGCGGAAGCCGACGACCGAGCGCAGATGGTCGAGGTTGACGATGTGCTCGCGCCACAGATGGTCGAGCGTCTGCAGCACCACCGAGCGCTCGACATAGGTCATCACGTCGGGGCCGAAACGCTCGGCGCGCTCCCTGGCGGCGGTATCGGCGGCCTGGGCGATGCGCTCGCGGATGTCGTCCTCGGCAATGCCCTCTTCCTTGACCCATTCCTCGATCGGCAGGTCGAGGTTGAGGAATTCGGCGACCTCGGCCTTGAGGCCGTCGACGTTCCATTGCTCGGCATAGGCGTTTTCGGGAATGGCCTTGGCGACGATCTCGTCGATGACGCCCTCGCGCATCTCGGCGATGGTTTCGCTGAGGCCTTCGCCGTCCATCAATTCGATGCGCTGCTCGAACACCACCTTGCGCTGGTCGTTGGAGACGTCGTCATATTTCAGCAGGTTCTTGCGGATGTCGAAGTTGCGCGCCTCGACCTTCTTCTGCGCCTTTTCCAGCGCCTTGTTGATCCAGGGATGGATGATCGCCTCGTCTTCCTTGAGGCCGAGCTTCTGCAGCATGCCGTCCATGCGCTCGGAGCCGAAGATACGCATCAGGTCGTCCTGCAGCGACAGGAAGAATTTCGAACGGCCCGGATCGCCCTGGCGACCGGAGCGGCCGCGCAACTGGTTGTCGATGCGGCGCGATTCATGGCGTTCGGTGGCGAGCACATAGAGGCCGCCGGCGGCGAGCGCCTTTTCCTTCAGGCGGGCGATGTCGTCGCGGATGGCTTTTTCCTTCGCTTCGCGCTCGGGGCCTTCCGGCATGTCGCCAAGCTCGTCGGCAATGCGCATCTCGGCATTGCCGCCGAGCTGGATGTCGGTGCCGCGGCCGGCCATGTTGGTGGCGATGGTGATGACGCCGGGCTTGCCGGCCTGGGCGACGATGGCGGCCTCGCGCTCGTGGTGGCGGGCGTTCAGCACTTCGAAGTCCTTGAAACCTTCCTTGCGCAGGCGTTCGGCGAGCTGCTCGGATTTTTCGATGGACGTCGTGCCGACCAGCGTCGGCTGGCCCCTGGCGCTGGCTTCCCGGATCTCCTTGACGATCGCCTTGTATTTCTCCTCGACCGTCCGGTAGACCTCGTCGTCCTCGTCAATGCGGATGACCGGCAGGTTGGTCGGGATCTCGGTGACTTCGAGGCCGTAGATGTTGCCGAACTCCTCGGCCTCGGTCAGCGCGGTACCGGTCATGCCGGAAAGCTTCTTGTAGAGGCGGAAATAGTTCTGGAAGGTGACGGAGGCGAGCGTCTGGTTCTCCGGCTGGATCGCCACATGCTCCTTGGCCTCGAGCGCCTGGTGCAGGCCCTCGGAATAGCGGCGGCCCGGCATCATGCGGCCGGTGAATTCGTCGATGATGACGATCTCGCCATTGCGCACGATGTAGTCCTTGTCGCGCTGGAACAGCCGGTGCGCCTTCAAGGCATTGTTGACATGGTGGACGATGGCGACGTTCTCGACGTCGTAGAGCGACTCGCCCTTGAGCAGGCCGGCGTCGCGCAAAAGGTTCTCCAGCTTCTCGGTGCCGTCCTCGGTGAAGATCGAGGTCTTCTGCTTCTCGTCGATCTCGTAGTCTTCCGGGCCGAGCTTCAGCATGAAGGCATCGATGGTGTTGTACATGTCCGAGCGGTCCTCGAGCGGACCGGAAATGATCAGCGGCGTGCGCGCCTCGTCGACCAGGATGGAATCGACCTCGTCGACGATGGCGTAGCTGTGGCCGCGCTGCACCATCTGGTCGCGCTCATACTTCATGTTGTCGCGCAGATAGTCGAAGCCGAGCTCGTTGTTGGTGGCGTAGGTGACGTCGGCGGCGTAGGCGGCCTTGCGCTCCTCGTCGGACAGGCCGTGGACGATGACGCCGACGCTCAGGCCGAGGAATTTATAGACGCGGCCCATCCATTCGGAGTCGCGCGTGGCGAGGTAGTCGTTGACGGTGACGACATGGACGCCCTTGCCGGCAAGTGCGTTGAGATAGACCGGCAGCGTGGCGACCAGGGTCTTGCCCTCGCCGGTGCGCATCTCGGCGATGCCGCCATTGTGCAGCACCATGCCGCCGATCAGCTGCACGTCGAACGGGCGCATGCCGAGCACGCGGCGCGCCGCCTCGCGCACGGTGGCGAAGGCGGGGATCAGCAGATCGTCGAGGGAGGCGCCGTTGGCGATGTCCTGGCGGAATTTTTCGGTGCGGGCCGCCAGGTCGGCATCGGAGAGCGCCCGCATCTCGTTTTCCATGGCGTTGATCGCCTCGACGCGTGGCCGCGTCGACTTGACCCGACGATCGTTGGAGGAGCCGAAAACCTTACGGGCGAGACCGCCGAGACTGACCATCCAATGGCCCTTTCGATAGCATTCCTAGTCGTTGCGACGGGCGCCGGACGGCCCCATCAATTCCGCGTGAAACGCGGACAAACGCAAAAAGCGCCCGGAAAACGGTTCTGGACGCAAAGTCGTTGGACAGATAAGAGGGGGCTCAATCGATGTCAACGCCGCGCTCGCCCTGTCGACCGCGCCAAATTCCGCCACAATCCGGCTGATCTGAACAGCCGCCAATCCCCATCGGAGTTATCTTATGTCCTTATTGTTCCGCCGTGCGTCGTTCGCCAGCCTTGGTCTGGCCGTCGGGTTGTCGGCTCTGTCGCTGTCGCCGCTGATGGCGCAGGACACCGCTCCCGCCCAGCCGGCGGCGCCCGCCCAACCGGCCCCCGCGCCGGCGGCGCCGGTCGATCCGAACGCCGTGGTCGCGACCGTCAACGGCCAGAAGCTGACCGAGGCGGACCTTGGGCTTGCCGAAGGCGAGCTGTCGCAGCAATTCGCGCAGCTGCCGCCCGAACAGCGCCGCGCGGCGGCACTTTCGGCGGCAATCGAAATCAGGATCATGGCCGCCCAGGCGGTCGCCACCGGGCTTGACAAGGATCCCGATTTCGAGCGCCGCATGGCGTTCCTGCAGCAGCGCGCCCTGCATGGCGAAATGGTTGAAAAGGGCGTCGTCGACAAGGTCACGGATGCCGAGGTTCGCGCCCGCTACGACCAGGAAATCGCCAACACCCCGCCGACCAACGAGGTGCATGCCCGTCACATCCTCGTGAAGACGAAGGAAGAGGCCGACGCGATCATCAAGCAGCTCGACGGCGGCGCCGACTTCCAGAAGCTCGCCAACGAGCACACCAGCGATCCCTCGGGCAAGACCAGCGGCGGCGATCTCGGCTGGTTCGGGCCGGGCCAGATGGTGCCGGAATTCGACAAGGCGGCGTTCGCGCTGGCGGTCGGCAAATACACCGAGCAGCCGGTGCAGTCGCAGTTCGGCTGGCACGTCATCAAGCTCGAGGACAAGCGCACCAAGCAGCCGCCGGCTTTCGAAGAGGTCAAGGACCAGGCCAAGCAGGCGGTCATCCGCGACAAATATTTCGCCCTGGTCAAGCAGCTGCGTGCCGCCGCCAAGGTCGAAATCCCCGACGCCAATCTGAAGAAGACGGTCGACACGCTGGAAAGCGCGAAGTAGGCGCGAGGCGATTAACAGGGGCGACGTCAGCGCCGCCCGTCATCTGCCTGCCGGCATCTTCTCCCCGTATAGTGACGGGGAGAAGGGGCTGGCCACAACCTCGGCACTATTTCCGCGACGTTGTTGATTGGCGAAATCGTCGGTGAAGGCGTCCTTCTCCCCGTTACTATACGGGGAGAAGTGCCCGGTAGGGCGATGAGGGGCAGCGCTGAACTCCGACAATTATCGGCTAATCGTCCGACAGAGCGTGGGTTTCGCCGCGCCCCGCCACCCCTACCGATAATGCGTCGACGCCTTGAATGCCGCCGGGTCATCGGCGGCGAGCGCGCCGGTGAATTCGGGGACCCGCACCAGAAGCATCATCGCCCAGAACAGCGGCCAGTCCGTCCAGCGGCAGAACTGACTGCCCACGGCCTGCGCGGTCTGGCGGTTTTCCTTGAACGAGGTCGCCACGGCGCGACAGGCGAGGCCGAGCTTCGAGCGATGCGGCTTCCGGCGCTGCTCCATCCGCGCGAACTGGTAGCCCTTGTTGCGCCTGACGTCCCAGATGAAACCCAATCCCTCGTAGGCGTGGATCGAGACGGCCCTGGGCGCCACCTCCATGGCGACGCCGTCCTTCAGCATGGCGTGCTGGCGCAGATGCGAGCTGACGAAGGGGCCGTGATAGGCCTCGAAGCGATAGCGTTCGAGCACCTGGCGCCGGTAGAGCGCGCCATTGTTGCTGGCATGAATGACCTGGCCATGGCGGTTGCGGCGCTCGATGAAGCCGCGGTCGAGCAGCGACATCACCCTTTTCATCATGCTGTCTTCGCCGTAGCTGGTCCGTCCGGAAACGGCGCCGAGCCGCGGATCCGTCTCGACGGTTTCGTAGAGGGCCGCCAGCCAGCCCGGCCGCGGCAGGCAGTCTGCCTCGACCACCGCAACCAGGTCATGACGGCAATATGCGAGTGCGGCGTCCTTCAGTTGCGAGGATTCGTCGCTGTCATGCGTCGCCACGATCACCGACGGGCAGAGCCAGGCAGGTTTGCCGGCGAATTCGGCTTCGATTTTCGAATGATGGCTGCCTGAAGTCCGGTCACCTGGCAGCATGATGACGATTTCGCCGGGAATGCCCTGGTGGTCCTGCGCATAGGCCTGCAGCGAGCGACGCAGTTCCGCGTCGCCATCCGCCGTCAGATAGTCGGAAACGATGATCAGGCTGACCGGCAGCACCGGAGATATTCTGTCGAGCAAGCCGCCGATCCCCCTAACGACTTCGTGAGAGTATGCCTTGTACCACATAGCGGACCGCGCTGCGTAGTGTCGCTTCGTCCTCGTCGAGACGATTGGTGAGAAGATGCTTCCAGGCGAAGGAGCCGATCAGGTCGGCGACGAGGGCGGCATCGACATCGACTGCCACCTCGCCGCGCGCCTTGGCGCGTTCGATCATCTGGCCGGTATGGGAGTGGCGTCCTTTCGAATATTCGGCAAGAGCCGCTGCCGCTGCCGGGTCCGACTGCGCCTCGGCGATCAGCGATCTGAACACGCTGCCCGACGAGGTCTCGCGCCAGTGCGAGAACAGGCTTTTGAGGAAGCCGACGAGATCGTCCTCGATATTGCCGGTGTCGGGACTGTCGACACGTTTGCCGCGCTGATAGATTTCGAGCAGCAGGGCCGCCTTGCTCGGCCACCAGCGATAGATCGTTGGCTTGCCGGCGCGCGCCCGCCTGGCCACGGCTTCGATCGAAAAGCCGGCATAGCCCGCCTCGACCAGCACCGCTTCGGCCGCTTCGAGAATGGCCTCGGCGCTATCGGGATTGCGTCGCGCACCGATCGACTTGCGCGCGGGGTCAGCGTCTTCGGCCATTCCAGTCATCCTCGCCAACAATTTTGCCGGCGATCATATGCGAGCCGGCGATGAAACGAAACGGGCCGTTCTGCACAGCCAATGCCGGCAAATCGCCCGATGCGGGATTGGCGGAAACCGGAAGCCCCGCGCCCCGGCCGGCCGTGAAAACGCCCTTGCACCGACGCTTCGTATCGGGCAAACCGGCCTTCCCCCCGCGTTTTCCCGCCCGAGGCCCCCATGTCCACGACGATTTCGCCGCTCGCGCCGAAGAAATATCCCAAAATGCCCGCTATCGAGGGCGTGCGCATCGCGACCGCCGAGGCCGGGATAAAATACAAGAACCGCACCGACCTCTTGGCCATGGTCTTCGACGCCGGGACCACCGTTGCCGGCGTGTTCACCAAGTCGAAATGCCCGTCGGCGCCGGTCGATTTCTGCCGGCAGAATCTGGGGCAGGGCAAGGCGCGCGTGCTCGTCGTCAATTCCGGCAATGCCAATGCCTTCACCGGCAAGAAGGGCCGGACCTCCACGGCCATGACCGGCGAGGCGGCGGCCAAGGCGGCGGGCTGCACGCCAGGCGAGGTGTTCCTGGCCTCCACCGGCGTCATCGGCGAGCCGCTCGACACGGGCAAGTTCAGCCATCTGCTCGCCGGGCTGGTCAAGGACGGCAAGCCGGAGCTGTGGACGGAAGCCGCCAAGGCGATCATGACCACCGATACCTATGCCAAGGTGGCGACCGCGACCATCAAGCTCGGCGATGCCGACGTCACCATCAACGGCATCGCCAAGGGCGCCGGCATGATCGCGCCCGACATGGCGACCATGCTCTCCTTCATCGCCACCGACGCGCCGATCGCAGCACCCGTGCTGCAGGATCTGTTGTCGCGCGGCACGGCCAAGACCTTCAACGCGGTCACCGTCGACAGCGACACCTCGACCAGCGACACGCTGCTGATCTTCGCCACGGGTGCCGCCGCCAGGCGCGGTGCGCCCGTGATCAGCGATCCAAAGGACGCGCGCCTCGCTGCGTTCCGCCGCGCGCTCGGCAAGGTGCTGAAATCGCTGGCGTTGCAAGTGGTGCGCGACGGCGAGGGCGCGCGCAAGCAGGTCGAAGTCACCGTCACCGGGGCGAAATCGGCGCGCTCGGCCAAGCGCATCGCGCTGTCCATCGCCAATTCGCCGCTGGTCAAGACGGCGGTCGCCGGCGAGGACGCCAATTGGGGCCGCGTCGTCATGGCCGTCGGCAAGGCGGGCGAGCCGGCCGACCGCGACCTTCTGTCGATCTGGTTCGGCGACAACCGGCTGGCGCATGAGGGCGAGCGCGACCCTGGCTATTCGGAAGAGGCGACATCTGCCTATATGAAGCGCGACGAAATTCGCATCCGCGCCGATATCGGCATCGGCCGCGGCAAGGCAACGGTGTGGACCTGCGACCTCACCAAGGAATATGTCGCCATCAATGGCGACTATCGTAGCTGAGGAATTTGGCGCAGCTGAGGAATTTGGCGGAGCTGATGACATTGGTTTCCAGACATCCGGCAAGCATGCTCGCCATCGTCCGCCGCTACGAGGCGGCCGGCTTTCGTGCCTGGCCGGCGGCGGCCGTCCATTATGACGGCACCTGGGTGGTGCGGCTGACAGCCGGCCATCCGGCCAAGCGGCTGAATTCGGTCAACCCCCTCGATCCGGGCGACATCCAGCACATTGCCGAGCGCATCGGCCGCGCCAGCCGGCGTTTCGACGCCTATGGCAGGCCGCTGACCTTCCGCATCTCGCCACTGTCGGGGCCTGACCTGTCCAGTCACCTCGACAAGGAAGGCTGGAGCATATTCGACGAATCGCTGGTGATGCGCCTGCCGTTGGCGGATGCGCAACTCGACCCGGCCATGGACCAGATCCCGCTGAAGGACATCAGCCGCTTCATCGGCGCGTCGCTCAAGGTCAGCGGCTCCGACGTGGCGCTGCGCCCTGGCCTGTCCGAGATCATCGGCGCGATCCAGCCCGAGGCCGGGCTATTCGCGCTCGAAGAGGGCAGCGAGCCGCTGGCGACGCTGATCTGTGTCCATGATGGCGATCTTGCCGGATTGTTCGAGGTCGCCACCGACAAATCGGTGCGCAACCAGGGCCATGGCCGCAATCTTATCCTGTCGGCGCTGAAATGGGCGCGGCTGCGCGGCGCCCGCGAAGCCTGGCTGCAGGTCGAGGCCAGCAATGCGCCGGCGCTGGCGCTCTACCGTTCGCTGGGCTTCGAGGAAGTCTATCGCTATCACTATCGCCGGCCGCCCGGCGCATGACCGGCGCGAGCCCCGCCGGCAAGCGCCTGCTCCTGGTCGCGGCCTGCGCGCTGGTCGACGCCGACGGCCGCGTGCTGCTGGCGCAGCGGCCGCAAGGCAAGCAACTCGCCGGCCTGTGGGAATTTCCCGGCGGCAAGGTCGAGCCCGGCGAGACGCCGGAACAATGCCTCATCCGCGAGCTCTACGAGGAAATCGGCATCGAGACCGAAATCCCGTGTCTGGCGCCACTGACCTTCGCCAGCCATTCCTACGATGATTTTCACTTGCTGATGCCGCTGTTCGTCTGCCGCCGCTTCCGTGGCATCGCCCAGCCGAAGGAGGGCCAGGGGCTGAAATGGGTGCGGCCGCGCCAGATGCGCGACTTTCCGATGCCGCCGGCCGACGCGCCGCTGATCCAGTTCCTCATCGACCTGCTGTAAGCCGGACTGTTGCCGGCCCCTGCTTCTTCACCCAGCGTTAATGAAAGATTTATCTTGCCGTGAAAAGTTGAGGCAAAGCGCTGACTTCACCGGGGGAGCGACTGCATGAGCCTCGACAGGGACTGGGACTCGATCCGGCCCGACCGTTTGCGTGGCGCCAGCCAAGCGGGCATGGGCCTGTTGCGCCTCACGTTGCTGTTCGGTTCGGCCGCGGTGGCCCTGGCCTTGTTCGCGACGCCTTACCTCGATAGCCGGATGCGATTGCAAGCCACCGGCGACGATCTTGCCGGCGTCGACAGGATGAGCACGGCTTCGATCGGTCATCGCGACACCTACACGCTGCGCAGGAGCGTGCTGCAGCCGTTGCCCAGTTCAGTCTGCGTCATCAGCAATGGCAGGCACAGCGGCGACTGCTGATCGAAAAGCGCGTCATGCATCCGGTGCTCCTTATGCGATGCGCATAGGACGCTGCCGTTTCATCGCCTGTTAAGCCTGTACCGTTAACCTTTCTTAACAGGTCGGCGCTAGGGTCGTGGCAAGCGGGATCGACAGTCATGAAAACAGTGCTGCAACGGTTTTTGGAAGACGAGACAGGCGCGACAGCCATCGAATATGGGCTGATCGCGGCCGTGTTGTCGCTTGCCATCGTTGGCGGCGTCGGCCAGGCCGCCAACGCGATCTCCTGGTTGTTCAGCGACAACAACAGCAGGCTGGCCAATGCTTTCGCCAAGTAACCGCAGCCGGGTTATCGGTTGTCGGAACCCGGTCGGCGCCCTTCGGGATTTTCCAATATCGTCTTAAGCGAGACCTTGGCCGAGCCCGGCTTCAGCGGTTTTTGCTGCGAGGCGTCGGGCGCCCAGCCTGACATCCAGACGATCGGGAAACTCGCCCTGATACGACCATCGGGATCAGCAAACCGCTCGGCGTAGATTTCGGCTGCCCGGGCAAACAGCCTTCGCGTCCCCGGTCGCCTGCTACGGTCGATGAGCGCGCTGGTCTCGCCCATGGCCCGCAGGTCCGCCATCACGCCGAACAGGGAATCGTAGCGCACCGTCACCGTCTCGACATCGGCGACCGGCAAGGCGAAGCCGGCACGCTGCAAGAGCGCGCCGGCGTCGCGCACATCGGTGAACGGAATGACGCGGGGGCTGGCGCCGCCATAAAGCTCGGTTTCGGCGGCCAGCAGGCTTTCGCGCAGCTCGGAAAGCGAGCCGGCGCCGGCAAAGGCGCCGAGGAAAAGGCCGTCCGGCTTCAGCGCGCGGCGGGTCTGCACCAGCATGCCGGGAATGTCGTTCATCGCCTGCAGCGACAGAAGCGACACAACGAGGTCGAGGCTTTCCGGCTCGAACGGCACGGTTTCCAACGATGAGACCAGTCCCGCCTCGCCCTTGAGGAAAGTCGCGTCCGCCTCGACGCGCACGATGTCCGCCACCTTGCCGCTTGCCGCGAGCACGCCGGTGGCGGCCGGTGTCTGGCAAAACAGGACGGCCGCCCTGTTAAACTCGCGCTCGACGGCGCCCAGCCGGTCGGCAAGGTCCTCGGCTGCCCGGCGCATCAGGAAATCCGCTCCGCTGACGGGGTGGGCCAATGCCCGGCGCTTGTGCGCCAGCCACAGCGGGATGTCGATTATAGGTTGCAACGGGCAGGTTCCTGTTTTCCCGCGCTTGGATATAGTGGCGCGCAGGACCAACCACGTGGCCGATCCTATGCCAGAGATCAAGCATATTGCGATCAAGGGTATCGCTCGAAAGGCTTTGGGCTGGCCGGCGCGCATGCTGTTTCCGCCGGTCTGCGCCGGCTGCCGCCGCCATGTCTCGCAACCCGGCGTGCTGTGCGGCGCCTGCTGGCCGAAACTCAGGCTTCTGGAGCGGCCCTGGTGCCCGGTGATGGGTACGCCCTTCACCCATCACATGGGCGATGGGTTCTTGTCCGCCGAAGCAATCGCCGACCCGCCGCCGTTCGAGCGGGCGCGGGCGGCAGTGGCCTATTCGGGTGTCGCCCGCCAGATGGTGCAAGGGTTGAAATACCAGGATCGCACCGATCTGGCGCCATGGATGGCGCGCTGGATGCTGCGCGCCGGCGCCGAATTGATCGCGGAGGCCGATGTGGTCGTACCGGTGCCGCTGCACTGGCGGCGGTTTTTCAGGCGCCAGTTCAACCAGTCGGCGGAGCTCGCAAGGGCGGTGTCGCAGCTTGGCGGCCTGCCTTTCGCGCCCTCGGCGATCCGCCGTGTCAAGCTCACCCGCCAGCAGGTCGGGCTGGAGCGGCACGAGCGCGAAGAGAATGTGCGTGCCGCGTTCAGAGTGCCCGGCGAGGCCGAGATCGAGATCGCCGGCCGCCGGGTGCTTTTGATCGACGACGTCTATACCACCGGCGCCACCGTGCGCGCGGTCGCCAAGGCGTTGAAGAAGAGTGGGGCCGGGGCGGTCGACGTGCTGACCTTCGCGCGCGTGCTGCCAGGGGACTTTCGGGCGGACGAGTCCGTGACTATATAGGTTTGAGGGAAAGGCAGGATTGCTGACAGATGGTCGATGTGACGATCTACACTCGGATGATGTGCGGCTATTGCACCGCGGCCAAGCGGCTGCTCGAGCACAAGGGCGTTGCCTATACCGAACATGACGCATCCTTCTCGCCGGAGCTGCGCCAGGAAATGATTTCGCGCGCGCGCGGCCGCTCGACCTTTCCGCAGATTTTCATCGGCGACACGCATGTCGGCGGCTGTGACGACCTTCACGAGCTGGAGGCGCAGGGCCGGCTGGACAAACTTCTCGCCAACGGTTCGGCGAATTTGAGGACATGACCATGGGTGCTTTCAAGGCCGCGGCGATCCAGATGCGTTCGGGAACCAGTCCCGAGCGCAATGCGGTCGATCTGGAGCGGCTGGTGCGCGAGGCGGCAAGCCAGGGTGCGGCCTATGTCCAGACCCCGGAAATGACCGGTGCGCTTGTCCGCGACAAAGAGGCAAGAGCCACCTCCTTCACCTCCGAGGACAAGGACATCATCGTCGCGACCGCACGAAAGCTGGCGAAGGAACTCGGCATTTTCCTGCATATCGGCTCGACCGCCATCCTGCGCGCCGACGGCAAGCTCGCCAACCGCGCGCTTTTGTTCGCTCCCGATGGCGCCACGCTTGCCACCTATGACAAGATTCACATGTTCGACGTCGATCTCGATAATGGCGAGAGCTGGCGCGAATCCGCCGCCTATGAGCCTGGCACTGAGGCCGTCGTCACCGGGATCAGCGGCGCTGGGATCGACGGTGCGAGGCTGGGCTTCGCCGTCTGCTACGATTTGCGCTTTCCGCAACTTTTCCGCGCCGAGGCGCTGGCCGGCGCAGATATGCTTTCCGTACCCGCTGCCTTTACCCGGCAAACCGGCGAGGCGCACTGGCACGTGTTGCTCAGGGCACGCGCCATCGAAAACGGCGCCTATGTCGTGGCCGCCGCGCAGGGCGGACTGCACGAGGACGGCCGCGAGACCTATGGCCACTCGCTGATCGTCGATCCCTGGGGCCGCATCGTCGCTGAAGCCGCGCATGACGAGCCGGCGGTGATCGTCGCCGAGATCGATCCGGCGCAGTCGCTTGCGGCGCGCAAGAAGATACCGAACCTCAGGAATGCGCGCGATTTTGCCGTGAACGGCGGATCGGCCGAGGCCGTGCCTCTCAGGGGTGCGGCGTCTTGATCCGCTTTTCCCTGATCTGCGAGCACGAGCATGAATTCGAGGGCTGGTTTCGCAGCAACGACGATTTCGACACCCAGAAGAAGCGGGGCTTCGTCGATTGCCCCACCTGCGGCTCGCATAAGATTGAAAAGGCGTTGATGGCGCCGGCCGTCTCCACCGGGCGCAAACAGGAAAAGATCGCGCTTGCCATGGGCGAGGCGCAGAAGCAGGCGCTGGCGCAGTTGAAGGCGATGGCCGAGAAAGTGCGCGAGAATGCCGACTATGTCGGCGACAAGTTCGCCGAGGAAGCGCGCAAGATCCATTTCGGCGAGAGCGACCCGCGCGGCATCTATGGCGAGGCGACGCTCGAGGAGGCCAAGAGCCTGGCCGAGGACGGCGTGGAGTTCATGCCGATCCCAAGCTTCCCAGACGACCGCAACTGAGTCAGCCAATTTTCCCGAACTGGTTCATTCGCCCGGCTGCTTTTGCTGGTCACCTCGCCGCGATCGAGGAAACATAATGAAATTTCTCTGGGATTCAGCGCTCGGCCTTCTGGTCGTCACCGGCGGGCTGCTCGGCCTGACGCTGCCGTTCGGCAAGCTGGCGACGGCGGCGGGCGTTCCGGCGGTGGTCTGGGCCTTCGTCATCTCGTTCGGCGCCGGCGGCGTGCTGCTAGGCGCCTTGCTGTTGAACGGAGAGCGCATCCGGCTCAGCCCGCACAGGCTGCGCTATTTCTTCGTCACCGCGGCGGTGTCCTACGCTATCCCCAATCTCCTGATGTTTTCCGCCATTCCGCACCTTGGCGCCGGCTACACCGGCATCATGTTCACGCTGTCGCCTGTCATCACGCTGGTGTTCTCGATCCTGCTCGGCGTCAGGCGCCCCAATCTGCTTGGTGTGACCGGCATCGCCGTCGGCTTCGTCGGCGCGGTGATGGTGGCGACGACGCGTGGCGAGGCTGGCCGTCCGGCCGAGTTCTTCTGGGTGGCGGTGGGACTGCTCATTCCGGTCAGCCTGGCCGTCGGCAACATCTACCGCACGGTCGACTGGCCCGAAGGCACCGGCCCGATCGCACTCGCCGCCGGCAGCCATCTGGCGTCGGCGGTGATGTTGCTTGCCGGCATCCTGGCCTCGCTGGGCGCCGGTGCATTCGGCTCGCTCGGCGGGGTGCCGCTGGCGACCGTCGCGCAGATGGCTTCGGCGGCGACGATGTTCGCGGTGTTCTTTCGGCTGCAGGCAGTCGGAGGCCCGGTCTATCTCAGCCAGATCGGTTATGTCGCGGCGGCGGTCGGTTTGCTTGCCGGCACGATCTTTTTCGGCGAGCACTACCAATTGCTGACCTGGGTGGGCGCGGCCATCATCGTTGCCGGCGTGTTCATCACCACGAAAGCACAAAGCCAGATCACCACGAAGGCGCAAAGCCAGGCGGCGTGAGAAGGTTCAGACCGGTGCCTTCTCCGCCAGCACCATGTAGTTGACGTCCATGTCCTTCGACCGCTGCCAGCGGTCGGCGAGCGGATGGTAGACGACGCCGGTGCGGTCGATGATGGCAAGCCCGGCGCCGGCGAGCGCCTTTTCGAGCTCTTCGGGACGCACCAGCTTGCCGAACTGGTGCGTGCCGCGCGGCAGCCAGCGCAGCACATATTCGGCGCCGATGATGGCCAGGCCCAGGGCCTTCAGCGTGCGGTTGATGGTGGCGACGAACATGATGCCGCCCGGCTTGACCATCTCGCCGCATTTGGCCACGAACAGGTCGATGTCGGCGACATGCTCGACGACTTCCATGTTGAGGATGACGTCGAATTTCTCGCCGGAATCGGCCAGGTCCTCCGCCGTCGTGGCGCGATAATCCACCGTCACGCCGACCTCCGCCGCATGCAGCCTGGCCACTTCGATGTTGGTGGCGGATGCGTCGGCGCCGACCACTTCGGCGCCAAGCCGCGCCATCGGCTCGCACAAAAGCCCGCCGCCGCAGCCGATGTCGAGGAAGCGCAGGCCTTCGAACGGCCTCGCCGCGCGCGGGTCGCGGCCGAAGCGCGCCGCCACCTGGTCGCGGATATAGGCAAGCCGGATCGGATTGAACTTGTGCAGCGGGCGGAACTTGCCGTTCGGGTTCCACCATTCGGCGGCAAGAGCGGAAAAGCGTTCCACTTCTCCGGCATCGATCGTCGATCGTCGCGGCTCTGGCATGGCTTCGTCTCCCGCAGACTCAAAAGTTCAGAGCGCGATCGGACGCAAAACCACTTTTGCTGATCGCGCTCTGGTGCGCTAGGAAGTCGGGTGTGGGGGCGGGAAAGTCAAGGCAGCAATTTTCGCCGGCCGGCCCCTGCTGACCAAAGGTGCCACTGTCCCGGCGCATCAAAATGCTGTTATCCACAAGCCGAGCCAAGCGGCGAGATTTCCGGCGCTTGCCCACGGTCCTTGCGGATAGTCCCTGTTTTGGCTAAGGAGGCCGCGCATTCAACGGCCGGCCTCAACCGGGCACATTCTTTCCGCTTTCGGCCTTCGGTCCGGCATCCAGTCAAAGGCATTTCGCTTCCATGGCGCGCATCGTGATGAAATTCGGCGGAACCTCCGTCGCCGACATCGCCCGCATCCGCAATGTAGCGCGCCATGTAAAACGCGAGGTCGATGCCGGCCATGAGGTCGCGGTGGTCGTCTCGGCAATGGCCGGCAAGACCAACGAGCTCGTGCAATGGACGCGCGAGGCGTCGCCCATGCACGATGCTCGTGAATATGATGCCGTCGTCGCCTCCGGCGAGCAGGTCACGGCCGGTCTTTTGGCGATCGCGCTGCAGAATATGGGGGTGCATGCGCGGTCTTGGCAGGGCTGGCAGATCCCGATCAAGACCGACAACGCGCATGGCGCGGCGCGCATCCTCGACATCGACGGCGCATTTTTGATCAAGCGCTTCGGCGAGGGCCAGGTGGCGGTGGTCGCAGGATTCCAGGGCATCGGGCCGGACAATCGCATCGCCACGCTCGGCCGCGGCGGTTCCGACACCAGTGCCGTCGCCATCGCCGCGGCGGTCAAGGCCGACCGCTGCGACATCTACACCGACGTCGACGGGGTCTACACCACCGATCCGCGCATCGAGCCGAAGGCGCGGCGGCTGGCCAAGATTTCCTTCGAGGAAATGCTTGAAATGGCGTCGCTCGGCGCCAAGGTCCTGCAGGTCCGCTCGGTCGAGCTTGCCATGGTGCACAGGGTGCGTACTTTCGTGCGGTCGTCCTTCGACGATCCCGACGCACCCGGAATGGGGGATTTGCTCAATCCGCCCGGAACGCTCATTTGCGACGAGGAAGAAATCGTGGAACAGCAGGTCGTCACCGGAATCGCCTACGCCAAGGACGAAGCGCAGATTTCGTTGCGCCGTGTCGGAGACCGGCCCGGCGTCGCCGCCGGCATCTTCGGGCCGCTGGCCGAGGCCAACATCAATGTCGACATGATCGTCCAGAATATCTCCGAGGACGGCAAGTTCACCGACATGACCTTCACCGTGCCGTCCGGCGACGTCGACAAGGCGCTGGCCGTGCTCGAGCGCCTGAAGGCCACGATCGGCTATGACGTCGTGCAATCGGAAGCCGGCATGTCAAAGGTCTCGGTCATCGGCATCGGCATGAGGAGCCATGCCGGCGTCGCCGCCACAGCCTTCAAGGCGCTGGCCGATCGTGCCATCAATATCCGCGCCATCACCACTTCCGAGATCAAGATTTCGATATTGATCGACGGTCCCTATACGGAACTTGCGGTTCGCACTTTGCATTCCGTCTACGGTCTGGATAAGCAGTAGCAAGACTTTGAGTCAGTTGTTGCGTGAGCGCCGGCCGCAGGGGAAACTGCGCCGGCTGACATGCCATTGGAGAAGAAGCCGCGATGCGTGATACGGCCAGTGGCCCGCGCGTTTTGCTGAAACGGCTCCGCGAGCTCATGCAAGAGCCGCTGGAGCCACAGGAGCGGCTCGACCGCATCGTGCGCGACATCGCCTCCAACATGGTCGCCGAAGTGTGCTCGCTCTATGTGCTGCGCGCCGATTCGGTGCTCGAACTCTATGCCACCGAGGGTCTGAACCCCAACGCCGTCCACCTGGCTCAGCTGAAACTCGGCCAAGGCCTGGTCGGCACCATCGCGGCCTCGGCGCGGCCGCTCAACCTGTCCAACGCGCAGGAGCATCCGGCCTTCGCCTATCTGCCGGAGACGGGGGAAGAGATCTACAATTCCTTCCTCGGCGTGCCGGTGCTGAGGGCAGGGCGCACACTCGGCGTGCTGGTGGTCCAGAACAAGACCATGCGCCACTACCGCGACGACGAGGTCGAAGCGCTGGAAACCACGGCGATGGTGATCGCCGAGATGATCGCCACCGGCGATCTGGCGCGGTTGACCCGGCCCGGGCTCGAACTCGACCTGCGCCGCCCGGTGAGCTTCAACGGCCTGTCCTTCAACGAGGGCGTCGGGCTTGGCCATGTCGTGCTGCACGAGCCGCGCATCGTCGTCACCAATCTGTTCAACGAGGACAGCGAGGAAGAGGTCAGGCGGCTCGACGCATCGCTTGGTTCGCTCAGGCTCTCCATCGACGACATGCTGGAACGCCGCGATGTCGCCTTCGAGGGCGAGCATCGCCAGGTGCTCGAAGCCTATCGCATGTTCGCCAACGACAGCGGCTGGGTGCGGCGGCTCGAAGAGGCGATCCGCAACGGCCTGACCGCGGAAGCGGCGGTCGAAAAGGTGCAGAGCGACATGCGCGCCCGCATGATGCACATGACCGATCCGTATCTGCGCGAGCGGATGAGCGATTTCGACGATCTCGCCAACCGGCTGCTGCGCCAGCTGATGGGGCGCGGACCGGAGGATGTCGCGGCCTCGCTGCCGAAGGACGCCATCATCGTTGCCCGTTCGATGGGGGCCGCCGAACTGCTCGACTACCCCAGGGACAAGCTGCGCGGCGTGGTGCTGGAGGATGGGGCCGCAACCAGCCACGTCGTCATCGTGGCGCGCGCCATGGGCATACCGGTCGCCGGCCAGATGAAGGGCGCCGTTTCCATGGCGGAAAACGGCGACGCCATCATCGTCGACGGCGAGGAGGGCATCATCCATCTGCGCCCGCAGCCCGATCTCGAAGCCGCCTATGCCGAAAAGGTCCGCTTCAGGGCGCGGCGGCAGGAGGTTTACCGCGAGCTGCGCAAGAAGCCGTCGGTGACCAGGGATGGTGTCCAGGTCGATCTCCTGATGAATGCGGGCCTTGCCGTCGACCTGCCGCAGCTCGCCGAGGCGG
The DNA here is from genome assembly GCF_055811295.1 of Mesorhizobium sp. WSM4871. Classification (NCBI taxonomy): domain Bacteria; kingdom Pseudomonadati; phylum Pseudomonadota; class Alphaproteobacteria; order Hyphomicrobiales; family Phyllobacteriaceae; genus Mesorhizobium; species Mesorhizobium sp. WSM4871. The sequence continues at coordinate 9,382 of NZ_JBVVPU010000013.1, read as the reverse complement.
GCGCGGCCGGGATCGGCCTGTTCCGCACCGAGCTGCAATTCATGGTTGCCTCGACCTTTCCCCGCGCCGAGGCGCAGGAAAAGCTCTATCGCGACGTGCTCGATGCGGCGCGCGGCAAGCCGGTCACCTTCCGCACCATCGATATTGGCGGCGACAAGGTGCTGCCCTACTTCAAGGGCGCGATCCAGGAAGAGAACCCGGCGCTCGGCTGGCGCGCCATCCGGCTGACGCTCGACCGGCCGGGCCTGCTCAGGACGCAGATCCGTGCGCTTCTGAAGGCCAGCGGCGGGCGTGAACTGAAGCTGATGCTGCCGATGGTGACCGAGCTTGGCGAGATCGCACAGGCGCGTGAGATCATCGATCGCGAGGTGCGGCATCTGTCGCGTTTTGCCCATCATCTGCCGACCAGCCTGAAGCTCGGGGCCATGCTCGAAGTACCGTCGCTGCTGTTCCAGCTCGACGAGCTGATGAAGGCGGTCGATTTCGTCTCGGTCGGCTCGAACGATTTGTTCCAGTTCGTGATGGCGGTCGATCGCGGCAACACGCAGCTCTCCGATCGCTTCGATACGCTGTCGACGCCGTTCCTGCGCGTCTTGAAGACGATCGCCGATGCCGGGCTACGCAATCACACTCCGGTGACGCTGTGCGGCGAACTCGCCGGAAAACCCATATCCGCGATGGCGCTGATCGGCCTGGGCTACCGCTCGATCTCCATGTCGCCGGCCTCGATCGGTCCGGTCAAGGCGATGCTGACGGAGCTGCCGCTGGACGAGTTGCAGGCATTCTTCGACGACAATCTGATGGCGCCGGCTCAAGGGCTGCCGATGCGGGCATTGCTGCAAGCCTTTGCCGACGACCGTTCGATCCCGCTATAGACCTTTGTCATGATCAACCTGCCCCGCGACCGTATGGATCAAGTCGTCAAGCGTTTCGACATGCTCGAAGCGCAGATGTCGGCCGGGCCGGCGGCGGACGCCTATGTCCGGATGGCCTCGGAATATGCCGACATCCAGGAGATGGTGGCCAAGATCAGGGCGCTGCGCGCCGCCGAGCAGGAGCAGGCCGACCTGGAGGCAATGCTTGCCGACAAGGGTACCGATGCCGAGATGCGGGCCTTGGCGGAGGCCGACCTGCCGGGGGTCGAGGAACGCATCGAGGCGCTGCAGAAGGATATCCAGATCCTGCTTCTGCCCAAGGATGCCGCCGACGACAAGAACGCCATCCTCGAAATCCGCGCCGGCACCGGCGGCGACGAGGCGGCGCTGTTCGCCGGCGACCTGTTTCGCATGTATGAGCGCTACGCAGCGTCCCGCGGCTGGCGTTTCGAGACGGCTTCGGCCAGCGAGGGCGAGGTTGGCGGCTACAAGGAAATCATCGCCACCGTGTCGGGCAAGGGGGTCTTTGCCCATCTGAAGTTCGAATCCGGCGTGCATCGCGTGCAGCGCGTGCCGGAGACCGAGGCCGGCGGACGCATCCATACCTCGGCGGCGACGGTCGCGGTGCTGCCGGAGGCGGAAGAGGTCGACATCGAGATCCGGGCGGAAGACATCCGCATCGATACGATGCGTGCGTCGGGCTCCGGCGGCCAGCACGTCAACACCACCGATTCGGCGGTCCGCATTACCCATCTGCCGACCGGCATCATGGTGGTGCAGGCGGAGAAGTCGCAGCATCAGAACCGGGCGAAGGCGATGCAAATCCTGCGGGCCAGGCTCTACGACCTGGAGCGCGGCAAGGCGGACGAGGAGCGCTCGGAATCGCGCAAGTCGCAGGTCGGGTCGGGCGACCGCTCGGAGCGCATCCGCACTTACAATTTCCCGCAAGGCCGGGTCACCGACCATCGCATCAACCTGACGCTCTACAAGCTCGACCGGGTGATGATGGGCGAACTCGACGAGATCGTCGACGCGCTGATCGCCGATCACCAGTCGAAACTGCTCGCCGACATGGGCGTCGATGGCTGACACTTTACCCGGCACGCTCGGGCCACTGCTGCGGGCGGCGCGGCAACGCCTGACAGAAGCCGGCGTGAGCGATCCAGCGCTGGACGCCAGGCTGATCGTCGAACATTTTTCCGCCACGACCCGCACGCAGGCCATCGCCGATCCCGAGCGCAAGGTCGGCCCCGACGCGGTCGCCGCCATCGATGCGGCCTTGGGGCGGCGCATCTCCGGCGAGCCGGTGCATCGCATCCTTGGTTATCGCGAATTCCACGGCTTGCGCCTGTCGCTGTCGCCGGAAACGCTGGAGCCGCGGCCCGACACCGAAACGCTGGTCGAAGCGGTACTGCCCTTCGTGAAAGCGACAGCGGAGCGGCAAGGCGAATGCCGCATCCTCGATCTTGGAACCGGCACCGGCGCCATCGCTCTGGCGCTGCTCGATGCCGTACCTGGCGCGGTTGCCACCGGCGTCGATATTTCCCAGGACGCGTTGACGACCGCCGTGCGCAATGCCAGGGAACTGGGGCTGGCCGGCAGGTTCAAATCGCTTCAGTCCGACTGGTTCGAAAAAGTTTCGGGCCGGTACCATGTAATTACCGCAAACCCTCCCTATATACCGACTCAAGACATTGAAAATCTGCAGGACGAAGTCCGCGATTTCGATCCGCGCCAAGCCTTGGATGGCGGCGCTGACGGTCTGAGCCCCTACAGGATCATCGCCGCCGAGGCGGCAGGTTTTTTGGACCTCAAGGGCATAATAGCGGTCGAGATCGGCCATACGCAGCGCGACGAGGTCACGGACATTTTTTCTGCAGCCGGCTATGGGCGGGCTGGGGTGTTTTGCGATCTGGGCGGAAATAACAGGGTTTTGGTCTTTGAACGCAGGTTCTGATCGAGTAACAGACAAAGCCGTGATGCAGTGCGAAAAAACCGCTTGGCAATGCCGGGGAATGCGGCTAGGGTCGCCTTAACCGGATGAGACGAAGCAGGCAGTGCTCTTAGCGATTCGGTTTTCCTTGGAAATAGCTGCCTTCTTGCGCAAACGACGCCCAAGCTTCGTGCGGGAATCGTCCGGCAAGTGATGTAACCGGAACAGGATGACACGTGGCGCCAACGCAATCGATGCGGGCGAACGCCGGTGAAGAAACGAAACGGCTGGCTGCATGAGCGCCTCCGTTCGTGAAGAGTTATTCAAAAATTTCAAAATGAAGAGAGTCGGATGAGGCCACAACAGCAGAACAGGCGCATGCGCGGTCGCAACAACAGCGGCGGCGGCGGCAACAACAATAACAACAACCGCAAGGGCCCAAATCCCCTGACGCGCAACTACGAGAGCAACGGCCCGGACGTGAAGATCCGCGGATCGGCTCAGCAGATCGCCGAAAAATACGCAACCCTTGCCCGTGATGCGCAAAGCTCCGGCGACCGGGTGATGGCGGAAAACTATCTCCAGCACGCCGAGCACTACAATCGCATCATTGCAGCCGCGCAGGCGCAGATGCCGATCCAGAACGCGCAGCAGAACCGCGACGATTTCGACGAAGACGGCGATGAAGACCGCGACGAGTTCGACAATGCCGGCAACAATGCCGGCGAGGCTTCGGCTCCAGCGGCCAGCCATGGCGCCGGCCCGCAGCCGGTCATCGAGGGCATGCCGGCCGAGTTGGCGTTCAACCAGGAAAACGGCCGCGACAATCGTGACAACGGCCGCGACAACGGGGGCCGCGACAACGGGGGCCGCGATAACGGGCGCGACAACAATGGCGGTCGCCATCGCGACCGTCGCCCCAATGGCGGTTACGGCCAGAACGGCCAGCGCGGCGAGTATGGTTCGCGCGGCGAGCAGGGCGGCCAGCGCGGCGATCAGAACCGGCGCAACGAGGCGCCGGTGCAGGCGGAAGCCGTTTCCCAGGCTGAAACCGCGCCCCAGGCCGAAACTGGTTTTGTGCCCCAGGCCGAGCCCGTTGTTGCCGCCGAACCCGCGCCGCAGTTTAGCAATTTTTCGCCGGCCGCTCTCGCCGCACAGGCCGAGATGAACGAGGCAGCGAGCGGAAATGGTGCTGCGCGCCGTCCCAGGCGCCCGCGGCGTCCGCGTGCCGATGCTGCCCAGGGGGTAGATCAGGAAAATGCAAACCAGACAGATAGCGTTAGCGACAATGCCGGTCCCGGCGAAGTGGCAGCGCCGGTTGAAGGTGGTGGCGAAGCTGTCGTTGCCGAAGTCGACAACCGATAGACAGACTTTCCAACCGGGCTTTCAAGCCGGGTTGGAGCCGAGCCAAGTTAGAGCATCCCTTACCCCAGACGGCGGAGAGCAATCTCCGCCGTTTTCGTTTTGCGCCTCCCGTGGAATATAATGCATTGACCGATATCAAGGCGTCTTGAGAGACCACGGCCTATGCACCATATCTCGCGTGAACAGGATCCGGCTCGAATGGGCGGGTCCGTCACCGCAATCTGATCCGGTGCCGCAAAGCGGGCCGGTGACGGAAGGAGACAGATATGAACCTTGAGAAATATTCCGAGCGCGTGCGCGGCTTTATCCAGTCCGCGCAGACCATGGCGCTCTCGCGCAGCCACCAGCAATTTACCCCCGAACATATCCTGAAAGTGCTCGTCGACGACGAGGAGGGCTTGGCCGCCTCGCTGATCGAGCGTGCCGGCGGCAGCGTTCGCGACGTCAAGCTCGGTGTCGAATCCGCCCTCGAAGCGATGCCCAAGGTGGAAGGTGGCAATGGCCAGCTTTATCTGGCGCAGCCGCTGGCCAAGGTGTTTTCGACGGCCGAGGAACTGGCCAAGAAGGCCGGCGACAGCTTCGTCACGGTCGAGCGGCTGCTGACGGCGCTGGCGGTCGAGAAATCCGCCAAGACCGCCGACATCTTGGCCAAGGCCGGGGTGACCGCGCAGGCGCTGAACCAGGTGATCAACGATGTCCGCAAGGGCCGCACCGCCGATTCGGCGAGCGCCGAACAGGGTTATGACGCGCTGAAGAAATACGCGCGCGACCTGACCGCGGATGCCCGGGCCGGCAAGCTCGATCCGGTCATCGGCCGCGACGATGAGATCCGCCGTACCATCCAGGTGCTGTCGCGCCGGACCAAGAACAATCCCGTGCTGATCGGTGAACCCGGCGTCGGCAAGACGGCGATCGCCGAAGGGCTGGCGCTGCGCATCGTCAATGGCGACGTGCCGGAATCGCTGAAGGACAAGCAGTTGATGGCGCTCGACATGGGCGCGCTGATTGCCGGCGCCAAATATCGCGGCGAGTTCGAGGAGCGGCTGAAGGCGGTGCTTTCGGAGGTTACCGGTGCCGCTGGCGGCATCATCCTGTTCATCGACGAGATGCACACGCTGGTCGGCGCCGGCAAGGCCGATGGCGCGATGGATGCCTCGAACCTGTTGAAGCCGGCACTGGCGCGCGGCGAGTTGCACTGCGTCGGCGCGACCACGCTCGACGAATACAGAAAGCATGTCGAGAAGGATCCGGCGCTGGCCCGCCGCTTCCAGCCGGTCTTCGTCGACGAGCCGACGGTGGAGGACACCGTCTCGATCCTGCGCGGCCTGAAGGAGAAATACGAGCAGCACCATAAGGTGCGCATCTCGGATTCGGCCTTGGTCGCCGCGGCGACGCTGTCCAACCGCTATATCGCCGACCGGTTCCTGCCGGACAAGGCGATCGACCTCGTCGACGAGGCCGCGTCGCGGCTCCGGATGCAGGTCGATTCGAAGCCGGAGGCACTGGACGAGATCGATCGCCGCATCATGCAGCTCAAGATCGAGCGCGAGGCGCTGAAGGTCGAGAAAGACGAGGCGTCGAAGGACCGGCTTGCCCGCCTCGAGAAGGAACTCTCCAATCTGGAAGAAGAGTCGACCGAGATCACCTCGAAGTGGCAGGCGGAGAAGCAGAAGCTCGGGCTTGCCGCCGACCTCAAGAAGCAACTCGACGAGGCGCGCAACGAGCTTGCCATTGCCCAGCGCAAGGGTGAATTCCAGCGCGCCGGCGAGCTCGCCTATGGCACGATCCCGGAACTGGAAAAGAAGCTGAAGGAAGCCGAAGCCCAGGACGGCAAGGTCGGCATGGTCGAGGAGGTGGTCACGCCCGACCATGTCGCCCATATCGTGTCGCGCTGGACCGGCATTCCGGTCGACAAGATGCTGCAAGGCGAGCGCGACAAGCTGTTGCGCATGGAAGACGAGGTCGGCAAGCGCGTCGTCGGCCAGGGCGAGGCGGTGCAGGCGGTGTCGAAAGCCGTCCGCCGCGCCCGTGCCGGCCTGCAGGATCCGAACCGGCCGATCGGCTCGTTCATGTTCCTCGGCCCGACCGGCGTCGGCAAGACCGAACTGACCAAGGCGCTGGCCAGCTTCCTGTTCGACGACGAAAGCGCGATGGTGCGCATCGACATGTCGGAGTTCATGGAGAAGCACTCGGTCGCCCGCCTGATCGGCGCGCCTCCCGGCTATGTCGGCTATGAGGAAGGCGGCGCGCTGACCGAAGCGGTGCGGCGCCGGCCCTATCAGGTCGTGCTGTTCGACGAGATCGAGAAGGCGCATCCGGACGTGTTCAACGTGCTGCTGCAGGTGCTCGACGACGGCCGCCTGACCGACGGGCAGGGCCGCACGGTCGACTTCCGCAACACGCTGATCATCATGACGTCGAATCTCGGCGCCGAATATTTGGTCAATCTCGGCGAGGACCAGGACGTCGATCAGGTGCGCGACGAGGTGATGAGCGTGGTGCGGGCATCGTTCCGGCCTGAATTCCTCAACCGCGTCGACGAGGTGATCCTGTTCCACCGGCTGCGCCGGCAGGATATGGGCCGCATCGTCGAGATCCAGCTCAAGCGGCTGGAAAGCCTGCTCGTCGACCGCAAGATCGCGCTGTCGCTGGATCAGGAGGCGATCGACTGGCTGGCGGCCAAGGGCTACGACCCGGCCTATGGCGCGCGGCCGCTGAAGCGGGTGATGCAGAAGGAACTGCAGGATCCGCTGGCGGAGAAGATCCTGCTCGGCGAGATCCTCGACGGCTCGACCGTCAAGGTCACAGCCGGTTCCGACCGGCTGAACTTCCGCTCGAAGCCGGCGGTCGTGGCGACCGAGGCGGCGCCCTTGTTTTATGCAAGTCGTTGTCGCAAAACCGCTGCGTCCCCCCGGTTCAAGCCCGAGGGCATGCTTTTGCGCGATATGTATTTGAAGGGCGCGGATGACGCTGGACGACTACAACGGCTTTTGCGCATCGCTGCCTGCGACGACCCATGTCGTCCAGTGGGGCGGCGCCCATGTCTGGAAGGTCGGCGCCAAGGTGTTTGCCATCGCCGGCTGGGGTGAGGGCAAGCAGCCCTTCGTCACCTTCAAATGCTCCGACATCGCCTATGACATACTGAAGGAACAGCCTGGCCTCAGGCCCGCGCCCTATCTTGCGTCGCGCGGCATGAAATGGATCCAGCGCCAGACGGGCGAGAGCATGGATGACGACGCGCTGAAGGACTATTTGCGCGAAAGCCACCGCCTGGTCGTGCTGAAATTGACGAAGCAGGCGCGCCGGGAATTGGGGCTCGCTGGAAGCTGACGCATGTTGCTCCAGCCTGCCAGAAATCCGCCATCTTCATGCCCGGTTCATGTTGGATCCTTATCGTGGCGACTGATTTGCTGGCGAAGGGGTTCGCCTGCCGCGTCGGCCCGAAATCGAATTCGATTTTCGGAAAGCACGATGCGGAGATCTGAAGCGTCAGAGCGTCCGTTGCGCGTCCGAAAAAACGCGCGGCGCTCTAAAAAGGCAATGCAAGGCGGCGGCATTTGGGACCGGAGAGTTTGACAATCATGTTTCGCGGGATATTCACCCTTTCGGCGCTTGCCATCGGGCTGCTGGTGTCGAATGCGATGGGCTCGCCAATGGCGGATACCGCGCCGCGACCTGTTCGCGCGAGCGATTCCGGCGGCATTCTTGTGGCCCAGAACGGCAATGTCGACGTCTATTACGACGCCAGGGGAAACCGCGTCCTCGTCGATGCGGAGACCGGCAAGGTCATTGCCATCCAGCCGCCGCAGGCCAGGTATGACCGCGCCGCGCCGCGCCGCGAGCGCTGGCGCAATCTCGGGCCGGTCGAGGATGACGACTATTACCTCGACGACCCGCAGGACACGGCGCGCATCCGCCGCAGGCGGCTGGACGAGCAGGGCCGCATCATCGAGCCACCGGCCGACGGATACGATCCCTATGGCGACAGTTCGGTGGAGGCCTTTCCGGAAGCGCCGCAGGACGACGGCGGCTACGGCAACACTTACCCGGAAGCGCCGCAGCCGGCAAAGCCGCGCACCATCAAGCGCCAGCCGCTCGACGAAGCTTCGATCGAACCGGTCGAGCCGACCGCGCCGGCCGAGCAGGCGGCGTTGCCGCCGAAGACCGGTGGCAAAACGACGGTCGATCCGTCGCTCTCGCTCGGCGCACGCCAGGATATCGCCGGGCTGCAGGTGCTGCTCGACCGCGCCGGCGCTTCGCCCGGCGTCATCGACGGGCGCTTCGGCTCGAATGTCGACAAGGCGCTCGCCGCCTACAATGAGATCACTGGCGGCAATCTTCGTTCAACCGATGCGGTCGGCATCCAGGCAGCCCTTGCGCAATCGGGCGGCGATGCCTTCGCTTCCTACACGATCACACCGGAGGATGCGGCCGGCCCCTATGTCGCATCGATACCGGAGGACTACAGCCAGAAAGCGCAGCTCGACCGCATGGGCTATACCTCCGTCACCGAGGCGATCGCCGAGCGGTTTCACATGGACGAGAACTATCTGAAAGCGCTCAATCCGGACGCCAATTTCAACCGGCCCGGCACGATCATCAAGGTCGCGAATTTCGGCAAGCTGGTGACAAAGCCGGTGGCGCGCATCATCGCCGACAAGGGCAAGAAAGAGGTCTTCGCCTATGACGCGTCTGGCAAGCTGGTAGCTGCCTATCCGGCCACCATCGGTTCGTCGGACACGCCGTCGCCCTCCGGCACGCATGCGGTGTCGCGTGTCGCGCTCGATCCCAACTACACCTACAATCCCAACATCAATTTCAAGCAGGGCGAAAACGACAAGGTGCTGACCATTCCGCCGGGGCCGAACGGACCGGTCGGCTCGGTCTGGATCGCGCTGGACAAGCCGACCTACGGCATCCACGGCACGCCCGATCCGTCCAAGATCGGCAAGACCGAAAGCCATGGCTGCGTGCGGCTGACCAATTGGGACGCACGCGAACTGGCCAGGATCGTCTCGCCCGGCGTCACGGTCGAATTCGTCGACTAAGCGCAATCGTTGCGACCGCAGCGTGAGACCTGCCAATGTCGGTGCCGCCCCTCATTGCCCTGCCGGGCATTTCTCCCCGTAAACGGCAGGGGAATCGCATATGGCGATTTTGGGGTTGAGTTTAGACAGAGAAAGGATTCTTTGGAGAGGCAGTTGAGCGA
>NZ_JBVVPU010000012.1:0-274050 GCF_055811295.1 Mesorhizobium sp. WSM4871 | reverse complement strand
CCTTGTGGGGAGGGGCTAGGGGTGGGGGTCCATCGTAAAGCGAAAGCCTTGGCTTTTCATCTGCGATTGCCCTGCCCTTGAGGGGGAGATGGCCGCGAAGCGGTCAGAGGGGGTCGTCTCTCGTAGATCGCCGACGCCATCTTCTGTCGTGAGCGAGGTTGGCGCTCCACGCGAGGCGACCCCCTCTGTCGCCTTCGGCGACATCTCCCCCTCAAGGGGGGAGATTGCGCGACCTACTCGCCCGGATGTTTCGCCGGCTCGGAGTGCGTCCGGCGCACGCGGCGCACGCCCCACCAGACGAGCAGGATGGCCAGCGGCACCGAGGCGGCGGTGACGACTTCCGGCGCGATGGCATGACCGAAGATCGAGGCGCCCTTGGCGAGGTAGCTGATGAGGCCGACGACATAGTAGGAGACAGCGGCGACGGACAGGCCTTCCACCGTCTGCTGCAACCGAAGCTGCAAGCGGGCGCGGTTGTTCATCGACGCCAGCAGGTCGCGGTTCTGCTTCTCGACCTCGACATCGACCCAGGTGCGCAGCAGCGTGGTGGCGCGGGTGAGCTTGCGTGACAGGTTGGCCTGGCGCTCCTCGACCGAGCGACAGGTGCGCATGGCGGGCGCGACGCGCCGTTGCAGGAAGCCGCCCCAGGTGTCGTAGCCGGGCACCGCCTCTTCCTCCAGCGCTTCCAGCCGCTCGACGACGATGCCGTCATAGGCGCGGCTGGCGCCAAAGCGGTAAAGGCTGGAGGCGGCGTCGGCCTCGAGTTCCGCGGCAAGCTCGGTCAGGTCGGCAAGCAGGGTCTGGCTGTCACGGGTCTCGGCCACCTTCATTTCAAGTGTCGTCTGCGCCAGCCTGTCTTCGATGCGGCGGGCGCGGCCCGACAGCGTCAGCGCCAAGGGCAGGCCGAGCATGGCCAGCGTGCGGTAGGTTTCGATGTCGATCAGCCGCTGCGACAGCGCCCCGGTGCGCGCCGGCGTCAGGCCGCGATCGAGCACCAGCATGCGGGTCAGGCCATCGCCATCCTGACGAAAGTCGGTGACGATGGCGGCGTTGCCGCGCTCGACCAGCGAATAACACAGGCTGGTCGGATCGAAGCCGGCGATGAGCCTCTCGCTGGCCTGCGTCCATTTGCGGATTTCGAGCCTGATGCCTGAAATGACTGTTCCCGGCGGCGAAAATCCATTGCCGAAGGGAGAGTCCTCCTGCGCCCTGCCGCTTTCGGAAAGCGGCCCTTCCCACAGATAGGTCGAGAATTCCGTGTGCCGCTCCCAGCGCAGCGAGCCCTGGCCCCATTTCATGGCGTGGTGGCGGGCATGACGGTCGGGCGCGGCGATGCCAAGGCGGCGCGACAGTTCGGACAGCACGGCCATGTCGACGCCGGATCCGCCTTCGGTCATGAAGGAAAGCTGGATCAGAACGCGCGGCTTTTCGACCAGCGGATGCGGCCGGGCGTGGACCTCGCCAAGCGCGCCGGGCCTTCCCTCGTATGCCGGGAAGCCCATGACGCTGCCCTTGGCGCGCGGCTGGAATTCGAGATTGGACGGATCGTCCGACACGGCTGGTCCCCCTCTTTTTGACCCTTCGTGCAATGGCGTCCTCTAGAGACAATCGTCCTGGGACGCAAACAACAAAGTTTAGCCGAGGGCGATACTGCGCCATGGCGTCGAAGCGACCCGATCGGGGCGAATTGGATAAATAATTTGACCAGTTCGCGACACTGGCTTTATCCTGCGCGACACCGGTTCAATTCCCAGGCGCCCCTTTGAGCGACATTTTCTCCAGGATCGAGCATTCGCGCACTGCCGACGAGGTGGTGCAGCAGATCGAAAACCTGATCCTCGAAGGCGTGCTGCGCACTGGCGACAGGCTGCCCGGCGAGCGCGAGCTGGCGCGCCAGTTCGAAGTGTCGCGGCCGATCCTGCGCGACGCGCTCAAGGAGCTCGAAGGTCGCGGGCTTTTGACGACACGGCCCGGCGGCGGCACCCATGTCGCCGATGTCATCGGCCAGTTGTTCACCAAGCCGGTGACGGACCTGATCTCCATGCACCGCAAGGCGGTGACCGACTATCTGGAATACCGCCGCGAGATCGAGGCCGTAGCGGCCGAATACGCGGCGCGGCGCGCCACCAAGGACGATCTGGCCCTGCTCGACCGCATCATGGCGCGCATGGACGAGGCGCACCGGACCGGCGACTTCGACGACGAGGCGGAAATCGATGTCGAGTTCCATCACGCGATCTGCGAATGCGCGCACAATATCATTCTTTTGCACACGTTGCGCGCCTGCTACCGGCTGCTGTCAGAAGGCGTGTTCCAGAACCGGCTTCTGGTGTTCAGCGTGCCGGGCGCGCGCGAGGCGCTTTTGGCACAGCACCGGGCGATCCATGCCGCTGTGAAGGCCGGCGACCCGGCCGCGGCCAGGCAGGCGGCGATGGACCACATCAACTACGTCGAACGATCCATGGCCGAAGCCGAGCGCAGCGGCGACTGGCAGCGCGTGTCACGGCTGAGGCTCAAGCAACGCTCCGACGCCGGCGACAACGTACCGGCACGTAGACATTCCTAAGGACAAGTCGAGACCATCATGAGCGCCATACTCACCATCGCCGATCTCAAGGATCTCGCGCGCCGCCGGGTGCCGAAGATGTTCTTCGACTATGCCGATTCAGGTGCGTGGACCGAAAGCACCTATCGTGCCAACGAGGAGGATTTCGGCAAGATCAAATTCCGCCAGCGCGTGCTGGTCGACATGAGCAACCGCTCGCTGGAATCGACCATGATCGGCGAGAAGGTGGCGATGCCGGTGGCGCTGGCGCCGACCGGGATGACAGGCATGCAGCATGCCGATGGCGAGATGCTGGCGGCGCAGGCGGCGGAAGAATTCGGCGTGCCGTTTACGCTCTCGACGATGAGCATCTGTTCGATCGAGGACGTCGCCTCGGTGACGAAAAAGCCATTCTGGTTCCAGCTCTATGTGCTGCGCGACAAGGATTTCGTGCTGGGCCTGATCGACCGGGCGAAGGCGGCAAAGTGCTCGGCGCTGGTGCTGACACTCGACCTGCAGATCCTCGGCCAGCGTCACAAGGATGTCCGCAACGGGCTTTCGGCGCCGCCCAGGATGACGCTCGCGAACATTGTCGACATGGCCATCCGGCCGCGCTGGTGCCTGGGCATGGCCGGCACGCCGCGCCGTACCTTCCGCAACATCGTCGGCCATGCCAAGGGCGTTGGCGACATGGCCTCGCTGGCGTCGTGGACGACCGAGCAGTTCGATCAGCATCTGTCATGGAAGGATGTCGCCTGGATCAAGGAGCGCTGGGGCGGCAAGCTGATCCTGAAAGGCATTCTCGACAAGGAGGACGCGCTGATGGCGGCCAGGACCGGCGCCGACGCGATCATCGTTTCGAACCATGGCGGACGCCAGCTCGACGGCGCGTCGTCGTCGATCATGGCGCTCGAAGAGATCGCCGATGCGGTCGGCGACAGCATCGAAGTGCATATGGATGGCGGCATCCGCTCGGGCCAGGACGTGCTGAAGGCGCTGTGCCTCGGCGCCAGGGGCACCTATATCGGCCGTCCCTTCCTTTACGGGCTGGGCGCGCTCGGTAAGGAAGGTGTTACCAAGGCGCTGGAAATCATCCGTAAGGAGATGGACATCACACTGGCGCTGTGCGGAAAGCGCCTGGCGACGGACATGGGCAAGGACCAGCTTCGGCGCTAAAGCGCGCCGCGTTTGTACGGAAACATGCGATGACCGCGAGGCTGCCCTATCTTCTTGTTTGACCATCACTTTTCCGAAAACCGGTTTCCACTATATGGGATCATGGTCTAGACTCGTCATGGCATGAGCACTGAAGCGACACAGGCATTGGCCGCATCCGGCATCCACTTCCTCAACGCGCGCGCGCCCGACGGCGTGCGGCTCTATGCGATCGGCGACGTGCATGGCCGGCTCGATCTGCTGGCCGCCATGCATCGAGGGATCGCGGCGGAGATCAGCAAGGAACGGCCGGCCGACTGGCGCGTGGTCCATCTCGGCGACTATGTCGATCGCGGGCCGGCCTCCAAGGACGTCATCGACTTTCTGATCGAGGTGCGGAAGCGCGATCCGCGTTACCTGATGCTCGCCGGCAACCACGATATCGGCTTTCTCGATTTTCTCGATGCCCCCGAACCGGATGGGCTGTTCATGCGCTATGGCGGCATCCAGACCGCGCAGTCCTATGGCGTGGCGCTGCCCCAAGGCAGCGCATGGTTTGGCAGAAGCGAGGCGGCGCTACGCCAAGGGCACGCGGCACTTGTCGAGGCTGTGCCGAAAACCCATGTCGACTTCCTGCGGTCGCTGCCGTTTTCACTGACATTCGGCGACTTCTTCTTCTGTCATGCCGGCATCCGGCCCGGCGTCGCGCTGGAGGAGCAGGACACGCAGGACCTGATGTGGATCCGCGATGTCTTCCACAACCATCCCGGCCTCTATCCGAAGATCGTGGTGCATGGCCACACGCCCGTGCCGGAGGCCGAAGTCATGGCCAATCGTGTCAATGTCGACACGCTCGCCTGGCAATCGGGAAACCTGACCGCGCTCGTCGTGGACGGGGCGGACAAGCGCATTCTGGCGATATCGGGGGAAAAGGGCTAGAGCGGGGAGAACACGTTCAAAAGCTACTGCGTGTGCTCGGTTCAAGCCCGGCAAATCGTATCAGCGAAGCGCGGCGGTAACGCCGTAACCGTCGACGGCGTTGTGGTTGTTGGCCACGTCGCCGGCATAGGTGCCAAAGCCGAAAAGCACGATGGCGGACAGCATGGCAAAGGACAGAAGCGCTGCTTTCACGGACGTCATCTCTGGTTGAGCTTTCTGCATTTGTGCATGAAGACTGTTACGAATCTGTTGAAGAAGCGAGTTACCAAGATCTTTTAAGGTTTCGCGCTTCTAGGCGTTTCCTGTATCGGCCGTGTGTCGCTTCGCGGCGAAAAAAGGTTCATCGCGTTGCGCGGAAGATGCAGAGCGCGCGTCTTCTAGGATGGCAGGCGGACACAAGCCAAGGATGAAACAAGCAGTCCACAGCGGATTTTCGCTCGCGTGCTAAATATGCAACGTCCGGTATGGCAATCGGAGCGCGGCGCCTTGCAGGCGCAAATATCTTCCAAAGCGCGTCGCGTTCGACCGGCCTTATGCGACGCGCTTCAGATTCTTGCTTTTACGCATGTCGCTACCGCAAAACCGCTGCACACTTTTGCGCGACATGCATTAGTCAGATCGTCGCCACCCAGGCGCGGGCGATGGCCAGGCCAGCGGCGTCGGCCAGCGGTCCGTTGCTGGCCATTTCGCCGTCGAGCTTGCCTGCCCAATCCGGATTCCGGGCGGCGATGAGCGGGGCAAAGGACGCGCTCCAGTCGCGAACCATCGGCTGGTCGGCCTCGAAATGGAACTGGAAGCCGTAGACCGCGCGGCCGATGCGGAACGCTTGGTTCTCGGCGACGTCATTGCCGGCCAGCCGCACGGCGTTTTCGGGCAGCACAAACGTATCGTCGTGCCATTGGAAAATGGGAAAGTTTTCGGGCAGCGTTTCGAGCACCGGATCGACCTTGGCATCGGGCGTCAGTGAGACGCCACACCAGCCGAATTCATTGGCCGCGCCGATCCGGTTCTCGCCGCCGAAGGCGCGGGCGACCAGCTGGCTGCCGAGACAGATGCCGAGCACGGCGCGGTCCTTGCCGGCGAAATCGCGGGTCAGTTCGAGCAACGCGGGAAAATACGGATAGTCGTCGTCGGCCAGCGCATTCTGGCCGCCGCCAAGCACCACCATGGCGTCATGCTGGGCGGCGTCCTGCGGCAAGGCTTCGCCCTGATAGGGGCGGCGCAGATCGAGGTCGGCTCCCGCTTCAGCAAGGGCGGCGCCGACCTGGCCAAGGCCGGTGTTGTCGTAATTCTGGACCACCAGCACCCGCATGGAAGAAACCTGCTGACATGTAAATGATGCCACGAGCGATATCATGGCACCGGCGTTTCAGCCAAGATGCGTATTCGGGGAGAAAGCTATGCCACTGCAGAACCGCGTCGATCCGTTCGGCGCCATCCACGCCGTCCCCGAACGCGGCCTGTTCACGGGCAATCGCGGCATCATCCATGACCCCCAGACCAAGACGCTGCTGAAAAAGCGCTGGGCGCTGCAGGCCTGGATCATCTGTGTGTGCCAATTCCGCGATGTCAGGCGCGAGCCGATGGGGCGCAACCGGCCAGGCGGCAAGGCAGGCTGGACCGAGTTGTTCTTCCTCGATGAAGTGACGGCGCTCGCTGCCGGGCATCGGCCCTGCTTCTTCTGCCGACGCGAGCATGCAAGCGACTTCGTCCGGCGCTTTGGCGAGGCTTTCGGCATAGCCAAGCCACGCGCGCCGATGGTCGACAAGCGGCTGCATCGGGAGCGGCTGGCATCGGGCGGGCGACCACCGGCTGTGGATGATCTTGCCGGGCTGCCGGACGGCGCCATGGTCGCGGATGACGCCAAAGTCTACGCGCTGCGCGGCGGCAAGGCATTGCTCTGGTCGTTTGCCGGCTATGACGAAGCGGTGGCGTTCGATCGCTTTGCCGGCCGTCCGCTCGGCCTGCTTACGCCGGCAACAACTCTTTGCGTGCTGAGGCAGGGCTACGAGCCGGTCTGGCATCCCACCGCCGAGGCTTGACGGCAACGGCCGGCTCGCCCATTCCTCGGCGATGCGTGCCAATTACAAGATGCAGCGGCTGTTCGTGCCGGACGACCTCGGACCCGACATCGAGTTCGAGGCGAGCCCGCAGCAAAGCCACTATCTGATGCACGTGCTGCGGCTCCAAGAAGGCGCCGAAATCCTGCTGTTCAACGGCCGCGACGGCGAGTGGTCGGCGGCGATCGCCGCCAAGTCGAAAAAGGCGGTGCGCCTGAAGACACTGGCCCCGCAGCGGCCGCAGCCGCCGTTGCCCGACCTCGTCTATTGCTTTGCGCCGCTCAAGCAGGGGCGGCTCGATTATCTCGTGCAGAAGGCGGTCGAAATGGGCGCCGGCATCCTGCAACCGGTCATCACCCAGCACACGCAAGTGGCAAAGCCCGGCATCGACCGCCTGCGCGCCAACGTCGTCGAGGCGGCCGAACAATGCGGCATACTGGCGGTGCCGGAGTTGCGCGAAGCGGAAAAATTCGAACGCCTGCTCGGCAACTGGGACAGAGAGCGGCGGCTGATCTTCTGCGATGAGGACGCTTCGACCAACAATCCCCTGCCGGCGCTGCAAGTGTTGAGAGAAAGCAAGCTCGGGCTGCTGGTCGGTCCGGAAGGCGGCTTTTCCGAGGACGAGCGCAAGATGCTGCGGGCGCTGCCTTTCGTCACCGCCATTCCGCTCGGGCCCCGCATCCTGCGCGCCGACACGGCCGCGGTGGCCGCCCTTGCGGTGATACAGGCGACGGTGGGCGATTGGTGAGACCGGCCATGAATCAATTCCTCTTGACCTGTGGCTCAGGATTTTTCTCTTGATCGGCTACTGACATTTCGTCCATCTAGCGCCGGCGGCCATCCGGCCGCCTGCAGCGCCGTGCGTCCTTTCGGACGCGCAAAGGCCGCTGTAGCACTTTGATCGGAACTTTCATGGCGCGCGACACAACCGATTTCAGGCCTATCGAAGGCGTCGACGAGCTTGTCGAGCATCTGGCCGAAGGCAACAAGCCGCGCGACAAATGGCGCATCGGCACCGAGCACGAGAAATTCCCGTTCTATGTCGACGGCAACGCGCCGGTGCCCTATGGCGGCGAGCGCGGCATCCGCGCCATCCTCGAAGGCATGCAGGAAAAGCTCGGCTGGGATCCAATCATGGACGCAGGCCGCATCATCGGCCTGGTCGAGCCGACCGGCCAAGGGGCGATTTCGCTGGAGCCCGGCGGCCAATTCGAACTGTCGGGCGCGCCACTGGAAACGATCCACCAGACCTGCCGCGAGGGCAATGCGCATCTGGCGCAGGTGCGCGAGATCGCCGAGCCGATGGGCATCCGTTTTCTCGGCCTCGGCGGCAGCCCGAAATGGTCGCTGGCCGAGACGCCGAAAATGCCGAAGTCGCGTTACGAGATCATGACGCGCTACATGCCCAAGGTCGGCAGCAAGGGCCTCGACATGATGTATCGCACCTGCACCATCCAGGTTAACCTCGACTTCGAGAGCGAAGCCGACATGCGCCGCAAGATGCAGGTGTCGCTGAAGCTGCAGCCGCTGTCGACGGCGCTGTTCGCCAACTCGCCTTTCACCGAAGGCCGACCCAACGGATTTCAGAGCTGGCGCGGCGACATCTGGCGCGACACCGACAATCAGCGCTCCGGCCTGCTGGAATTCTGCTTCTCGCCCGAATTCGGCTTCGCCGACTATGTCGAATGGGCGCTCGACGTGCCGATGTATTTCGTCATCCGCGACGGCCGCTATCATGACATGACGCACGTCACCTTCCGCCAGTTCATGGCGGGGGTGGCCCGCAACGAGATACCGGACGGGCTGCCGACAATGGGCGACTGGGCCAACCATCTGTCGACGCTGTTCCCCGACGTGCGCCTGAAGCGGTTCCTTGAAATGCGTGGCGCCGATGGCGGGCCGTGGCGGCGCATCTGCGCGCTGCCGGCCCTCTGGGTCGGGCTGCTCTATGACGAGGCGGCGCTCGACGCAGCCGAAGCGCTGACCTCGAACTGGACCTATGAAGAGGTGCTGGCGATGCGCGACGCCGTGCCGGAGCAAGGCATTTCGGCGTCCTTCCGCAACACGACCTTGCGCGAGATCGCCCGCGACGTGCTTGTCATTTCACGCATGGGATTGAAGAACCGCGACAAGAAAAACCGCGACGGCTACGACGAAACCTCGTTCCTCAACACATTGGACGAAGTTGTCGCGCGCGGCACCACCAGCGCCGAAGAGCTGCTCTCCGCCTATCATACGCGCTGGGGCGGCTCGATCGAGCCGGTGTTCATGGAGTACGCGTATTAACCGTTCGCTATCCGCTTGGCCGACTGCTCGGCAGAAGTCGCTTCAATCAGTGATGGAAACGAATTAAGTTCTCTCCACGAGGATTTTCCGGAGGAGAAACCAATGCCTTCCTTGTTCGACATTCTGGCGCAGGCCCAGAACGGCAACGGCATGCAGGCGCTTGCCCAGCAGTTCGGGCTTTCGCAGCAGCAGACGCAATCGGCGGTCGAGGCGCTGCTGCCGGCCTTCTCGCAGGGGCTGAAGCGCAACACGTCCGACCCTTATGGGCTCGGCTCCTTCATGACGGCGATGGCCAGCGGCCAGCACGCCAAATATTTCGAAGACGCAAGCCGGGCCTTCTCGCCGCAAGGCGTCGATGAAGGCAACGGCATTCTGGGGCATCTGTTCGGCTCGAAGGATCTGTCCCGCGCCGTTGCCAGCCAGGCCGCGCAGGCGAGCGGCGTCAGCCAACAGGTCTTGCAGCAGATGCTGCCGGCCGTGGCTTCGATGGTCATGGGCGGCCTGTTCAAGCAGACCACAAACCAGATGCAGGCGGCAGGCGGCTTCGGCGGCGGCGGCAATCCGCTCGGCGAGCTCATCGAGCAGATGATGCGGCAGGCGGGCGGTGGCGCCCAGGCTCCACAGCAACGCCAGGCGCCGCAGCCTGCCAGCCCGGCCGACAATCCGCTTGGCAAGGTGCTGCAGGATATGTTCGGCGGTGGCGGCCAGCAGCCGCAAGGCCAGTCCCAGCAGACACAGAACCCGATGGGAGACAATCCGCTCGGCAAGGTGCTGCAAGACATGTTCGGAGGTGGCGCGCAGCAGCCGCAGCGCCAGCCCCAGCAGACGCAGAACCCCATGGGCGACAATCCGCTCGGCAAGGTGCTGCAGGATATGTTCGGCGGCGGCGCGCAGCAGCCGCAGGGACGGACCCAGCAAACGCAGAACCCCATGGACGACAATCCGCTCGGCAAGGTATTGCAGGACATGTTCGGCGGCGGCCAAGGAGGCGGCATGGCTGGCGGACAGCCAGCGCCGCAGCAGCGCCAGGCGCCGCAGCCGGCGCCCAATCCGAGCGGCAGGCCGAGAAACCCATTCGACGATCTGTTCGGCAAGATGTTCGAGACGGGTGCGCAGCAGCGCGACGACTACCAGAAGGGAATGGAGTCGATCTTCGACCAGTTCAAGCAGGGAATGGGTCGGCGGTAGGTTGAGTATATTGAAGAAATGAGCTTAGGCCAGATTGTCACCAACGTCTTGATAATTGCTTCTATACTCGGAGCTGCCTACGCCTTTCTTCGATATGATCTTGTAGACCCAAGAAAGACCCCTAGCTTCCGCGACATTCAAGACGCTCTGAAGCACGGCAAGCCGATTTCATCACAGTGGAAGCCATTCGACGAAGCCAATCGCACCGGATATGGAATTTGGGTCCTGTGCTTTTTGGCTTTCGGGACTTTGATCTTTACTCACGACTGGCTTGCTCATTTCATCGACCAGTTTTGAGCAAAAAAATGCCCGGTCCTCGCGGGACCGGGCAGGATGCAGGCGGCCGGGGGGAAACCGGCAGGGAGTGGGAGCCTGCGATAGTCCTTGGCCGCGTCGCCCCTCAAAAAAAGTTCAACGCGACCGAAACAGCAACGCAATCAGGCCACTTTGCGGGCCAGATCCTCGATGGTGTCGGCGCGGTCGGTGGCGATCGCGCGCAGCCTGACCGTCGGATCGCGGCCGAACGGCACATTGGCGACGTGCAGGTCGGCGCGCGTCAAACCGATATCGGCGAGCTCGGCGTCCGACATCTCGCCGAGGCGATAGAAGGCGCGGCGATTTTTCCAAGCGCGGCAGGCATTGGCGACCGCATTGGCCACGCGCATCGCAACGGCCGGACGCGTGGTGATGCGCGAGGTCTCGGAGGCGAATTCGAACGTAGCCATGTCAATCTCCTTCGGATGCGAACGGGCAAAACCAAGCGTATCGGCGCCGGGAAAAGCGCCGTTCCGGTCCGGATTCACCTGCGTTCATGTGGACAATCGAGAATTTGCCACGGCGCGATTGATTAATCCAACGAATGTTTCTAATCCTAGACATCAACACTAGTGATGGATTGGGCCGATGAAAGCACCTCTCGATCTCGATCAGTTGCAGACCTTCATCTCGATCGCCGACACCGGCAGCTTTACCCGCGCAGCCGAGGAAGTGCACCGCACCCAGTCGGCGGTGTCCATGCAGATGCGCCGGCTGGAGGAGCGGATCGGCAAGCCGCTGTTCGAGAAGGACGGGCGCACCAACAGGCTGACCGAGGAAGGCGACAAGCTGCTTTCCTACGCAAGACGGTTGCTGTTCCTCAACCGGGAAACGCTGGCCGCGTTCGACGACCGACGCCTCGAAGGCACGATCCGCATCGGCACGCCGGACGACTATGCCGATCGCTTCCTGCCCGAGATCATGGCGCGGTTCGCGCGCTCCAATCCGCGTGTCGAGCTGACCGTGATCTGCGAGCCGACGCCGGGGCTGGTCGAGCATATCAAGCGAGGCAATCTCGATCTGGCCTTGGTGACGCACAATGACGCGCATGGCCAATCGGAAGTGGTGCGGCGCGAGCCGTTGCTGTGGGTCACCTCGGCCAACCATGCGACGCATGAGCAGGACGTGCTGCCGATGGCTTTCGGCCGGCCGAACTGCATCTGGCGGCGCGCCGCCGTCGATGTGCTCGACCGGCAGAACCGCGACTATCGCATCCTGTTCACCAGCTTCTCGGCAACCGTCATCACCGCCGCGGTGCTGTCCGGCCTGGCGATCTCGGTGCTGCCAGAATGCGCGCTCAGGCCCGGCATGCGGGTGCTGGGCGACGCCGACGGGTTCGGCGTCCTGCCCGATTGCCGCATCGGCATCATGCGCGGCCAGACATCGCGGCCGGAGATCGTCGAGGCGCTGGCCCGCCATATCTCGGAAAGCCTGGACAATATTTCGGTGCCGCTCGGCGAAGAGGCGGGAAGCTTCGACTTCGCCGCGCTCGCCGTTGCGAAGATGAAGCGGACCAAGCCGAACCAGATCCTGCCGGGCTGGTAAGTTCTCTCTGTTTTAGGCATGGCGTCTTTCCAGAAGCGCCAGGCACCCCCGGCTCAAGCCGAGGGCATGCTTTGGGCGGCTTTATCAGGCGTGGGCGATGGCATGCCCGCTTTGGTCACCGGTCGACAGGCCCGGAAGGGTGAGCAACTGGGTTGTCTCCAGCGGCGGCGACAGCAGGTAACCCTGCAATTGATGGCAGCCCATGCCAACGAGCTGCGCTTTCTGTTCCTCTGTCTCGACACCTTCCGCGGTGACTTCGACCTTGAGGGCGACGGCGAGGTCGATCAAGGCCCGCACGATCGCCGACGAACTGCCGTCGCCGTCGTCGAGGAGGCGCACGAAAGAGCGGTCGATCTTGAGCTTGTCGATAGCATGGCGGCGCAGATAGCTCAGCGACGAATACCCCGTGCCGAAATCATCGAGCACGATGCCGACACCAGACTGCCGCAGGGCAGCCAAAGCCATTCTGGTGGCATTGCTGCTTTCCAGAAGAACGCTTTCCGTGATCTCGATCTGCAGGCGCTCCGGCGCCAGCCCGGTTTCCCTGAGAACGGATGCAACCTGCTCGGCAAAACCGAAATCGCGCAATTGCAGCGGTGACACATTGACCGCCACCCAGGGCAATCTGGTGCCAATGGCGAACCGGCAGGCCTCGTGCAACACCCATTTGCCGAGTTGACCGATCATGCCACGCTCTTCCGCGATGGCGATGAATTGCGCCGGCGGCAAAGCGCCGTGGACCTCGTGCGCCCAGCGGATGAGTGCTTCCGCGCCGAGGATCGTCCTGCCATCGGCTGCAAAGATCGGCTGATACACCAGTTTGATGCCGGTTCCCCCATTCAGGGCATTGCGAAGCTCGCTCTCGACTTTGCGTTTGCGCAGCAGAAGATCGTCCATGTCGCCGGCGAATACCTGATAGCGGCCACGACCGTTCTTCTTGGCCTCGTAAAGAGCGATGTCGGCCTTGCGCAGCAAATCGTCGGAGTCGACATCGGGACCCGACGAGATCGCAATCCCGATGCTGGCGCTGATGAAGACCTGATCGTCCATCAGCTTGAAGGGTTCCTGCAGCCTTTGCAGAAGTTGTTCCGAAATATCCTCGGCGGTCCTGATATCGCGGATATCGATCAGGATCAGGGCGAATTCGTCACCGCCGAGCCGAGCCACCGTATCGATTTCGCGAATTGTTTGCTGAAGCCTGGCCGCGGTCTGGCGCACGAGTTCGTCACCGGCCGGATGGCCAAGCGTATCGTTGACATGCTTGAAGCGGTCGATATCGAGGTAAAGCAACCCGACCCTGGCCTTTTCGCGACTGGCTGTCAGGAGGGCCTGCCGGAGCCTGTCCTCGAAAAGAGCTCGATTGGGAAGACCCGTAAGCGTATCGTGAAAAGCCAGATACTGGGCCTGGTCCTGGCTGGTCTGCAATGCGAATGAGGCCCGGCGAAGACGTCGCAACAGGAATGCCAGCACGCTTGCGGCGAGCAACGCGCCGATGACCAGTGCCGGCCCCGCCTTGCGCACCAGCGTCAGGCCAGGACGCTCCTGGTCCCAGCCGATATAACCCAGAATGACACCATGCGAATCCACCAGCGGAATGGCGGCCGAGCTGATCGGCTGCGACAAGGGCAGCAGATGTGCACCGGCCAGCAGGTACTTCCCGGCGATCTTGCCGATGACGCGATCATTGATGAATTGCACCGAAACATGGAGGTATTCACTGCCCGGCGCCTGGGTGACACGGTCGGTACTCGGTATCAGCGGCATGATGCTGACGATGGCAGGTTCGCCACCGAGCGGCACCAGGTCTTCGGCAATCAATTTGGCGGGGTCGCCAGTCTGGTTTTCTTTCGACGCCTGGCTGATCAGTCGGCGCAGTCTTTCGACGGTAGGTAGCAGGGCGGGCTTGTCCTCGCCATAGGTCGCCGGCGCCACCACCTGTCCTTCACGCATCGCATGGACCGGATTGTTGGCCGCGTCCAGCACATAGACCCGGTCATGTCCGTAGTAGGAATACATCCAGACGCTGATGTTCTCGACCATCCAGTCCTGATTGCCCGCCTTGACGTTGACGACGGCATCGTCCCAGACAGCGATACTTTCCTGCTCGCGCTCCACCGCCGCGATCTGATCCTTAAACCCATTGGCGAAAAAGATTTTCTGGCGTTCGAGGGAGACATGGTCGGCCTGCACAACAGCGTAGAAGCCGAAGCCTACGACCATGGCCAGCGCAAAAGCGGCGAGCGCCAGCACGGTCAGAGTGACGTGGAACGTCAATGGACTGCGGTTTACACGTGCGCTCATGCGTCGTGGGCACCTCCTTGCCGCAGAGTCAACCAAATCAGGCTTAAGATGACGTTATGAGATCAGCCATGACGGGGAACGCCTTGACGCGGGCGGACAACCGCCCCTCAATCGTTCCATGAGCGACGCTGCATCCGAATCACGCACCAACGCCACCGAATACACGGTAAGCGAGATTTCCGGCGCGCTGAAACGCACGGTCGAGGATGTCTTCGGCCACGTGCGCGTGCGCGGCGAAATATCGGGCTATCGCGGGCCGCATTCTTCCGGCCATGCCTATTTCTGCCTGAAGGACGACCGTGCGCGGCTCGATGCGGTGGTCTGGAAGACCACGATGAGCCGGCTGAAGTTCCGACCCGAGGAAGGCATGGAGGTGATCGCCACCGGCAGGCTCACCACCTATCCCGGAAAATCCAACTACCAGATCGTCATCGACAATCTCGAGCCCGCCGGCGCCGGCGCGCTGATGGCGCTGCTGGAGGAGCGCAAGCGGCGGCTGCAGGCCGAAGGCCTGTTCGATGCCGGGCGCAAGCGGCGGCTGCCTTTCATGCCGCGCGTCATCGGCGTCGTCACCTCGCCGACGGGTTCGGTCATCCGCGACATCATCCACCGGATCAAGGACCGGTTTCCGCTGCATGTGCTTGTCTGGCCGGTCAGGGTGCAGGGCGAGACGGCGGGCGCGGAAGTGACCGCCGCCGTCAACGGCTTCAACGCGCTTGCCAGGGATGGCGCCATCCCACATCCCGACCTGTTGATCGTGGCGCGCGGCGGCGGCAGCCTCGAGGACCTCTGGGGTTTCAACGACGAAGCGCTCGCCCGTGCCGTCGCTGCCTCGCGCATTCCGCTGATTTCGGCCGTCGGCCACGAGACGGACTGGACGCTGATCGACCTGGTGGCGGATGTGCGGGCGCCGACGCCGACGGGTGCCGCCGAAATTGCCGTGCCGGTCAAAGCAGATCTCGAAGCGACGCTTGCGGGTCTCGGCGCACGGCTCAAAGCTGCCGTCTCCCGCAATTTCGAACGCAAACGCCAGCTCGTGCGCGCTGCCGCCCGCGCGCTGCCCTCACCCGATCAATTGCTGGCGCTGCCGCGCCGCCGCTTCGACGAGGCAACAAGCCGGCTCGGCCGGGCGCTGTCGGTCAGCATCGATCGCAAGCGGGCCAGGCTGCAAGGACAAAGGCTGACGCCGGCCACCCTGTCGCGACGCATGAACGAAGCCCGCACGCTCACCGGCCGCGATCTCGCCCGCGCGCAAGCTGCGTTCTTCGCCATCGTGCGCGAGCGGCGGGCGCGGTTTTCACGCAACGCGGCGCGGCTGTCGCCCGCGCCGATCGCAAGGCGGCAGAAATTGCAGGCCGATGCACTGACGAGGCTGACGCGGCGACAGGACCAGGCGATTTCACGGCGGCTGGACCGCCTGCGCGGGCAACTGACCCAGGCCGACCGGCTGCTGGCGACGCTGTCGCACAAGGCCGTGCTGGCGCGCGGCTTCGCCCTGGTGAAGGACGCCGACGGAGCGGTCGTCAAGCATGCGGCGGAAGTGGCGCCGGGAATGGCGCTTTCGCTGGAGTTCGCCGACGGCGCCGCGGAGGCCATTGCCACCAGCGGTATGGCACAACCGGCAAGACCGAAGGCAATTACGAGACCGGCCGCCAAATCCAGGGAGCCTGGCAACCAGGGTTCCCTGTTCTGAGCAGCCATGGCTTTTGAACACCTATGACTTCTGTGCACCCATGACCGGCAATCCGCACCAACAGACACCTTCCGGCAGATGGCGCGCAAGAGCGTTCGGCATCGGTTTTGACGGCGCGCCCGGCCGGTTCAACGCCATCACCGACGTGCCCGGTGTCGCCGTGGGTTACACCACGCTGATTATGGGCGACGGGCCGCTGGTGGTCGGTAAGGGACCGGTGCGCACCGGCGTGACCGCTATCCTGCCCAGACCGCACGCCGATCTCGCCACGCCGGTCTTTGCCGGCATGTTCAGCCAGAACGGCAATGGCGAACTGACCGGTTCGCATATCATCGAGGAAACCGGCGCCTTCAATTTTCCGGTCACCATCACCAACACGCATTCCTGCGGCGTCAGCCGCGACGCGACCTTGCGCTGGATGCAGAAGACATTGCCGCAATCGCTCGAAAGCGCCTGGGCGCTACCGGTGGCGGGCGAAACCTATGATGGCTTCCTCAACGACATCAATGGCCACCATCTTGGGGTCGAGCATGTCTTTTCCGCTCTCGATGCGGCCGCAAGCGGGGCGATCGAGGAAGGCAGCGTCGGCGGCGGCACCGGCATGATCAGCTTCGGCTTCAAGGCAGGCTCCGGCACCGCGTCGCGCATTGTCGAATGGCGGGGGAGCAGCTACACGGTCGGCGTGTTCGTGCAGGCAAATTTCGGCAAGCGGCATAATTTGACCATTCGCGGCGTGCGTGCCGGGCCCGATCTCAAGGAGCCGGCGATCCGCGAAGGCACGCCACGCGCCGAAAAGGGCTCGATCATCGCCATCGTCGCCACCGACGCACCGTTCCTGCCACATCAGATGAAGCGACTGGCGCGGCGGGTGCCGCTTGGCGTCGCCATGACCGGCGGGTTCGGCTATCATAGTTCGGGCGATATTTTCCTGGCCTTTTCTACGGCCAACCCGGAGGCGTCGCTGGCGCCGTCAGGGCGCATCGCCAAGGCCGATTTCATCCCCGACAGCGATATCGATCCGTTCTTCGACGCGGTGATCCAGGGGGTGGAGGAAGCGATCCTCAATGCGCTCACCGCCAATGACGACATGACCGGGCGCGACGGCAATTTCGTGCCGGCGCTACCGAAGGCATGGCTCAAGGACAGATTCGGTGCGGGTCCAACGGAATAGGGCCGTACGGGCTGTCAGGCGGGCTTGAAAGCCGCGACCTCTTTCCCCGGATTCGGCATTTCTACTCGGCAGCTTTGCCCGCGTTCTTTTCGTCTTCTTCGGCCTCGGCTGCCTCTTCCAGCCGCGACGCGATGAGCTCCTGGATGTCGCCGACCTCTTCCTGGATATCCTCCAGGGGTATGCCGGCTTCCGCAGCCTTGGCCGCGCACTCCTTCGCAAGGGTCTCGGCCTGCTTCTCGATCCTCTCCGGCGAGGGCTGGCACTGGACCTTTTCGCCGATCCACCCCTGCAAGAACTCGATCGCGTGTTCACTCATACTGCTGTTCCCTGGCGGTCGCCGCATCGGCCCGAAAATCGGAATCGATTTTCGGAAAGCACGATGCGCAAGCTTAAGTTCTTAGAGCGTCCTTTGCGCGTCCAACGGACGCGCGGCGCTCTAACCCCGTTGGTAATCATAAACGTCGCCACCCCGCAAAGGATGCATATTCCATTCCAGCCGAGTCGTCGTCACCCGGCAAGCCAATCTTGTCCAAGCTCCACAGAGCTGATGGAATCGCAGGTTCAAGGAGCACGTTCTGTTCTAGAGGAGACTGGTACCGTTCGCTGGGATCCATGGCGATCCCGCGCTATTGTTTCTATTCGCTTTTTCCCGGTTTTTTAAGACCGACATTTATCACAAAAGGTGTCACAACATGTAGCGCATTTACGGTCGCTCCACGGACGTGAGCCGTCGAAGCCGCCGCTATATAGTGACATCCCCATGCAATGTCGACTCTGCTCGCCATCCTGCTTCCTTCCGCCGCGCCGCACCACAAACTGCCCTCGCCGGTCTTGAGGTCATAGCGGAAGATGCCCGAGCGATTGTCCTCGCCAACACTGTCCGACACGTAGAGCCAGCCTTTGGCTTCATCAACGATCGGATAGGCAAATAGTTTTACATACGCAAACAGCGACCGCTTATCCGCCGAGACTCTCAAGCCAGCCCGAATCGCTCCACGGCGCGCATGATGCCGCGCAGCTCGGCGAGGCCTTTCAGCCGGCCGATCAAGGAGTAACCGGGGTTGATCCTGGTCTTGCCGATATCGTCGGCGAGCAGGTGGCCATGGTCCGGCCGCATCGGAATTTGCCAGTCGGCGCGGCCCTCCTTGCGACGGCGCGCTTCCTCCTGCATCAAGGCGAGGATGACATGCGCCATGTCGGTGCCGCCCTCGAGATGCTCGGCCTCATAGAACGAGCCGTCGTCCTCGATGGTGATGTTGCGCAGATGGACGAAATGGATGCGGTCGGCGAATTCCTTGACCATGGCGACAATGTCGTTGTCGGCGCGCGTGCCGTAGGAGCCGGTGCAGAACGTCAGGCCGTTGGCTGGGCTGTCGACGGCATTGAGGATGAAGCGCGCATCCTCGGCGGTCGAGACGATGCGTGGCAGGCCGTAGAGCGAGAAGGGCGGATCGTCGGGATGGATGCACATGCGCACCCCCTCCTCTTCGGCCACAGGAATGATCTCGCGCAGGAACCAGGCAAGATTGTCGCGCAATTCCTTCGGCCCGATCGCATCGTATTCCGCCAGCGCCTCGCGAAAGCTGTCGCGGTTATAGCTGCGCTCGGTCGCCGGCAGGCCGGCGATGAGGTTGCGCTCGATCTGGTCGATCTTCTCGGCGCTCAGTTCCTTCAGCCGCGCTTCCGCCTCGGCGATGCGGGCGGCGCTGTAGCCTGCCTCGGCATTCCCGCGCTTCAGCACGAACAAATCATAGGCCGCGAAATCAATCGCATCGAAACGCAAGGCATAACCCGTCGTTGGCAGCCGGTAGGCCAGATCGGTGCGGGTCCAGTCGACCACGGGCATGAAATTGTAGCAGATCGTTGCGATGCCGGACTTCGCAAGCGCTCGAATGCTGTCGCGATAATAGCCGGCGTAGCGCACGCGTTCCGGTGCGCCGATCTTGAAGGAATTATGGACCGGGATGCTCTCGACGACCGACCAGGTCAGCCCTGCCGCCTCGATGATCCGCTTGCGCTCCTGAATGCTCTCGAGCGGCCAGGCGCGGCCATCATAGATATCGTGCAGGGCCGAAACCACGCCTGTCGCACCTGCCTGCTTGACATGATCGAGTGTCACCGGGTCGTCCGGTCCATACCAGCGCCAGCACTGTTCCATAAGGCCTCCTAAGTGTGAGACGGCGACCATATTGTTGGACCACAGCGCTGTCAACACGCTGGAATACGCCTCGCATCGACCGTTTCTGGCCTACCGGCAGCACATCGGTTGATTTAATGCCCGTTTGACGGTAGTTCTGGTCCAACAAATATCGAGGAGACAATCCCTTGGAGCAGATTGGTCAGGACCCAGCGGAAGCGACGGAAGATGCCGGGGTCAGCAGCTCGGCCGTCGACCAGACGGTGCGGCAGATCCTCGACCTCATCCGCAATCGCGCCATGTCCGTCGGCGACGTGCTGCCCACCGAACGGGAGCTTTGCGAATTGTTCGGCGCCAGCCGCAACACGATCCGCGAGGCGCTGCGCACCATCCGCACCTATGGGCTGATCGATCCCAAGCCGCGCGTCGGCGCGGTGCTGGCCGATCGCCAGAACGTGGCGATCCAGAATTTTTTCGCCGCGCAGATGGATATCTCGAAGACCTCGTTCCACGACATCCAGGGGTTTCGCCGCATCATCGAAGCGAGCATCGGCGACCATGTCATTCTCAACGCCAGCGCCGCCGAACTCGACGCCCTGGACGAGGTCAACGGCCTGATCGAAACCAGCAAGGATGTTCAGGAGGCGGCACAGCGCGATTTCGATTTTCACCTGGCGCTGGTGAAGCTCGCCGGCAACCGCATGCTGGTACAGACCTATCAGTTCCTCTCGCCAGTCATCCTGCACATCATGACCGTCGGCAAATCCATCCGGCCGATCCTCAGCGAAACACGCCGCGCCCATGGCGAGATCATCGCGGCGCTGCGCGCGCGTGATCGTATCGCCTATAGCTACCTGATGAGCCGACATCTCGATTTCGGCTTGCGCTTCGTTCCCGACGATCTCGAAAACGTCCGCACCTCACCGGCGATCCCGGCGCAGCCGAACCCGGCATCTTCCAAGGATTTGCATCATGTCTGACTTTGAGAACAAGGTTGCGCTGATCACCGGCACGACCGGCATCGCGCTCGCCACCGCAAGCCGTCTGGCAGAAGGCGGCGCCGCGATTATCGCCTGCGGCATCGACCGGGCGGCCAATGCCGCGATGCAGGAAAGCCTCGCCAAAACCGGAGCAAATGCGCTGGTGCAGACCGTCGATGTCTCCGTTTCCGACCAGGTTCGCGACGCGGTCGCGGCCGGCGTCAAGCGGTTCGGCGGCATCGACATCATCGTCAATTCCGCCGCGGTCCATCCGTACGGAACGGCGACGACGACCGACTGGGAAACCTGGAACCGGGCGATGACCGTCAATATCGGATCGATCTACCTGACCGCACATTTCGGCATCCCGGAAATGATCAAGCGGGGCGGCGGCGCCATCGTCAACGTGGCTTCGGTGCAAGGCTTCGCCTGCCAGCAGAACGTCGCGGCCTATGCCACCACCAAGGGGGCCATCCACACGCTGACGCGCTCGCTGGCGCTCGACTACGCGGCGGCCGGCATCCGGGTCAATTCGGTGAGCCCAGGCTCGATCCGCACGCCGATCCTCGAGAAGGCGGCGCGTGGCGACAATGGCAGCGATGCCGACGTCGAAGAGGCCTACAGGCGCTTCGGCGCGGCCCATCCGCTTGGCCGCATCGGCGAGCCGGAGGAGGTAGCGGAGCTCATCGCCTTCCTGTGCTCGGCGAAGGCCGGGTTCTGCACCGGCGCGGACTACAAGATCGATGGTGGCCTGACCGCCGGCATCGGCGTGAAATAGAGCCATGAAGATCGGTCTTGGCCTTTACCGGGAATCGCTGACGCCGGAGAATTTCCGCTTTGCCCGACAGGCGGGCGCCACCCACATCGTTGCCCACCTGACCAACTATTTTCGCGGCCGCGATCCCTCGCTCTCCGCCGGCGGCGAAGAGGCAGGCTGGGGCGACTGCTCCACCGATGAGCTGTGGAACCATGAGGATTTCGCCGGCCTGGTGAAGACGGTGCGCGACAGCGGACTGGAGATCGCCGCGATCGAGAATTTCTCGCCCCGCTTCTGGTCCGATGTGCTGCTCGGCGGTCTCGATCGTTCGAAGCAGATCGAAGGGCTGAAACGCCTTGTCCGCGATGCCGGGCGCGCCGGCATCCCCTGCATTGGCTACAACTTCTCCATCGCCGGCGTCTGGGGCTGGTCGCGCGGCCCTTTTGCCCGCGGCGAGGCGATTTCTGTGGGTCTCGACCTCGCCGCCATCGATGCCGATCTGCCTCTCCCCGACGGCGTCGTCTGGAACATGCGTTACCGCGCCGGGCGGCCGAACGCCGAGCCGGTGACGGTCAGCAGCGACGAGCTTTGGCAGCGGCTCGAACTCTTCCTGCGCGAAATCGTGCCGGTGGCCGAGGAAGCCGGTGTGATGCTGGCGGCGCACCCCGACGACCCACCGGCCGAGTCGCTGCGTGGCGCCGCGCGGCTCGTCAACCGGCCGGAGAAATACGACCGGCTGATGGACATAATCGACTCGCCGGCCAACGGGCTGGAGCTCTGCCTCGGCTCGCTGCAGGAAATGCCGGGAACCGACGACATTTACGGGCACGTCAGGCGCTTCGCCCGACGCCGGCGCATCGGCTACATCCACTTCCGCAACGTGCGCGGCAAAGTGCCGAACTATCACGAGACCTTCGTCGATGACGGCGATATCGACATGGCCGAGATTGTCCGCATCCTGCGCGACGAAAATTATGACGGCGTGATGATCCCCGACCATACGCCGGAAATGTCCTGCGACGCGCCCTGGCACGCCGGAAAGGCTTTTGCGCTCGGCTATATGCGCGCGCTGGTCCAGAACGCAGCGGCGCTGGGGCCTTCTCGTACCAATCCGACAAGCCGCCGGACGCGACGCGATCTATGGGCGACCAATACCTTGTGATCCTGCCATTCCGCACACCAGAATCGCCGCCTGTGGCAATTCGGGCTCCCCGTCACCAGATGGTGTATCCGCAATCGACGGGCAGTGTAACGCCGGTGATGGCGCTGGACGCATCGCTTACGAGGAATAGGATCGCGGAGGCGATCTCGTCCGGCCGGGCGACGCGCTTCATAGGCGTGAAGCTCATCCAGATCGGAAAGCGGGCCGGATCGGTGAAACTCGAGTTCGACATCGGCGTGTCGACATAGGTCGGCGCTACGGAATTGACGCGGACGCCCCGCTCCGCCCATTCGCCCGCCAGTGACTTGGCAAGGTGATGGATTCCCGCCTTCGACACGTTGTAGTGGGCCTGCCTTTGCGGATTGTTGGATATAAGCCCCGATATGGAGCCGACGGCCACGATCGAGCCTCGCCCCCGCGCGAGCATAGGCTTGGCGAATTCCCGGCAACCCCAGAACGCGCCGTTCAGGTTCACGTCGAGGATCTTGCGCCAGTCCGAATCCGTAATGGATTCAGCTCCCGTATCCGGCAGCGTGATCCCGGCGTTCGCGACCAGGATGTCGATGTTTCCGACGCGTTCGTTGGCATCGGCTGCGGCTCGTTCTACGGCATCCGGGTCGGAAATATCGAGCGTTATCGCTTCGGCCTGATAGCCCTTCGCCGCGAGATGCAGCAGCGCCGTGTCGAGCAATGCCGGATCGCGATCGGCAATCACGACCTTCGCGCCGGCCTCCGCCAGAGCTTCGGCTGTCGCCAAGCCGATGCCGCGACCGCCTCCGGTAACGACGGCGACCGACCCGGCCAATGCATACTTCACCAAGTACATCAAAATGTCCTCCCAGCAAAATGCGGCAGGCCGTCGACGGTCCGCCGCATTGCCGGCATCGTCCATGAAAGCCAGCCAGAGCGCGCCTACTTGATATAGCCACCTTCCGTCATCGTGTTCTCGACACTCGCCTGCGCTTCGCCGAGTGCCTGGTCCACCGTCTGCTGGCCACCAACCACCGAGGCAATCGCCTGGCCGACGGTCGTGCCGATACCCTGGAACTCAGGTATCGCGACAAACTGGATACCCGTATACGGCACGGGATCCTTGGTCGGATGGCTCGGATCAGCCTTCTGCAGGGCCTGCAGAACCATCTCGGCGAAGGGTGCGGCCTTCTTGTAATTCTCGTTGGCATAGGTGGATTTGCGCGTGCCTGGAGGCGCGGCGACCCAGCCCTCGGTCTCGCCGACCCTTGCGACGTACTCCTTCGACGTAGCCCACTTCACGAAGGATTTTGCGGCGTCGAGCTTCTTGGTGGTGGCGGGAATCGCGAGTGACCAGGCCCAGAACCAGCCGGCGCCCTTGTCGGTAACCTTCACTGGCGGCTGCGCATAGCCGATGGCGTCGCCGACCTTGGAGAAGTCCTTGTTGTAGAGGCGGCCAGCGGCCGACGTTGCGTCGACCCAGATCGCACACTTGCCGCTGGCGAAAAGCGCCTGGTTCTCATTGAAGCCGTTCGAGGTGGCGCCCTCCGGGCCATCGGCCTTCAGGAGTTCGGAGTAAAAGGTGATGGCGCCCTTCCACGGCTCGGAGGTCAGTTGCGGCTTCCAGTCCATGTCGAACCAGCGACCGCCGAAGGAATTCACGATGGTACTGACGAGACCCATATTCTCGCCCCAACCTGGCTTGCCGCGCAGACAGATGCCGTATTGTTCTTTTGATCGATCGGTCAGCTTGTCGGCGAACGTCTTGATTTCATCCCAGGTCGGCTTCTCCGGCATCTTCAGACCGGCCTTTTCGAACAAGTCCGTTCTATAGAGCGTGAATGAGCTTTCCGCGTAGAAGGGGACCGCATAGAGCTGTCCATCGACGGAGAGACCATTGCGCAGGGATTCGAACACGTCTTCGTAGTCGTAGTCATCGCCGAGGTCGTTCAGCGACGAGAGCCAGCCTTGCTTGCCCCAGATCGGAGTCTCGTAAGCGCCAATCGTAACGATGTCGAACTGACCGCCCTTGGCGGCGATATCCGTGGTCACACGCTCGCGCAGAACATTCTCTTCGAGCACCACCCAGTTGACCTTGTTGCCGGTTGCCTTCTCCCACTCCGGCGCAAGCTTCTGCATGATAATCATGTCGCCATTGTTGACGGTGGCGATCGTAATGTCCTCGGCTTGCGCGATAGCGGTCCCGCTCAACAGGGACCCGAGCATCAGGTTCGCAATTGTTGCTTTCCTCACTTCACTTCTCCTTGCGATCCGTTTCTCCTCCTTCCGTCAAGCCACGAAAAGATCGCGACACGTGGCTTGACGAACCTCAGGCCATCCAGTTGCCGCCATCGACCCCGTAAGTCTGGGCGACAATGTAGTCGGCATCGTCACTGGCCAAGAATGCCGCCATGGAAGCGATTTCGTCGGGCTTCCCCATTCGCCCGTAAGGCACGCCGGCCGAAACCTGTCGCTTGTTCTCGCCCACGGGGATGTTCATGTACTTGGCGCAGAGAGAATCGACGTAGTCGTACATCGGCGTGTCGATGACGCCAGGCGCGATCGCATTGACGTTGATGCGATGCTTGGCCAACGCAAGCCCCGCGCTCTGCGTCAAGCTGATGACCGCCGCCTTTGAGGCACAATAGACCGAGACCAGTGGCTCGCCGCGACGTCCTGCCTGCGATGCCAGATTGATGATCTTGCCGCCCTTGTCGCGCTCGACCATGTGGCGCGCGACAGCCTGTAAGGTGAACAGCAGGCCTTCGACATTTACGGAAAAGACCCTGTGGTACGATTCCCGCGTTACCTCGAGCAGCGGCAGCATGTCGAAGACGCCCGCGTTGTTGACGAGGACGTCGATGCCGCCAGCCTTTTCGGCGATCATCTGGATCATATTCTGCACCGACGCTTCGTCGGTAACGTCCACTGCTATGGGCTTGGCGCGCGGCCCGATCGCCTCGGCCGTGGCGCGCGCCTCGTTCTCGACCCTGTCGGCGATAAAGACGTCGAGGCCCTCCAGCGCATAGCGCTCAGCGATGGCGCGCCCGATGCCCTTGGCCCCACCCGTCACTACCGCAACCCTGGCAGTGAATTTCATCGACCGCTCCTACCCGACACCTGCCCTCAACAACGACAAGCCGGAGGGTATGGCAGCGAGGATAGCTACGGATGTTCACCGGTGCAAGATATTTCAGAAATTTTATTCACCGCCTTGGAAATTCATGCGCCATAGGTTCAGCAGGGTGTCGCCGACGGTCAGCGCGAACACCGAGACGCGTTTCCCTCACCTCGTCTAGAAAAGCAGCCCTTTTAGATCTGCGAGGATTTGTTCAGCGGGCAGTACCAAAAACACGACCGGGACGAATGGAAGCAGCAAAGCGACACCGAGGGCGACAACGCTTTTGAGGTCGATCGGGACCAGCCGCAGCGAATAGACATTGGCGACGATCGCGTACAAATCAGTAGTCGCCGAGAAGTCTGGCCTTTCCAGCGCGGAATTGTCCACAAGTCGACCGCGCCCAATCCATTTCTCTTCGAAGGCAGCGCCAACCCTGTTGGCAAGCGCTCCGTATTCGAACGAACCGTTCTGCAACGTCTTCATCAAGATCGGCGTAAAAAGGAACAAAGGCGCGGCAAACAAGGCGCCGACAGCCACCAATAGGCTTGCGCTAAAAATCAACGTGTCTCTCGGCATCACGCCGTCGACCAAGACAATCTGCGCTGAACGCCCGGCGACGATCGCAGCAAGGGCCATCGCGATTGGGGAAAATGCCCGCAACGAATATCCGAGCACGGCCAGGCCGGCCGCACCATCCGGATGGGATGCCAAGAGCCGAAGCTCGGTCCTGGCGATCCGCCACAGGAAGCGCGCCCACAGAGCAAGCCTCCACGCCCAGCCAAAGAGCAAAATGAGGAGCAGAGGGAGGCTAACCAGCACGTGCCACCAGCCTGCCAGCGAGAAGGTAGGCACGGGGTTGGCAGTCTTGTGCCAGACCGCAAACTGATCGAACGGCAGCGAAAAGGCCACCGCAAAGACAACGAGATAGGCAAGAGCGATTACTACGATCTCTGCGGCGTTCGAATTGAGAAGCACGCGGGTAGATGCAAGGGCGGTGTCATAAGATCCACGGTCCTTGTCGGTGACAAGCCCGGCATCCGCAAAGTGGCGCACGATGGCATTGAGCCTTGGCGCGCACTGTGCTTCAGCCAAAACGAGGAGTGGCGCGGTGATCAGGTACCGTGCATGCACAGCCACATCCCAAAGCAGCGACGTAATTCCACCGGAATGCACAGCACTTTGAAGGCCTGCCAAAACGAGAAGAGGTAGCCATCCTATCAATCCAACTATCAGTGCGCGGCGGCCAACGTTGAGATGGCTGCCCTTCACTAACCCGAGACGACGCTGAATACGTACAGGCGGACCATTCTCAAATATTGCGTCGCTTGCGTGCTGAGTTTCAATCATGTTTGCGGCCTGGAGCTAGACAGTCGGGACCGCGACCACGCAACACCGAGGAGCACGGTCACGACGACATGAATCGCGGCCGCTGGCCACAGGAGCAGCCCTGCGAACTCACCCTGAAGGCCCAGGAATGCGAAGTAGACTGCCACGAGAACGTTGTAGAGCAGCATCGCAGCAAACATCGGGACAGTGCCGGAACCTCGCCCCGCAAGCCAGCAACCAAAGCTCAGCGCCAATAGCGTGACCCCTGCCACCCGCGCCACGACTGTGGCTATTGCCGGAAGTTCCACGCCAAAGAGCAACCAGGCGACGATGCCGGGGACAACGATAAGGGCCATACTGGTAATGCCCTCTATCGCCGCTTCAACGCGCAGCAGCACGGTCGCTGACATATTCACTCCGTCGCTCCTATTTCAGCTCGAAACTCATAGAGTTCGCCGATCCGGCGCAAGGCTACCGGCAGATGTCACAGCTTTCCTACTCCGTTGTGCTGGCCTTTCTTCTGCGCCGATTGGTGTGCGCCTGCGCGACGGCCAGTTTCAGTTCGGGTGTGATCTCCAACGGCGCATTCTCTGCCTCATGCGGGTTCTGCAGCCCCTGGACATGGACGGTCGGAAATGGGAGTTCGACGCCCTGCTCCTTGAAGACTTGGCGGATGCGTACATAGAATTGGCGTTTCATAGCGAAGGCGCCTCCGGGTCGGGTTGTGGCCTTGACCCTCAATACGATGCCGTACTCGCCGAACTCCTGTACGCCCTGCATCTTGATTGGCTCGATCACCCAAGGCTTGAACTCCGGATCTTCCGCCAGTTCGAGGCCGACTCGCTTGATCAGCTTGCGAGCGAAGTCGATATCGGTGTCATAGCCAACGGTGATGTTGAATTTGTCGGTAACCCAGTCACGGCTGAAGTTCTCGATTTTGCCCATCTGACCATAGGGAACTGTCGCCAGGGAGCCTCGGGTGCCGCGCAGCGTCATGGATCGAACGGAGATTTTCTCCACAGTACCCTTGGCACCAGTTGTTTCGATGTATTCTCCAGCCCGAAACGCATCGTCGACCAGGAAAAACAGGCCGGAAACGATATCCTTGACCAAGGTCTGGGAGCCAAATCCGATCGCCAGCCCAAAGACACTGAGTCCTGTGATCAATGGCCATACGTTGACGCCAATTGAAACCAGGATCGAGAGCGAAGCCATGACGAGAACGCTCGACTTGCCGATCGCCCCCAACAGAGGAACCAGTGTTCCAAGCCTCGAGCGCGGCATGTTTGGACTGGGTAGGTCGCTTGGATTGGGCAGGCCGTCAATACGCGAAATCCGGTCGATCGCCGTCGAGATGAGATTCCACAGGAAAGCGGCCATCAGCGCGATCAACGCGACTCCAAAAGCCTCGCGGGCGACCGATCTGAGATCGATGCCGAGGCCGACCGCCAAAGGCGTCGCCCATATCGTCCCAAGCAAAGCAACCACCACGATCACCAGCGCCAATCTGGCGGTCTGGCGCGAAGCCACGGCAGCGGTCGAGGTGCTGCGGGATTCCAAGCCGCGCTGGGCCCAAGCCCAAACGATTGCGTCCAGATGCGGAATGGCAACAACCATCAGTGCGCTCGACAGCACCGCCAAACCTGGAAGCGCTACACCTAAAGTACGCGCGATCTGGGCGTTAGCCGCGATGAAAAGCAGAATGCCAATCACGATTGCAGGCCATACGCGCGCGAATCCCGCCCGCCACCGGCCTCTGGGGCGATGGCCCGCTACCGATCCAGCCATGGTTCGCCGATTGCGCCAAACCGCCCTGATCAGCAGGACCAGGGTCGGGATGGTCACCAGAGACGTTCCAATCAAATCCGTTATGCCTGGTCCCGCGCTCCACATTCGCAGTGTCGCAACCACCGAAAGGCCGCCAAGCGCCCATATGAGCGCGAACGTCAGATCCCTCGCCTGGGCAACGAGATGGATTGGACGGTCGCGAAATTCAGGGCGGACTTTTGCGAGGATGACGGCCTGCACGGCGAAGATCATGATGCATGCCGCGACGGTCAAGGCTGTCCAGAGCCGCAACGTCCGCAGGGGCAGGCCCGGGCCGGCGAGCAGCTGCGCGACGAGCAGGCCGGCCGCCAAAGCCGCGACAGCCGCGGCCGAACGGTATAGAAAGCGGCGCCATCTGCTGCCGTCGGCACTCTCCGGCTTCGCCTGCCGGCTTATCAGT
This sequence comes from Mesorhizobium sp. WSM4871, assembly GCF_055811295.1. Classification (NCBI taxonomy): domain Bacteria; kingdom Pseudomonadati; phylum Pseudomonadota; class Alphaproteobacteria; order Hyphomicrobiales; family Phyllobacteriaceae; genus Mesorhizobium; species Mesorhizobium sp. WSM4871. Next base: position 245,172 of record NZ_JBVVPU010000012.1, on the reverse strand, counting down.
ACGAATGTGCCGGCGACGATCCCTGAAACCAGAATGATTTGTAAGCAAAGGCCAATAAACGATGTCGACGCGGCAGCCAGCGAGGTCCGCAGGCTCTCGAACTCGGCAGGCGTTTGCAACCAAGCCAGGTAGCGCGCATGCACGCCCTCCGCGAAGCGTCCTGAAACTTCCTCCAGTGCCGTGGTGAGTGAAGTGACGTCCGCGCCCGCCGTTGGATTGTCGCTCACGTTGCTCGTCCTATTTTATGTTAAGATGTCTTCTCTCGAGCGCCTAGATCTTCGCGGACCTCCGACATGTCCCGCTCAAGGAAATAGTTGAGGAACGTTCGGATCACCGCAATCGACGCCAGGCGTCCAATCTCGTCCCAACTTGGGTTGATCGAGGTCTGGATGATGTCGGCCGCAAGCTGGAAAGTCAGGCCCGCCACCAGCCAACGTGCATAGCGAAGCCAGACGACGCGTCCCTGCGTGCGCGTCGAAGGGAAAAACACGGCGCGAATGGCGCAGACGAATGCCTCGATTGTTCCGTACACGATTGCAATGAGGGCGATTGCATCGATAAGCAGGACGGCATACCCGGTGATGACGGCGAAGCCCTCTTGCATCACTCCCTCACGAGTGAACGAACGATGCAGCGCAAGCCGAGATGGCAGGTCGATGTATCAACCGGCTGCGACATGCGCGCTGCAGGCCGATATCGCCGACAGTAATTGGGCGCGCATAGATAAGAGCCGCCTTTGGTTACCTTGCGCGGGATCATGATCTCAGGGGTATGAGGGTCAAAACTAGCTTCGCGCTGGCCGCCCCGCGGATTGTCGATCGTACAGCACGGGCTGTCGATCCACGAGTGCTCCTGATACCAATCCTTGGTCCACTGCCAGACATTGCCCGCCATATCGTGGAGCCCGAAGCCGTTGGCCGGGAACGAACCGACCGGAGCCGTCCACTCGTAGCCATCCTCGTTGCTATTTTCGTAGGGAAACTCGCCTTGCCAGGTATTGGCCAGATGCTTGCCGCCTGGCGTCAGTTCATCGCCCCAGACAAATTCGGCGCCGTCGAGTCCACCGCGGGCTGCGAACTCCCACTCGGCTTCAGTCGGCAATTCCTTGCCCGCCCATTTCGCATAGGCTTCGGCATCCTCGAACGCGACATGGACCACCGGGTGGTCGCCCAGCTTCTTGATGGAACTCGCCGGGCCGCGCGGATGGCGCCAATTGGCGCCGCCTACATAGACCCACCAGTTGTAGGAGTTCCGGATATCGACCTTCTGAGCCGGCTTCTTGAACATGGAGGAGGACGGCACCAGAAGTTCTGGTATCGCTCCGGGGTAGTCCGCGGGATCTGCCGGGCGTTCGGCCAGCGTCACATAGCCGGTCTCTGCTACGAAACGTTCGAATTCGCGATTGGTTACCGTGTGGCAGTCCATCCAGAAGCCGTTCACCTTGACACGGTGAGCCGGCGCCTCTTCCGGGTAATGCTCGTCCGAGCCCATGAGGAACGTGCCGCCAGGAATCCACACCATGCCTTCGAAAGGCGGCACGCCGTTATTCCGATCGAGCGTGGTCAGATCAACAGAGTCATTCAACAGAGCACCTTTTTGTACCGTCCCAATTACCGAAGGCGATCATAGGCGGCGCCGGGAGGCGGGATGCCCGCCGCCCGGCCAACGGCGCTAGTGTCCGCCTCCGCCCGTAGCGGTCACTGCCTCCATCACATGATCGAGGTTGAAGCTTCCTGGCTTCTGGCGCGGCGGGAACTCGCGGAAACTCTGCAGCCATCGTCCCACGAAGGCGCCCGCGGGTGCGATCATAAACATGTGCTCGGCGAACCAGCGGCCATAGTCCATGCCGATCTGATGCGCGAGCTCAAACGGGTCCATCCGTAGATTGGTCAACATCGGTGCACGCAGCGCCACGAAGGGCTCCTGCCAAACATGCAGGCCGTGTGCGTCTTGCCGCAGGAAGGTAACCTTCCAGTTGCCGTAACGCAGGGCGGCGACGCTGCCGTCATCGGTCCAATAGATGAACTCCTGGCGTGGCCATTTGGCCTCGCCCTTCAATGCGGTCGTGAGGTCGTAGCCGTCGAGGTGGACCTTGTAGTCCCGGCCCATGGCCTTGTGACCTTTCAGGAGCTTCTCCTTGATGTCAGGCTCTCCAGCCGCGGCCAGGATCGTCGTGAGCATGTCCTCATGCGATCCGATATCGTTGATGACCGTGCCGGGTTTGATCACGCCGGGCCAGCGAATGGCACAGGGCACCCGATAGCCGCCTTCCCAATTGGTGTTCTTTTCACCCCGGAACATCGTCGTGCCACCGTCGGGCCAGGAGAAGGACTCCGAGCCGTTGTCGGTAGAGTACATTACCATGGTGTTCTCATCGAGACCGAGTTCCTTGAGCTTGGCCAGCATCTCGCCAACCTGGCGGTCGTGCTCGACCATGCCATCGGCATAGATGCCAAGTCCCGTCCTTCCCTGCACCTCCTTCTTGAGATGCGTGAAGATATGCATCTTGGTGGAATTCCACCAAAGGAAGAACGGCTTGTCCGCTTTTTTTGCACGCTCCATAAAGTCGATCGCCTTGGCGGAGACCTCTTCGTCGAAGGTCTCCATGCGTTTCTTGGTCAGCGGACCGGTGTCTGTGAGGCGGCCGTCAGCGAAGCTGTGAATGACGCCGCGCGGACCAAAGTTCTTCTTGAAATTCGGAAACTCCGCTTCCTTCGGATAGTCGGGGTTTTCCGGCTCTTCCTCTGCGTTCAGGTGGTAGAGGTTGCCGAAGAACTCGTCGAAGCCGTGGTTCGAAGGCAACATCTCGTCACGGTCGCCGAGGTGATTCTTGCCGAACTGCCCGGTCATGTAGCCGTGGTTCTTGAGCAGGCCGGCGATCGTCGGATCTTCCTTCTTCATGCCCTCAGGCGCTCCCGGCAGGCCGACCTTGGTGAGACCGGAGCGGATGGGCGACTGCCCGGTGATAAATGCCGCACGACCTGCGGTGCAGCTCTGCTGCCCATACCAGTCGGTGAACAGCGCTCCCTCCTTGGCGATGCTGTCGATGTTGGGCGTCTTGTAGCCCATCATGCCCTGGTTGTAGGCGCTGACATTGAACTGGCCGATGTCGTCGCCCCAGATGATAAGAATGTTGGGTTTCTTGTCTGCCATTTTCGTCTCCTCCCTATGTTTTCTTACGTTTTCGTGTTGCCACTCGGATGCCGCGCCATCCTTGCCTTCATGCCCTGGTGGTAGGCGCTGGCATGGTGGTCCGGCCCCATCTGGAAATTGCCACCGGGAACCCAAACCATGTTTTCAAAAGGCGCCGGCGCGGAGTCCCGGTCGCTGCCGAGGCCAACAGACCCGCTCATGGAAGTTCCCTCGGTATTGTCGCAACCGCTGCCGTCCGCGATGCTGAGTCGAATTTCGTGCCGATGGAGTTCATCCTTTTAGCTCCTTGACGGACTAGGCTACGCGGAAGAGCACCACGCCAAAGGCAAGCAGCCCGGTAAGCATCAATATGACCGCCAATGCGAGGATCGGCGTTCGCATTTCGTGGACCTGAGCCCCTGCGATGGGGCGATACGGTGCGCTCCACAGATAGCGGACGCCCCAGCGATACTGGATGAGTGAGATCGCCAGTGCCAATATCCCCGCGGCTATGAGGGCGAGCCCGATGTAGCGTGGGGCCTGAGGGCGAAGCGCCTCGGCGACTCCCTGCATGGAATCAAGGCGATCGAAGAACTGAACGATCGTGAAGCCGAAGCCGATGCAAGCAATCGACGTGCGAATCCATGCCATCATCGTGCGCTCGACACTGAGACGCGTACGCAGCCAGGAGAAATGGCTTTCCGCAGTGACATGGACCGCGAACCTCGCTTGATTATCTTCCACCGGCTGGCTCGCCATTTTGGTACCTTTCTCTATCGATTGGCTCGTTCGCCCTTCCCCAGATGAGTCTTTTCGGTCAGTCACGATCGGCGGTCCTCAACGCGTCCGCTCCACCAGCGCGCGATGCGCGCCGCCGGGCCTCGGATCAGGAGATAGGGAACGAAGGCGAGGACAATCGCGACGGCCACGGCTTCAAAGGGATAGAAGGTGCCGAGTTCGATAATCTGATAGGCCGCGTCCAGGATCAGCGCGAGCACCATGATCTTGCCTGTCGACCTCACGCCTTCGCTCAGCCGCTGGCGGCGTTCGTCAGGCTTGGACAGGACCGTCCAGAAATACGGCGATCGCCCTTCGCGCGCGTCCTTGATGCCGTCGCGTATCGCAAAAAGGGTCGCCATTGCAGGCTGAAGGACGAACCTGAGCGCCAACGGCCCACTAGGCCTTGCGACGAGGTCTTCCCAAAAACGTTGCAGAATGTCTTCGATTGCCATCCCTGTTCATTCCTCGTGCGGAAACGGTAGCCTAGTTCCGGCTCTGCGCCTCTCCGATGCTTCATCAGATACTCTGACGTCGGTGATGTCGCTCATGGCTGGGCCTTGTGAGGGCTCGGGAAAATGGTGTTCCAGTCGTCCTTCATGTTCACGACGGTCCAGCCGTTCGCCTCGGCTTCATCAAGCGCCTTGTCGAGACGGCCGATGGACGATTGCCGGTCATAGGCCCATTCGCGTTCCGCATCGGTGTGATGAACGATCAGTCCGAAGCGCGCCCCAGACGCGGCCGTCGTCCATTGCAGCATCTGCAGATCGCCGTCGGAATTGCCGAATGCCGCGATCGGCCGGCGGCCGATATGCTTCTGGATGGCGACCGGCTTGCCGGCCTTGTCGTCGATGAAGTCGACCTCAGGCAGCTTGACGAGAACCGGCTTGCCATCCCGGATCTCGAATTTCAGCCTGCCGCTGCTGCCGATCACCTGCTCCGGCGGGATGCCGTAGACTTCTTCGGCGAAGACCCGCATGAACTCGATGCCACCGCCGGAGACGATGAAGGTCTTGAAGCCATTGGCGCGGAAATAAGCGAGCAGTTCGAGCATCGGCTGATAGACCATTTCGCTGTACAAGCGGCCGGTCTTCGGATGCTTCGCGGTGGCGATCCAGGTATGGACAACACCCGCAAATTCCTCGGATGTCATCCCCGCATGGGTCGCGACGATGATCTCAAAAACTGCCGGCTTGCCTCCGGCGAGCGCAACTTTGAGGTCGCCCCTGAGCAGAGAAGAGAAGGGTTCCTTGTCCTTCCACTCGGGACGCCGTGGCGCCAACGCCCTCACGCGATCGAGTGCAAAAGCAAGCTGGAAGTATGCCGGCTGCTCGGACCAGAGCGTGCCGTCATTATCGAATGTCGCGACGCGTTCGGACTCGGGCACGAAATCGGGAGAGCCTTGCGCTGTCACCCGCTCGACGAACGCGACGACGGACTGCTTGGCTTGACCTTCGTTCCAGGATGGAAGTGCATCGGCAGCGTGTGCATTGGTGGCGGCAGCCAGAGTGCCAGCGAACACCGCAGTCATAAGGCCGTCTTTGATTTTCATTGCACGTTCTTCGTTCGCTGGAGTCACGCCCGCCATCGGGACGGGCGCGACCTTTGAATGAACTTGGCGTTTTCTTCAGCGCCGCATCACTGCCGAGCCATCGCGACGCGGAGAGCCTCTTCAGGCGAGACCATGTGGTCTGCGGTCTCCGCACCCTCGGCGATTGCGAGTTGCACGCCCCTGACACTGCCGTTGAATTCGTTGCCGTGTGGACCGTAGTCAGGCGATACCGAAGCACCGGTATCACAGCCCACGTCGAGGCCGTCATCTGCCGAGAACACCATCGGGGCGGTGGCTTCGACTTTGCCTTCCCCGACCTTCTTGCCGTCGACGAAGAGTGTGGCCACACCGCCCTTGCCGAGCCCGCCGCCCGCATAGGCGAACTCCATGCGCACCTGATGGGATCCTGCCGGAATGTTGCTCGAAGACTCGGCGTAGAAATGCTTCACGCCGATCAGGTTGTAGCAATATTTCAGCTTGCCATTCTTGGCGTAGAACGCCCAGCCGCCGATATTGCCACCTTGCGCGACAATCACGCCCTCGGCGCCGCCTTCCGGCACATCGATTTCGGCCGTCACGGAATGCGACTTGTTCTTGATGCTGATCACAGAGTTCTCCGAAAGCCGCCCCATGCCGCCGAAGAGGATCTGCGTGTTGCCGCGGATCAGTACGGGCCGACCAGCCAAGTCGGAGTTGAAGCGCTCTGCGGCGCGATCGTCGAGCGGAAGCACGTTGTAGCGCGTCGCCTCGATCAGCCAGAGCCGCTGCAGGGCGTGCAGCTTGTCCGGCATCTCCTTCGCGAGGTTTTTCGACTGGCTCCAGTCCTTGTTCGTGTCGTAGAGCTCCCAGGTATCGTCGTCGAAGGCGGGGATATTATCGCCGACCAGAAGCCAGGGCGTCTTGTGCCGCGTCACCGCGGTCCAGCCCTTGTGATAAATGCCGCGATTGCCGAACATCTCGAAGTATTGAGTTTCGCGGCGCTCGGCCGCCTTCGCATTATTCATCGAGTAGACCATGCTGACGCCCTCGATCGGCGCCTGCAGGACACCCTCGACCGACACCGGATGTGGCAGGCCCGCCGCCTCGAGAATGGTCGGCGCGACGTCAATGACATGATGGAATTGCGAGCGAACCTCGCCTTTGGCCTTGATGCCTTTCGGCCAGCTCACGATCGTGCCGTTGCGCGTGCCGCCCCAGTGGGAAGCGACCTGCTTGGTCCACTGATAGGGCGTGTTCATCGCGTGCGCCCAGCCGACCGCATAGTGGTTGTAGGAGTCCGGCCCACCCAGCTTGTCGAGACGCTCCATCAGGAATTCCGGCGTCTCGAGTGCCGCGAGGCCGTTGAAGTTGGCCATCTCATTGTAGGCACCGATCAACGTGCCTTCCGCCGATGCGCCATTGTCACCGATGATGTAGTAGATCAGCGTGTCGTCGGTGATCTTGAGCCGGTCGAGCGTGTCGAAGAGCCGTCCGACATGATGATCGGCATATTCAAGGAAGCCGGCATAGACTTCCATCTGACGGCGCAGCACGGGCTTCATCTTCTCGTCCATGCTGTCCCACGACGGAATCTGCTCGTGCCGAGCGGTCAGCTCGCAATCCTTGGGAATGACGCCCAGCTTCTTCTGCCGCGCATAGGTCTCCTCGCGCACCTTGTCCCAGCCCTGGTCAAACTTGCCCTTGTACTTGTCGGCCCACTCCTTCGGCACATGGTGCGGCGCGTGCGCGGCGCCGGGCGCAAAATAGATGAAGAAGGGTTTGTCGGGCATCAGCGCCTTCTGCTGACCGATCCACCCGATCGCCTTGTCGGTCATATCCTCCATGAAGTGATAGCCCTCTTCAGGCGTCTTCTTCACCTCGATCGGCGTCGTGCCTTCGTAGAGCGACGGATACCACTGGTGTGCCTCGCCGCCGATGAAGCCGTAGAAATACTCGAAGCCGCCGCCGCCGGTCGGCCACGCCGTGAACGGGCCGGCCGGGCTCGTTTCCCAAACGGGGACCTCATGGCACTTGCCGAATTGGGCAGTGGCGTAGCCATTCAGCTTCAGGGTCTTGGCGAGGGGAGCCATGGTGTTCGGTAGAACCGAGGAATAGCCCGGAGAGCCGGTCGCGGCTTCCGTTATGCAGCCCATGCCGACCGAATGATGGTTGCGGCCGGTGAGCAGAGCCTGCCGCGTCGGCGAGCACAACGCGGTCGTGTGAAAGCGATTGTATTTCAGGCCGCGCGCCGCGAGGCGGTCAGCGTTCGGTGCGTTGCAGGGGCCACCAAAAGCGCTTGTCGCGCCAAAACCTACGTCATCGAGCAAGACTACGATGACATTGGGCGCGCCCTTGGGCGGACGCAGCTGCTCGATCGGCGGAAACTTGGTGTCTGGATCCTTGGCATCGTAGGTGATGAGGCCCGTTCGCGGCCGTGATGGAATCGGCAGGGCGGTGCGGTTGACCTTGTCGTTTTCATTGCTCATGGTTGTTCTCCTCTGATGCATGCGCAACGCGAACAACGTCGCCATTGCGGGCTGCTGGCATTGCCTTACTGTCGCGCCATCGCGACCTTGAAGCGCTCCTCCGGCGAGATCATGTGGTCGTGATCGTCCTTTTCGAGATCGATCTGCACCCAGTTCACTTCGCCGCTGAACTCGTTGCCTGTCGGCCCGTAGTCCGGCGACACCGGCGAGCCGCCTTCCTTGCCTACGTCGCAGGTCTCGTCGGCCGAGTAGACCATCGGCACCGTCTGCTCGAGACGGCCCTGACCCACCTGCTTGCCATCGACGTAGAGCGTGATGTCGCCGCCCTTGGCGAGGCCGCCGCCGTCGTATTTGAACTCCACGCGCAGCTGATGGTGGCCCGCAGGGATGGACTGCGTCGACTCGATGAAGGTGAGCTTGATGCCGAAGAAGTTGTAGCAGTATTTGAGCTTGCCGCCCTTCGCGTAGAGGCTCCAGCCGTTCGTGTTGCCACCCTGCGCGATGATGACGCCCTCGGCGCCCGATTTCGGCACCTCGACATCAGCGGTGACCGAGTAGGATTTGTTTTTGGTTGAGACGACCGAGTTCTCGGAAAGCCGGCCCATGCCGCCGAAGAGGATCTGGGACTTGCCCTTGATCAACTGAGGGCGTCCCGCAAGGTCAGGGTTGAACCGTTCAAAGGTCCGATCATCGAGCGGCAGCGCGTGGTATTTGCAGGCTTCGATGAGGAAGAGCCGCTGCAGCTCGGCGAGTTTCCCAGGGTTCTCCCTGGCGAGATCGTGCGCCTGTGTCCAGTCCTTGTTCGTGTCGTACAGCTCCCAGACATCCTCGTCGAAGCCGCGCTTGTAGGCTCCCACCCAAGGGACGCCGTGTCGCGTCACCGCAGTCCAGCCCTTGTGGTAGATGCCTCGGTTGCAGAACATCTCGAAGTACTGGGTTTCGCGCCGCTCCGCCGCTTCGGGGTCGTTGAATGCGTAGAGCATGCTGACGCCCTCGACCGGCGCCTGCTGCACGCTGTTGACGATCGTCGGGTGGGGAATCTTGGCCACTTCCAGGATGGTGGGCGCAATGTCGATCACGTGGTGAAACTGGTTGCGGACTTCGCCTTTCGACTTGATGCCGTTCGGCCAATGCACGATCGTGCCGTTGCGCGTGCCGCCCCAGTGTGAGGCGACCTGCTTGGTCCACTGGTAGGGCGTGTCCATGGCGTGCGCCCAGCCTACTGCATAATGGTTGTAAGCGTTCGGCCCACCGAACTCGTCGATCTTCGACCTCAGGAACTCCGTGGTTTCGAGGGTCCCCATGCCATTCAGGACAGCCATCTCGTTGAAGCAGCCGTTCGGCGTGCCCTCGGCCGAGGCGCCGTTGTCGCCGATGATGTAGTAGATCAGCGTGTCGCCGAGCACCTCCAGTTCCTTCAGCGCGTCGACCAGGCGCCCGACGTGGTGGTCGGTATGCTCGAGGAACCCGGCATACACTTCCATCTCGCGCGCGAAGATGGGCCGCATCTCCTTCGGCGTCTCGTCCCAGGCGACAATTTCTGCCGGCCTCGTCGTCAGTTCGGCACTCGCCGGGACGACTCCGAGCTGCTTCTGTCGGGCGAAGATCTCCTCGCGCAGCTTATCCCAGCCCTGGTCGAACTTGCCCTTGTACTTGTCGGCCCACTCTTTCGGCACGTGGTGCGGCGCATGGGTGGCGCCCGGCGCGAAGTACATGAAGAACGGCTTGTCGGGCATCAGCGCCTTCTGCTGGCGCACCCACTTGATCGCCTTGTTCGCCATGTCCTCGGTGAAGTGGTAGCCTTCCTCGGGCGTTTTCTCCGGCTCGATCGGCGTGGTTCCTTCGTAGATCGCCGGGTACCACTGGTTGGTCTCGCCGCCGATGAATCCGTAGAAATACTCGAAGCCCCCACCTCCCGTGGGCCACTGGTCGAACGGTCCCATCGGACTCGTCTGCCACACCGGCACTTCATGACACTTGCCGAACTGTGCCGTCGAATAGCCATTGAGCTTGAGCGTCATGGCGATGGGCGCCTTCTCCTTCGGCCAGATCGAGCTGTAGCCGGGCGCCGAGGTGGCGATCTCGGTTACGCCACCCATGTTCACCGAGTGATGGTTGCGGCCCGTCAGCAGCGCGGATCGCGTCGGCGAGCAGAGCGCCGTGGTGTGGAAGCGGTTGAACTTGAGGCCGTTCTTGGCGAGGCGTTCGGCGGTTGGCGTGTGGATTACGCCGCCAAACGCGCTCGACGCGGCAAAGCCCACGTCGTCGAGAAGCACGATGAGCACGTTGGGCGCCCCTTTCGGCGGCCGTAATTGCTCGATCGGCGGAAATTTAGTGTCCGGGTCCTTCGCATCGTAAGTTGTCAGTCCGACATATTGCGGGTCCGGTATCGGAAGGATGCCGCGGTTGATCATGTCTTTCCCGTCGCCCACAAGTTGTTCTCCCCTCCTATGCCTGCTTCCCTGACGGCGAATTAGGCGGCAGCGTTCGACCAACGCTGCCCGTCCGTATCGCCTGCGCTAAACGCAGTCGTGGCTAACGGGCCGTGGCAGGCAACTTTCTTCGTGGCACCTGGTTTGTGCCCGTTTGGCTGGGTCAGAGTATTGCTTGGAGACAGCGGCGGAACGTAAGTTACGTGGGGGGAAGTGTAAGCGCTGTGGGCAGATGGCCTGAACTTGTTGATACATATCGAAGATCCGACGGCGGCGAGGCCTGCGTGCGCCAGCGACGCGAAAACAACCACTTGACCAGCCCGCCCCAACGACGCGTCGACCCAGACGTGTCCGCCAGAGCAGCCTGGGCTCTTCCTCATGCAGAGCTTTGAAGGCGTCCGACCATTCGGCATGGACGTGGTAGCAGGGATGCCGGGGACGCCGCGCCGGTTGTTCGAGCTGTTCCATGCGCAAGGACGCACATCACTGCTTGCATTGAGGCGCCTTCGCCTTGCCACTGTCACAGGCAATACCGGCTGCGGGTTTTGACTTGTTCGAGCCGGCTAGTGACTCGACGTGCTTGCTATAGTTGTCGCGCGTATTCTGATCGACCACCGCAACGGGTGCCGAAATCACCAGCCCTGCTGCGCTGCCAGCTGCCGCTGCCGCGCCGGTCGTGGCTTGTACGATCGTGTCGCCCAAGCCTATCCTGTTGTCGGTCAACGTCTGGCCGCCGGCCATTCGCCGCCCTATCAGCTGCACGATCTGCGGAGATGAGGCAAACTTGCCGTGATGCAAGCGGTCTCCGGATTTGATCTTCGTCAGGTCGATGACGGTTACATTGTTACCAGCGAGTTCTTCCTTGTAGGGAGCCTGCTCAGGATCGATGGATCCGAGCCGCGGGATATTGCCCCAGACCCGCCGGGAAGCTTTGAGGGCGCGATCGTCCTGCGAGACAAAGAGGGTGAACTGCGGATGCTGTTTGCCCATGTCGGCAATCTGCGTGCGAAACACGTCGACATCGACGTCAGGTGCTGCCAGCATGACGTTCTTGAACTTCGCCGGCAGGCCGCCATTGCGGATTGCCATCTGGCGCAAGGCCTCCAGCGCGAGCCAGTTGCCCATCGAATGGGCGAGTATCGAAACCTCTTTTACTTCGCCATCGCGCGCAAGATATTGGAACAGCGTCTCGAGCGCATTTCGCGTGTAGTTGGTGCTTTCGCGATCGTAGCCATAGGCCAGCGTACTGCCTCGGGAAGGCCATGTGACCAAAATCGGAGCACTGTCGGTGCCCGTATCGTGGGCGATCTGCGCAAAGCGATAAAGCGAGTCTTCAAAGCGGTTGTTGAAGCCGTGGACGAAGACCAGGACACTGTGGTCCGGGCTCTTTCTCACCGAGGCATGTAACCACGCCTTCGCGCCCTCTACCGATAATTCCTGGGCTTTCAGAACCGCGAAATCCTTAGCCGGGTTCGATGGCAGCTTCTTGGGCCACGCGACCTCGCCGACCTTGCGCACCGACGCCGGTGGGATAGACACCGTAATGTCTGAAAATGCAGGAGCCAGTCCGCGCTCGCCCGTATACATCTCGGCCGGATTGGCAGAACGAGCGCGGGTCGTCGCCACCAACACCTCCACCTTGCTGGACGTAGGAGAGGTATCCGCTACCGGCAGCAGCACGTTGGTTGGCCGGGACGCACATCCGGCGATTGAGAACAGCAGGGCGCATACGAGGGCGCGTCTCGCCGACAAGCCGATCCGCCAATTCACCCGACGCATATCAGGTTGGTTCCACGGATTTGACATTGCCGTCCGTATCCACCAGGCAGTTGGTCTTCTTGCCGCCGGCATCGAGTTCGACCTGATAGGTCTTGGAGTCGACCTTGCTCGAGGAAACCGGAAGCAGCTTTGCGCTGTCGACGCCGCTCGCCGTGGCAACAGCGTTGGCACAAAGCAGCTGGAGGTCAGCCGGGGCCGTCTCAACCGTGGTCCTCGACATCTGATCGGGCGCCGGCGGAGGAGTGCTGGTGCACGCGCTCAAGGCCCCCGCGAGTAATCCAAGGCCCACGCCCACGATCGATCTTCTGACTGCATGTTTTGCCGACATTGCCGGTCCCTCCTCGAACGCTGCCTCATACACCCCTGTAAAGGGCCGCCCCCTGCATCAGCACGATAACCTTGGCTCCGACCTTAACGCGCGAGGCGAGGTCGGTGATGTCGTCGTTCCTCATCCGGATACATCCTGATGACACGTCGAGCCCGATCGTCCATGGTTCGGGCGTGCCGTGTATTCGGTAGATTGTGTCCTGATCGCCCTCATAGAGATAAAGCGCCCTTGCCCCGAGCGGATTGTCGGGGCCGCCCGGCATGCCTGCCGCAAATTTCACTGCTTTCGGATCACGGGCGACCATTTCGGCTGGAGGCGTCCAGGTAGGCCATTCCGCCATGCGGCCGACGCGCACGATACCGGCCCACCCAAACCCTTCCCGGCCGACGCCAATGCCGTAGCGCATCGCTTGCTGACCGGGCTGCACAAGATAGAGAAAATGCTTGTTGCCATCGACGATGATCGTACCGGGCACCTCAGCGGTGCGGAACTTGACCATCTGCGGGCGAAATGCCTCGGGCACCTGCTTGTGGGCGGCGTAGTATTTTCGCGCTTTCTTCTTGTCGTATTCGACCCATTTATGGGTCTGCGGATCGAAGACTTGCGTCTGAGCGGCATACGCCAATGTCGCGCCGATCGCAGTCATGACAAGCACCGCGCCAATGACCAGGCGGCGGCCTAAAACTCCGCGATCATTGCTTTTCGGACTGTCCGACCGGTTTGCGAGCGAAAGCGTCATGTGCGTCCCTGTCCCTATTTCGACCAGGCGTTCAGCCGGCCTTGGTGCTTTGCGACCCAGGCCTGCGCGAATTTGGCGGGATCTTGCCTATCGACCTGCAATGCGTAACTCATCTCGGTGACTTCCTCCGGTGTGAAGTCGATATGGGAGAGGAAGGCCGCTACTTTCGGCAGGCGCTTCGCCGTCGACGAGGCAAACCCGATGTAGAAATGCGATGCGTCCCAGGCCACCGGCGCCTCCGATTTCGACAGCCAGTCAGGGTCGTCGCTCGGCATCACGATATGCCACTTGGCGGGATCGAATTTCGGCTCAGTCAGTTGGACGATGTCATGGAGCCTGAACATGTGGTGCGGACTGTAGCAGTAGAATGCTATCGGCTGCCCGGTGGCCGCAGCCGCATCCACTGCAGCCATTGCCATGTCTTCCGGCATCTGAAGGAGCGTCATCGTTTTTTCATAGCCGTAGCTCTTCGCCCGGATCTTCTCGATGCTCGTCGACGACCAGCCTAGCGCACCTATCCATATTTCGCCTTTGCCATCGCCGTCGGTGTCGAAGACCGCCGCCTTTTTCGGATCGGCCAGGTCAGAAATGTCCTTGACGCCAAATTTGTCCGCCGTCTCACGCGTCACGCAGATGCGCTGCGCCGACGGCACACCCTTTGGGCTGAGGTCCACGGTTTTGCGCCCATCGACGTATTTCTTGACGAGTGAATCGAAGTTTGGAAGCCAGACTTCCGGATAGACGTCGACCTCACCAGTATCCATTCCGGCGAATGCCGTCATGGTGCCCATCTCGCGCACGTCGGCGTCCAGATCGAGTTTCTGCTTGATGCCGAATTTGATGATATTGGCCGCTGCCTGGCCCGACGGCCAATTGGGCATTGCGATGACAAGATCCGCCGCATGGGCCGGGCCGTATGCCGCCAACAGTGTCAGCGCCACCAGCGACACTTTCCGCAGACACCGCCGCAATCGACTGCCCATATTCTTCTCCTCGCCTTGGGACTGGCGTGAACCGCGGTGCGCCGGTCTCCCAGCATAGCTCTGGGTAGACTGGAGAAGTGACTTCCCGCGAGGAAGGTAACTAACTGTATGCTACGGCAGAAACGCACCTCTTGGCGTGGAATGGACTTTCAGCCGGCTGTCTTCAGGAACAGCATGGATTGCCACCTAGAAACGCATGACCAGGCCCATTATCGGACCCTGCTGCACAACGTCGAACACAAAGCCGTCATTGTCGTATTTGACGCCCAGGGCGCGGTAGCCGGCGACTGCCGAAAATCGCTCGTTGAACCGATAACCCAGTGCGGCTGCGACATCCCAGTCGACACTGGCGCCTCCTGCACCAACCATGCCCCAGCCCGTCAGATAGACTTCGGGCGTGAACGAGTAGGTGGCGCGGACGCCGACCAACCCATCCACCCAGGTCTTTCCATCGCTGGCAGAGACTCCGTCCAGGATACCGCCATGGAAGTCCAGGTTGTTGTGTACGGACCAGACCTTCATACCTCCGACGAGATCGAGACGTCCGGCGTCAGTCTGGAGGATTGAATAGCCTGCTCCGATCAACCCCGCGAATGTTTCGGACGTGAGATCGACACTGGTGGCCAGCACGCCTCTCGGCGTGCCATTGCCGGCGGACACCTTGACATACATGAGGTCGCCGAAAATGCTGTAGCGGTCGTAGCGTGCCTCGGCGACGGCCATCGCCGCGAAATCAAGGTTCTTCAGGATATCGCCGAAATCTGCATCGACCTCGACGGTGGGGAGACCGAACGATCCCACCTCACCAGAGAGGCCGGCCGCCCAGAAATACGGAGCGACGGCGAACGTCCAACCTTGTTCGGACGCCACAGGCTTCAGATCCGGCGTCACCGGGGAGACCAGATCGGCCGCTCCGGCAGGATGGGCGAGGCAAAGGAGACAAAGAACGGCACCGCCGCGAGTTAGTACCTGATAGAAGGTTTTCATCATCCTGGCTCGCTTCCGGGTTTGGCTCGCAGTGCCGGCTTCATTGGGAATGCGGAGTGTGACCGTCAATCGACATATACCACAACGTATCGACCGCCGTATGGCTGATAGTAGGTCCCACCGCATTGCGACAGCGTCATGCCATTTACAACCACCCTTACGCAGGCGGCCGGCAGCGCGGCTACGTAAACGGTGGACCGTCGAACCACGCGGCGCGTTGTGCGACGGGCAACGCCAGCGACACTTCGCGGCGTGGCAGGCCTGCCGACCCGCGCTTCGGCGCTGGAGACGAACGAACCGAGCGGGACAAGCCGGCTGTCCAGCAGGCCATCGGTAACAAGGAACCCTGCGACGAGGCCCAGGGCCAATGCGAATCTACGATACTGCGCTATGCGTTTCATTCTGCGTCCTCCAGGGAAAGTTCGCCGATCTGGTCCGAATATATCTGTTCAATCTTTTTCGCGTCGGCCGGCGGCGTGAATGAAAACAGCTTGGCGTCGATCTTGGGGGCGACGTTCCAGTTGCTCAGCTTTAGTGCGTATTGTGGTGCTCCTGTCACCCACTTGGTGGTGATGACATATTTGAGCGGCAGCGGCTGGTCGCCCTTGCGGATCCAGATCTGCCAGTCGACGTCTTCCGTCCGGAACGCCAGATGATCGCAGACCTCGCCACCGATGACGGCGTCGCCGACCAATTTGCCTTCCGCGGCACCTTCGGTGAGGACCGAATAGGGGTCCGATGACATCAGGTCCGCGCCGGCAGCATCCAGCCCGGTCGACACCCTGAACTCCTCGACCGCCTCGTCGATACTTGGACCGGGGCTTTCGATTTGGGCAAAGGCATTTATGACTTTGCCGTAGAGCGAGATGGCCTTGCCGTCGAAGGTTACCTCGACATCGGCATAAGGACCCTTCCGGGTCATTCGGAACCCTTCGCCACGCGAGGCCGTGAGCGAGCCCGAGGCGCTGTACTGGATCTTCTGGCCGGCCTTGTCGACGATCTCGTGGTCGGTATCGTAATCGACGCTGAATGCCTTCAGGCCCTTCAAGTAATTCATCGAGGCGACAAGGACGTCGTTCGCGTCCTTGTCTATGGCGCTCTGACTCCATGCCGGAGCACAGGAGAGCGCCAATCCGACGGATGCCGCCAACAGAAGCCTGCCCCTGGGCTGCAGTCTCGATACCAGTCTGGAATTCAATTTGGTCCGGTTCATCTTCTTCACCCGCTGTGCGATTGCGATTGCATGCATTTCCAAGCCATGCCGAAGCTACCTTTGAGGCGTCGGGCACATGGTTATTCTCGGCTAGCCATTCGCCTCCGATCTCATTGCTTCGGAAAGAGGAACGTGACGGCAGTGCGGAAGCCGAAACCGTCAGGACCGCTGTCAGGGCTTTCAGCCCAGTAGCGCACGCCCGCGGTCAGGCTGATTGGCTGCTTGTCGATGACCACCAGCTTCGAGACCTGGAAGTTGATCGGGGCCGACCACTGCTGCGCTTCCCAATTGTAAGTGCTCTCGGTGTTCAGCGTGAACGTCCAGGCGTCCTTCGTCGTGTAAGAGACAAACGGCTGCAGGAATGTGGAGCTTATGTCGCTGCGATCGCTGTCGCCGGCAAACGACCAGATATGGTTGGCCAGCATACCGACCGTCCACCCGTCGAATTGCTTCAAGACGACGGCAGTCGGGCCCGCCCCCCATTTTTGGCCGCCAAGCAGCTCGTCGGTCGCAATTGGCAAAAGGAACACCGGACCGATACCCCAGATGATCCCGCTGGCGGTGGGCTTGGAAGGCGAGAGGAACAGGCTTTCGGATATGTCGCCGAGACCGAACTGCTCGCCGGACGGTCCCGCAATGTCATTTTGCCAGGCGATCGGCACGATGGTGCGCGAAATCAGGTTCCAGTCGTCGTTGAGCGTGAACGGGATGACCGGCTGGACATTGACATAGGCCTTATCGCCATCGTTCGGACCGTAGCCACTGTCGTAATTGAACTGGATCGGAACGCTGATCAGCGAGGCAATCGGATTGGACAGCTTCTTGGCAAGGTCCTGGGTATCGTCGGCCCGGGCGGCCGTCCCGACCAGCAGCACAGAGAGCAGCATCGCGGCCATTTTCAGGTGCCGATCGCTTGACAGAACTTTCAAAGCCAACCCTCCGTTCGACAAAGGTGATCGCAGCCGCTCAACGCTGCGAACCGGGATTGAAGCCAGCTCGTCGGGCAGCCTCCGATTCCAGGACGACTGCTCCGACTTCACCGATCAACCGGTCCACCAGTTCCTGCCACTCAATTCGCCTGGCTTCGCGCAATTCCGGCGCGGCCAGATCTACCTTGGACAGTGCAAGCTCGGCCTCCGCGAGTTCCTCGCACATCTCGCGAAAGCTTTCGTTGCGATCGATCAGACGATGGATCGTCAGTTCGAACTGCGGAAACCGACGCACCGCCGCCGAGGCCGCATTATGTTTTCTGAGCTGTCCGTTTTGGGTGGCCATGGCACAATTCAATGATCTGGCCGAACTATATTGGCGGGGGCCAGCTGCGGAATGTAAGTTACGTGGAGGAGTGTGTAATTGGCGAAGGAAAAAGACGGCAAAAAAGCGCCCGGCAAGGCAAACATCCGGTGCCACAACCGGGGACAACCATAGCGAGAGAAAAATATCTCATTTCTTGGGGATGGCCGCTCTCGGATTGCCCTCATTTATCGATCCGGCCGAATTATGTTGTCACGATCTATCCGCGAGGTGTAAATTACTTTGAGGAGTATATTGTCCAAGGAAAAGCCCGATAAACGGGCGTCTGGGCAAGCGGGGAAACGTTGATACAACCGGGGACAGCGGCAGCCAGAGAGCAAGATCTCTTTTTGGGAGATTGCCGCATCCAGCTTGCCCGCATCCTCAATAGTACAGATTTCGACGCTACAGGCCGAGAACATCGATTTTTTAGCTACGTCGTGGAAGAAACGCTGGCTGGACGGGGCGATCGTATCAAGGCCTATTCGATTGCGGTCGAAGTGTTCGGTCGCGGTCAGTCCTTCGACCCTCAGTCGGATCCGATCGTGCGCATCGAGGCTGGTCACCTTCGTCGGGCGATCGAGCGCTATTACCTGACCTCCGGTCAAGCCGATCCTATTGTCATCACGATACCAAAGGGCGGCTACGTGCCTGTCTTCTCGTATCGCGAGCAGACAGCCTTGGCGGAGCTTCCGGCCCCGATCGTTTCGCGCCACGTCACGGAGCATGCCGTCCGGTGGACAAAATCGCGATTGCTGATGCCAGCTGTCCTTGTGGTGCTTCTTGCAGTCGCTGCATCAGCGGCCTGGTGGTGGTGGACGTCGGACAGATCGGTTGCGCCAGAGAGGCCTCGACTGCTGGTGGAAGCGTTTGACAGTCCAGCCGGCTCCGACGCCGCACATGCGGTGGCGATCGGATTGAAGGAGGAGATTGTCCAGCAGCTTTCCAAGTTCGGGGATATCCTGGTGATGGAGTCGGCCGCAAGGGAGGGCGATACCTCGATACCGCCTCCCCGATTTGTCGTCGCTGGAAGCGTAACCCTCTCCCCAGACGGCTTTTTGCTTCGGGTCAGATTGATCAATCGCGCCGACAATTCAATTCTATGGGCAGATAGCTACAATGGTCCGTTGCAAGTCACGGCATTTGTGAATGCCGAAGCCGAGATTGCGCGCAGCGTATCCAAGAACCTGGCCCAAACGTACGGGATAATCTTCCAGGCGGACCAGAATCTCGACATGAGCAAAGCACCAGACGATTGGGCAGCCTACGCCTGCACCCTTTCGTTCTTTGAGTATCGGATAGAGGTCGACGCGGAACGGCGTTCATCGGTGAGGACTTGCCTCGAGAAGACCGTGGACAGATTCCCGGCTTACGCGACTGCATGGGGCCTTCTCTCGTTGATTTACATAGACGACTATCGTTTCGAGTTTGCAGCCGATCCTGCGTCCTCATCAGCAACGCTCAAGCGTGCCCTGGACGTAGCAAGCCGAGCGATGGCGCTTGATCCCTTAAATATGCGAGCTCGCCAGGGTAAAATGCTTGCGCTCTACTTCAACAAGGAAATCGACGCGGCATTGAAGCTCGGCAAGCAAAGCCTGGAAATCAATCCCAATGACACCGAGTTCATGAGCGAATATGCGGAGCGCTTGTCTCTTTCCGGAAATTGGCACGACGGATGTGCAATACTCACCGAGGCGCGCGGACTGAATCCCGGAGCCACGGCTTACTATGAGACGGATCTGGCCCTTTGCTCGTATTTTACCGGCGACTATCCGCAAGCAGCTTCCTGGCTGGCGAAAAGTCCCGCTCCCTCAAATCCTCTCTACCATTTGGTCAGCGCAGCTGTGTTCGGTGAAGGCGGAAACGCAGCCGAAGCCAATCGCGAGCGCATCTGGCTGGAGCAGAATAGTCCAGACCTGGTAAAAAACCTTCGCAAGGAAGTCTCAAAACGTTTGGGACGTCCGCAAGATGTCGAATTCTTCCTCGGCTCGCTGAGGAAAGCTGGGCTGAAGATCGCCGGTTGATCTGACACGGGTAGCATACAGTTAGTTACCTTCCCCATAGGGCGGAAAGGCAGCAGTTTTTGCGGACGCCGAGGTTCCTGATCACTTGGTGCCAACGTCCACAAAAGAGGGGAATATTTATGCGAAACTTCATGACACTCATCGCGGCAACGTCAGTAGCAATGTCGTCCGCGATGGCAGCCTACGCACAAAATCAAAATCCCCTTCCCAAGGCGAGCGATGTGCTTGTCCGATACGGGGACGACATCGAGGGCTGGACGGTCTATGCAAATCAAACCCGCGGAGATTGCTTGATCGTGCGCCAAGATGGCCCAAGTTCGGTGCAAATGGGCGTTACTGCAAATCAGGAGGTCGGGTATCTTGGCGTGTTCACGAAGGTGGATATCGGCCTTCAGAACGGGACCCAGTCGCAGATCTTCGTCTCCATCGACGGCCATCTCTATAGCGGTGTGGCCACCAGTTCGAGCGGCGAACTCAAGGGCGGATATTCTGGCGGCTACATCTTGACAGACGACCCGAAATTCAAGCGCGACGTGGCGAAGAAATATACAATGATCGTATTTCCGGAAACCAAGGGGACCTTCGTCGTCGATCTGAAGGGCACTTACAAGGCAATGGCAATGGGCCGCAAGTGCCTCAAGCAATGACCGCACGCCCGGTCACAGTCGAAATTCAAACTGAGACACGACCGGGCACAGCGGCCCTTGAGACGTCGGTGCGCCTCGGGAAATGGAGGGCAAGCGGAACTCCTGCGCCTTGTCGGGTTCGAATGAAATTCGCTGGCTCGCGAAGCAATGCTGGTCAGACCACACAGACCATCCCGTTAATTTCCAACTGACTCCACTATCGCTTCGGCCAGCCGGCCGCGCAAATGCCGGCTGCTCGGCGCTCGCCTAGTGGATCACAGCCTGTTCGGCTGCCTTCATCTCCGCGACCGCTGCCCCGATGTCCTCGCCGTCGCCCCAATGGCGGTCGAGGTCCGGCCAGGGTATCGAGTTGACTAGCAGGCGGGTGTAGGGATGCTGCGGGTGCTCGATGACATGGCCAGCGTCGCCGCGCTCCACCACGACTCCCTTGTGCAGCACGCAGACGGTATCGGCGATGTGATAGGCCGTGGTTATGTCATGTGTGATGTAGATGATGGACACGCCATACTCGCGCCGCAGCGAGGCGACGTTGTTCAGGATCGTGGCGCGCAGCGAAGCATCGACCATGGACACCGGCTCGTCCGCGATGAGTATCTTGGGGCGCATCATAAGGGCGCGGGCCACCATAAGCCGCTGCCGCTGGCCTCCGCTCATCTGGTGGGGATAACGCCCGAGCGTGTCGTCTGGATTCAGACCGACGCCGATGCACGCCTCCTCCATCAGGCGGCGCGTCGCAGCGCCACGCGCCGCGAGCCCGAACATGCGGATCGGCACGGTCAGCGCGTGGTCCACCTTATAGAACGGATTATAGGCGGAGAACGGGTCCTGTGTCACAGCCTGAACCTCGCGCCGGAACGTCATCAGCGCCGACCGACCGGCGTGGCTGAGATCATTGCCCCGGTAACGCACCACCCCCGTCGAAGGCTTGTGAAGACCGAGCAGGATGTTGCCCAGAGTGGACTTGCCGCTGCCGCTCTCGCCCACCACGGCGATGATCTGAGGGTCGGCATCGTCCAGCGTCAGGCTGAAAGGCTGCAGCGCGGGCTTGCCGGCACGGCGAAACAGGCCGTGCGTGTAGGTCTTGCTCACCGCGTCGAGCTCAAGCAGGTACGACATGCGGCTTCTCCTCGAGATAGCATGCGACGACCCGGTCCGCGTCCACAGCGAAGTTGCCCGGAGGCTTGGCGCGGCAGATGTCCATGACCGACGGGCAGCGCGGCGCAAAGGCGCATCCGGGCGGCAGCCGGGCAAGCGACGGCGCCGTTCCGGGAAGGCCTACCATGCTGCCGCGGTTCTTCAGCGTCGGGACGGACTGGATCAGCATCCGCGTGTAGGGATGGCGGGGATCGCGAAAAATCTGCTCGGTCGTGCCCAGTTCGATGATGCGACCCGCATACATTATGGCGATCTTGTCAACGAACTGTGCCATCAACCCCATATCGTGTCCGATCAGGATCAGGCAGCATCCGGTCAACTTCTGGAGACGGCCGAGCGTGCCCATCACCTGGCGCTGCGTGACGACATCGAGCGCGCTCGTCGGCTCGTCCGCGACGATCAGGCGCGGCTTCAGCATCATGCCGATGGCGATGCAGACCCTCTGCTTCATGCCGCCGCTAAGCTGGTGCGGATAAAGCTTGGCCGTCTCGGCCGGCAACTCGACCCCGGCAAGCGCTTCCGCCACGATCTTCTGCACGTCGGCGGTAGCGGACGCCACGTCATGGTCGACGATGGCGTCCGCCATCTGCGAATAAATCGTCTTGACCGGATTGAGCGAATTCATCGCCCCCTGCGGGATATAGCTGACCAACTTAAGGCGCGCGGCGCGGAATTCTCTGTCGGTCAGGCCGGTCAGGTCGATGCCGTCCAGGCGGATCGTGCCGGCGGCGATATGGCCCGGCGGCGTGACCATGCGCATAAGCGCATGCGCCGTGGTGGATTTTCCCGACCCGGATTCGCCGACGATGCCGAGACGCTCGCCCGACCGCACGGAGAAGGTGACGCGGTTCGCCCCCCTCACCGTCCGTTCAGGGAGGCGGTAGTCGACCGTTAGATCTCTGACGTCCAGACCAGCTTTGCTCATGACTGCCTGCTCCTCAAACGGGGATTTGCAAACGAGTCCAGGCCGGCGCTGATCAGATAGAGGGCGATGAACAGGATGGTGAGCACAGTGACAGGCGCCAGGATCCACCACCACAGCCCCCGCATCAGGGCGGTGTAATACAGCATCCAGAAGATGGTCATGCCCAAGGTCGGCTCGTCCATCGGCCCGAGGCCCAGCGCCTCAAGCCCGATCGCCGACAGGATCGCCGAGGACGTCGCCAGGACGAAACTCGCAGAGAGATAGGGCAGCAGGTTCGGCAATATTTCCTTGAAGACGATGCCGACCCCGCCAACGCCGCCCAAGCGGGCCGTCAGGACAAAACCGGCCTCGCGCAGCACCAACGCCTGGGAACGGACCTGACGGGCCGGACCGAACCAGGCAAGCGACCCGATCGCAAGCGCCATGCCCGTCGAGCTGAGCTGGCCGCGAAACGCCGACGCTATGACCACCAACAGCAACAGGGGTGGAATTGTCAGCCCGACGTCGATAATCCAGCGGGCGATAAAATCGACGGCGCCGCGATAGTAGGCGGCGAGAAGCCCGACCGTGGCGCCGATTGCCACCCCCATCAGGCCGGACAGCACGCCGACTTTCATGGTGAGGCCTGTGCCCAGGATGATCACGGCAAGCAGGTCCCTGCCCTGACTGTCCGTGCCGAAGGGTGCTTCTAGTGAGGGAGCCAGGTTCGGCATGGCCGACAGCGGCTCCGACAATTCCATGTTCCAGAACAGCTGTCCGCAGACCGCGAACGCGATCAGCGTGGCCAGCATGAATGATCCGATGACCAGGGAGGGACTGCCGCGGCGGATGAACCGACGCGCTTGCACGAACAATGCTCCCGGCGTGCTCTGCACTCTATCCATGACCCACCTGAACCCGGGGGTCGAGCAGCGGATAGATGAGGTCGAGGATCACCATCGACACCCCCGTAACCAGAACGAGAATGAGGACGCATCCGTTGATCGTGAAGTAGTCCGACAGCTTCACGGCTTGGAACATCAGTGTCCCGATGCCCGGATAGTTGAACACCATCTCAACCAGGACCGACCCGGTGATGAGCTGGCCGAAGGTCAGCGCCAGAGCGGTGATCTGCGGAAGCATCGCGTTGCGAACTCCATAATGCAGGAAGACGCGTCTCGGCTTCAGCCCCTTCGCTTCCGCGAAGGTCATGTAGTCCTCGCCCTGGATGCTGACCATCATGCCGCGCATGCCGATCGACCAGGTGCCCATGGACGCGATGATGATGGCAAAGGCGGGCAGCAGGGAATGATAGAGGACGTCCAGCACGAAGGAGACGGACATTGTCCGCTCGACGCCAAGTTGGTGACCGCCGCCATTGGGAAACCACTGCAGGCGGAAGGCGAACACGTAAACGAGCACCAGCGCGATGAGATAGAACGGTATTGCCGCCAGCACCATCTGGAACGGCAGCGACACGCGAAAAATGCGCGGTGCACGCGGCCACGCGGCCAAGGCTCCAAGCAGGCCTCCGATCAGGAATGCCAGGATCGTCGTCGTACCGAGAAGACCGATTGTCCATGGCAGCGCGGCCGCGATCTGGTCGGCGACCCGGGTCGGATAGTTGGCGATCGAGTAGCCGAGATCGAACCGCAGCACGCTGCCTATATAGTCCAGATACTGCTCCCAAAGCGGACGATCGAGACCGAAACGCTCGGTGTATGAACGCACCATGTCCTCGACGCCGGTCATCGAGCCGCCGCCCTGGCCGGCGATTTCGGCAAGCCGCTCCTCGATCGGATTCGTGCCGGTGAGACGCGGCACGAAGAAATTGAGTGACGCGGCAGCAAGGATCATGCTGAAGAGCATGGCCAGCCGCGTGGCCAGGGTTATGAGCATCTGTGCGTTACCTGCCAGGATACCCGTCTCAGGCGACGGGCTTTACCATGTGGGCGATATAGGTTGACGTGGCGACGTGGTTCGGCGCGGGCGGCATGTAAGGGTTGGAAGTACCCGGCCAATTGGTCCAGTAAGTCTGGTTCATCGGCAGCCGATGGATGTGCTGGGAGATCGGCACCTCCGGCACCGCCGCATACCAGATGTCCATCGCCTTCTTGACGTGCTCATCAATGGCCGGATCGCCGGGCTTCAGGGCGACGATGGGATCCACGGCCGCATCGTATTCCGGATTCTGCATCCTCGCGAAATAGAGCGAGGGCTTGCCGACTGGAATGAAATTCTTGCTGTGGAACGCCTCCAGCGTTGCGAGCGGGTCGAAGATGCTGCTGTTTCCATGGCCGGAAAGAACCAGCGGACAATTTCCGGATCGCATGATCTTCGAAGAGTCCGGTGTGGAGTAGAAGGTAACCTCGAACCCACCGCGGCGCAGCTGCTGCTGCACCAGAGGTCCTATCTGGTTAAGCAGGGCCAGCCCGTGCATGTCGCCGCCGGCGCGCTTGCCGTCCTTGGACCAGAACTTGTCGCCGTCGCGTTCGTAGCCGGCCTCCAGCATCAGCTTCTCGCTGGCGGCGAGATCATAGACGCCGACATCGTTCTTCTTGGCTGAGTCCTCGATCAGATCGATGTATTTCACGAGCGGCGGGAACGCCGGGAACGGACCACGGCTCGGCTCACCCGCGCCGGCAAATGCGACGTCGATGATCTGCTTGGCGTTGATGGCATAGGCAAAGGCCTTGCGGACACGCACGTCGTTCCAACGCTCGTCAGCGCTGTTGAAGAAGACCGACACCGGCCACCAGTCGAGGTTGCCTAGCGGATTTTCGGCGCCGGAGAAGGTGGTCAGCTTGTCGTTCTGGCGCAGCAGTTCCTGGATGAGCTGGGCATCCTGGATATCGGCCGAGATGTCGATCATGTTCGAGACGGAGAGCTGCGCGACGCGGTCGCGCGACCCGCTCGGAACGGTGATGATCCGCTCCGGGCCCGGTAGCGGGCGGAACCCGGTCTTGGCCCCCCACCAATCCTCGCGCCGTTCGCAGATGATTTCGCTGGGGGCGGTGCTCACCACCTTCCAGGCCGACGTCGACACCGGCAGCCCCTTGGCCAGATCGAAGTTGGTGAAAGTGGCCTTATCCGCGACATCCTTCCAGATATGTTCAGGAACCCACTGCAAGCCAAAGGCAAAGTAGGCAATTCCAAACTGGAACATGTGGCGCGGATCCGGCTGGGTGAAGTCAACCCGGACCGTCTGGTCATCGATGACGGTTGCGCTCGCCACTTTCGTCGACACGATCGCCGCATCGCGCATGTTCCTGGCGTTCTTGCCGTTGTCGACCAGCATATTGTAGGTGAAGGCTACGTCACGCGCCGTGAAAGGCTGGCCGTCGCTCCACTCGACGCCCTTCTTCAGCTTGATCGTAACCGATTTGAAGTCAGGCGCGTATTCGAAGCTCTCGCCGATCCACGGAATGACCTCATCCTTGTACAGGTTGTAGTAGAACAGCGGCTCCGTCGCGTACATGAAGCCGTTGCGCAGGTCGACGCCCGGGGAATAGTAGTTTGCGTTGGACGTATTGGTGAAGACCGGACCGTCGACCGAACTGGCGACGATGTAGGTGCGGTTGCGCTCAGGAGCGGACCAGCCGACTGAGGGCATGGTCGCGGCCAGCGCCAAGGTGGCAGTGCCAGCCAGAAATTTCCTGCGGTTGACCTGATGAAGCGTGCTCATTGTTTCCTCCCTGGAACAAAATCGAAATGGTGGCGTGTCACCAGTTGGTGAGGGCTCCGTCGGCGCGGTAAAGACGCGGCATTTGATAGAAGGTGAACTCTCCGGCCTTGCCGAGTTCGCGCTCGTCAATCTCGATGCCGAGGCCAGGGGCCTCCGGGATCGGAAAGTTCGGACCGGCAAGCTGCGGCTTGGTGGTGAACACGGACGATTCCTGGCGGTTGTGCTCCTCGCCCGGGCTCTGTCGGCATTCGAGCCAGCTGAAGTTGGGGATCGCGATGGCGAAATGGATGCTGGCCGCCGTGCATACCGGACCAAGCGGGTTGTGCGGCATCATGTCGATGTAATGGGCCTCGCACAGCCCTGCGACTTTCATCGCTTCGGTGAAACCACCGACATTGCAAATATCGATGCGGGCATGTTGCGTCAGACCCCTCTCGACATAGGGCAGGAACTGCCATTTCGAAGAAAATTCCTCGCCAATGGCGAACGGGATCGGGGTCAGGGTGCGTAGCGTCGCGTAGGCGTCCGGAGTTTCATCCCTGATGGGCTCTTCGATGAAATCGAGCGTTCCCACGGGCATGCGCTGACAGAAGCCGGCGGCTTCCGCTACAGACAGGCGGTGATGCCAATCAATGCCGAGAACGACTCCGGAGCCAAGGACCTTGCGGCACTCGATCATCCAGCCGGCGGTGATCGATAGCGATTCCCACGGCTCCAGCCGACCCGGGTTCTCCGGCGAAGGATCGGCCCGCCCCAGGCGCAGGCACGTCCACCCCGCGTCGACGACCTTCTTGGCCCGCGCGATCATCTCGTCGAGCTTAGCCGCCTTGACCGTCGCGAAGGTCGCCACATGATTACGCTGGCGACCGCCAAGCAGCTGGTACACCGGGACTGCAAGGGCTTTGCCCTTGATGTCGTGCAGCGCGATATCGATCGCCGAGATGGCCGCCGTGAGAACCCGCCCACCCTCGAAATACTGGCTGCGGTACATTTCCTGCCAGAGCGCGCCGATGTCCATGGGGCTGCGGCCTATCAGAATGCGCTCGTAGTGCTCGACCGCCCCCATGACTGCACGTTCCCGGCTGGCAAGCCCGGATTCGCCCCAGCCATAAAGGCCGGCATCGGTCTCCACCTTGACGAGAAGCTGGTTTCGATCCCCGACCCACAGCGGGTAGGATTTCACGGCGGTTATTTTCATGAACTAATGCTTCCGCCTGAATGCTGGAGGGAGACGCGACAGGAGGTCGTCCCTCGATGACCGGACATGCAGCGCCGCGACCTGGCGCGCGCGAGCGCCGTCCCGCTGCTTGAACGCGTCGATGAGTTGGTGATGCTCCTGCTGCACCGTTTGCAGCCGGCTTTCGCTGAAGCCGCAATTGAGGCGCAGCGCGCGGGTCAGCGCGAGATGTCGTTCGATCACCTCCAGCGCCTCCCTGTTGCGCGACGCGTTGTTGATGATCTGGTGGAATTCCCGGTTCAGATCGAAGGCGTCGATGAGGCGCCGTTCGGCGACGGAGAGGTCGTGCTTTTCCTGCAGGGCCTCGAGCAGCGAGATCTGATGCGGCGACGCGGCCTCGGCGAACGCCGCCGTCAGGAAGCTCTCGATCGCCTCGCGCACGTCGAAGATGTGGATCAGGCGCTGTTCGTCTATCGCCCGGACGCGCGCGCCGCGGTTGTGCTCCATGACGATCAGGCCCTCTCCCTGAAGCACCTGGAGCGCCTCGCGTACGGGAGCGGCGCTGACGCCATAACGCTCGGCAAGGACGCGGACCTTCAGCCACTGGTCGGGAACGAGCAGCCCACGCGCAATGTCGTCGCGCATGCGGGCTGCGACACGCGAGTAGCGCGTCTCGCCATCCACCTCTTCCGTCTGGCCATTCAGCTCTTGCAAGACACCAATCCCCAACGCGGAATATTTTCTTGAAAATAATATACCAAAATGTAAAATCGTACGTCAATCCAGGTTTTCATATTTTTAAAGGAGAGCGCATTGGAGCGGAAGGACGTGCTCATCACCGGTGCGACGGGCAATCTCGGCCGCAAGCTGGCGGGTCATTTCAGCCTCATGCCGGGTCTGAGGCTGCGGCAGATCTGCTTGAATCCGGAAAACGACCCTGCGGTGATCACGGCCGACCTGAGCGAAATGCGCGATGATTGGATCTCGCAATTCGACGGCGTCGATGTCGTCGTTCACCTGGCCGGCAATCCCAAGCCATCGGCCAGCTGGTCCGTCGTGCAGAAGGGAAACGTCGACGTCACACTGAACGTCTACGAAGCCGCCCGCCGAGCCGGCGTCAAACGCGTGGTGTTCGCCAGTTCAAACTGGGTTATGGCGGGCTACCGCTTCGGCGACGAGCGTCTGACGACGGATCTGCCCCCGCGCCCGATCAATGGCTACGGCGCCGCCAAGCTGTTCGGGGAACGCCTGGGGCTCAGCCTGCTTGCCGGCAACGGCATCTCCTTTATCGCCCTGCGCATCGGTTATTGCCAGCGCACCCCCGGGAACCTGCCCGGCCCTCACTTGGCATACGGCGCATGGGGTCAGCAGATGTGGCTGAGCGACAGGGATCTCTGCCAAGGCTTTGAGCGCGCCGTGCTTGCCGAGAACGTCGACGCCGCGATCCTGAATCTCATGTCGGACAATGCCGGCATGAGGTGGGACATCTTGCAAACCATGCGCACCATTGGATATCGGCCGGCGGACGGCCATCGTCTGGTGACCGACGACAATGTCGTGCGGTCCGACGAGGCGGCGCGCGCCGATCTCGAGCGCTGGCATGAACTGACTTCCGTCTTGTCCACGAAAAACTAAGGGAACCACATGCTCACTGGCTTGCGCCGTCTCGGGTCGACGAATGACTTTCTTGGCGAGGGTCCGATCTGGTCCGTCGCCGACGAGTGCTTCTACTGGGTCGACATCCGCGGCTGCCTTGTGCGGCAATGGACGCCGGCGACCGATGAGGTCCGAACATGGGTCGCGCCGAGCTTCGTCGGCTCGATAGCGCCGCGGGAGAAAGGCGGCCTGCTCGTCGCCCTTCAGTCCAGCCTCGCGCTGTTTGAACCGGACCGCGGCGTATTCGAGCACTTCGTTTCGCTGCCCGATGTGACATCGGAGCAAAGGACAAACGACGGTAAATGTGATCCGGTCGGGCGCTTCTGGGTAGGCACGATGAACATTGTCACCCGTCTTCCGGATGGCGTGCTCTACTGTATCGAGCCCACCGGCGCGGTGCGTATCGTGCTTCGGGATCTGGCCGTGCCAAACAGTCTGGCCTGGGATAGCTCGGGCGCGACGATGTATTTTTCGCAGACGCGCGACCGCAAGATGCTGCGGTACGCTTTCGACGTGGACAAAGGCGCAATCGATGCGCCTGATCTCTTCTTCACCACCGAACCGCCCGGTACTCCCGATGGTGCCACAGTCGACGCCGAAGACCACCTGATCTTCGCGGAATACGGCAACGGCCGGCTGGTCAGGCTGGACCCTCAGGGACAGATCGCCGGCATGACAACAGTTCCCTGCCAATACCCGACCAACTGCGCGTTCGGGGGCGAGGATTTTCGCACCGCGCTGATCACGTCGTCGAACTGGCTGATCCCGGAAGACCAGAGGTCCAGCAACCCCAAGGAAGGCGCCGTGTATGTCGCGATGAGCGACGTCCCGGGCGTCGCGGCGACCTGCTTCAAACTTTGATCGGCGGGTGCCTCGACTTGCCGCAAGGTGGGGGCGGCATCGGGCGTTACGGCTCGGACTGACCGGCCTTGTTCATGGAATTCAGGAGATCGAAGCCCCTCGACTTCAGCCATCGGACGCCTGCGCATAGGTCCCGGATAGCGCACTCCAGAAGCAGCGCCACGTCACTGCCGAGATAACGCGTGTTCAAGCCGAGCGCGGCGATCCCGCGCTCGACGAGCGACGGCAACGGATAATGGCCCATGAAGTTGCTGGTCGGGTGGATGACAATTGCGGCCACACGCGCTTTGGGCGGCGCGGCAAAGGAACCCCAGATGCGCGGTCGGAGCATGGCGAGGCCGGATTGCGTATCCGCCTGGGCCCGGCTGTGCGCTGTTCCCAAATCCGGCCGATTGCCAATATTTCAATCCGCGCCTTGCGTTTGAAGTTCTTGGCTATGCCGATCATGAGGCCCGGTACTGGCGAAACCCGGTTTCAGGTTGGAACGATGAGGACACTTGCAGCTATTTGTGCCTGAACAGCAGCGGGCACTCGCAGACCTGGCCGGCTATCCCTCGTAGCCACGCCTTCGCGTACGGGTCGCTTGTCAGATAGGCGTCGAGGAAAGCGAGCGTGAGTTCCTCGACCGCCTCTTTCTGTGCCGGCACGTGAGATTGCACCGGGCGCGCAATGCCGCCCAGATAATGATCGGCATCGGTGAGCACGGCGAGGTATTTGTCGCCAGGTGGTGCGAACTCGTAAGGCTCGACTTTCCCACGCCAGTCCTGACCCTTGGCTCCACCATCCAAGGTACCCGTGATATTCAGCATCGGCCCGCTGATGCCATTCCATGAGCCTTCGCGCAGACCTTGCTGGTCACGTCCTTGGGCGCTGAGCAGGATCGCGGCTTCAAAGCGCTCGTCCCTGAAGCTACGTGTTCCCTCGCCGGGCAGATCGATCTCTGCGCCAGCGAAGAGCTGGGCTGTATAGGCGCCGAAGGAATGACCGGCGATGGCACTCGTAACGGGCCGGGCCGGCCGCCCGCATGTCGCGGCGAAAACCGTATCGAGCGCGTCAAGCACTTCGCGCACGATGCGGATGCGCTCCAGCCAGTAGAAGGGAGAATGCAGGATTTCATACATGCGCGGCCGAATTCGAGTGTCCGCGGTCCAGCCGTCGAGCTCGCCAGTCGGGTCGACGCCAAGTTCCGGTTCGGCAGCGACGACGGCGCCCACCCAGTCCGGAAAGGTCGGATGGACGACGAGAAAGCCATGCGCCGCCCAGCGCTCGGAAAGCGCGGCATAGTCGCGCCCGCTCGCGCCCAGCCCATGACAGAAGATGACACACGCCTTGGGGGCGCCGGCGGCCGGCCAGCGGCAGGTCAGCGGCAATACCGTGCTGCCGGTCACGCCCGCTAGCACGATGTCCGCACGGACTATCGGGGCACCGGATGCCGGAAGGTAACGCTCGCCGGTCATGAGACAACGGATCCCATGCGCTCCGGCCGATCAGTCGGCCGCTCCGCATCGATCGCGTAGAGGAAGCAGTTGGCGACCCCACCGCCTTCGACAGGATATGCGGCAGGCACCTCGGTTTGACACCGCGGCATCGCAAGCGGGCATCGGTTCCGATAGGGGCAGCCGATGTCGGCTGTGCGCGGTGCTTGTTGCGCGGGCTGCAGCTTGCGCCTGGCGCGACGCTCGCGCTGTCTGGCGGGATCGAGAAGCGGAACCGCATCCAGCAGGGCCCGCGTATAGGGATGCGCCGGTTGGGAATAGACGCGGTCGGCCGGTCCCTCCTCGACGATGTGCCCGAGATACATGACAGCGATGCGGTCCGAAATATGGTGCACCAGCGCGAGGTCGTGCGCAATCAGCAGATAGGCCATGCCGAGTGCGTTGCGGCGCTCGTAGAGCAGGTTGATGATCTGGTTCTGCGTTGACACGTCGAGCGCGCTGACCGGTTCATCCAGCACGATCAGCCTCGGTTGCAAGGCCAAGGCCGATGCGATGGCGATACGCTGCCGCTGCCCGCCTGAGAATTGATGCGGATGCCGGGAAAGGTGCTCCGCCGAAAGCGACACCATCTCGAGAAGCTCGACCGCGCGAGCGCGCCGTTGCGTCCGGCTCATCGTTGCATGCACACGCAGCGGCTCGGTGACGATGTCTTCGACGGTCATCGCCGGATTGAGGGACGAGAACGGATCCTGGAAAACCGCCTGGATCTGCCTGCGGATCATTTCGGGATAACTCCCCTTCATGCTGGCGAGTTCGGCGCCATCGAACCGGATCGATCCCGATGACGCCGCCACGAGGCCGAGAACCGTGTTTGCGATCGATGATTTCCCAGAGCCGGATTCGCCAACCAGGCCGAGCGTCTGTCCGGCCCGTATCGACAGTGTCGCGCCCTTCACCGCATGAAAGGGCTCCGGACGAATCCGAAAGGCGGAGCGGCGCCAGTAGGTGACCCAGAGATCGTTGATTTCGAGCAGGGGTTCGCCGGTCATGTCACGCCCCCGAGTTCCAGGTCGCCGGCCCTAACGCAACGCACCTGCCGGTGGCCGCCAATCAGGTGAACGCGGCGTTGGCAGACATCCTGGCTGAACGCGCAACGGTTCGAGAACCTACAGCCGGAAGGCCACGTTCCCGGCCTGGGCACGGTTCCGCGGATCGTCGGCAGTGGCGGATTGCGGGTTGCCCCATGCGGGCTCGCTGCGATCAGCCCGGCGGTGTAGGGGTGGCGAGGTTTCGCGAACAGTTCGTCGACGGTCGCGGCTTCGACGATTTCGCCGGCATACATCACCGCTATCCGGTCGCAGATGTCGGCGGCCACCGCGAGGTCGTGCGTGACGAACAGGATGGCCATGCCAAACTCGTCCTGAAGATCGCGGAAGAGATCGAGGATCTCCTGCTGCACGGTCACGTCGAGGGCCGTGGTCGGCTCATCGGCGATGAGCAGTTTCGGATTGCAGCTAAGCGCCCTGGCGATGGCGATGCGTTGCGCCATGCCGCCGGAGAGTTCGTGCGGATAGGCCCTGGCGCGCTCAGCCGGATTGGGGACGCCGACCCGGTCGATCAATTCGACGGCCCGCGCCCAGGCCTGCTGGCGCGAAAGCCCCTTATTCGTCCGCAGGACTTCGGCGATCTGGTCTCCGACGGTAAAGGCCGGATTGAGGCTCGTCGTGGGGTCCTGGAAAACCATCGCCACCTCGTTGCCGCGGACTTCCCGCAGCTCGCTCTCAGAAAGCGAGCGCAGATCGGTCCCGCCAAGCGTGACCGCGCCCTGGGTGGCGCGGCCGGCAGCGCCGATCAGGCCGAGGATCGCCAGGCCGGTGATCGTCTTGCCGCTGCCCGATTCACCGACGAGCCCCAGCGTCTCGCCGCGTGCGATAGTGAAGGAGAGATCGGTGATGACGGATACCTCGCCGCCGTCCCTCGGTGAGACCACAACCTTCAGGTGCTCGACCCGCAGGATATCGTCTTTCCCGGCGGGCGGCGGCGGGGAAAGATCCTGCGCGTCGACGCCTGCGGCATCGCATGCTTTCGTCGGCCGTGCCGGGCTCGCACCAACCGCAATGCCGCGGCCCATCGAATCGCGCAGCACGTCGCCGAGCAGATTTACCGACAGAACGGTGACGATGATCGCAATGCCGGGCGGAACGGCGAGGAACCAGTTCAGGTCCATGAACGCAGCCGCCGAATTGAGCATGGTACCCCAGCTCGCATCCGGCGGCTGAACGCCGAGGCCGATGAAGCTGAGCCCCGCCTCGGACAACAACACCGCGCCGACGGTGAGCGTCACCTGCACGATCAACGGCGGCGCGATGTTCGGCAGGATGTGGCGCAGCAGAATGCGCCTGTCGGACGCGCCGATCACGCGCGCCGAGCGCACATAAACTTCCTCGCGTTCGGCCAGCACCACGCCGCGTGCGAGCCGGAGGAAGGAGGTCGAATAGAGTATACCCAGTGCAACCATCGCCTTGTGCAACCCCGCCCCAAGCAGCGCGATGATGACGATCGCCACCATGATGCCCGGGATCGAGACGAGCGCCTCGACCATGCGCATCACGACCCAGTCCCACCAGCCGCCGCGATAGCCAATGAAAAGCCCTAGCGGCACCCCCAGCACGATTGCGATCGCCGTGCCTTCGGCAGCGGCGATGACGGCGATGCGACAGCCGTAGATCAACCGGGACAGCACGTCGCGGCCGAGGTCGTCGGTGCCGAGCCAGTGTGCGGCCGACGGCCCTTGCAGCGCCTCGATGAGGTTCTGCTTCAAAGGATCGTAAGGTGCGACCCAGGGTGCGAAGACTGCGAGAAACGCGAGCAGCGCGAGTATCGATACCGCGATCACCACGATGATGCCGGAGGCGCCGAGACGGAGCCGGCCGCGCCTGGATTTATCGGTTCTCGCGAGAAGAGGAGTGGTCACGACGGCCGCGCTTTTGGATTTAGAAATCCGTAAAGCAGGTCGGTGGCCAGTTGAACGATCACCACGAGGCCGACCATCACCAGGACCAGCCCCTGGATCATCGGGATATCCTGTTGTCGTACCGCCCCAATTGCCAGGGTGCCGAGGCCGTTTATGGCGAAGACCTGCTCGACCACCAGTGCGCCGCCCAGCAGGACGGTGATCTGGAACGATAGGACCGCCACTACCGGCACCATCGCGTTTGTCAGCGCATGCTTGAAGATCACGCGCCGCGCCGACAGGCCCTGGGCGCGGGCCGCACGTATGTAGTCCTGCTGCAGCACCCCGGCCATCGCCGAGCGGACCTGGCGCGCGATCGCCGCACTGGAGGACGTGCCGAGCGCGATCGACGGCAGCAGGACGCTGCGCAGCCAGCCCCACGGAGAATCGGAAATGGCGGTGAAGCCGGTCGCCGGGAACCAGCGCAGGCTGACGGCAAAAATCGCGACCAGGAGGAGGCCGAACCAGAAGTTGGGTACCGCCTGTCCGAACGTCGCGCCCAGCGTGGCAAAGCGGTCTATCCAGGAGCGCGGACGCAGCGCCGCGGCTACCCCGGCAAGAACGCCAACAACGATGGCGATCACCGCCGAGACGGCCGTCAGCGAAAGCGTGACGGGAAGCCGCTGCATGACCGCCCCCGTCACGCTGACGCTGTTGAAAAAGGAATTCCCCAGGTCCCCCTGCACGGCACGGCCGAGCCATTGCACGTAGCGGACGTAGACCGGCTCGTTAAGGCCGAGCCGCTCGCGCAGCATCTCGTACTGTTCCTGCGTGCCGTTGTCGCCGAGGATCAAGTCCACCGGGTCGCTCGGCAGCAGCGACGTGAACGAGAACGTCAGCACCGAGACGATGAACAGCAGGGGTATCAGCGCAAGAAGCCGCCGCAAGATCAGTCGGAGCATGGGAACCTGGTATCAGTTGGCCTTCAGGCCACGCAGATTGATCGAATCCTCGGCGAACCGGTAGACCACGGTGGGATTATTCGCCGTCTTTTCGCTCACGCCGATCAGGATCGGCGTATTGCTGACGAAGATCAGGAATGCCTCCTTGGCCAGGTCCGCCGCCATCTTCTTGTAGATCGGGGCCCGAACGTTCGTATCAGGCGACTCCAATCCCTGCTGCGCAAGTGACAGCAACGCCTGGCTCGGCTTGGCCTTGAAGGGATTGTAGGCGGCGTCTTCGTAGATATAGCGGAGCGCCACGAATTTCGGGTCGGTGTTGGTGGCCCATACGAGATTGGTCGCCGGGAAGTCCGTCGTGCGGCTGCGGCGGGCAAGAGTGCCCGGCTCCACCGGCACGATGTTCATGGTGATGCCGATTTCCTTGAAGAAGCCAGCCAGTGCCTCCAGGCGCGACTGGTAGATCGGGATCGACGGCATATCGAAAGTGAAACCGTTGGGGAACTTCGACTTCGCCATGAGCTCGCGTGCCTTGTCGAGATTGTAGGCGTAAACGCCGTCAACCGCCGGGTCATACGCCCAGTCGCCTTTAGCGTAAGGCTGGTAGGATTCATCGGCGAGTCCGAACTGCACGGCTTTGCCGAAAGCCGCGCGATCGATGGCGAATGCCATCGCCCGGCGGACGTCGACGTCGGCAAAGGCTGGCACCTTCGTGCCTTCCCGGTCGGAGATCACCACATGATAGTTGAGGCCGCCTGCGCCTCGGATGAGCTTCAGTCCGGGTGTGCGATCGATGATCGCCGACTGCGGGTTGGCAAGCCAGTTGCCGGCGTCGATCTGGCCGGTCTTCAACGCATTGAGGCGGGCGGTATCGTCGGGAAGCTCCCACACTTCGTAGCGCTCCAGGCCGATCTTGTCCTTGTCCCAATATGTCGGGTTGGGCTTGTAGACGCGCACCTCGCCCTCGCGCGAGTCTTCCTTCGAGTAGACATAGGGACCGGTTCCAATCGGATTGCGATCGATAGCCGGATCGGCCATCGCCGCCGGCGCGAGCATCATGCCACCGGTGGAGCAAAGGCTGTCGATGATTGCCGGATCGGGCTCCTTCAGCTTGATACGAAAGCTGTATTCATCGGCCGCCTCGGCGCTGTCGACGGTCTTCAGGCCCTCAATGATACCCAGCTTCAGGCCGCGGTTGATGTTCTCCGCCGCGACCTTGGCGTTGAACGCCTCGCCATTGCTGAAACTGACGCCCTGCCTGAGCGTGATGGTCACGTTGAGACCGTCGATCTTGTAGTCGGTGGCGAGCAGCGGGACAGGCTTGCCGTCGAGACCCTTCTCGAAGAGCGATTCATAGACGGGCCGCAGATAGGGAACCCCGCTGCCGCTCTGCTGCTGCGGATCCATGGTGATGAGCTTGACCTGTTCGGCGTATCGGAACGTACCCGACGGTTCCGCGCCCGCGGCGGTGACGCCAAGGCCTACGCTCAAGGCGACGGCCATCGAGACCATCGCATTTCTTATCCAGCGTTTCATGACTTTCCTCCCTAAGATCGCCGGAAGCCCTTTCGCTATGACCGTATCGTCCTTGCCGGACGGGCCGTCGCGAAAGAGGTACCGGAACTGAACATGTCGTTGTCCGCGCCGAGCTTGGGCGCCGGCGGCAGCGATGGTCGTCCACCATCGCTCCAACGGAATGCGGGACCAAGCGCGAGGGGCTCACCCTCGACGCCGATGCCCGGGGTCAGCGGATAAAGTTCGGCGAGATATTCGTTGAGATCACGGACCCGCGAAGCGGGCACGCCGGCGGCGTTCAACGCCGCCTCAAGCTCGGCAGCCCGATTGACAGCGAAAGCGGCAGAAAGCTGCCGGCGCAGCCCGTCCGTCGCCGCATCGGCGAGAAAGGAGCCGGCCGGCAGTTTGGCCGGCACATGCGGCGGCCTTGCCAGTTCGGGGCAGCCAAGCAGCCGGCAAAGCGTGGCGAACTGCCCCATCGTGTTGGCGGCAACGGAAATATGCCCATCGGACGTAGCGAACGTCTCCGCGCCCGGGCTGCCGACGAAGCCGCGGTTTCCTACTCGTACCGGCGCCTTTCCTGTTGCGATCGTGTTGGCGGCCGGTCCCGACATCAGCGCGAGCGCGCAATCGACCATTGAGACGTCCAGCGTTATCGACGCTGTATCCCCACGCAGCCGGCGGACGATGGCGGCGAGGATCGCCTCCGCCGCCGACATTCCCGTCGCGATATCGATGACCGGAAAACCGACCTTGATTGGTGGATCGTGCGGGTCGCCACCCTGCAACGCCATCATGCCGGTCGCCGCCTGAATGACATGATCGTAGGCGCCCCGCTCGCTGTTTGGTCCGCCCTGACCCCACCCCGAAATGGAACAATAAATGATATCAGACTGCGCCTTCGACAGGTCCTCGGGGGCAAGCCCGAGCCGCCGCGCCACGCCCGGCCGAAAATTCTCGACGAAGACGTCGCAGGTTTCCGCAATGCGCAGCACCGTGGCAAGGCCTTCCTCGGCGGCGAGGTCGACGACAATGGACTTCTTGCCGGCGTTGAGCGCGCGAAAGCCTGGCGTGAGGCCCTCGAGTTCGGGCTGCATGTCGAGCGCGCGCATCGGATCGCCGCCGCCGGGGCGCTCGATCTTGATCACTTCGGCGCCCATGCAGCGAAGATGATGGGTGGCGCAGGGACCGGCCAGTACGTGAGTGAGATCGAGCACTCGAAAACCTTCGAGTGGCAGCATGCGGTTCTCCTGTCCTCGGGCGCGAGGCTGCGCATCGATCGCAATCGGCGGATCGAGGCGTAGCTCGCGAGGCTCCTCCCCAGAGCCGAAGGCGAGCATAGGATCGAGCATGATGTTACTGGTAGTTATAATTACTAAGGTCTGTGTTATGAAATCCTGAAACCAGGATGGTGCGATGGACCTCAGGCAAATCCGCTATTTCGTCGCTGCCTGCGAGGAAGGTTCCCTAAGCGCCGCCGCGCAGCGGCTGAACTGCACTGCGTCCGGGGTGAGCCAGCAAATGAGCGCACTTGAGGCGAGGCTCGGCGCCGGACTGCTCGAGCGTACGAGGCGCGGAGTGAACCCGACTGCCGCAGGATGGCGCTTCTATGATCGTTGCCTCACTGTACTGAAGTCGGTCTCCGAAGCGGAGATGGAGCTTCAAGACTTTTCGGCCGGATTGAGCGGGACCGTATCGGCGGGATTTGCGCCCGGCCTTGCCAGGGCTGTGCTGCCGGCGGCGCTGGCGCGTTACACGAATGACTATCCGCGTGTCGACATCGAGATCGGCAGCGGAACGGCGGACGCCCTGGTGGCGGAAACCTCGGAAGGCGCGCTCGATTTTTATGTCGGCCAGTTCGTCAAGCCGCAACTTGGGCTCGCTGCCATGCCGATCGGGCGATTTCCCGTCGCCCTGATCTCTGGTTCGGGCTGTGGTTTCAGGCCGATGGAGCCCATTCGGCTCCATGAAATCAAACCGCTCAAGCTGTCCATACCGGCGGGGACCCACAGTCTGCGCCCGCGCATTGAGGAGGCCGCCCGCAACGGTGAGATTTTGGTCGAGCGAACCATCACGATCGCCAGCCTTTCCGCCGGACTTGAGTTCGTGGCCCAAACCGACTGGTCGTCGATCCTCCCCTTCTGGATCGGCCTAAAGGAACTCGGGAACGACCGCGTCACAGTCAATCCGATCGCCGATCCACATCTGAGCGTGGAACTTGCGCTGATCCATCCGGCTCAACGCCCGTTGTCTCGTCCGTCCCGCCAACTCTACGACCATTTTCGGCTGGAGTTGCAGCGCTGCGAAGAGGAATGGCAGTCCATCATGCGCTGACCTCCCTTTCTAACCTTCTGTCGGTGCGCGCTCCCTCTTCCGCGAAGAACGTGCGTGGATCCACGGCGGCATAGCGAAAGAGAAACTTATTCATACGCACCGACAAATGGTGACCGAAGGAGACCAAAAATCCTATAATAAATTCAATTACTTAGCTGGAAATCCGATGGTACCGTTGGCTGGGATCGATATGCCTACCAAGTTGTTGTTTTTGTTGAATTTTGTTCGCTTAATGCCTCGATTTGTATCACAATAGGTAGCACAATAGGTAGCACATTTCTGGCGACTGTCTGGGCGTACGCGAGCCGCGAAGACGCCGCAATGTCGATCCGCCCTGATGTTCCGGATCATTAGAGGCTTGGATGAAGCGTCTTTGCGGCGCTGCCAGGTTCGCAGGCCACTCATGCCAACCGCCTTTTCGATCGACGCTGTCTTGTTGATGAAGACCAGCTGTCCGACGAGGTGATTTAGCGCCGAGCCCGCAGACCGAGTAGAAGCAGTTCATGCGCGTCAAGGGCACTGTCGATCGACGCGACAGTATACGAGACCCGCCGAGCAATGCCTCCACCCTTTGGAGACCTTGCCGGAGCTGAAATACGGAATCCCAATCAGGCGGTCGCGAGAAGCAGTTTGGCCTGCATCTCCTCAAGCAGCCCCAAAATGGGGCTGTAACTTGAATGCGTTAGTCACGCTTCGCCGTTGATCCGTTAGCTCCCGCCAAGGACGGCGTTCTTCATTGCGAAGCCCGGAGGATTTACCAGAACACTGGTCTCGTTGACGTTTTCGTGTCTCAAGATCACAGTGTTCCCGGATCATTCCGCTACGCCAACGGGGGGTAACTTGGCGAGCCTGATTTCCACCTCACCGAGCGAGGTCAACGAGGGCATTTCCATCAGCGAGCGTTCAAACTATGGCCACCGCCAGAAGCACATGTATGCAGTGTTTGCATACGACAGGACTTTGTCGCTAATTTAGTACTGCGGCTTAAGGGATGTCGACGCATCAGCGGCTGACTCGGCTGCAACGGATGATGAAGTCAATTGCAATGCTGGATCGCAATGCATGATCTCGCTTCGGGGACTTAGTCGTTTTCGGAATGACACAATCCGCATGAGAACTAGTAGGCCGTCGCGCATGGCTCGACTCAAGTCTCAATGTGGGAGCGGCATTTGCGGAATCGCAGTTTTTGCGATGCTGACATTTCCAACACTCGCTGCGGATGCGAC
Organism: Mesorhizobium sp. WSM4871; assembly: GCF_055811295.1. Classification (NCBI taxonomy): domain Bacteria; kingdom Pseudomonadati; phylum Pseudomonadota; class Alphaproteobacteria; order Hyphomicrobiales; family Phyllobacteriaceae; genus Mesorhizobium; species Mesorhizobium sp. WSM4871. The sequence continues at coordinate 204,960 of NZ_JBVVPU010000012.1, read as the reverse complement.
GCCGCATTCCATTTGGGAGTGGGGCAATTTGACCGGCGACTGGTCCGGTGCACGAACAGCGCTCACCGATCGTGGGATCACGCTTACACTGGACTACGTAAGCGAAATGATAGCGAATTTGCGAGGCGGACTCGAGCGTCAAACGACTTACGAAGGCCGTCTGGAAGCTTCGGCGGACTTCGATTTCGACAAGCTTACGCACTGGCGAGGCGGTTCAGCGCATGTGACGGTCTATCAGATCCACGATGTGAACCAAAGGAACGCGGCTGACAGCGTCGGAAGCCTTGGAGACCCTAGCAACATCGACGCGTTGCCCACCACACGTCTTTTTACGGCCTGGGTTCAGCAGGAGTTTCCCAATAAAAACTTGTTTCGGATAGGCCAATTGTCAGCCGATGAAGACTTTTCGGTAATGAAGTCAGCAGGCAACTTGCTGAATGGAGCTTTTGGCTGGCCGGTTCTAAACGGGGCAGATATGACGAGCGGCGGCCCCGCATATCCGCTCGCCACCCCAGGCGCCCTGGCGGTGTTCTATTTGCAGCCGGATGTCGTTCTTCGTGCCGGGGTATTCAGTGGGAATCCAGCTGGGAACGATTGCCAGGACGACCCGCAGGTTTGTAACCGGCATGGAACCACATTCAGCACTAGCGGCGGTGTGCTGCTGATGGGGGAACTAGCCTACGAGATCAACCAGGAAGACGGGGCCGGCGGTCCCGCCATCGCCCTTAAGATCGGCGGTTGGTACCATACGGGCACATTTGCAGACCAGCGGTTCGGCCGCGACGGTGTCGGCAACGTTGTATCGTTGGCAAATCCCAGCGTGGTTGAACCTCTTACGCACCGAGGCGATTGGGCGTTATATGGCCTGGTGGACAATACGCTTTTCACTTCTAGTCAGATGAGTGTCAGTGCGTTCCTGCGGGGGCAGTTGGCACCTTCCGACCGCAACCTTGTATCATGGGGGGTGGATGCCGGTATCGCTATCGAAGGTCTCTTCGAAAATCGGAAGGACGACACACTGACCATGGCTGTAAGTCATTCTCGCATTAGCGCCAGGGCGGCCGGCCTGGATAGGGATACATCCGCTGGTTCAGCCGGCTATCCGATTAGGGATGCCGAGACGGTTTTTGAACTGAATTACTTCGTCGCGGTTTCGCCTTGGTGGTCAATTCAACCCGACATTCAGTATGTTGTTCATCCCGGCGGAAATGTTCCTGATAAAACGGGAAAGCAAGCTGTCAACGATGCGTTCCTGGTAGGCGTGCGCAGCTCGATCAGCTTTTAGCATCAGCGAGCGGGCCTAAACCATCATGCGAGGCGCTGCGTGTAGCTTAACCGGGCTCCCGTCGCGTTCCGCGGGTACACCCAGCCCGCGCGGGATCTAGATCTGCGATCCTGTATTTGGATCGGAGACAGGCTTACTGTTTACGCCGTCGCTGCCTGAGGTTGTGTCGGCCGCCGTGTCGCCGGCACAAGCAAGGCAAGGGTAAACCCTAAGATCATGGCACAAGCCAGCATGGCCCACGCCTCATTAATGGCTTGGGTGAGCGCCGCCTTTTGGATTAGCGGCTGCACGATGGCTTCGACGGCGGGGTCGATATGCTTTGAAACGGGGCCTGTCACGAATCCGGGTGGCAGACCGATGAGCGTCGCAATCTTGCTGTCGCCTGCCAGGAGATCCTCGCCAAGGTTTTTCGCAATCGTTGGAGATCGTCCCCAAATGACCGTGTCGATCAACGCCAGGCCGATGGCCCCGCCAAGATTGCGCATGAGATTGAACAAGGCGCTGGCGTCAGGGAGATTTTCTGGTGAAATGTCGCCAAGCGCCAGCCGGGTAGGAGGCAACAGGCATAGCATGATGGCGGAGCCACGGATGACCTGTGGCCAAAACATGCCATCGAAGTCTGTCCCGGTCGTAGAGAAAGCACTCATCGCTAGGCCCGAGCCAAAAACCGCGAACCCAAACATGGATAGAACTTTCGCGGAGATGCGCGGCTCTAACCAGACAGCGACAGGCGATGTCGCCATTTGCGTGATGCCAGTGACGAGCATGATGAGCCCGACGGTCAGCGAGCCGTGATCGCGTACGAAAGACAGAAAGACGGGCATCAGATAAACCGAGCCGTATAGTCCCATGCCAAAGATGAAGCTCAGTGCGCAGCCGAGGGCAAAGCTCCGCTCGCGGAAGAGGTGCAGGTTCAGGACTGGCGATCGCTGTCTTAGCACGCGGGCTCCCAGGGTAACGCCTGCTCCCAGACTGAGGACCAGCAGGAGCGGGGTAGGTCCTTGGAGCCAGCCGAGGGTAGGCGCTTCCTTCAGCCCGATCTCCAAGGAGGCCAGGCAGGTCGCCATAAGAGCCAGACCCAGGACATCCAGAGTGCGTAGCAGCGATCGGTCCAAGTTTTCTTTCGCCAGCATCGTCATGCCCAACGCACAGGCGATGATGCCGGGAGTCACATTGACCAGAAACAGCCAATGCCAAGAGGTCGTCTCTGTAATCCAACCGCCAGCTACCGGGCCGACGCTCGGCGCGAGGACCGCCAGCATTCCAGCGATCATTGTCGCAATCCCCTGGAGATGTATGGGGAACAGCAGGAAAACAGCGGAGAATACGAGCGGGATAAGCATTCCGCCGGAAAAGCCCTGCAATATCCGCCAGGCGATCAGGGTCTCGAATCCGTGGCTTGCCGCACAGCCGATCGAGGCAACTGTAAAGACGCCGACGCCCGCCGAAAACAGGATGCGCACCCCCAAGGCGCGTGTCAGAAATCCGGTCAGCGGGATCGCTATCACCTCGCTGATTAGATAGGCGGTCTGCACCCAACTCATCCGATCGTCGCCGATGCCAAGAGCAGAGCGGATTGCTGGCAGCGCAGTCGCGACAATCTGCACGTCCAGCACGGCCATGAACATGCCGAGGCACATCGCAGCAAAGCCTATCCATGTTGCGAATTGGACCCGGACCGGTTCGTCGTCGGTCATAATGCGCGACCGACTGGCCTCGGACGCGCAATGCCAAGAGCTTTGTTCTCAGCCGGGATGCGCACAAACAGCATAGCCGCATTCAAAGCGGAAAATATCAGGGCATACCAGCCTAGATGGAAAGCCATCGGCAGCAGTGCAATCTCGGCGACGACCACCAAATAGTTGGGATGCGAGATCACCGCGTACGGTCCGCGCACAACCAGAGGCGAGTTCGGCAATATGATGATACGTGTCGTCCAGCGTCGTCCCAACGTCGCCAGGATCCAAATCCGAAGGGGTTGGACGGCGAGGTAGGCGAGCAGGAACCCCACGTCGACGGAACGGCCCGGCGCCAGCCACCACAATCCCCCGAGCCAACTTGCATGAAGTATAACCAGGAACGGGTAATGAGCAGGCGCCGCTTCCCACGCGCCTTTGTCGAGAAGCCTTTTTGTGTTGTGATGGGACAGGATCAGCTCTCCAAGCCGTTGGAGAGTTACCAATGCAAGGACCAGAACCGCTTCCATCGTCATGTCGCCCGCACGAGAGACACACATGATGCGCTGAAGCCCGGTCCCATGGCCAAAAGAGCGGTCCGCTTCGGCAGTCCCTCGGCAATTGCCCTCGCCAGAACGAACAGGACGGTTGGTGCCGACATGTTTCCGAAGTCGCTTAGCACCGTTCTCTCGTGATCAAGCGATCCTTGGTTTAATTCCAGCGAGCGCTCAATTGCAGTTACCACCTTCGCCCCTCCGGGGTGGCAGATGAAGCGTCCGATGTCGGCCGCGCCGAGCCCTATGCGTGCCAAGACACCTTCTACCGCCGGGCCCAGGTTGGTCGTGGCGAAAGCCGGCAGGTTCGGTGCAAGCAGGACGCCAAATCCCACGGGATCCATGTTCCATCCCATGATGCCGAGAGTATCCGGCCACAGATGTTCGCCTGCGCCGTCGATCATTGCGATGCCTGCCTGACCAGAGCGCAGGACACACGCTGCGGCGCCGTCACCGAAGAGCGCCGTGGAAATCACGTTGGTCTTGTCAACAAGGTCCGAACGAAAGGCCAGCGAGCACAACTCGAGAGACACCATGAGGACTGTCGACCCGGGCCGAGCCGCAGCCATGCGCGAAGCAATGGCCAGGCCGCTCACGCCGCCGGCACAACCAAGGCCGAATACCGGAACGCGTTCGATATCGGGTCGGAATCCCATCTGTCGATGCACGACCGCGTCCAGGCTCGGTGTCGCAATCCCCGTGGAAGAAATGAAGACAACGACATCCACGTCTTTTGCCACGCATCCTGCGGCGTCGAGCGCCTTGTTTGCAGCCTCGACGAACAAACGGCTACCTTCCTCCACGTACACAGCGGTGCGCTCAGGCCAACCCCGCGGTTCGAGATACCAGGCAACTGGGCGCGCGACGTGCCGCGTACGTATGCCAGTGTTAGCGAAGACGCTCGCCATACTCGGTGAGCGCTCGAAAAGATCCGTGAAAAGGAGTTGCGCCATCGCGGCTACTTCCTCCTGCCCGACTACATACGGTGGAAGCGCCGTGGCCAACGAAAGCAGGCCGACGAGGTGGCTTGCGCCGGATACGCCAGCCGAAATATCAACGTCGTGCTGCAGGGGTGCGGTGAAGTCAATCCTGTTAAGCATGGTACCATAACGACCCCAGTCGCCAACTGCAGCGCTGGACGTCGTCCTCAATCCGGGTTTCATCACTCCAGCGAAGCCCGGGCATATCTTCGTTATGCTCGATAGATATCTTCCGGCCTTCACAGAAGATCAATAAATAGCCAAATCGAAATATAAATTATACGCTATACCTTGGTTTTAATTTCTAGCTAAATGTTCAACCAATATATACCTTTGTATAGATTGGCCTTGCGATTGCCGTGGCGGCATATCTGCGCCTGCGCTTTGCCTAGCGCCTTGAAGCTGTTTCTGCAGTTGCTGGAAGTCCCACCCGGAGCTCAGGCCGCGTATAACCACGCATAACCGTTTGGCGATTTCCCACACATAACTTTCTCCATCATGGACGAAACATCATGCGCAAAACGATCAAGAACCTGGCACTCGCAGCAGCTGTCGGCTTTTCGGGAGCTGCGCAGAGCGCCGACGAACCGATGCCCACGATCGTCTTGGTACACGGTGCCTTCGCAGGATCGTCGAGCTGGAACGGCGTCATCGAAGAGTTGGAAAAGGATCGTTTCCACGTCATAGCGGCCGCCAATCCGCTGCGTGGAGTGGCCAGCGACGGAGCCGCTGTGTCAGCCGTGGTCAAGTCCTTGACGGGCCCAGTGATCCTGGTCGGTCACTCATATGGCGGTGCAGTGATCACTGAGGCTGCGAACGGCAACGCGAATGTGAAGGCCCTTGTCTATGTGTCGGCATTCGCCCCCGAAACGGGCGAGACTAGTCTCGGCCTGACGGAGAAGTTTCTGGGCAGTACACTTGGCGACACGCTCGCTCCGCCGGTGGCGCTGAGCAATGGCGTGACCGATCTCTACATTGAGCAGTCCAAATTCCCTCAGCAATTTGCCGCCGATGTACCGACGGAGCAGGCACGGTTGATGGCTGTGACCCAGCGGCCGGTGGCGCAGGCAGCTCTTACCGAGGCCTCGGGTGTGGCTGCCTGGAAGGCGGTGCCCTCATACTGGATCTACGGCACGGCTGACCGGAACATCCCGCCGGCCGCGATGGAGTTCATGGCCCACCGGGCCAAGTCGCGGGCCACGGTGGCAATCGACGGCGCTTCCCATGTTGTCATGATATCCCATCCAAAGCAGGTGGCTTCACTGATCAGGGACGCGGCAAGCGCAAAATAGTCACTGGTCGATGGCAGAACGAGCCGTCCGCCCGGGCTGCCCCGTCGTCCATCCCGCATCTGTCGAACGCGGGCGGTTCCAGGGTATACGGTAAAGTTATGACTAAGGACCTTGACTATGACATCGAGCACACCTCACCTCAGCGACCTCCAATATGATGTGCTGACGGTCACACGGCCGGGGCTTGCCCGCGATCTGCCGCCGGGCAAGGAGGACCTGGCGTGGGTGGCAAACTCCTCGACGCTGATCCACGGCGCGCGCTACGCGGTGCTGGTGGATACGTTCCTGACAGTAGAGCAGTCACGCACGCTGGTGGACTGGGTTGCTGTCAGCGGCAAGAAGCTCATCACCATCTATGTGACGCATGGTCACGGGGATCACTTTTTCGGCTTGGCGGCATTACTGGGACGCTTCCCGGAAGCACGGGCCCTCGCCGCGCCAGAGGTGGTTGGAGCCATGCGGAGCCAATTGACCGAGGCGTGGCAGAAAGACTTCTGGCGCCGCCTCTTCCCCAACCAAATTCCGGAGCATCTGCGCGTCGCCGATCCGCTTGAGAGCGGCACGATGGACTTGGAAGGCCACAAGCTGGATGTTGTGGACACCGGCCGCACGGACACCGCCCATTCCACCGTCCTGCATGTGCCGTCGATCGGCCTGATCGTTGGGGGCGATGTGGTCTACAACGGCATCCACCCGTATCTCGGCGAGACCAATACCGAAAGCAGGCTCGAGTGGATTGCCACGCTGGACAGGCTGGCTGCCCTGAAGCCGAAGGCGGTGATCGCGGGCCACAAGGTGCCGGCGAACAGGGACGACCCAAGCATCGTCGCGGAGACGCAACAGTATCTGCGAGATTTCAATCGCCTCGACGCGGTCACGTCCAACGCACGAGAACTCTATGACGCGATGCTGGCGCTGTATCCGGGTCATGCAAATCCCGGTTCGCTGTGGGGCGGTGCAAACAGGGCCAAGCAGCGCAGCTAGGACAGACGGGCGACGCCACTTGCCATGGGCATTGACTAGCCGGGGCTTGCTAGGTTTCCCTAAATCGCGTGTGCCCTGCACGAGCGAACATCAGGATGCGACAGATTCATCAAAATCTGCGGACCTGCGCAGGCTGCCTATCGCCCTCGAACATCAGAGTTGACGTCGACAACGCGCACGCGTCCGGACACGGAGATGGCGCCAGCACGTCGCTCGGACCAATCGAGACAAGCAAACGTTTCAGGCTCTTTTGAGCGCCCGACGGATGTCCTTGGCGAATTCCTTGATCGTGAAGCCATCGGGCAGCGAGTCGATCAGGACGAGGTCGGAGATGGCGTTGCGGACACGCAGAGGCGCGATCGCCTGATATACGGCTGAATTGTACCAAGCGCTCGCAGTATCGCGGCTTGGGAACTCCATCAGCACGACCGAGCCCGGCCAAGCTCCCTCGAGTACGTCAACTGAGCCCTGCGCCAGCCACTTACCGCCATAGGGTGCAACGGTAGCCTCGACCTGCTCGAGATAGGACAGACCTTCACCGTTGGGTACATCGCCAGGGATTCGCAGATGGTTGATTAGATAGGTCGACATGGAAAATCCTCAATGGAACGCATGGTGTCGCGGCAACGAAGAAGAGGGCGTGCGACATCGCCCTCGCACCGCTTCCAGATCACTCCGGACTGATATCTGGCCCGTCGTTTGGAAATTCGCGAGTACCGTCTCTTCCATGACGTGCTTCCTTGGCACTATGTTAGGCATCCCCAAACACGGCGACCGGCATCGGTGGTCGGCTCGCCGGGATGGCGCTCGCACCGGAGGGGGTGCGACCCTCACCATCGGTACGCCCGCACACGGTACGGATCAGGTATTGACCGACGCAAGGAACGCCGATGCTGGGCGCCGCGATACTTGCAAAAGCAGAGGCAAGAGGTCTTTTGAGAACGCCGCTGTGATTTCAATATTGCCCGATTCGAGCCGCCCACAGGGGGGATGGCGCGCCTCAGACAGATCTCCCGCTCGTAGGCACGCTGATCTTCCCGCCTGCGGCCCAGCGCACGACGTCCAGACTATGGCCGGCCCCCTGACATAACCCGGCCCAGCCAAAATGACGTTCGTCGCACCTCCATTGCTGCGACCGCATTCGTCATGGCACGGCCAGTCATCAACAGTCTTTCAGACAAAAGCCTAGCGGTTAGAGAAAATACATAAGTCAGGTTGGGGGTTAATTTTTCTACCCACCAACGCAATTTGTCGCTGGTACCACCATTGAACTAGGAAGGACCATACCCCGTGAACATCAAAGCTATCTGCCTCGGTGCCGCAATTGCATTTTCCCCGTCTGGCGGCATTGCACTTGCCGGCACGCTGGGTGAGCCGGACACTATGAAACCGTTCTTTACGGATGCCAGCATGAAAACCATGAAGCCGCTGAAGGAATTCAAGCACGTATTCATGGCTATGCCTGCCGAAAAGCAACAAGCGATGAAGAACGAGTGCAAAGGCATGGAGCAACCATACACCGCCTTCTGCGCGAATGTGAATACGCTCGGTGGCCATAACTAAGGCCCAGTCAGTCACGCTCAACACCGGCCGCCGCGCGTGGAAGACCAAGCCGATTTGGGACCTGGTCGCCAGCAACGACTAGATCACCAATCCCGACATCGAGCGCTTCCACCATGTGAGCGGCCGGCAAGATCGAGCTCTGTGCGGATCATACCTGTCTCGAGCTGTTCTCGCGCTGCTTCATCAATCTGACCCCGCATGCCCCGCTCACCGTGGCACCCTGTGCGGATCGCGAGGGCAATCTTGAGATTGGTCCAACGCCGAGGATCCACCTGTCGTTATCAAGACGACCGCAGTCAGCAAGGGATCCTCATTGCGCAGCAACGAGTTGGTCGACAAGATGCCGCGCATCGACGTGCCGGGCGACCGGTCGATTTCGTCGTGGCGGCACGTCGACTTCTATGTCGAGCCGCTGTTCATGCGCGACGCGGCGCAGATCACCGAGATGCAAGATCCTCACCGCCATGCTGGCGCGTCGATCGCCTTCGACCTCATGGCGCGCCGCGCAGCGTCCATGGACTCGACGTCGCCATCGTCAACGGTCCGCTGCACGTCCTCGTCGGTGAGTGCGCGGCGGTCACCGGACCGGCACCCGACCTGACCGCGGCCGACAAGGCATACCAAGGAATGTCTGGACCTAAATCAAGCGCCTAATCCGGTTGCCCTGCGTAGGATGTCGCCGCGAAATGCCGACGGCTATCCAGTCCTGGTTAGCGGCGCACGGGAAACGTGCCTGACCCGAAAGGACAGCGATCATGAATGACAGCCTCTCACCGCTCGAAATCGCGCGGTCAATGGTGGATCTTGGCGCCGCCAAAGCCGCTCACGGCGTTCCCGATCTTGTGGTCCGCGGCATGCTTTCCGGAGCGCTTCTCGCCTTCGCGACGAGCCTGGCCCTGCAAGGTGCGCTTCAGACAAATGTCCCACTCGTTGGCGCTCTCATCTTCCCGGTGGGATTTGCCATCATCGTCATCCTTGGCCTCGAGCTCCTGACCGGGAATTTTGGTCTGGTTCCACTGGCCGTCCTGGCTCACCGCACGACGGTCGGCCGGATGTTGGCCAACTGGTTCTGGGTTTTTGTCGGCAACATGCTCGGCTCGCTGGCCTTTGCCGGGCTGTTCTATGTCGTCCTGACCGATGTCGGCAATGTCGGGGCGGGTGCGCTCGGAGATCATCTGCGCGCGCTCGCAGAAGCGAAGACGATCGCCTATGAGCCATATGGATATGATGGACTGGTGACCGGCTTCGTCAAGGCCATGCTCTGCAACTGGATGGTCTGCCTCGGCGTCGTCATGGGAACGAGTTCGAAGTCCGCCGTCGGCAGGATCGTCGGATGCTGGCTGCCAATATTCGCTTTCTTCGCGCTCGGTTTCGAGCACTGCGTCGTCAACATGTTCGTTATTCCCATGGGGATGATGCTCGGGGCCAAGATCAGCTTCGCAGACTGGTGGTACTGGAACCAGATACCCGTGACCCTGGGCAACATTGCTGGCGGATTCCTGTTCACGGGGCTTCCTCTTTATTGGACCTATCTGAGGGGCGGTGCGGAAGGCATGCCTGCCCCCGCGGCGAGGATGTCATTTGGCCCAGCCGAGTGATGGCCTGGCACTCTCGCGAACACCTCCTTCCTAAACATCGATTCGCGCACATTGCATCACGAAAGAATGTAGTCGTTTCGAAAAGAAGCCCTCGGTCGGGTCCGCCATGGTAGCGCCGACGGCACCCAGCCGACAGCATCGATTGGATGCAGCAAAAGTCAGGAGAGGCAGCCGCACATGCATCGGAGACCAGACGTGCAGTCTCGAACTAGCGGATGGTTGTGGCTATCTGGTTCGTGTCCGACCGGGTTCAGTCTAGATGGCGAGTTGCAATCGCCGCCATTGCGCACCGCCTGAAGACCATGAACACGACCCATCTCAAACTTCCGCCCAGTGCTTCGCGGCAGCCGCGTTTTCGCACGGCAAGCGTCGCGGAGGCCGAAATCGCCGACGAACGCAGGCGAGCGATCGTTGAGGAGATTCCACGGCTGCGCGGCTATGCGCGCGCGCTGATGCGGGACCGCGATGCCGCCGATGACCTTGTGCAGGACAGCCTCGAACGGGCGCTGTCGAGGATGGCGAATTGGACGGTAGGCGATACGCCACGCCGCTGGCTGCTCACAATCATGCACAATGTGTTCATCGACCAGTTGCGGCGCGCCAAACGCCACGCCCAGGCGGTGACCACGATCTCGGAAACGATAGATGCGATCGCGATGTCGCCAGAGGCCGAGAGGCTGGTCTCGGTGGATGTATTCTCCGCGCTTCAGCGGATCAACCCCGAACGGCGCGCAGCACTCGTGCTTGTCGCGGTTGAAGGCCTCTCCTACGACGATGCCAGCAAGGCGCTGGGCATTCCAGCGGGCACGCTGACGTCTCGGATCGCCAGAGGCAGAGAGGAGTTGCGATCGATCCTCGAAGGTGTTGCGCGGCCGCGACGACCAGGGCGAGCGAAGACTGAACCGGCGCCGTTTTCATGACGAGCCCAAGGAACACCATCCATGCCGGCGCGGCGTCCCGGGGTCATTATCCGGCGAACGGCGGAGCGCAGTGTGTGGTCGGACTGCGGCAACAGCATCGAGAACATCTGGAGGGGCGGGATCGGAAGATTTTCGTCCATACCGAATGACGACTTTGACATCTCTAGCGGTTTACGCTTCGAACGCCCAACCGTTCTGCAATCCGTACCAGGTCGGGCAAGGTTCGGACCGCCATCTTGCGCATGAGATGTCCGCGATGAATCTTGACCGTAATTTCGCTGAGGCCCATCTCGCCCGCGATCTGCTTGTTCATCAAACCCTTGGTCACGAAGAACATGACCTCCTTTTCGCGAGAAGTCAGTGTTTTGTAGAGGGCTGATAGCGTTGCCACTTCCTGGTCGGTTTCCCACCTTATGCGGTCGTTCTCGAGTGCACCGAAGACCGCATCAAGCATGTCCTGTTCACGGAACGGCTTAGTCAGAAAATCGATTGCCCCGGCTTTCATCGCGCGCACCGACATCGGGACATCGCCGTGGCCCGTCATAAAGACAATCGGCATTTGAATGTCCGACTTTGCAAGATGAGCCTGGAAATCGAGTCCGCTTACGCCGGGCAACCGGATATCGAGCACGAGGCAGCTTGGCGTTTCCGGTAGATTGCCCTGTAGGAACTGGCTGGTGGAGGCGAACAGCTCGACATGCAGCCCCACAGATCTGAACAGGCCGCTCAGGGCATCCCGCACAGCGTCATCATCATCGATGACATAGACGGTCGACGCAAAAGCGGTCGACGCGGATGGGCCTGGATTGGAACCTGCTGTCACGATAGCAATACGCCTCTCACGATTCCGGCTGCGGATGGCACAGCGCCATCTTAGCATATTAATCTGGCAACGAGACCCGCCAGGGCAAGACGTAGGCGATCCTCGAAACCCGCCTGGAATTCAACCGCACAGGTTGGCGGTAATCTTCCTGGAACGAACGCAAGTGCCGATTGGGAACGTGAGCGACTTTGCTCCAGGAGCATGGAGATGGCAGCGCTTGGATAACCACGAAGAGGTCATTCCGGCTTGTTTTCGCGTTACCAGTTTATCGCGTCGGCTATGCACCGGATCATGGCGCGGCGTCAGAGGCTTGTAGAAGACGCTGCCGCCGCCAAGCGGCCTCCCTGCCCAAGATTGCTGTGATCGCCAGAGCGCCGAAGGCGCCGCCGCCAATAGTTGATACCATCGTATGCGCCGCATAGCTGATGATATGATTCATTCAGACTGCCATTTAATGGAGCAGTTTTCCCACCCGTGTACCTTGGCCCGGCAAGCAGAGGAAAACTCTGAAGGCAGAGGAGCATGGTCCAATGCAGTTCGACTCATCGTCTGAATCCGAACATGACGATCGACGGCCGGGAGAGGATCGGCCCGTCCTCCCTCGACGCAAAGGCATAGCGCAATCGATGCAAGCCGACGGTCAGCGCCGAACGTCCGAATTCGGCTCGTCATTGTTCGACCCATTCGACGCAAGGCGCGACGCCTATCCGATGGCGCCAGATTCCGGCATGATTTCGATCCCCCTCACTCATATGAATGTCGTTCTCTCGGTGTCCGCCGCAGCGATGCAACGACCGCTTCGCGGTGGTCTGATGATGCATGCAAATGCCGCGGCAGACCCTGACCCCGCGGCGGTACCCGCCTTGGCACAATGCACCGAAGCAGACCGAAACGCGATCGACGGGCTGAGTATCTCCGACCGGCCCCGGGATCTCGGCCTTGCCGAACTGGTCCCGCAACGGCATTCCTCTGATCCGGTCGTCGAGCGTCTTTCCCGAGCGCTCGAGGCGGCCGAAGGCAGTCATGATGGATTTGGCGACCTCTATGCCGACGCAGTCCGCCTTGCTATCGTAACCCGCTTGCTCACGCTGCGCTCAAATCCAGAGCCAGACCTGAGGGCACGCGCTACGGCCGCCCTGCCGAGATGGCGATGGAAGCGGGTCGTCGAATACGTCGATTCACATCTCGATGAGGCGATCACGCTCGCCGACATGGCAGCAGTGGCGGGGCTCAGCCGAATGTATTTCGCCGCACAGTTCCGGGCGGCCACCGGCATTCGTCCGCATGAATTCCTGCTGCTGCGGCGGATTGACCGCGCCAAGCAGATGCTCATCGAGACCGAGATGACCCTGGTCCATGTGGCGCTGAGCGTGGGCTTTCAGAACCAAGCCCATTTCACCACGGTCTTCAGACGTTTCGTTGGCGAGACACCCTATCGCTGGCGTTGCGGCAACCGCACGGATGTCGCTGATCGCCCTTCCGACAGCGATCCCGCCTGTTGGTGCTACCCGCCTCGTGGGTCGGATACGCGGCCCATTCAGCTGGCATCTCCGGGAGAGTTGCCACCCCGCAGCGCTGCCGGCGCAACATAGTCGACATGGCTGGCAGCACCCCTGCGATGGAAAGATGTTGCTTGCCGGAATGCTCCTTGCCCAGGGAGGATTCTTCAGCTCTCCGTAAAGGTATCTCCGATGGCCAATGATATCCGTCCCTACAATGCCCCGGCCGGCGGGTGGGGAGCGCTCAAGGCGCTGGGCGAACACCTTGTCGAGCAGGGAATCCCGATCAAGGGGGCAGCCACTCTGGGGCGCATGAACCAGCCGGAGGGATTCGATTGCCCCGGCTGCGCCTGGCCGGACCCCAAGCACACTTCATCCTTCGAGTTTTGCGAGAACGGGGGCAAGGCGGTTGCTTGGGAAGCTACGGCGAAGCGCTGCACGCCGGAGTTTTTCGCCGCCCATACCGTTGCCGAGCTTTCAAGCTGGAGCGATTTCGATCTCGAGATGGTTGGGCGACTGACCCATCCGATGGCCTACGACGCCGCATCCGACCACTACGTGCCGGTCGGTTGGGACGAGGCCTTTGCAACCGTTGCCCGCCACCTCAACGGGTTGCCGGATCCCAACATGGCCGAGTTCTACACATCCGGCCGCACCTCGAACGAGGCAGCGTTCCTCTACCAGCTCTTCGTGCGCGAATTCGGCACCAACAATTTCCCTGATTGCTCGAACATGTGCCACGAGGCTACCAGCGTCGGCCTGCCGCACTCGCTCGGCGTCGGCAAGGGTACCTGCCTGCTTTCCGATTTCGACAAGACGGACTGCATCTTCATCTTCGGACAAAATCCGGGCACGAACAGTCCTCGCATGATGACGAGCCTGCGCAACGCCTCGCGGCGCGGCGCAACCATCATGTCCTTCAATCCGTTCCGCGAGCGCGCCCTGGAGCGATTCCAGTCGCCCCAGAGTCCGGTCGAAATGGCAACGCTTACGTCGACGCCGATCAGCGCCAAACTTTATCAGGTGCGTGTCGGCGGCGATGTCGCGGTCGTCAAGGGACTCATGAAAGTTCTCATGGAGGCTGACGATGCGGCGCGCGCAGACGAACTGCCGGCTGTCCTCGACTGGGACTTCATCAAGGGCCATACGACGGGTATCGAAGCGCTCACCGCCGACCTGCGGGCGACGCGATGGGAGGACATCGTGTCTCAGTCGGGGCTCGCTCGCGACGACATCGAATACGCCGCTCGCGCCTATATGCAGGCCGAACGAGCGATCGTTGTATATGGCATGGGCATCACGCAGCATCGGCGGGGCGCGCAAAGCGTGCAGCAGTTGGCCAACCTCACGCTGCTGCGCGGTCATATCGGCCGTGAGGGCGCCGGGCTTTGCCCCGTACGCGGCCATTCCAACGTCCAGGGCGATCGCACGGTCGGCATCACCGAAACGCCGACAAGGGAATTTCTCGATCGGCTTGAGCGCCGCTTCGGCTTCAAGCCGCCGTCCCATCACGGCCACAACGTCGTGACCGCACTAGAGGCCATGAAAGACGGCAAGGTGAAAGTGTTCTTCGCCATAGGTGGCAACTTCGTGTCCGCCATCCCCGACTGGGAGGTGACACGCGCTGCCTTGCGCAAGCTCGACCTGACAGTCCAAGTGTCGACCAAGCTCAATCGCAGCCATCTGGTACACGGGCGCGACGCGCTGATCCTGCCTTGCCTCGGGCGCACCGAAATCGACGTCCAGGCAACAGGGCCGCAGTCGGTCACGGTCGAGGATTCGATGTCGATGGTGCACGCCTCGGCGGGCCGCAATGCTCCGGCGTCAGAGTACCTGAGGAGCGAACCTGCAATCGTCGCCGGCATTGCGCGGGCAACGCTGGGCGCACGTTCCGTCGTCGACTGGGAAAGCTTTGCCGCCGACTACGACCTTATCCGCGACGCGATCGAAGACGTGTTCCCGATCTTCCAGGGCTACAATGCCCGCATTCGCATACCCGGCGGCTTCCATCTGACGTCAAACGCGCGCGAACGCATCTGGACGACAGCTTCCGGCAAGGCGAATTTCCTTGTCTTCGATGGCCTCGGCGAGGATCCGCCTCAGGACAGCCTCGACGTGCTGTGGCTGACGACGGTGCGCAGTCACGATCAGTACAACACCACGATATATTCGATGTCCGACCGCTATCGCGGTGTCTTCGGTCAGCGCGACGTGGTCTTCCTCAACGAACAGGAGATGGAAAGGCGTGGTCTCCAGGCCGACGACCGCGTCGACTTGATCACTCAGTCCACCGACGGCGTTGAGCGCCGCCTGTCCAATTTCCGGATCGTCCCGTATGCGTTCCCGAATGGCAGCTGTGCTGCCTACTATCCCGAGGCAAACCCTCTCGTGCCGCTCTATTCGCACGATCCGATGAGCTTCACGCCCTCCTTCAAAGCAATTCCAATTCGCATTTCGCGCTCGCGTGCCGAGGCGGTTTGACCATCGGCGCGATCGAACTCGCGTGCCTTCAGCCCTCACCATGGGCCTTTTCCTGCCGTTTCGATGTCGTGTGCTTCTCGTTGACGAACATTACTTCACGAAATCGAACGTGCTCAACCGCAATACTTTTCGAGGCATTCGTTGTTCACTGGAATCTACGAGATTTACTACGAAAGCAACCGGAGTGGCAAAATGATTTCCCATGACCAATGCCGATCTGCCCCCAGGAGGCTCCGCAGTAGCGATCTTGGAGTCGCATCGCGCTGGGTCGCAGCCAAGTGGCTGGATGGGTTCCGTTGCGGCACCGATGGCGCGAGCGGCAGTGTCGAGTTGGCGCAGTTTGGGGTTTTGGAACCCTATCTTGCCGAAGCAATCGTGCTGGAGCGGGGAGTTGACTTCGTGTTCGCGAAATGCGGCGCGGCGCTAGGCACGCTTTGTGGGGGGGACCGTAGCGGTCACAGGCTGTCCGCGCTCCCTCAGCCCAGCCGCGGGCAGCTCCGCCGCCTGTGTGTGCGGGCCGCTGCGGAGCAGTTGCCGCAAGCGCGACACGCAACCTGGGCGCTCGATGGGCGGATTTGGCAGTGTGCCATGCTGGCGCTGCCGACGGCCGGCGACGAGCTCTCCGCCACGCGACTTCTCGTCGCCCTGTTCTTTGCCCCTCACCCAATGTTTGCCGCCCAACCTGTTCCGCGCGGCGAAGCGTTGCGTTGGCGGCGAAGCTCCCATGCACGCCGCGCACGCGCCATTCTGCCGAACTCCTGAGGCGCTCGTCCGCTCCTCCCGCGGGCGCCCGAACTGGCGGTGGGTCGCATCAGCGATCCCCGCCCTTTTTTGGCTTCTAGGACGGCTGGCGCGCCCGTCACGTTCGCCACCGGACCTGTCCGTGCGGGGCGAGAAAGGCAGGGGCGTTTCTGAAAGACGCCGAACCGCGAAATCGGGATTGTCGCAACGAGCTGCCTCCGCCAACGCCCCGGCAACGGAGCCGGCCGCAGGATTTGCTACCGCATCGCCGGCCCTCATCTCGGTCATCGGCGCGTTCAATTGTTTGAAAAAACGGAAGGAAGAGACCCGTGCGCGAGATCATCAATGCCATCGCAATTGCCATCACTCTCGGCCTGTCGGGGGTCACCGTGGCGGATGCCGCCGACAATCCCAAGCCCGCGCCCAAGCCCGCGCATACCGTGGCGCGCAACGTCGTGCTCGTGCACGGAGCGTGGGCGGACGGATCGAGCTGGGCCGAGGTGATCCCGCTCCTTCAGGCAGCCGGCCTGAAAGTGACCGCGGTGCAGAATCCGCTGACGTCGCTGGCGGACTCGGTCGCGGAGACGCGCCGGGCGCTGGCGCTGCAGGATGGGCCGACCGTGCTGGTAGCGCATTCCTGGGGCGGCACCGTCATCAGCGAAGCGGGGACGGATCCCAAGATCACATCGCTGGTCTATGTGGCTGCGCGAGCACCGGATGCCGGTGAGGATTTCGTCGCTCTCTCCGCAAAATTTCCCGCAGGACCCGTCCGGGCCGGCATCCAGGTGAATGATGGTTTCTCCAGATTGTCCGAAGAATCATTCCTGAAATACTTCGCGAACGGTGTCGCACCCAGGCAAGCGAAGGTCCTGTATGCGGTTCAGGAACCCACCGCGGCGACTATCTTCGGCGGACGAACCACCGAAGCTGCATGGCATTCCAAGCCATCGTTCTATGCGGTGTCGAAGCAGGACAAGACGATCAACCCTGACCTCGAACGGTTTCTCGCAAAACGCATGCACGCGACAACGGTGGAGATCGATTCGGGCCACCTGTCGCTGGTTTCCCATCCCAAGGAGGTCGCCGACCTCATTCTGGCTGCCGCGGGCCGATGACATTGGATTTGAAACCGCCCCGGCGAAGCGATGCGGACGGGCCTGACGGCCTGGGCGGGCCGTCCTGACGACGACCCGCCCGCTGCCCGCTGCATCCACACGCTGGCAGGATTGGTCTCGCTCGCAGCACTGACGTGCCCAAACCGGTCCGTGCCCGGCAAACTGACGATGACTGACCAGTCGCGCCCGCCGGGGCGGATTGCGTCCAGCCATGAGCCTGGCGGCGTCACAGGGCAACGCTCGGTGCAGACGCTTTTTGGGCGCAAGCACCGGACATTCAAAGCAATGGGCGCAAAGCCATTTTGCAGACACTCACTAAAATCCGGCAACACGGCGACGTTCATCGCTCGAGCCGTTCCGACTAACGTCGCCAGGAAGGTCATCGGCTGAGACATGGGCATCGTTCGGTTCGCGCTGCGATTTCCGCACACGTTCTATGTGCTGGCTGCCTTGATTCTCTTTCTCGGCGCCGTCGCAAGTCGCGAGATGCGGTTGGACGTCTTTCCGGAAATCAACATTCCGGTGGTGACTGTAATCTGGAGCTATAGCGGCCTCAGCACGCCAGAAATGGAACAGCGCGTCACCACGTACAGCCAGTATGCGATCAGCTCCAACGTCAATGGCATCAAGAACATCGAGGCGCAGACCTTAGGGGGGCTGTCGGTCCAGAAGATCTATTTTCAACAGGATGTGAATCTCGACCTCGCAATCGCGCAGATCGTTTCGGCGACAAACGCCATTCGCGCCCTCCTGCCACCGGGAATCCAGGCACCGCTCGTGGTGCAGTTCAACGCCTCTAGCGTGCCGGTCCTGCAGATCAGCCTGAGCTCCGACACCCTCAACGAACAGCAGCTCTACGACTACGGCATCTATCGGATCCGCCAGCAACTGGCCCCGATCCCGGGTGTCACGCTGCCAACACCCGCGGGCGGAAAATATCGCCAGATCATGGTCGACCTCGACCCGTCGAAGCTCCTGGCCAAGGGCCTGACGCCGCTCGACGTCGTCAGCGCGGTCAACGCCCAGAACCTGACCTTGCCGTCGGGCACGGCCAAGATCGGCAACACACAGTATGTCGTGCGCACCAACGCCACGCCGGCAACCATCGACGAGCTCAACAACATTCCGGTCAAGGTCGTGAATGGCGCCACGGTGTTCGTCAAGGATGTCGGCCAGGTCCATGACGGATGGCTCGTTCAGCAGAACATCGTTCGCGAGAACGGCCGGCATTCGGTTCTGCTCAGTATCATCAAGAACGGCAATGCCTCGACGCTGGAGGTGGTCGATGCCGTTCGGGATGCCTTGAAGACGGCGCGTGCCGCAGCGCCTCCCGGCATGGAAATCAGAGAGCTCTTCGACCAGTCGGTGTTCGTCAAGCAATCGATCGCCGGCGTGCTGCGGGAGGGCGTGATCGCGGCCGCGCTCACCGCCTTGATGATCCTGCTGTTTCTCGGATCGTGGCGATCGACGCTGGTCGTCATGATCTCGATCCCGCTTGCGATCCTGTCGTCGGTCGTGGCGCTGTATTTCCTGGGCGAAACGCTCAACACGATGACGCTAGGGGGGCTGGCGCTGGCGATTGGCATCCTCGTCGACGATTCGACGGTGACGCTCGAGAACACCCATCGCCTGCTCACCGAGGAAGGACAGACGCTGCCGCAGGCGACACTGCATGGAGCTGCCGGCATCGCCGTGCCGACCCTGGTGTCGACGCTGGCGATAAGCTGCGTGTTCACATCGGTGGTCTTTCTGGAAGGTCCGGCAAAATATCTGTTCACGCCGCTCGGTCTTGCCGTCGTGTTCGCGATGCTCGCATCCTATGGACTTTCGAGGACGCTCACCCCAATCACCATCGGGTTGCTGCTAAAAAGAGAGCGCCACGACGCCTCGACGGGCTGGTTCGGCAGGTTTCACGCCAGGTTCGAACGTGGTTTCGAGGCCATGCGCCTGCACTATGCCGAGCTGCTGGCCGTACTCCTCAGGCGCCGGTTCATCGTTCCCGTCATTGCAGCCCTCGTGGTCGCATTGGGCGCTGTGCTGTCGACGCTCGTCGGTCGCGATTTCTTTCCCGCGATCGACGGCGGCCAGATCCAACTCCATGTGCGGGCCCCCGCGGGAACCCGGATCGAGGAGACGGAGAAGATCTTCCAGGCTGTCGAGGACAAGATCCGCGAAATCGTTCCCGATCGCGACCTTGAGCTTGTCGTCGACAATATCGGCCTGCCGGCGCGTGCCTACAATTTGGCGTTCACGGATGGATCGACTATCGGCGTGAATGATGGCGTGATCCAAGTCGCATTGAAAGACGGCCACGCGCCGACTGCCGACTATGTGCGCAAGTTGCGCGCCGCGCTGCCCAGCGCCTTTCCGGACGTTCTGTTCTACTTCCAATCGGCCGATATCGTCACGCAGATCCTCAATTTCGGACTGCCGGCACAGATCGATGTCCGTACGGTCGGCTATGACCGGGCTACCAATCTGCGGATCGCGATGGAACTGCGGCGCCGCATCGCAGCCATTCCCGGTGTAGTCGACGCACACCTGCAGCAGGAAGTCGACGCGCCGGCGTTCTATGCCGATATCGATCGCACGCGGGCCGCGCAGCTCGGCCTCGATGCCAGCACGATCGCCAACAACATCAATGTGAGCCTGAGTTCCTCCGAGCAGGTGTCGCCGAACTTCTGGACCGATCCGACCACGGGCATTCCCTACTATCTCGCCGTTCAGACGCCGGAAAACAAGATCGCGTCACTGAACGATCTCGGCAACACGCCCGTGTCCTCAACCATCAACACCGCCGGTGCACAGGTTCCTGGGCAGCTCAGCAACGTCGCGACGTTCAAGCGCGACAGTCTCCCGACCAACGCCAACCAGGCGAACGTCCAGCCGGTCTACGAAGTCTATGCAAGCGTCCAGGGCCGTGATCTGGGAAGTGTCTCCACTCAGATCAGCGCGGTCGTTGCCGACCTGCAGAAGCAGCTTTCGCCTGGAAACAACATCCAGGTCATAGGCCAGATCCAGAGCATGAACGACGCCTTCTGGGATCTCGGCGTCGGCATCCTGTTCGCCGCCGTGTTCGTCTATCTGCTGATGGTCGTGAACTATCAGAACTTCGGCGACCCCTTCGTCGTCATCCTTGCCTTGCCTGCGACCTTCTGCGGCATCGTGACGATGCTGTTCATCACGGGCACGACGCTCAACGTGCCTTCACTGATGGGAGCGATCATGGCGGTCGGGGTCGCTTCGGCCAATTCCATCCTGCTCGTGACCTTCGCCCGGGACCAGCAGTTGGCGGGCAAGTCCGCGTTCGACGCGGCGATCGAAGCCGGTCATACCCGGATCAGGCCCGTGCTCATGACCGCGGCCGCGATGATCGTCGGCATGGTCCCCATGGCGATCGGCGGAGCGGGCGAAGAGCAGAATGCCGCGCTGGCGCGCGCGGTCATCGGCGGACTTTTGTTTGCAACGCCCACGACGCTCCTCGTCGTGCCGTACCTGTTCGCGATGCTGCGCAGCGGACAGGACGGCAAGACGGCTCACGGCGTCTTCGACGAGGAAATCGCATGAAACCGAGGGACCATCTGGATCAGCCCGACGACACGGTGAGGGATGGCGCAACGGAGCGGCCGTCGCGGCGAGGCGGAGGCTGGCTGCTAGCATTGGGCGCGCTGACCCTGCTGACGACGGGACTGGCCTATGGCGTCCAGGGATACTATTCGCGCAACCGCGAGCTCGCGGCAGCCGCCGAACAGACGCGTGACTTCGTCCCGCAGGTGCGTGTTGCGGCGGTAAGGCCGAGCGACGACATCGTGCAAGTCAGTCTGCCCGCCACCACAACGGCTTACGACGTCGCCGACATCTTCGCACGAGCCAGTGGCTATATCGAGACGCGCGAGGTCGACATCGGGGACAAGGTCAAGAAGGGACAGTTGCTGGCCAAGATTGCGGTGCCGGAACTCGATGACCAGATTTTGCAGGCCCAGGCAACCTTGGGACAGCTCCAGGCGGCGCTGCAACAGGCACAAGCCAATCTCGATCTTGCCAAGGTGACGTGGCAAAGGGACAAACCCCTGGTGGACCAGGGCTGGATCACCAAGCAGCAGGGTACGATCGACGTTCAAAGCCTCAAGGCACAGGAGGCGGCTGTCGGCGTTGCGCAGGCCAATGTGAATGCACAGCAGGACCAGTTGCGCGTGCTCGACCAGCAACAGGCCTACCAGCAGGTCGTCGCCCCGTTCGACGGCGTCATCACTCAACGCAACGTCGATATCGGCAGCCTGGTGCAGGCCGACACGACCAACAGCACTTTCCTGTTCGCCATCATGCAGGGGGATGTGATCCGTGCCCAGGTTTACGTCCCCCAGGACCAGGCCTTTGGACTGACCCCGGGGGTCAAGGCTGTGCTCCAGGTCCCCGAAATCCCCGGCCGTACCTTCCCGGGCACGGTGACGCGGATTGCCGATGCGCTGGCACCGGGCACGCGGACCTTGCTGACCGAAATCGACATTCCTAACCCTGACGGTGTCCTCACGCCCGGCACCTATTGCACGGTCGAACTCCAGATCCCGCGCAAGACACCCAGCTTCTCAGTGTCGGCAGATGCGATCATCTTCAACGCCGATGGGTTGCAGGTTGCCGTGGTCGAGGGCGGCGTTGCGCATATTCGAAAGATATCGGTGGCGCGCGATCTCGGAACGGAGGTCGAGGTCCGTGACGGCGTCAAACAGGGCGACCTGGTGATCCTGAATCCGCCGGTCGAACTTGCCGAGGGCAGCAAGGTGCAGATCAGTCCTGCCGCCGTCGGTACGCCCTAGTTCCGTTCACGCTGGCTCAGTTCAAGGCGCCCGGCGTGAAATCGCGACCATCGTCCTTCGCGCCGTATATACGGGCCGAACTCCAGCACTCCATACTACATTATACATACATGATACCTTGATATACTATGTATTACTTCAGATCGTTGCTAAATAACTGATGCAGACCGAGAACAGCAGAGGCGAGACGAACATCGTAACCCGAAGCTTCCCGAATGCCTGTAGCCGGAATGCGCGGTGGACAAACGGCCGCCTTCCTCAATGAAAAGGAGATTTAATCATGCGTTCTATCCCTCTGAAGGCGGCGCTTGCCGCGATGATCGTCGCCATCCCACTCACCGGCGCCTTTGCCGCCTCGTCGCGCGGCGGCGACCATGACAGCAATCACGATCATGGCCGAGGCGGCAGCAGCGAATACGGCGACTTCTCGCAGAATGGATGGTTTGACGGTATCAACT
Source organism: Mesorhizobium sp. WSM4871 (assembly GCF_055811295.1). Taxonomy (NCBI): domain Bacteria; kingdom Pseudomonadati; phylum Pseudomonadota; class Alphaproteobacteria; order Hyphomicrobiales; family Phyllobacteriaceae; genus Mesorhizobium; species Mesorhizobium sp. WSM4871. Next base: position 182,177 of record NZ_JBVVPU010000012.1, on the reverse strand, counting down.
CGTTCAAGGCCCATCCGACTGCGGGCAAGAACCTCCTCCAGCAGTTCATGGGTGAATGAGAAGACCCTACCGTCTCGCCGCAGCCCCGCCGTCTCTCAGGAACGGCGGGGTCTGCAGCATGAAACCTATCCATGCCAAAGGCGCGCCTACAGGAAAGCCTGGCTAGCTGGAGTATTCCTCAAACCAGGCATGTTTTCGACTTCTCATGCCGCCGAACGAGATCATGAACATGCAGCGCCGCTGACAAACCTTTCGACCTGGCGGTTCGTTCGCATCGTCTGCCGGCATCGACTTGGCGCAACTGTTTTTGACCCAACCGTGCTTGGGACGACGAAGCGGAAAATGCTGCCGTGCGGAAGATTGGGCGCGGCCCACAGCCGGCCGCCGTGGGCCGTGACGATAGAGCGGCATATCCACAGTCCCAAACCCATGCCCTCGCATTTGGTCGTGAACAGGGGATCGAAGATGCGCTCGACAAGCGCCGGATCGAGCCCAGTGCCGGTGTCCTCGACCGCAACCTGCACATCGCCATTTTTGTCGAGCCGGGTACTGATCCGCAGTCTTCGCTGTCGTTCCTGCACCGTGCTCATCGCCTCGATGCCGTTTGCGATCAGGTTAGCAACCACCCGTTCCAATTGAGCGTGGTCGCCTCTGATCGGCTCCAGGTTCTCAGCGAGTTCGACCTCGACCGCGATGTGTTGAAGGCGCAAATCGAGACTGACGAGACTGAGCAGGTCCTTGATCAAGTCGTTGATGTAGAGGTTAGCCGCTATGGGCGGGCCTTTCCGGACGAGGTCCCGAACACCTCTGACGACATCGGCGGCGCGAAGGGTATTGCCGATGATCCGTTCGATCGCCTGTGTCGCCTCATCGAGATCCATCGGATCTCTCTTCAACCACAGGAGAGCGGTTTCCGCATTGGTCAGAATGGCGGTAAGCGGTTGGTTCACTTCATGGGCGATGCACACCGTGCGATCGATAAGTGTTTTCGATTGTTTGCCATACATACGGTACGGGTTCCTGCGGCAAGAGGATGCGATTTGGTCGTGTGCGATACCGAGGGCTGCAGAGGATCAATCAGCCTGACCTTGCGAATGGACACCACAAGACTATTCCTCTGGAGCGGAGGAAATCTGCCAGGGAGGTCGGTGTAACGAAGCTATGCAATATCCCAACATCATCACCTCCCTTCAGCGTGGCGATTGCCTGGAATTTCATGCCATGGATTATGCGCCCTATGAGCCATGACGCGAGTTTAGCGTTGCAAATAGCTGTAAATATTCGCGGCCAAGACAGACCGTGAATAGGCACATGGAGGATCGCTCCAGACGCTTGGCGGTAGACATGAAAGAGGTTGAAGGCGAAACGCGACTGGTTTGCCGAGTTCAGTCGGTCGAACTCAGCTCTTCGAGAAATCGGCGCGCGGTGACGAGGTCTCGCGTTTCAAATCCCTCTGTAAATCGCTGATAGATGTCTTCGAGCATAGAGCGGGCGTCCTTGCCCCGGTCGTGCTCCTTCCACATGCGCGCCAGCGGGATTGCGGCTTTCAGCTGCCAGCTCAAGGCCGATTGCTTGTGGGCACAATCGAGCGAGCGAAGCAGTATACGCTCAGCCGTCGCAAGGTCAGGTCGCGGCTGCATCAGTAGGATTTCGCCTTGGGCCCGCAGCAAGTCGGGCAGCCACAATATCTCGCCAACCTGCTCAGCACGCGCCACAGCCTCGCCTATCGTGGCCAACGCTTCGTCCGACTGTCCGGAATGGGCCAGTCCTTCAGCCAAGGCGCGCCGCGTCGGCAGCGTCACGATCCGGTACTGATCTGCATCCATCGCCTTCAAGGCCGCCCGCAAAGTCGCAACGCCGGACGACGCTTCGCCGTGCGCGACCATGAGTTCACCTTTCAGCGCGAGGCCGACTGCGCGATAGGGAGCAAGGGAGTATTTGGTAGCCTGCTCGAATACGATTTCAGTATATTCCTGCGCTGCTCTAAAGTCGCCACTCCAGTGGAAAACAGGGACGAGATAGATGAGAGCAATGCAACTTGAGACTGGGTGATCGTGGCTCTGCGCCGTTTTGATTCCCTGACGTGCGACTTTGCAACCTTGATCCGCGAAGCCACACAGCCACAGGGACCTGGCGAGCGTCGCGAGCCCCGATACATGGTGGTCGTGGCCAAAGAAGCTCACCCTCCCCAGCCTGAAATCCGACGCCAGCTTCGAGCCTTGCTTGCAGTGTCGTAGCGCTGCCGCCTGATTGCCGGTCAGGTGATATGATCCACCCAACATCCATTCCGTCATTGCGTTTTCGATCGGACCTCCGCTGGCCTTGGCAACGGCAGCGTTCCGTTTGGCGGCCGCCAACGCGCCGCTGAAGTCCCCCTGGCGCATGAGGAAGATGTAGAGTCCGGAAAGCAGCTGGAGTTGATGCCTTCCATCCTGGAAAATCTCGGAGAGTTCCAGTCCGCGCTCGATCCCGGCCCTGACTTCTAGGCTGTTGCCGCGGGAGTACATGGATGACATCGCCAGTGCTCCCTGGAGTTCCAGTTCCCATTGCGTCCCGTGATCCGCTTCCAGCAGCGCGCGCAGGGCTCGCCGGCACCATTGCTGACACTCATCCAGCAGGGAAAGTCCCAGAAATAGCGGGGCCGCATGGGCAGCCAGCTCAATGGCGAGGGACCGGTCATCCAAGCTCGAAAAACTCCATGCGAGCGCTTTGCGAACGTTATCGATGTGCGGAGCGTGAACGGCAACGTTGTGGCCATCAAAAGCCGACCCTTTGGCCATGCCCTGCTTGAGAAGGCCGGTGAAGTAGCCTGCGTGACGTCGTTCGGCGGCTACCGCTTGCCCGTCTTCGGCGAGCTTGGCCGCAGCATAAGCGCGTGTGGTATCTAGTAACCGGTAATGAGTAAGTCCGCTCGTCGGCTCGACCCGCATGAGTGACTTGTCGACCAGGCTGGCGATCGCGGAGGTTACCGTCTGTATCTTACCCCCCGCGTCCCCGACGACCGCATGCGCCGCCGCCAGCGTGAAATTGCCAACGAACACGGACAGCCTGCAGAGAACTCTCTGCTCGTCCGCCGTCAGGAGCCTGAAACTCCAGTCGAACATGGCCTGCAACGTTTGATGCCGAGGCAATGCACTGCGCCAGCCTGGCAGGAACATCCCGGCGCCGCTGTCCAGCAGTCCGGCGGTTCCTTGAATGCCGTGAGTACCCACACGACTGGCGACAAGCTCTATTGCCAAAGCGATCCCGTCTAGCCGACGGCAGATATTCGCAACAATTGGAGCATCGCTGTCGCTGAGCTGGGCATGGTGCCCACTCGCTGCTGCCCGCTCCATGAAGAGCCGAACGGCGGGCGAGGCCAGCGCTTGAACGGCGGATGGCGTTTCGTCAGGAGGACTGTCGAGAGGCATCAGCAACTGCACATGCTCGCCCTCAACACGCAACGCCTCGCGACTCGTCGCCAATATGTGCACCGACGGCGCTGCGTGAAGGAGGCGTACGCAGAGCGGGGCGACCGTCTCGATCACATGCTCGCAATTATCGAGAACGACGAGAATCCGCTTGTCAGCCAGGAAGGCGCGTATGTACGGCTCGTGGTGCGGGCCTTGGACAAAGCAGCCGAGTGCCGAAGCCACGGCACTTGGTACGTCAGCCGGGTCGGTGAGCGATCCAAGGTCGACAAAGCAAACCGCATCGTCGCCAAATTCCCGGCGCAGTGCGTTGCCGACCGCCACAGCGACGGTCGTCTTGCCTATCCCACCTGGTCCGACCACACTGATAAAGCGCCGCGACAAAAGCAGCGAGCACATTGTGGCCACGGTCTCGGTGCGGCCGACGAGCAGTTGCAATGGCGTCGGGAAATTCGGGGATCGCGCGGGGCTTGCACAAACAGCAATTGACGCAGTGCCGCCGCCCGCGCCGGAACGCCGGACCGGTGCAACGAAGGTGTAGCCCCGGCCGGGAACATTGACGATGTAGCGGACATTATCCTTGCCGTCCCCCATCACCTTGCGAAGGGCGGCGATGTGCACGCGAAGATTGGCTTCCCCTACGAAGACGGCCGGCCAAACGAGATCGATCAGTTCTCGCCTGCTCACAACCTCGCCCGGTCGGCCGGTCAACGCAATCAGCACGTCGAGAGCGCGGCCGCCGATGGCAACAGGTTTGCCATCCCTGACCAGCACCCGCTCTGCCCCGATCAAGCGAAAGGGGCCGAAAGACAGGACTTCACCCGTCTCTGTCTGGTCGCTACTTGTGACGACAACCGAACCGGTTCCCGGCACTCTGATGCTCAAAGATCCGGTCGGCCTTGTTTGCATCTTTTCACGACCTTTAGCTTGTCAAGACCCGCCATGCGGGGTCATGTCGAGCGGCGTCCGAAGGAAGTAGCGAACGAGAGCCACCAACCGGGGCTGCGCCGCGCGCCGCGAAGAAACTACAATTCGTAGGCGGCAATGGAATCCATGCGCAAGCCCTTGTTGAGGAGGCTTGGGACCGAGGTCCGTTCAAAGCTGAAAGGCGAGTCGAAGGTAAGAGATTTTCCTCGCGCAAATCCGTATTGCATTTGACGCTGGCAAGCCCTCTTTCGGATCGTCGCATTGGAAATGCTCCTGTGGCAGCTGGGAATGGACCGCCCGCTCAAACTCGCCGTAGCGCTTCATGCAACGGTTCCACGAAGGGCAGCGACTGGGCCATGAACGGAGCGAACGCCGTTTCGGTCAGCCGCCATGCCGACAACGAAGGGCAAATCTCCTTCGGCCACGCTCCAGTCGAGAATGTCATGCAACTCCGACATCGATGACCCCGCTCCAGGTCCCCTCGACAGCGATCGGGCAGAATGTCGTTCCACGCTCTGCCAGAGAGAGAGAGCGCAAGGATAAAGGAAGTGTGTCCGAGTCTCCATTCTGGCTTGGTACAGATCCGTATCCGATCGGCGGGTTGGACTACTACTTTGGTCTATCCAGAATGGCCCTGAGGCTGGTTACGGGAGCAGGTGCCGAGCGCAGCAGTTCGGCCATCCTGACCAGATCTGCCAGGGATTGCGCGCGCATCCTTTTCATGACTTGAGCACGATAGATCTTAACCGTGGATTCTACCACGCCAATCCTTCCGGCAACCTGCTTGTTCATCAATCCTGCCGTCACGAGATCCATAACCTCGCGTTCGCGCTCGCTTAGCGTCTGAAATCGGGCGAAGGTCTCGATCGCCTGCCGATCGCTATCGAGGCGCATGCTGTCCAGCTCGATGGCCCTTGTGACGGCATCCAGCATTTCCTGTTCGCGAAACGGCTTCGTCAGAAAGTCGACTGCACCCGCCTTCATGGCTCTCACCGCCATCGGAACGTCGGCGTGGCCCGTCATGAATATGATTGGAACTCGAACGCCCGCGGCGACAAGGCGGGCCTGAAAGTCGAGACCGCTGATGCCGGGCAGACGAATATCCAGCACGAAACAGCCCGCAAGGTCCGGCAGTTCCATATTCAACAGCTCGGTCGGAGACGAAAATGCCCGGCTCTGCAAACCGACGGATTCCAACAAATCGATCAGCCCTTCGCGCATCGAAAGATCGTCCTCGACGATGAAGACAAACGCATCTTGGGTAGCCCGGGCATAAATGGGAGCAGCCACCGCACGAGTGTATGACTGCGTCGGCTGCAGCAGCAAGCGTTCATATTTCCGACTCATCAGATCACTTGTCATCACTATTCCCCTCGGGATGAGGCCAAAACGGCCAGGGCGACCGCCGCAAGCAGGGCTGAAGCATCGAAGGGCTTTCGAAAGAAGCCATGATGACTCTCAGCAGCAGCGCGCCTTTGGTCTGTGGCTTCATGGCGCGCCGTAATGAAAATGACGGGCAAGTCCGGGCGCACATTTCGCGCTCGCCGGCGAAGCTCGAAGCCGTCGACAACTGGCATGCCGATATCGGCAATCAGGCAATCTATCTTACGCAACACGTCGTGTTCGAGGAGAGACTGAGGAGATGAGAACAAACGAACCGAGTGTCCCGCCGACTCCAGGAGGTCCTCGATCGACTCGAGGACCCGAACGTCGTCATCGACAACCGCGATCGTTGATTTCCGTGCAGCGTTCATTTCGAAGATGTTCCCGTGCGCCGAGAATGGGTTACTGGTACTTGCAGCCTTTCGGCGATCCTCACGAGATCGGCCAGCGATGCAGCCTGCATCTTGTGCATGATCTTGCTGCGGTGGATTTGCAGCGTCACCTCACTGATCCCAAGTTCCGCAGCCGCCTGCTTGTTGAGCAGACCGCTGACGACCAGCGGCAGAACCTGTCGTTCGCGGGAGGTCAGGGAGGAAAGGCGGCGCCTTAGCGTCATAAGCTCGGCCCGCTCCAGGCGGGCGTCGCAATCCCGATCGATGGCCGTGTGGATGGACTTCATCAACTCGGTTTCGCTGAACGGTTTGGTGAGGAAGTCCACGGCGCCGCGCTGGATGGCACGTACAGAAGATGGAATATCGCCGTGTCCTGTGATGAAGACGATAGGCGGATGTTGCTCGTGGTCGGTCTGTTTCTGGAATTCCAGCCCGTTGATATCAGGGAGTTCGATATCGAGGATCAGGCAACCGGGCAGGTCCGGTCGGGGAAAAGCCAGATAATCGGCAATCGAGTTGAAGGCGACGGACGCCAGGCCTCTTGCCGCCAGAAGTTCGCTCAGCGCCTCGCATATGCGCTGGTCGTCATCAACGATGAAAACGATGCAGTCGTCCCGGGTCATGCCGCGTCGCCCGATTGGATCGGCAGCGTAAACGAGAACATCGTTCCCCTTGGCTCGATGTTCTCTGCCCAAAGCCGGCCGTCGTGTGACTCCAGTATCGAGCGACAGATTGCCAGACCCATGCCCATCCCCCCCGCCTTCGTCGTGAAGAACGGTTCGAAAATTCGCTCTGGTTCGGCAATTCCGTCGCCGTTGTCGCGGACGTCGACCAGGATAGCATTCTCTCCATGGCGGCGTGATCCAAACTTCAGTGATTTCGACACGTCGATTGTCGACTTCATTGCGTCGATCCCGTTGCGGACCAGATTGACCAACACCTGCTGCATCTGTACGCGGTCCGCGAGCACCGGCGGCAGGGCCGCATCGAGATCCGTTTCAACGAAGATGCCCTGCGAGATTATTTCATCGAACATCAGCTGACGCACCTCGCTGATCACCTCGTTGAGATTGATTGAAGTTCTGGACGAAGCGGTCTGTTTGAACAGTGCTCTTATTCGGCTGACGACCTCGGCCGCTGCCATGGAATCGCGAACCATTCGCTCCGCGGTAATGCGTGCCCGCTGCAGGTTTGGAGGATCCGCCGACAGCCAGCGTTGGCAGGCGTGACTGTTGGTGATGACAGCCGCCAAGGGCTGATTGACCTCATGCGCGATCGAGGCCGACAGCTCGGCGAGGCTCGCAAGCTGCGAAGCGCGCGAAAGCTTGTCCTGCGTCGCGCGAACGATGTCATGGGCTCTCATCTCGTCATCGATGTCGATGATGACGCCATACCATTTCACGATGCGGCCATCGTCGTCCCGTAGCGGCTGGGCGCGATTATCAACCCAGCGATAGATGCCATCGCCCCGGCGGTTGCGGTACCGCATGGCGAAAGGCTCCCCGGTCTTCAATGAGTGGATCAGGCTTCTCTTCACAGCCTCCAAGTCATCGGGATGCATAAGGCGTCCAAGTGCCCCGTCCAGCTTGGTACCCTCCTTGGGCTCGCTGTGGTCGATCTTGCGGCCATAGTAGGCTTCCAACTGCTTGTTGATGTAGGCTGGTTCACCCTCGGGAGTGACGGACCAGACGAGTGTCGGTATGGTGTCGACAAGCTGCTGGAGTTCATACTGTCTGGCTCGCAGCGCCTCCTCGGCCTGCTTGCGATCGTCGATATCGGTGTTACTCCCGAACCAATGGATCACAATGCCGGAGGCATCGAGCACTGGTTCGCCTTGGAAAAGGAACCAGCGGTATTGGCCATCGAAGCGGCGCAGCCGTGCCTCGATCTCGCCCGACGCACCCGTTGCCAGGAGAGATCGCCAGTATTCGACAAGCCGGTCCTGATCGTCCGAATGTATGGCGGCAGTCCAACCCCAGTCGCTTGCCTGCTCCTGAGACAGGCCCGTGTATTCGAGCCATCTCCGGCTCAGGAATTCGGTGGACCCGTCTGGGTGGGCGGACCAGACCAGTGTCGGAAGAGCGTCGATCAGCCGCTGGAGCTGAAGCTCTTTGGCCTCCAAAGCCTGTTCCGCTCTCTTGAGGTCATCGATGTCGGTGAACAGGCCGTACCAGCGTATGACTTTGCCATCCTCGTCGAAAATTGGTTCGACGCGCGCATGGAACCAGCGGTATACGCCATCGTGTCGCCGCATGCGGTACGCGCGGTGCATTGGCTCGCCGGTTTGAATGCAACGCTGTCGCGCTGCCGCAACGCTGTCGCGTTCGTCGGGATGAATGATGCTGAGAAAGCCCAGCCCACTCAGTTCGAGGAGGTCCAGTCCAAAATAATCCCTTTGCGTCTTGTTGGCGTAGTCTTGATTGCCTTCGGAGTCAGCGGTTGCGATCATCCCCGGGATGTTGTCGAGTATTGACCGGATGCTGTGCTCGCTCGCGCGCAGAGCTTCCTCCTGGACCTTCTGGTCATCGATATCGAGCAAGATTCCATACCACCCGTTGAATTTGCCGTTCCGATCGTGCCTGGGGCGGGCCGCGACACGGAACCAGCGATAGGTGCCATCGTGGCGACGAAGCCGGTACGCGCCATGAAATTCCTGGCCAGTCTCCAGGCATTGCGACATGAGGCCTGCAGTTCGGTCGAAGTCCTCAGGATGAATAACCTGTCGACAATGGAGATTACCGGTGTCGCCGGTGCCGAGATAATCCCGAAGGCTCGTGTTCACCTTGGCCAACCGGCCTTCCGTGTCGACGATCCATGCCAGTCCGGGAATGCGCTCCACGGATTCACGCGCGTCATACACAGCGCGATCCAATGCAGCCTGCCTTTGCGACTCTCGAATGAGAAAGCCGGTCACGATCGCAATTGCGGCAAGGAGGGCCAAACGCATGTAAGTATGGCGTACGGTGATTTCTTCCTGTTCGCCGGACAGCCAGAACACCAACAAGCCGACGCCGGAAATGGCTATGGCCAAGCCATATGTCCGCAGCGGCGACATTGCTTTCATTCTCGATACTCCCGACGCGGCTCCTGCTGCCGCGCGAGCGACCTCAGGGCCTCGCCCCACAAGAAGGCAACATGATCGGTCCCCCGAGATGTCGGACTTCCACCGCACTATATCAGAATAGAATGCCGCCCAGGCATAATGGAAAGACGTGATGGACAGCCGGTCGCCCGCCGCTGCCGTTGCACCGTGAACTGAGCGGACAGCAGCGGGTGACGCTCAAATATGTGTAGCCCCGGCGCACCGGCCGACTGACACCGGTCCGCTAAGCATCCCTCGGGACCGACAGGCCCGGACTGGACATGCAGCGTCCATCGACAGGTACACGCTGTAACCTCAGGACTGATAACCGCAAGGAAGGGCCAGTGGCCGCAAAGCAGACAAAGCCGTTCCACAAGCCAGCCTGTATGCTGCTGTCGAACCTGATCGAAGGCGGCCCAAGGTCACGATGTGACCGTCTGCGACGTACGGCTTCCAAGGTCGAAGCCGCCGATTTTTCTGCGGTAGCGGTTGCCGGTGAAATAAGACGAGGAGACTACAATGAACTGCAATCGGCTGCTGCTGCAGATTTCATCGATTGGCGCCGGCGTTTTCATGTCGATCTGTCTCACGGGCACCGTAGCGACCGCCGCAGCCAAAGACCAGGACACCGCGGCAACCGTCGTTGCCGACCAGGTGCGAAGCCAAGGCTTCCGTTGCAAAAATCCGACCTCTGCGGAGCGCATTGAGGCCGAGTCCGCCCCCAATCAGACCGTCTACCTGCTCAAATGCGAGGGCATGACCTACAGGGTGCTCTTGATTCCAGATCAGGCAGCTGAAGTGGCCAAAGTTGACTGAAGCCCAATGCGGGCCTCGGCGAGGAGACACTTCCATGCGAAATGGTCGGTCTTTTTCGAAAGAAACCGCGCCGTCCCGCAAGTAACCGCCGCAGCCTTGCAAAAGACACAACCCGGAAGCGGGCCAGTACCAGCTTAAGTAAATCGGTTTGATCGGAAGTCCATCAGCGAGGCTAGCGCATCCGATCGGCCATACGCCGGATAGACGGTTCCGCACGGGGAACACGCCACGGCGCCAGGACCAAGGCCTCGCACGGATCGCGACCATGTCAACTTTCGATATCCTCCGCAGACACCGCGCCGTGCTGCTTTTCTCCGCCGTCATCGTAGCGCCGCTCGCTGCTGGGGCCGTTCTGGACGCGGGTTTGGCCGATACGCAAGCAGGCCCGTCCCCGGTTGCCTCCGCCATGCCCGCTTCGGTCACCTCCTATGCTCCGATCGTTGCGGCCGACAAGCCGGCGGTGGTGACGATCACGTCGATCGTGAAAACTGCATCGAGGCCCGATGATCAAAGCCAGCCCTCGGACAGCGGTCTGTCGTCCGATAAGCGGTTGCCTCAATTCTTCGGTAATCGGGGAATCCCGGCACCCAAGACACCACCGCAAGGAGCGACGCAACTGGCAGAGGCCCTCGGTTCCGGCTTCATCATCAGCTCGGACGGCACCATCGTAACCAACAACCACGTCATCGACGGAGCTTCCGATATCATGGTGACGCTCGACGATGGAACCGAGCTGCCGGCGACCCTTGTCGGCCACGACGCAAAGTCGGACCTTGCGGTCCTGAAAGTAAAGGCTGGGAAGCTCCTTCCTACTGTTGCCTGGGGTAATTCCGACGGACTGAGGGCAGGCGACCCGATTCTGGCAATTGGCAATCCGTTCGGCATCGGAACGACAGTCACAGCGGGAATCGTGTCCGCCCGCGGGCGCGATCTCAACAGTGGTCCCTACGACGATTTCCTTCAGATCGACGCGCCAATCAACCACGGCAATTCGGGTGGACCTCTTGTCGACACCAGCGGCGCTGTCGTGGGTATCAACACCGCGATCTACTCGCCCAATGGCGGCAGCGTCGGCGTCGGATTTGCGATCCCTTCCAATGAGGCCAAACTGATCGTCGCCAAGCTGGTGAAGAACGGTTCGATCGAACATGGGCTGCTCGGCATCGAGATGCAGCCGATTACAATGGACCTCGCCAACGCCCTCGGTCTGCCGACGCCTGAAGGTGCTTTGGTCGCTCATGTCGGCGATGGATCGCCCGCCGCTCATGCGGGCATCGAGACCGGCGACGTCATCACCGGATTTGCCGGTCAAACCATCAGCGAGCCCAAGACCCTGTCTCGAGCCGTGGCGGATCTCTCGCCGGGGAAAAGGGAGACGCTGTCAGTTTGGCGCAATGGGAAGACAGTTGCGTTGTCGGTGGTCGTCGGCGGCAATGAAGACAGCGTCAAACAGCTGGCCGCAGTCAACTCTTCCCAGCCGGTGCATTCCAGTTTTCCAACACTCGGCCTGGCGCTTGGTGACCTCGATCAAACCGTCCGCCAGGCCCTGAATGTGCCTTCGCAGGTGCATGGTGCCATGGTCGAGGGTGTCGATCCAGACCAGCCGGCCGCCACCTCCGGCATCGAATTGGGCGACATCATCGTCTCGGTCAATCGCGTGCCGGTACAGACTGCGAAGGAGGCGAGCCAGGCCATCAGCGCCGCAACAAAATCCAGCAAGAAGTCGGTGCTGCTGCTGATCAAGCGCGGCGAACAGCAGACCTTCATCGCCGTGCCATACGGCAATGGTTGACATGAAACATAAGGCGCCCGCCAATTGCGCCAGAAGCCAGATCTCCGATCAAGGGTAGAGAAGGTGGGAGCCAGCACAAAATCTCGATCGAAGGGCGCTGGCTTCACCGGGGGGCGGGTTTCACCAACTGCCAGATTCCCAGCCAGACCGGGCTTTTCAGGGTCTATCCGAGGCTCCGCTGGTAAGCACTCGGCGTCAGGCCGGTCGCCTTGCGAAAAGCGGCCGTGAATGAACTGGTTTCGCTGTATCCAATAGTCAATCCGATGTCCGTCACCGAATGAGCGCGCGTGGCGAGGAGACCTTTGGCATGCTCGATTCGACGGCTGGTGAGGTACCGATGCGGAGGCATCCCAAAAGACAGCTTGAAGGCGCGGCAAAAATAGCATGGGCTCAACCTGGCAAGCTGCGCGAGAGTGGCGAGCGGTACCGGTTCGCCCAAATGCGCCTCGATATGCGCCGTAACTATCCGCTGCTGCCAAGCTGCAAGCCCGCCTCGAAGCTGAGGTTCGGCTCTCGGCGTCCCCTCGTGGAAACGGATCAGTTCATGAGCCAGGACGATGCCCAGTGCTTCCAGGTAGTACCGACTCTCCGGGGTTGGACTTTCGAGCGACCTCATGAGTTTGAGCGCCGTGCCTAAAAGCGTCGCGTCCTCAAAGAAAAGCTTCGCCGCGAACGCCACATCTGTCATGCCGGCGTTGAAAGGAACTTGCAGCTTGGCGGGATCGAGATAGATAAACATGAGACGCGCAAACGTCCGCGGCGCATGCCATTCAAGATATTCGCGACCGGCGGGCACCAAGGTCAGCCGGCGGCCAAAATCCCGCAGTTTCGATCGGGGTAAACCTTCGACGAAGGTATCACCGTCTTGCCGCGTGCCCTGCTCGTAGACCACCAGCAAGTGGATGGGCGCGCGAAACCGGAATTCGAATTTGTCACGACCGGCGGCTTGGACCACCTCGGCAACGATCCCATCCGAAATCGCCGTGCGACTGCTCACGGCGTCGGCTGAAGATATCTCGACACGGTAATCGGCCGCCTCGGCGCTCCGGCGCCGGAACTGCGCATGCGCCACGGAGTTGGTACGTTGTGCTTTTCCGCTGTTGAACGGAGCACGCCAATCCGCCGACAGGAACGATCCCGTTTGCTCCGGTCGCCGAGCATTGGCCGCGAAGGCAGCAATCGCGAGTGTATCGATGTCACTGGAGGCCGGATTCATCAACATGGCTTGGCGCATATCCTTCGGGTTATCCCAATCGGATGTTAGCGTAAGGCACCGGCTATGATTTAGCCCATTCTACATCCGTCGGTGGGTATAGAGTATTGGTTTGGACTACTCATACCTTGGTTTGTGATTGGACGTCACAATCGATAGTAATGGTATTTGTGCCGCACGGACCAATTGGCTGCTTCTTCAATTGCGGCCGATCCCAGGTGATTGGTCGATTTGGCGCTACTGGATGTCACGCCTTGATGATCTTGAACGAGGTTCCCTGCATGGCTTGGGCTTTTGACGTTTCGCGCGAAATCCGCAAGCTGGATGCAAAGCCGGCAAGAATGACGAAGCGCCGACGGCAAAAAGCACTAGGTTGCAGCTCGGCGCTGTGATCGGTGGTTTCGATCCCATTTCCGTCCACCATCGTGGCAGCGCTCCAACTCGTGCCAGATTGATCCTGCGGGCCTCTCCCCTCCCTCGCCCGCTGATCGATTGTGAAGGCGCTCTTCCCCCCGGGAGCGTTCTCACCGCTCGGGTTCTTGGGCCGATGACATGCTGTCATCGGCCCATCTTTCCTCCTGCCCTCCGGGCAGAACCGATTCACGATCGATCGCCGAAGCGCTGCCGGCGATCGGCACCTTCGGTGATGCGACTTGACTGCGCGATGTATCGCGCGATTTCGCAGACAGGGATCCGATGTCGCAACGCTCGACCGCCTCATCGCGACGTCCTGGGCAGGGAGGAAGGAACAGCGCTGCCGGCAGTTCGCCAAGCTCTTTCACCGGTGGGGCCAACTCAAGCCGACGGCGCGGTCAAGGCAGCCTAAACCGCAATCACCGCGTCGCGTGGGGCCTTGTGATCAAAGCCCGTCCATACCCGAAAACAGGTCGGAATCGGCCGAGGGATACTCGTCCCCGTTATTATTGGGTTGCGCTACGGGCTTCTTGGCCGATCCGGCTGTCGGTGCTTTAACGTGCCTCGGCAACAATGAGTGGTTGCTGTTTGTTTTTCGTTCGACATGATCGAACTTCGCCTGCGTATGTCCAGGAGGCGAACTTGCTGCAGCGGCCCAAGCAGTCGACAGCAGGACTGCCGCGACTGCAGCCGCGGTTGAGAGAGAGTTCATGTGTTTCACCTGTTGTTCTGTTGCACAGCCGGCGAAACTCGAATTGGCGACAGAATTGTCGCTCATGCCGGCGATGTTCATATAGGTTTCGAAACACGTCTCGAGGCACTATACGTAACACATCCAACTGGATTTATTTGTTTATCTTCATAGCCTTGGAGTATAATTCGACCAACAAGAAGTGAGGCGAAGCACAAGGCCAGGGCGTTCCTCGTCATCGACTCTCGCCGATTGGTCCGAGGTCCTTGCATGGCGGCCCTCGCTTCTAGCCGGGAGGGATCCTGGTCATGTTCATACACAACGCGGGCGCGCGGTCAGTCGAAGATCGGCTTTCCGATCGCGTTCGAAAAGATGTTGCCGAGATAGAAGTGAAGCTGTGCACGCACGCCGATGTCACGGCCCGAGCTCTCATTGATCGGAATGATCGCCTCCACCCCGAGTTGGCCGTACTCGCCCACCCAGATGACGCCAGGATTGATCGTGCCCGTGGTCTCTCCAGCCGACGGCCCGTTCAGCGGCGTCTGCATCGCAAATTCCACCAGCGGCACCAAACCCTCGGCGAAGCGATGAGCATTCCCCTTGCCTACGGAATGCGAATTGGTGAGCAGGCTGTATTCCAGGGCAAAGCCCCATTGCAGGATGTCTGGGTTGTCGACCGAGGTGGCACCGGTCACGGTGGTGGATTCGGTTGGCAGTGCGACACCGAGGGTCGCGGTGACATTGACCGGGCGCAGCCATGCCATCGAGTCCGACAGATCGCCGAAGCCCTTGCCCACGTAAACGGTCGGCGTCAGCGTGGAGAACGACTTGGCAATGTCGGACGACCCGGTACCGCCCAGCGCCAGAGTGCCGCCTGCCGAGAGCACGAACTCGTGCTCGGCGCTGGAATAGAGTTCGTACTGTGTGCCAAGCACCAGATTGTCGAAGCCCGCCCGTGTGCTCCCCTGATCGATCATGCGGTAGTTCGCGGTGAACGAGACCGACCAATCCGGGGTGATGAGCTTGCTGTAGGAGAAAGGAAAGTCGACCTCGCGCGAGGCGGTGTCAGGCAACTGCGTCAATTGGGGAAAATTGATGAAGTCGGCCGGGGTGGGAACGACGGTCGCCAGGGTGGAGGGAAAGAAACGGTCCCCAACGTAGGACGCCGACGCTTCCGAACTTGCAACGAGAGAGAATAAGAAGCTGGGCACCGTCAGGTGCCAGGCCCGGTTAGCCATAACACTCTCCTACCGAAAAATTCGCCCTTCAGGCCAGGCGCTCACAATTGAAGGCGACGGTGATCAGGATTGGGCCTCGATCACCTCGAAGCGCCCGATGCCGAGCGCTTCGTCGTCCATGGGTTTTCGCCCACAGCCACTGGCTGCAGGAATTGCGGACGATCATCCCCTTGACCCTTGACGCATCGGACCGTCCGCCAGGGGCGCGGATGAGATGGGAGCGGTTCAGTCTGGGCATCGTCTTTCTCTACAAACCAAAGCAAGGCGATCAACGCGTCCGAATAGATGGCGAGGCAAATCAAAAACGATCTGGCGCCGGCGTCCGTAGTCCAGCCCGCGAGCACGGCGAAAAGACAGGGCGGTGCCATCACGGCGAAGAGTCCGCACCAGCGCGACTTACCGAGACACTCGCGCCATGACAACGCATCGACGATCGGCGAGTCGAGCGGGCCTATGCCGGCAGCAACTGCGGAGGACTTGTAGGGTCGCATCGACTTCCTGGACGCCATGCATTGAAATCCTTGTGGTCGAGCGTCGAGTGTTGCGCTCAAGCAAGGAAATATCTTTCGCAAACGCCGCTCTGGTTCGAGTTTCGCCCGTTGCGTTCCCTGTCTTCAATCGGCTTCCAAGCAAAGCCGACGTGTCGAGCGTTGATCGCGCACGACTCTAGCAGTGTTCGCCGTTCTTGCCAGGGATACCCGTCCGATACCTACTCGATAAGACACCATAAGTAGCCGTTTCACCAATTGGCTTACGCAGCCATACCAATGGATGATTCAAGTCGATGGCAAAACCTATGCATGCTTCCAGAAGGAGAAGGAGCAACGAATGAAATGCCTAAGATGCGTGCGTGAGGTGAAAATACCTCATCAGTACTACTTTTGCTCTCTGGAATGTTTCGATGAGACAACCCGCAACACCAAATGGAGGATGCTAAGCGATGGACTTCCGCCTACTGGTTTTCCTGCTGGTGGCCAGCCCCGCACTGGCTCAGGACCACACTTCCCACGTTCCGGCTGGCCCTCCCGAGGGCAACTACGGCCAGGGGCACGAGAAGTGGCACAACATCTACATGGGGATGCATAACACGCTGGGTGGCTCATGCTGCCACGGAGGCGACTGTCGGCCAACGGTCGCCAAGTTCGAGGGTGGAAAGTGGTGGGGTAAACTTAACGGAGTATGGACGCCGATCGAGCCGTCCAGAAGGGTGCCTGAGCACCCCTACTCATGGAACGAAACAGCCCACATTTGCGCGGCTGGGAAAAACGTCTACTGCTTCATACCCCCTGACAACGGGACCTGAACCTCCCTCGCTGAGCCGCGAACCAAGCTCATCGTACTGTCTCGCGTCGGCGGACCGGACGAGCCGCGCAGGTCTGCCCCCGGACCGCGCGCGACGACTTGACGCTGGGCAATCTATGAGAACATGACCGGGGCAATCACGACCATTCACCGCTTGGAGCCTGTTCCATCCCGAGGAATCGGGACGGGCCCTATCTCAATGTTTGACCGTGATCTTATCCTGAAACCGGTTCCCACTGTCGGGATCGTGGTCTAGCCGGCTGGAGGCGTCGTTTCGGAGAAGAGTTCGCCTTGCTCGGGT
This sequence comes from Mesorhizobium sp. WSM4871, assembly GCF_055811295.1. Classification (NCBI taxonomy): domain Bacteria; kingdom Pseudomonadati; phylum Pseudomonadota; class Alphaproteobacteria; order Hyphomicrobiales; family Phyllobacteriaceae; genus Mesorhizobium; species Mesorhizobium sp. WSM4871. The sequence continues at coordinate 165,216 of NZ_JBVVPU010000012.1, read as the reverse complement.
TCCACATGCGGTGTTCTTGCGCCTCGCAAACCACCCAGGAATTTGCCGAGCCGCTCAAGATACAGGTAGACCACCGGCGTCGTGTAGAGCGTGAGAACTTGCGACAGCACCAAGCCACCCACGATCGTGTAGCCGAGCGGCTGGCGGATTTCCGATCCGGCGCCAGTGCCCAGCATCAACGGCACGCCGCCCAGCATCGCCGCCATGGTGGTCATCAGGATCGGCCTGAAACGTATGGTGCAGGCCCGGTAGATCGACTCCTGCGGACTGAGACCTTCGTTCCTCTCGACCTGGAGCGCAAAGTCGACAAGCATGATGCCGTTCTTCTTGACGATGCCGATCAACAGGATGACGCCGATCATCGCAATCACGCTGAAGTCCATATGGACCGCCATCAGCAGCAACAAGGCGCCAATGGCGGCTGAAGGCAGCGTCGATAGAATAGTAATCGGATGGATTAGGCTCTCATAGAGTACTCCAAGGATGATGTAGATCACCACCAGCGCCACTCCGATCAGGATTGGCGTGCCTGACAGCGCCGACTGAAAGGCTTGCGCATTGCCCTGGAAGCTGGTTGCAAGCGAAGCGGGCTTTCCGGCATCGCGTTCGAACTGCCGGATAGCGGCGACCGCATTTCCGAGCGCCGCCCCGGGTTTTAGATTGAAGGAGATCGTGACCGCCGGGAACATGCCTTGATGATTGATCACGATCGGGGCGGCCTTCGTCACGCTGGTCACCAGGGCGCTCAACGGCACCTGCTGCCCTGTCGAGGAATTCAGATAGATATCCTTGAGCGCTTCGGGACCGTACTGGAATTCCGGGCTGACCTCGAGAACGACGTGATACTGGTTGAGCTGGGTAAACATCGTGGAGACGATGCGCTGACCGAAGGCATCGTCGAGCGTGTTGTCGATCGTCGATGGAAGGATACCGAAACTCGACGCGACTTCGCGATTGACGGTCACATCGAGTAGTGGTCCTGCATTCTCCTGATCGGTGGCGACGTCGACGATTCCCGGCATACTTTTAAGCTTGTCGAGGAAGATCGGCGCCCAATGGTTGAGCTCGTTGGAATCGGCATCGGCCAGAGTATATTGATACTGCGTCTTCGAAACCCGACCGCCGACAGTGATGTCCTGCGCCGCTTGCATGTAAAGCGCTATGCCTTGGGTCTTGGCGAGTTGGGATGACAGCCGGCTGATCACCTGATCGGCGCTGACATCACGCTGGTTGTTGGGCTTCAAGGCAATGTACATCGTCCCTCGATTGAGTGTGCTCCCGCCAGTTGCTCCTATCGAGGCTCCGACCGAAGCTACCGCCGGATCCTTCAGCACAACGTCGGTTATCGCCTGCTGGCGCTCGGCCATAGCCGGGAACGAGATATCCTGATCGGCCTCTGTGACGCCGATAATCAGGCCGGTGTCTTGTTGCGGGAAAAAGCCCTTCGGGATGACAACGTAGAGATAGCCGGTGACGGCAATTGTTCCGAGCATGACGAGCAGCGTAATGAAAGTGTGCCGCAGGACGATCTTTAGGCCCCGTTCATACAACCCAAGCAGCGCGTCGAACCCGCTTTCGCAAATATTGTAGAGCCGCCCGTGCCGGACGTTGGCCTCATTCTTGAGCAGACGTGCGCACATCATTGGCGTTAGCGTCAGCGAGACCACCAGCGACAGGACCAATGAGACGCTCACCGTCACGGCGAATTCCTGGAAGAGTTCGCCGACATAGCCTCCCATCAGAAATAGTGGAATGAATACGGCGATGAGCGACAGCGTAATCGAAATGATGGTGAAGCCGATTTCGCTCGAGCCCTTTAGCGCAGCCTCCATCGGGGTAAGGCCTTCTTCGACGTGGCGGACAATGTTCTCGATCACGACGACTGCATCGTCGACGACGAAGCCGACCGCGATCGACAAGGCCATGAGCGACAGATTGTCGAGGCTGTAACCAAGCGCATAGAGCACGGCAAAGGTGCCGACGAGCGAAAGGGGCACGGTTACTGCGGGAATGACTGTGGCCCAGAAATTGCGCAGGAACAGGAAGATCACCATCACCACCAGAGCGACGGTCAGCATCAACGTGAACTGAACGTCCGCGACCGAGGCACGGATGGTTTGTGTGCGGTCTGAAACGACCGATACCTTGACGCCGGGCGGGATCGAGGCTTGCAACTGAGGCAACAAAGCCTGAATGCGGCCGACCGTCTCGATCACATTGGCACCGGGCAGGCGCCGGATGGCCAGCAAGATAGCGGGCTTCTTGTCGAACCAGGCGGCTACAAAGTGGTTCTCCGGCCCGTCGATCGCGGTGCCGATGTCGCGGATGCGGACAGGCGAGCCATTGCGATAGGCGACGATAATATCATTGTAGGGGTCAGGTTTGAGCAGCTGGTCGTTGGTGTTGAGCGTGAAGGTTTGACGCGGGCTATTGAGCGTGCCCTTCGCAATATCGACATTGGCCTCGCCAAGCACGTTGCGAACATCTTCAAGCCCAATGCCGCGGGCCGCGGCGGCTTGCGGATTGATCTGCACACGGATCGCCGGCTTCTGCTGGCCGCCAATGCCGACAAGACCGACACCGGAGATTTGCGAGATCTTCGGCAGCAGGATGTTTTCCGCATAGGCATCGACCGTCGTCAGCGGCAAGGTATCGGATGTCAGTGCGAGCACCAGGATCGGCGTATCGGCCGGATTAACCTTGCGGATGGTCGGCGGATAGGGGATGCCCAGCGGCAGATCGGGGCTGGCGGCGTTGATTGCCGACAGCACGTCAACCGCTGCACTGTCGACGCTCCGGCTGAGGTCGAACTGAACGGTGAGCTGTGTGCTGCCAAGCGCGCTGGTCGAAGTCAGCTGGGTCACGCCGGGGAGCTGGCTTATCTGTTGCTCAAGCGGGGTGGCTACCGACGACGCCATGGTTTCCGGATCGGCGCCGGGCAACTGCGCTGATACCTGAATCGTAGGAAAGTTGACATTCGGCAAGGATGCGACCGGCAGAAGCTGATAGGTAGCGAGCCCACACAGCAGCAGACCCACCATCAGCAGGCCTGTCGCGATCGGCCGGTGAATAAAAGGGGCCGAGATGTTCACGGGATTGCTTGCTGCACTGCGCTTTGCAGGGCGGCTTCATCAGCGGCTTTGCCCTGGAGCACTTGGACGGGGGTGCCCTGCGCGAGCCTGTACTGTCCGTCGACCACGACAGTTTCGTTCGCCTTGAGACCCGAATCGATGAGTGCTTGTCCCCCGGTCAGCTGTGCGACAGTGACAGGCCGCATCTGCGCGGTTCCGTCAGGTGCGATCACGTAAACATAGGAGCCATTCGGACCTTGCTGCACCGCCGACCCGGCGATCGTCAGCCCCCCTTTGCGGGTATCAACAAGCAAACGCGCATTCACGAGCGCACCCGGCCAGAGTTGCTTCCCAGCGTTCGGAAACGTGGCCCGGAGGCGGATCGTACCCGTCGTCTGGACGATCTGGTTGTCGACAAGCAGGAGTTTGCCTTCGTCGAGCTTGGTCTTGTCGTCCTGGCTGTACGCAAAGACCGTAAGCGGCCCCTTGGCCATCTGCTGCTGGATTTGAGGGAAGGTTTCCTCGGGCAGCGTGAAGATCAACGAGATCGGTTGGACCTGTGCAACGTCGACCAGACCAAAAGTATCGGTCGGATGAATGATGTTGCCTTCATCGATCTGCCGGATGCCCGTTACACCGTCGATCGGCGAGGTCAGGCGGGTGTAGCTCAGATTGATCTGAGCGGCCTGTAACAGAGCCTCGTCTGCCTTGATTGTCGCCTGGAGTTGGATGACCTGAGCCTTCTGCGTGGCCACCAGCTGGGAAGTGGCAAAGCCTTTCGCCAGCAGTGGCATGTAGCGATCCAGATTTGCCTGCGCGTTCACGAGTTGCGCCTTGTCGCGATCACGGGTCGCGGTAATCTGGTCGATTTGTGCCTGATAGGGATCCGGGTCGATCTGCGCCAGCAGATCGCCCTTTTTCACTGTCTGACCTTGCGTGAATGCGATCTTCGTAATCGGTCCTGAAATCAGGCTGTGCACCACCACGTTGTTGTAGGCGATCACCGTTCCCACTCCGCGAAGGTAGATGGGCACGTCGTGACTGGCCACTTTTCCGGCAACGACCGGAACCGCCGGCGCAGGAACAGAGGCCGCCGCAGGTTCGGAAGGATCGTAGACATGCTTGGCTGCGAACCCAACGCCGCCGATCAAGATCAGCAGCGCGGCAACAATGACGGGTCGCTTGCGCATCGAGGGCTCCTACAAAGACGGGATCGCTTTTTTCAGCAGCCGGAAGCCGACAACGTGTCTGTGCCTGTCACACCCGTGCTACCGCAGGTTGGAACCGTTACCAGTGGACTTGTCACCGGATCGGCTAAATCGGGTGCTGGAATGCTAATTATCGGGCTCACTCCCAAATTGCTGAGTTCCGAAGACCCCAGCGGAATCCCAACCGGGGTCCCAAAACCCGTGGACGATGTGCCAGTGGTGGTGGACAGTATCGATGTGGTGCCGGGAGGCGACGCGCTCGACGCCGTCGAGCCGCAGGTGTCCAATGCTGTTGAAGGCATCGGGTTCACAGACGACGTCCCACTCATGGTCGTGGTTCCATCAACGCCTCCGCCATCGAAAGTGGAGAGGGCGGAGGTCGTTCCGGCAACTTCGGAAGGTGACGCCAGAACACCAGGCGCCAGGACATTGGTACACCCGGAACTGCTCGTGCCTATGGAGCCAGATGTCGTTGGCGAGCCAGGCGTGGTCAAGCCACCAGGATCGAGTTCGACCGCGCCCAGGGGAATACCAACCGGATTGAGGGGCGAACCAACGGCAGAGAGGGGCGAAGTCATTCCTATTGCGGGCGTGCTGACCTGCGCCAGGCTCGGTCCGCTGAACAACAGCGCGGCTACAATTGCGGTCAGCAAGAATGGCATCGCAACATCATTGTCATTTCGCATTGGAACTACCGTCGTTTCGTGTGTCCAGGTGAGGCATGCGTAAAGGAACGTCGTTGGGCCGTTCGAAGGCATTTCGCCCGGTCAGATCGGAGAGGATGCCAGATGGAGGGGAAGCGCTCTTCCGTAAAGGCGGCTGGATTTCCCTATTCGCACGCCGACCCCGAGCATTTGACGGTTCCTCGTCATTGGACTGTCCCGGCGATGGTGACGGGGTCGAGAAAAACCCGGGCGGCACTTCCAGTGAAGTGCAACGATGCGAGGCAATCTTCGTTGTTCGGTAGCGATTTCGTGTTGGCGGGTCCGAGAACCGCATCCGCAAGGTGAAGTCTCCGCTACAAACCAATGTATGAGCCATTCAGACTTATGCTGCGCTCTCGTATACCTTTGTGGGATGGATCGCGTGATGGCCAACACTCTAATCTAAACAGAAGGAGAGACAGCCAATTGCCCGAATAACGCATGGGTCGAAAGAGCCCGTGACCGCTAGTTCCTGAGTGGCAAGCTGGCTTCCGCCGAAGCCTGTGAGCGGCCTCGCGGGCCGACTGCGGTCGCTACAGGCGAAATCGTCAACATCGGGAAACGGTCTCAGGTCAGTTCGCATGAGAGAGGCGCCCGATGTTCCAGACCGCCAGCATCAGTGTACTCCGCCAAGCCAGCGGCGGGCCCAGGATGCCGACGGCCAGCGCCCCTATCGGTGAGACATTTGCGATCGCTCGCGCTCCGAACCGCACCATCTCCATAACCGCCGATAGCCGCCCTGGTGAAGGCGATCATGGCCAACAAGCTCCTGGAGGCCCGCTGCCCGCGGACGAGCAGTCCGAGGCGACCGTCGGAAGCAAGTATGTGCGTGGACCAGGCGGTTCAGATACCGGACACCAAAACCGCCGGCCAGCCGTCTTCATCATCGGTTTCATTGTCCTGGCTGCTCTTGTCCTTGGCGGGTCCTACTACTGGTACGCGAACCGCAACTTGGTGAGCACGGATGACGCCTATGTCGATGGGCGGGTTGTCACCATCGCGCCGCAGGTTTCGGGCCTCGTCGTGTCGCTGGACGTGACTGACAACCAATATGTCCACAGGGGTGATCCGCTAATCCATATCGATCCGCGCTCCTACATGAGCGAGCAGAACCAGGCGCAGGGGACCCTGGACAGCGCCAAGGCGCAAGCTGCGGGGGAACGGCTGGCGACCGAGATCGCCCGCAAGAATTTTCCGGCCCTGTTCCAACAGGCCCAGGCTCAATTGTTGACGGCACAGGCCAATTTGACAAAGGCCCAGGCCGACTATGACCGGCAGAGCACTCTGCCCAAAGCCGCGACAACGCAGCAGGAGGTCGATGCCGCGTTGGCGGCGCTGCGCCAAAGCAAAGCGCAAGTCATGCAGGCCGAAGCCCAGGTTCAGCTGAGTTCACCGGTCGATCAGCACATCGGCCAGAGCGATGCGCAGGTCGAACAGCAGAACGGTCAAGTCGAGCAGGCTCAAGCGCAGCTTGATCAAGCCGAACTCAACCTAGCCTGGACGGTCGTGACGGCGCCGCAGGATGGCTGGATAACCCGGCGCAACGTGGAAATGGGCAACTACGTCACGCCTGGGCAGCAGCTTTTCTCGATCGTTTCGCCGGACGTGTGGATCACGGCCAACTTCAAGGAAAACCAGCTTGATGGTCTGCGGCCCGGCCAGAGCGTAAAGATCGACGTGGATGCCTTTCCTCGGCTCGACCTGCGTGGCCATGTCGACAGTGTCCAGATGGGGTCCGGCTCGAAGTTCACCGCCTTCCCACCCGAAAACGCCACCGGCAATTTCGTAAAGATCGTCCAACGCGTGCCGGTCAAGATTGTTATCGACAGCGGGCTCGATCCCAAGCTTCCGCTGCCGCTCGGCATATCGGTGGTTCCGACGGTATCGGTTCGATGAGCAGCGCTCCAGCCGAGGTCGGCGCGACCTGGAAGCCCCGCTACAATCCCTGGCTCATCGCGGTTTCGGTGACCCTTGCCGCTTTCATGGAAGTCCTCGACACGACGATTGTCAATGTTGCCTTGCCGCACATCGCCGGCAGTCTATCGGCGAGCAATGACGAGGCGACCTGGGCGCTCACCTCCTACCTGGTGGCAAACGGGATCGTGCTGACCATTTCTGGCTGGCTGAGCGATCTCTTCGGGCGCAAACGCTATTTCCTGATCTGCATCACCATGTTCACGGTCTTCTCGTTCCTGTGCGGGACGTCGACCAGTCTGGGTGAACTGATCGTCTTCCGGCTGCTGCAGGGTTTTTTTGGCGGCGGCCTGCAACCGAACCAGCAGTCGATCATCCTGGACACGTTCCCGCCGTCCAGGCGCGCGGCCGCATTCGGCGTGACGGCTATCGCTACGATCGTCGCACCGGTCCTCGGCCCGACGCTGGGCGGCATCATCACCGATCAGTCGACCTGGCGCTGGATCTTCTTCATCAACATACCCGTGGGCATCCTCGCCGTTTTTTTGAACGCGATCCTCGTCGACGATCCGCCTTGGGTGAAGAACAGGAAGAGCCGGGGGCTCGACTACATTGGCCTGTCACTCATCACGCTTGGTCTCGGATCCTTGCAGATTATGATGGACCGCGGCACGGACGACGATTGGTTCGGTTCGCCCTTCATCATATTGATGGCGCTGCTCGCCTTCCTGGGAATCGCGGGCGCGATCGGCTGGCTGCTGATTGCCAAGAAACCGATCGTCAATCTGGACGTGTTCAAGGACAGGAATTTCACCGCCGGCTGCGCAATGATCGCGGCGATGGGCAGTATCCTCTACGCTAGTGCCGTCGTGATCCCGCAGCTCGCGCAGCAGGTTCTCGGCTATACCGCAACCTGGGCGGGACTCATTCTTTCTCCAGGCGGCATCGTCGTCATCGTCCTCATTCCATTGGTTGGACGTCTCATGACAATCGTCCAGACGCGGTTCGTCGTGGCTGCCGGTTTTTTGGTGATGGGCTTTGCGCTCTTCTTCTCGAGCCATCTGGCACCGAACATCGATTTCCCGACACTCGTGCTGATGCGCAGCTTGCAGGCGGCCGCGCTTGCATTTTTGTTCGTGCCCATAAGCACGACCACCTATCTCAGTTTGCCACGCGAACTCAGCGGCGACGGGGCTGCCCTCTTTTCCATGGTTCGCAACGTGTCCGGTTCGATAGGTATTTCCGTCGCAACCTCGCTCGTCACCGAGCGGAGCCAGATCCGGCAATCATACCTGTCGGAATGGGCCTCACCTTTTCATCAACCCTACAACGCGTTGGTTGATCAATACGAACGTGCGTTGACGGCAACAGGGCATGCTGCGGGATCAGTCCATGGAATGGCGGTTGGAAAGGTCTACCAAGACTTCCAGACGCAAGTTGCCGTCCTCGCCTATTCGGACGTCTTTCTGTTCTTCTCCTTTGTCGCCTTCCTCGCCGTTCCATTTTGCCTCCTGCTATCCGGTAAGAAGGCAGCCGATGGCGAGGGCGCCAGCCACGCGGATTGATCATGGGCCAAAATTTGCGCGCTGTTGCAGCGATTTCAGTCATGTTCGCGCTGGCAGGTTGCACTGTCGGACCGGACTTCGTTCGGCCTGATCCGGGCTTGCCGAAACGCTGGTTTGCGGACGGCGCGGCAGCTGCGCCGGCGGACTCCGAGGGGTCCAGCGCGACGGCTCTCGAGCCCGTCGATCCCGCTTGGTGGCAGGCCTTTCGAGACGAGACCCTTACCTCGCTCATGCAGCGCGCCGCCGACGCCAACCTCGATGTGAAGACCGCGACCGTCCGGCTCGCAGAAAGCCGTTTTCAGCGCGCCGCCGTGGCCTCCGCCCAACTGCCTGGCCTGAATGGCAGTGCCAGATACCAACATCAGAATCTTAGCGATGTGAGTGCCAAAGGCAGCCTGATCGAAGGTCTCCTTGGTTCGCCGAGCATTTCTTCCGCAAAGCCTGCCGATCTGTTTGCCGGCGGTTTCGATGCTTCGTGGGAACTCGATCTTTGGGGGCATGTCCGCCGCCAGGTCGAAGCTGCGGATGCGCAGGTTCAGTTTTCCGAGGAACAGCGGCGTGACGCGCTCGTCTCGAGCCTCGCTGAAATCGCACGCGACTACATCCAGCTGCGCGGCACGCAAACCCTGATCAGGATCGCCAACCACAATCTGAAGATCCAGCAGGACATTTTGCAGCTGACGCAGACGCGGCAGCTGCAAGGCTTGACGACCAGTCTGGACGTCGAGAACGCCGCCGCGCAGGTCGAAGCCATCCGTGCCCAACTGCCCAGCCTGCAACAACAGGAAGCGCGGCAGATCAACGCAGTGAGCTTTCTGCTCGACCTGCCGCCCGATGCACTGCGCGGCGAACTCGCCACCGGCAAACAGGTGGTGCCGATGCCTGCCCGGTTTCCGGCCGGCATTCCTTCCGATCTCGCGCGGCGGCGCCCTGACATTCGCGCCGCGGAAGCGCAGCTTCACGCGGCCACCGCCGACATCGGCGTGGCAGTGGCCGAATTCTATCCATCCATCCAGCTGAATGGATCGGTGGGCTTCGACGCCCTCAAGGTCGGGAGCCTGTTGACGGCCAGGGCGATCACCACCAATCTCGGCCCGAGCATTTCGATACCGATTTTCCAAGGTGGCCGGCTGAAGGCGACACTGGAGCTTCGCAAGGCCCAGCAGGTCGCGGCGGCGATCGCCTACCACAGGACGGTGCTGCGAGCCTGGCACGAAGTTGTCGATGCCCTCATCGACTACCGCACCGAACGGCAGCGACGCGCCCGACTGGCAAGGCAGGTCGAGCATCTGCGACAGGCCTTGTCGCTGGCCCGTGAGCGCTACAATGACGGAGTGACCGAGTTCACCACCGTGCTCGACACCGCACGCACACTGCTGCAGGCCGAGCAGGATCACGCACAGAGCACGACCAACATCTCGATCGACCTCGTCCAATTGTATAAAGCGCTCGGTGGCGGGTGGGAATTGACGTATCCGAACGCGCCGCCCGAGCCACCGATCAGCGCTCAACGACCTTCGAAGGCAAGGAAACCGACATGACCATGTCGAGCTTTGCTGAAAGCCGGTGCTAGATCACTTCCTGGGTCCCGTCACGGCGTTGAAAATCGGTCAAGCCCCTTATGGGCGGACTTGACCGTTGAACCATGGGGACTGCGCCGCCATCGGGGAAATAGAACCGCTTCGATCCGAACCACTCCAGTCGGCGAGGTTGGATCACGGGCAAGAGTGCCACATTCCACTGGGTCCATCGTAACTCTGATTTACGGCATCGAACGAGCAGTAAGCAGCATCGGTGTCGTAGTTCCACCAAGGCTGAAAGTGATATTCCCCATCGCTAAAAATGACCTTGTGGCGCGGGTGCTGGTGCTGGCGGTTGCCAATGGCACCACTGCTAAAGTCTACGGCATGACGATTGCTACCGTTGCCGTGCGCCATGGAGACCGTCGCCGTGCCGACCGCCAGCATTATGCCCAAAGTAATATTTGCCAATGCTGTTGTTAATGTTGTCACGATAAGCTCCTCTTGAGAACAATTATACTTTTATTGCAACGATAAAATTAATCTGTATCGTGCGATTGATATAACTCTTATGTTTTATAGAGGTATATCTTGCACCTATAAACATGGCCCGTTGGGTGAATGGTGGTATCGGCGGTGCGAAACGAAATTCCAGTCGGGCCGCGGTTCGGCGGGCTGGCCAGCCAAATCCTTCGGTGTTCGAATCCGGCCCCCACGCGCGCCGCGGGGCCCGGATTCGAAGAGGCCGTGATGGATCACGGACAATATGGGTAAAGGCCGAGATATCCTTCGTATGGATACGGATACGGGTAACCGCAGTAGCCGTCGTCATAATAATCGCTGCCGAAACCGCGGCCCCTTCTGAACCTGTGACCGTCGTGGATATGGATGCCATGGACATGCGCCTCCCCGCCCAAGCCCGCGATCCGACCGCCACCGGCGATGCCTACGCCGTGCTCGCCGCCAAAGCCGCCGCCGCCAAAATGGCTGCCGCCAAAGCCCCCGAAATGGCCGCCGCCACCCATGATTGCGGAATGGCCGCCACCGAAGCCGCCACCGCCAAAGCCGCCGCCGTGTCCGCCGCCGCCACCGCCGTGCGCCATCGACATCGTCGCCGAGCCGGTTGCCAGCACAGCGCCCAGAGCAATCGTCGCCAAGACTGTTGTTACCTTCTTCATAATAAACTCCTGTAGTTGAAGCTTTCCAAGTCTTCGAAAGCTGCATTTAATGTATATACAGGAGGTGTTTTTCAGTATAATATGCTTGTTTGGTGCATATATATCTTATGGCTACACACATTACGTTTTGATCGCATGGCAGTGCCGGCAATCCGCCCTACGGGGCAGGCAGCGCTTCGGCTCTGGCGGGTGCGAAGTACGCAGCTCCGCGAATGCTAGCCATCTCGTGGCAGCTCACACGGGCGGCCGGAATTGCTTAATGCAAGTCGCGCAAAGGTGCGCAGCGGTTTTGCGACTACGATATGCATAAAAACAACAACCCAAAGCGCGTCGCGTGAGTCCGGTCGGGCCGGGTGCCTCGTTCTATTTGTTTGCGATTTTCCGGAATCCCGACCGTGCGCCATCATATTGCTCAGCGCCGATTTGCGCTCCGGTCCGACCGTCCATCTATTCCACAGTGACAACGGCCTGGATTTCATCCCGTCTGGCATAGACAACCTTCACTGCATTTTGCAGTTTTTCGAAGGCGCGCATCTCAATCTGGCGCACACGCTCGCGCGAAACACCGAATTCGTTGGAGAGATCCGCCAAACTCCTCGGGTCATCCGCAAGCCGGCGCGCCTCGAGGATACGCCGTTCGCGCGCGTTGAGCACGCCAAGCGAATCGATCAGCGCCCTGCGCCGGTTGGAGGCTTCCTCGAACTGAACGAGTCTGTACTCCTGGTTGTCCTCGCTCTCGACCAGCAGATCTTGCCATTCGCTTTCGGGCAGACCTCGCAGGGGCGCGTTGAGCGACGTGTCACCGCCCATGCGGCTGTTCATGTAGATAACGTCCTTCTCCGTCACGCCAAGGTCGCTTGCAATGAGTTCCACCTGATCTGGATGCAGGTCACCGTCGTCCAGTGCCGAGAGGCGAGCCTTGAGCCGCCGCAAATTGAAGAACAACTTTCTTTGATTGGGCGTCGTACCGATCTTCACCAGCGACCAGGAGCGCAGGACATATTCTCGAATGGACGCCTTGATCCACCAGATCGCATAGGTCGCCAAACGAAAGCCGCGCTCCGGTTCGAAGCGATTGACCGCCTTGATCAGACCGATGTTGCCCTCTGATATCACCTCCGACATCGGCAGCCCGTATCCGCGATAGCGCGTGGCAACCTTGGCGACGAGGCGAAGATGCGACACCACCAACTGGTGAGCGGCCTCCGCATCGTTGTCCTCGCGCCAGCGTTTCGCCAGCGTTTGTTCCTGCACTGGCGTCAGCATGGGGAAATGTCTGATCGCGTCGAGATAACGGTGAAGCCCGCTTTCGCTCGAAAAGTTTGTTGTTACTGCGCGTGCCATCAAGCACTCCTTGCCTACGTTGCGGGAGATCAGTTGTCTCTCGACGCCCATAGACCTTCGATGTTGGCTTCTCTGTTCGACGCTACCCTGTTTGCCGCGCTCTTCGCTTGAAGGGCGAAGGTGCACCCAGGAGCCGCTAGCGCGTGCCATGAAGCACAGAATCGATACAGCTGATCATGGCCTGGCTATCCAACGGCTTGCGGAAGAAGCCGATGGCGCCCGTTTCCCGAGCGCGTTTGCGGACGCGTTCCTCGGGAAAGGCGGTGATCAAGATGGTTGGTATGTGATAGCCATGTTCGATCAAATGATCCTGCAGCTCTATTCCTGTCATTCCGGGCATCTGGATATCGCAGATCAAGCATGACGTATCTTCCAGTCTAGATGATCTCAGGAAATCCTCGGCCGATTCGAATGCAAATGCGATGAAACCTAACGATCTAACGAGGCTTGCGGTTGCAAGTCGAACGGACTCATCGTCGTCGATGATCGAGATCATCGCGTTACGGGTCAATTCACTAATCCTCCGTGCTTGCCGATGGCCCAAGCATTGCTGTTTCAACGGCTGTTTCTCGGCGAGATATTGCGCCTGCGCCCGTGGAAGCGGAAGTTATACAGAGGTGTAACAAAGTTATTTCCCGGGAGCGTCTATTCCCAGGGCGCCGGCCATCTTGACCAGGTCGGCTAGAGTTCTGGCGCCCATCTTCTTCATTAGGCGCCCGCGGTGGATTTTCACCGTGATTTCACTGAGTTGCATCTCGCCGGCGATTTGCTTGTTCATCAATCCAGTCGCGACAAATGCCATCACCTCGCGCTCCCGAGGGGTCAGGGTGCGCAGAAGGCTCTGCAGATCCGAGAGCGCCCGATCTCTCTCTCGCCGCTGCCTGTCGCGCTCCAAAGCGCCGGCGACTGCATCCAGAATATCCTGATCTCGGAAGGGCTTGGTGAGAAAATCGACCGCGCCGGCCTTCATGGCGCGCACCGACATCGGAATGTCGCCATGTCCGGTCATGAAAATGATCGGCAGGTGAATGCCTGCCTTGCTCAACTGCGTTTGAAATTCGAGTCCGCTCACCTCCGGCAGCCTGATATCGAGTACAAGGCAGCTTGGACCGTCGGGAAGCCGACTGTTCAGCAGTTCGGGAGCAGAACCGAAAAGCTCGACGCGCGTACCAACTGACCGGAAGAGGCTGCTTAAAGCTTCACGTAGCGACGGATCGTCGTCCACGACCAGAACAGTTGGAGGCACGGCGCCGTTGTTGCCTTGTGACTGGGAGGGAGAGACGGGGCGTCGGATCATGACCCGGCATCCTTTTCGACGCGTGGCAGGGAAAATTGGAATATCGCGCCGCCGCCTGGATTAGGCACGATCCATACATCGCCTCCGTGTGACTCAACGATCGACCGGCAGATCGATAGCCCCATGCCTATTCCGTCCGCCTTGGTGGTGAAGAAGGTCTTGAACAACTGACGCGCATTATCGGGATCGATGCCTGGTCCAGAATCCCGGATCCTCACATTTGCCTGGTTCGATTCATCGATCGACGTCGTAACGAGAATTTCGCGTAAGTCGCTATTACCGGAGGCCATTGCCTGAATCCCGTTGATCAGCAGATTGATCAGGACCTGTTGAAGCTGGATACGGTCACCAAGCGCGGGCAGCGGCCGGTTGGCTAGGTCCAGTTTCAGGGTGATGTGATTTGCAATGAGCTCATGCTGCACCAACACGAGGGATTCGTTGACGATCTCGTTCACGTCGACAAGGGCCATCTGGATGTCACCCTTCTTGGACAACGCCCGGATGCGATGGACGATATCGCTGGCGCGTTGGGCGTCAGCGATGCTCCGCTTGACCGCGCTGCGGACCTCATCCAGATCGGGCTTGTCTCGATCGATCCATCGCAGGCACGCCTCGCCGTTCATAACGATGCCGGCTAGCGGCTGGTTCACCTCGTGCGCGATCGAGGCCGTCAATTCACCCAATGTGGTGAGGCGTGTCACATGGGCGAGTTCAGCCTGGGCCTTCAGGACCTCGGTTTCGGCTCGCCTGCGCTGTGATATGTCCGTATTCGTTTCGAGAACCGCCAACGGTTTGCCATCGGCATCCTTCTTCAGCGACCAGCGGCTGGAAACGACAACGACGGATCCGTCCCGCTTCGTGTGCAGGAGTTCACCTTCCCAGCGGTCGGAGCTGAGCAGTTGCCGATTGATCTCGTTCAGCTTGGCTGGAAAGACTGTCTGCAGAAGCTGATGGGTGGACTTCCCCGCCGCGTGTTCGGCGGACCAGCCGTAAATGGCTTCAGCACCACGATTCCAATAAGTGATCAGATCGCCCATGCTGCGTACGAAAATCGCATCATGCGTCAAATCGAGCAATTGGGCCTTTTCAGAGAGATCGTTCGAGGTCGACTGGTTCTTAAGGACAAGAAGGGTGGTAATGGCGATGGCCGCGATGCTCATCAGGCAGCGGCTGAACGCGCCTCCACTGGCTTCTTCTCCGTGAACAAACCAGAAGCTCAATGAGGTGAGGGCTATACAGGCGAACGAGCACAAGACAATGCCACGCCTACGGAAGGTGGTACCTGCGAGCAGAATAACGACCACATAGAGGACCGCGACAGCTCCAGAAAATGGATCAATCGTATCGACAACGAATATCCCGGCCGCCAGAAGAATGGCTAGAGGCGCCACCAGCCGCGAATTGCCGGATGCTGGCGGAGATAATCTGTGCCGCATAAGGTCTCTGCTCAGTTCCTGGTCGACGCTTGCGCTGCTGATCGACTCTCTGTGGCGCGCCGTTCAACCTAGGCAACAGAATCCTTTCCGCTTGTTCGAAATTGCGGTCGTCAGAGCCTGATTGCACCTTTGTCACTGCAACACCTCCAAATCCCCAGGGATCGAGCGCGCCATCAACGACACAGGCTTGAGAGCGAGCCTAAGGTCCGGCGGAAAACACGCAAGTCAGAGCCGGTCAAGGCAACAACGCACAAGTCCTGGCAGCAACGAGAGCGGTATCACGAAACAGGATTACGCCCGGTTCAACGCCCCCCTGGGCGGAACCCACCGCTCGCCTTGTTACATCTACGTCCGGCGGCGTTTCTCGACTGAACTGAAGGAGGAACTCATGGCACATGCGATCGAACGGTCCCGCAGTCTCGGCTCAGCGTTCCCGGAGTTGCGTGCAAAATGCTGGCTTTTCATAATGCTTGGCATCGTTCTGCTAAGCTTGGGCTTTCTGGGATTCGCGAACTTGTTCGCCGCTCCGGTGCTATCCGTCTTCTATATTGGCGTGTTGATGTCGGTAGCCGGCATCGCGCAGGTTGTGCACGCTTTCAATATTCAGGGATGGAGATCGTTTGCATTCTGGCTGTTGAGCGGCTTCGCCTACGCAATCGCCGGCATTGCCGCGTTCCACAATCCACTGCTTACGGTCTCGGCTTACACGCTCGTGCTGGCAATCACACTCATTGCGGCAGGTATTCTGCGGTTCTGGGTAGGCCTCCAGTCCAGGCACCATCTGGCCTGGGGCTGGGTTGCCTTTTCAGGGACAGTTACGCTTCTTGCGGGCCTTGTCATCCTCTTCGGACGGCCACTCGATACTCTGGCGGCGCCAGGCGCGATCCTGGCAATCGACCTGACCATGCAAGGTGCGACGCTCCTGGCGTTCGGCTTTGGCCTGAAGAGCAGCGCGTTGTCGTGGATATAAAAACAGAAACAGGCGGGCGCGATAGCCAGAGCATTTCCATTTGCCGCAAGCCGCCCGAGACGATCGCGAGCAGCGTTCCTCCGCATCGCTCCACCTGACAGCCACGATCATCGTGCGATTCAGCTATTGCGTGCGTCAACAAGAAAGACCTCGTCAGCGCCAGATCGCTACCGTGTGTCTTGCGCGCCAGGCGGACACTCATGCGGTCCGCGTCCCAACCAATTGGCGGCGTCGAAAGCCCCCGCAGCAAGGAAAGAAACAAATGAGCATAGTCACCGACAAGATATCCCGTCGAGCCATGCTGGCTGCGACAGCAGCCGGCGGCTTGCTCACGACGGCGACACTGGCCCAGGCGCAGAAAAGTGACCCGATAGCCAACGGCCGCGGCGGCACCAACCCTGGTCCGATGAATCCTTCCCGAATAGCTCAGAATCCGGACCTGACGGTGCCACCGAGTACGGATGCGGGTGAGCTGCCGAACCTGCGTTTCTCATTTGACGATACCCACATCCGACTGTCTGGCGGCGGCTGGACCCGGCAGGTGACCGTGCGCGAGCTCGGTGTCTCCAAGGACATCGCCGGCGTGATCATGCGCCTGAATGCCGGCGGCGTGCGTGAGTTGCATTGGCACAAGGCCGCCGAGTGGGCCTATGTTCTGTATGGGAGAGCACGCATCACGGCGGTCGATGCCGATGGCCGTAATTTCGTCGACGACGTCGGCGCCGGCGACCTGTGGTATTTCCCGTCGGGTATTCCGCACTCGATCCAGGGCCTTGATCCAGACGGGACGGAATTCTTGTTGGTGTTCGATGACGGCGACTTCGACGAGGACAACACCTTCCTCTTGAGCGACTTTCTGAAGCACACGCCTCCCGAGGTGCTCGCCAAGAATTTCGGCGTTCCGGCGTCGAGCTTTGCGGGCGTCCCCGATCCCAGCGAGCTTTACATGTTTCCCGCGCCGGTTCCGGGGCCGCTCAGCGCGGACAAGATCGCGGGCGCGGTTGAAGTCCCGCACGTTTTCAGCCACCGCATGATGGCACAGGCTCCGATCAAGATGAAACATGGAACTGCGCGAATTACCGACAGCAGCGTGTTCCCGGCTTCCAGAACAATCGCGGCTGCCCTGGTTGAGGTCGAGCCGGGAGCGATGCGCGAGTTGCATTGGCATCCCAATACGAACGAATGGCAGTACTATATTCAGGGTCAGGCCCGCATGGGGGTGTTCGCGGCGTCGGGCGCGGCCCGCACATTCGACTTCCAGGCCAACGACGTCGGCTACGTACCCTTCGCCATGGGCCACTATATCGAGAACACAGGCAAGACGACGCTGCGATATCTGGAGGTGTTCAAGAGCGACCACTTCGCCGACGTGTCACTGAATCAGTGGCTTGCCCTCACACCGCCGGAGTTGGTCCGCGCCAGTTTGCGCGTCGACTCGCAGTTTCTGCACGCCTTGCGCAAGGAGAAGTCGCCGGTCGTGCCGGCTTAGCATCGCGCAGCCGGGTGCGCGAGCCGGTGACGCTGCCCTCGCTTCTCTTGCAGTTCTTGTTGTCGTTCCGAGCCCGCTGCTCGGACGCGAAGCATACACCAGGATGCTCACGACGGCGTGAGGGAGCGCAGTGATGCCCGCCAGGTCGGATGGACTGCCAGGCCGCGAACTGCTTTTGCCGGGTCGTCGATCGACGAGCGCCAGGGTGGCGCAATGCGCCGTCCTCCTGGCGCCGATCGTTTTGACCGCATGCCAGCCAGCGGTTCTTGATCCACAAGGGACGGTCGGGATTGCAGAGAAAACGATCCTGATAGATTCGCTCGCCATCATGCTCGCCATCGTGGTGCCGACGATCGTCGCCACCTTTATCTTCGCCTGGTGGTTTCGAGCCTCCAACACAAGAGCGACCTACCTGCCGAATTGGGAGTATTCGGGCCGTATCGAACTCATCGTCTGGTCCATTCCCCTCCTTGTGATCATGCTCCTAGGCGGAGTGGCCTGGATCGGATCCCATGAACTCGATCCCGCGAAACCGTTGATATCAAACACGCCACCGCTGGAGGTCCAGGTGGTCGCATTGGATTGGAAGTGGCTCTTTATCTACCCAGGCCAGCGTATAGCGAGCGTGAACCATCTTGTCGTTCCTGCCGGCACTCCCATTCATTTCTCACTGACATCCGCGAGCGTGATGAATGCGTTCTTCGTACCGCGGCTCGGCAGCATGATCTACACGATGAACGGCATGACAACGCAGTTGAACCTGCGCGCGGACGCTCCGGGCACCTTCCACGGCCTTTCGAGCCACTATAGTGGCGATGGTTTCTCGGACATGCATTTCGAGGTGCAGGCGGTGTCTGCGCAGCGGTTCGCTGCCTGGATTGATGCCACGCGCGGCATGGGGCCAAGCCTCGATGCCAAGAGCTACGTTGCCTTGGCCAGGCAAAGCGTGAACACCACTCCTTTCACCTTCCGTGCAGTCGATCCTGGCCTCTTCCAGCAGATCGTCACACAGCAACTGCCGCCTGGACCTGGCCCGCAGACCGGCCGGCCCAATCCGAGCGTATCCCCACAGACGGAGGACTAGGATGTTGGGCAAACTCAGCTGGGCAGCTATTCCCCTCGACCAGCCGATCCCACTGTTCACGGCCGCCCTGGTGGGTGTGGTGATTGTCGGCGTCCTCGCATGGGTCACGCTGAAGGGCTGGCTTCCGTACCTTTGGCGCGAGTGGATCACCAGCGTGGACCACAAGCGGATCGGGATCATGTACATCCTGCTCGCTATGGTGATGCTGCTGCGCGGCTTTGCCGACGCGATCATGATGCGGTCGCAACAGGCGCTGGCGTTCCGCTCCGAAGGCTACTTGCCACCCGAGCACTACGACCAGATTTTCTCCGCCCACGGCACGCTGATGATCTTCTTTGTCGCAATGCCCTTCGTGATCGGGCTGATGAACTTCGTCATGCCGTTGCAGCTTGGGATCCGCGACGTGGCGTTCCCGACCCTCAACTCGGTCAGCTTTTGGCTCACCGCCACCGGCGCGTTGCTCATCAATATTTCGCTGGTCGTGGGCGAGTTCGCGCGCACCGGGTGGCTGCCGTATCCTCCCCTGTCGGAGATAGCCTACTCGCCCGGCGTCGGCGTCGACTATTATCTTTGGTCGCTCCAGATATCCGGTGTGGGAACCTTGCTCACCGGCGTCAACTTCGTCACGACGGTCCTGAAGATTCGTGCACCTGGCATGACCTTGATGCGGATGCCGATGTTCTGCTGGACGACGCTCGCCTCCAACCTGCTGATCGTCGCGGCATTTCCCATCCTAACGGCGACTTTGGCGATGCTGCTGCTGGATCGCTACGTCGGTTTTCACTTCTTCACCAATGAAGCCGGCGGCAACGTGATGATGTTCATGAACCTGATCTGGGCGTGGGGACATCCTGAAGTTTACATCCTGATCCTGCCCGCCTTCGGCATATTTTCGGAAGTGATCTCGACCTTTTCCCGCAAGCCGCTGTTCGGCTATCGGTCGATGGTCATGGCGACGATGGCCATATGCGTACTTTCCTTCACTGTGTGGTTGCACCACTTCTTCACCATGGGGGCCGGCGCCGACGTCAACGCGATTTTCGGTATCGCTTCGATGATTATCGCGGTGCCCACGGGCGTAAAGGTCTTCAACTGGCTCTTCACCATGTATGGTGGCCGGGTCGTCTATTCCCAACCGATATTGTGGTCGATCGCCTTCATGGTCACATTCGTCATCGGCGGGATGACTGGCGTGCTGCTGGCGGTGCCCCCGGTGGACTTCGTCCTGCACAACAGCCTTTTCCTTGTGGCCCATTTCCACAACGTCATCATCGGAGGCGTGCTCTTCGGTGCCTTCGCCGGCTACACCTACTGGTTTCCGAAAGCCTTCGGCTTCCGGCTGCACGAAGGGCTTGGCAAAGCATCGTTCTGGTGCTGGATCGTGGGCTTCTACGTCGCCTTCATGCCGCTTTATGTCCTAGGCCTGATGGGTATGACGCGTCGCATGCAGCACTACGATGTTCCCGAATGGCGTCCCTGGCTGCTGATCGCTGCCGGCGGCGCGGCCATCATCCTGGTCGGAATAATCCTGCAGATCGCGCAACTCGCCATCAGCATTCGCCGGCGTAAGGAACTTCGCGACGAGACCGGCGACCCCTGGCATGGACGCTCGCTCGAGTGGGCGACACCCTCTCCGCCACCATCCTTCAATTTCGCGGTGCTTCCGAGCGTCGAGGGCGACGAGGCTTACTGGGGCATGAAGCAGCGCGCGCGCCAGCAGGCCACGCCGGGCGAAGAACCTCCCTATGCGGACATCGAGATGCCGAGGAACAGTCCCACGGGCTTCATCTGCTCCTTCTTCGCCACCTTCATGGGTTTCGCACTGATCTGGCATATCTGGTGGATCGTGGTCCTGGCTGCGGTGGGCGCGCTCGCAACCTTTGTTGTCTTCGCCTGGCGGGATGAAGTCGAGTATGTGATTCCGGCTGACGTGGTAGCACGCATCGATCGGGCCAACCGAACCGCGCGCGGCGAGACACTCGCCCTATCGGGGACGGCGCCATGAGCGCGTTCGACGCGGCCGGCGGCCGCGACGTCCCGAACCGGGTCGAGCGTGTCCAGAGTTCGCCGGGTCTCCAACACACCGCGAAGCATGCGGCCGGTGCGCTGGCGTCGAAGCGTATCATCGCAGGCTACGGCTTCTGGATTTTCCTGCTGAGCGACATCGTCATGTTCTCCGCCTTCTTCGCGGCCTACGCGGTGCTGGTTGACGCGACAGCCGGCGGGCCGAGCGGGCGCGGGCTGTTCGACCTCGGCAATGTCGGCATCGAGACGGCCTGCCTTCTCCTGTCGAGCTTCACTTGCGGCCTCGCAGGCATCGGCGCCCGGACGCGCAACGGAGTCTGGTTCTATGGCGCGATGGCCGCAACCTTCATACTGGGGGCTGCATTCCTTGGCATCGAGATCCGCGAGTTCATGGGCATGATTGCGCTCGGGGCAGGCCCAACGCGGAGCGCGTTCCTGTCGGCCTTCTTTACGCTGGTTGGCTGCCATGGCCTGCATGTGGCCATCGGCTTGTTATGGCTGCTCACGATGATGGCGCAGGTGTTCGCAAAGGGCTACCGGCCGGACATTCTGCGGCGCCTGCTTTGCTTCAGCCTGTTCTGGCATGCCCTTGATATCATTTGGGTCGGATTGTTCACAATGGTGTATCTGATGGGAGTCACCCAATGAGCCACGCCGAGCAGGACGAAGACTCGCACTACGTCGACACCGCACCGGGTGACGAGAGCCTCGATGGATACGAGGCTGCCGAAGAAATCAGGACTTACCTGATCGGGCTAGGGCTCGCAACGCTGCTTACCCTGGTGTCTTTCTTTATCACTCGCACCGCGCTGGTTTGGGAACCGAGCATTCCTGTCGCGCTGGCCGTCCTCGCGATCGCGCAGATGGGCGTTCACCTCGTCTTTTTCCTCCACATCACCACCGGCCCCGACAACGTCAACAACGTCTTGGCGCTTGCCTTTGGTGTGTTGATCGTTCTCCTAGTCATCGTCGGATCGCTCTGGATCATGGCACATATGAACCACAATATGATGCCCATCGATCAGATCATGCAGATGCAAAGTTGACCCAAAGCAAGGCGGACGCGATCTATCGCGGCAGAGGTGCCCGTGCGCGTAGACAAAGCTCAGCCAATGCGTAGCACATTTTCCTATGTTTCGTGGCGCAACCAGTGGAGCAGATTCGCTTACACAATCGCCGGCGTTGCCGCGTTTCACAATCCACAGCTTGCAGCCCTCGGCTAAGGTTCCCACCCCTTTGGGCTGTTAGAGCTGGTCCAGAAGTTGACATGCTGCGATAAGATCTCGCGTTCCAAATCCTTCAGTAAATCGCTGATAAACACTTCCTAGCAGCGATCTGGCCTCCTGATTTCTACCCAAATCCCTCCACATTTGGGCAAGGGGAATTGCTGCCTTTAGTTCCCAACTGAAGGCGGATTGCTCTCGCGCGCAAGAAATTGACCTCAGAAGAAAATGCTCGGCAGAAGCAAGGTCCGGCTGCGGCATCATCAACTCGATCTCGCCCTGAGTTCGTAGCAACTCTGGCCGCCAGCATTGTTCGTTAACCAAATCGGCGCGCGACAACGCTACTTCAAGCACTTGCCGCGCTTCTTCGCCTCGTGCTGAAGCTGCCAACGCTTTTGCCAACACACAGGACGTCGAAGAAGCTATTATGCTATAGTGGCTGGAAAGCATGCTTGAGTAGCCTTGCTGGAGCATCTCCAACCCCGTCGAATCGTCCCCATTTACAAGCAGGAACTCGCCCTTCTGTGCACGGGCGATGGCCTGAAAGGCAGGGAGAGAATACTTGGATGCATGTAATAGCGCGCTCTCAATCGGCTCGGCCGCCATCTTATATGCGCCGCACCAAAAGAAGACGGGGATCGTCCAGACTAAGGCAAAGCAGTAGGAAGCATGATGGCTGTAGGCGCGCAGGTGTTCTATTGTCTCATGGGCGGATTCGAGAGCTTGATCGGGAAAACCGCGCAGCCACAGGGATCGCGTCAAGGCCAGCCGCGCACGCGCTTCGCTAGCCAGGTCCAATTTCAAAGACGAGGCGGGAAACGCCTGCAACAGGAAGCCATTCTTGCAATGACGCAGCGCAACCGCCTGATTGCCAGTCGCGTGATATGAGGCGCCAAGCAACCACTCTGAAAGAATTTTTTCGGCGGGGTCGCCCGTTCGCTGAGCGATAGCGGCGCTTTCCTTCGCTGTAGCAATCGCGCCTTCGAAATCACCATTGCGAACGAGATAGACATTGAAATCGGCGAGCAGATCGAATTGACGACGTTCGTCGTGTAAAGTCTCTGACAGATGCAATGCGCGTTTGAATGCGTCCCTGACCTCGTTGACGCTTCCAGGAGTGTAGAGCGCCGATCGCGCCAGTGCGTAATATAATTGTAGCTCTAGTGATGTCCCACGATCTCTTTCAGAGAGCCCAGATATAGCTTGACGACACCATCTCTGGCATTCTCCAAATTGGGAAATTTCCAGAAATATTGACGCGGCATTGGCGGCAAGCTCGCGTCCGATGGCGGGATCGCCCTGATCGGAAAAACTCCACTCAAGCGCCTTGCGGATATTGCCTAGATGAGGAGTGTATTTGGCCGGCTCCCTGCCATCAAAACCTTGTCCTGCAAAGCACGATTTGAGGAAACTGTCGAAGTAGAGGGCGTGGCGCCCGGCTATTGCCCTTTCCTCGTCGCCAACCTTGAGCTTGGAAGAGGCGTATGCGCGCGTCGTATCCAGAAGTCGGTAGTAAACAAGGCCGCTAATCGATGAGATCGAAATCAGAGATTTGTCAGCTAAGCTTGCAATGGCGGTCGCGAGTTTCTTTCTGTCATTGTCCACAACACCCGCAACCGCATAGGCTGCCTCGAGGGGGAATTGACCGATAAAAATTGAGAGTGTGCAGAGCGTCTTTTGCTCGCTTCCCGACAACAGGTTGAAACTCCAGTCAAGCATCGCCTGCAACGTTTGGTGCCTCGATGTGGCGCCGCGCCGACCTTGCAATTGTAATGGATCCGCCTCATTGAGGAGGCTGGCCACTCCTCTAATGCCATACGTTCCCACTCGGCTTGCAGCGATCTCGATCGCCAACGCAATCCCATCAAGCCGTCGGCAGATGTCAGCTACAATGGGGGCATCGCTGTCCTGAAGGCCGTCGAAATGCCCCCCGGCAGCAGCCTTTTCCATAAAAAGTTGCACTGCCGGCGAAGCGAGAGCCGAAGCCGCAGACGGCGCGGCGTCAGGCGGCCAAGCAAGCGGCGGGAGCAAATGGACGTTCTCTAACTCAAGGCGAAGTGCTTCTCTGCTCGTTGCCAAAACATGGATGGACGGCGCCCCAGCGACTATGTGTTTTGTCAGCGGCGCGACTGTCTCCATAACATGCTCGCAGCTGTCCAGCATGAGCAGGGCACGCTTGTCCGCGAGAAACGCAGGTATAGTGTGATCTGGTATAAGACCTTGCACAGAACATCCAATAGCGGCGGCAACAGCACTCGCAGCGTCGGCTTTGTCGTTCAGGGAACCAAGATCGACAAAGAAAACCATTTCGTTTCCAAAGTCAGACAGAAGCGCGTGGGCAACCGCTATCGTGACCGTGGTCTTTCCAATGCCGCCCGGCCCCACAACTGTTACCAAGCGGTTTGATTGTACCTGCGCGATCAACTCTGCCAACGTTTCGGCGCGGCCAGCAATTGACCGCAACGGTGCAGGCAAGTTCTTTGATTGCGGCAGCCCGGCTTCACTGTAGATAGAGCTAGTGCCGCTATGGGGTGAGCGCAAAGGAGCAACGAACGCGTATCCTCGACCAGGTACGGTAACAAGAAAACGATTTCCGTCTCGAGCGTCGCCCAGGACCTTACGAAGAGCGGCGATGTGGACGCGGAGATTGGCCTCTTCGACCGTCACATCCGGCCACACGATATCAATCAATTTACGCCCGCTCACGATCTCCGTGGGCCGATCGGTTAAAGCGATCAGAATGTCGAGCGCTCGGCCACCAATTGCGATTGGCTCGCCATCTCTCGTAAGCAATCGTTTGATTGGTGTCAGCACGAAGCGGTCAAAGGCAATTGTCGAGGTGCCAGATTCGCTGTCGTTTGCCATGATCAAAGCCCTTGGCCTGGCCGGAGCTCGTCTCGTACATACCCTAATTCGCTATATGAGAGACGTTAAGTCAAGGCGTTGTGGGGGCGCCAGTCGATGCCAAACTGCCGTGTTCACTATTGATCGGCGCCTTGCCCGCCCAGGCTTTCGCACTCTCGATCGTTTTGAAATCACTCAACGACCGCGTAACCGTGCTGGGATCCGTCCTCGCTACCATTTCGCTGACAGAAGATCCCGGGCCAAGTTCCAGAAAGCGGGTGGTCCCTGGCGGTACCCGCCTTCATGCGATCAGTGGTGTCGAGGGCGCGGCGCACGAATACGCCACGCTCGTCGAGGTCCCTGACCTCTCTGGGCACCCGCCGGTAGTAATGGAAATGGTCGCCCCTCAGTTGCAGGAAGCGGTTAGGATCATGTGCTCCGCGTCGTCTTCCCACGGCCTCTAAAGAATCGGGAAATTCTATAAAAAATACAAAGACTTAGCGGAGGAGCCGATGGTACCGTTGGCTGGGATCGAACCAGCGACCTCCGGATCCACAATCCGGCGCTCTAACCAGCTGAGCTACAACGGCACATTTGCCTGAGCGGATCGAGGTTCATTCTCCAGGATACGCTCTGTCGTTCGGCGATGCGTCCATACGGGCTATCGGAATTTAATTCAAGGCTCTTGGCAGCGCAGGGCCCTGAAAATCAGAATCGGTTTTCGCCGGGATCATGCGCAAACCCAAAGTTTCTACAGCGCCCTTTGCGCCTCCAAAGGACGCGCGGCGCTGTCGCAAAGATTGCTGGCCGCCTTCGCTAGGCAAAGAAAAAGGCCGGCGGGAGGAGGTGCCGGCCTTTTCCTGTTACGAGCCAGCGGGAGGAGGTGCTGGCTGGTCACCCCGGAGAGCAGAGGGAGGAGGTTCCACCCGCCGGGTATTCACTTTCACCAATTTTATCGCATATCTATTTGTCTGACGAAATGCGACGTTTTGATGCATCTTCGAGTTGTGCGCAAATATTAGGCGGCCTTGATGTTCGTTACGGCCTTCTCGAAGGCGGCCTTGATCGGCTTCGAGACGTCCTCGGCCGCCTTGGAGGCGACGGTCTGGAAGTCCTTGGCCTGCTCGACGGTCGTTTCGACGTGCTTGCGCAGAAATGCGGTCTGCAGCTCGACGACTTCCGAAAGCGACTTCGCGCCGATCAGAGCCTCGATATGCGAAAAGCCGGCTTCGGCATTGGCACGCAAAGCAGCGATGGTCTTGAGCGACAGGTCGCTGGAAACGGTCTTGGCGGTCTCGAAGGTCGACTCAAGAGCCTTCTGGGTCTCCTCGGCGCCGGTCTTCAGCTTGGCATAGGCCTCTTTCGACTGCTCAACGCCCTTTTCGGCGAAAGCGCGGATCTGGTCGGTGGCCTTGGATGCGTCGAAGCTCGGGAATTCAACGTTTTCAATCGTCTCGGCAGTTTTGGTCTTGGACATTTTCCATCCTTTGTCGTAGCGGCGGCCTTGAAGGAAAGCCGTCTCGTTCATGTATGATGGCAATATAAAGGCAAATTTTGTGCATTGCAATATCTTTGTTGCAGCGCAACATAAAATCCTACCGGCGTTAACCAAGCGCCCAGAGATTCCGACTGCTGCACGCAATGGCTTGTAGACCTTCGCGCCGTCGGCTTTTATTAACAAAGCGTTAACTGCAAACTGCCCGCTCCGTGAGGGTTCGCCCAGAGGGTCCGCCAAGCGCATGCCGTCCGAAAACTACTCCTTCCTCGACGTCGCTGTGCTCGACGCGGTCCGCCAGCGCTTTGCCGCCGGCGACGCGATCGCCGTCCTGTCGGCCGACCTCGAACAGGTGATCTGGGCCAACGGACCGGGAGCGGCCGTGTTCGGCTACCCGGACATCGAGGCCATCATCGGCAGCTCGGCAGGGCTGCCGATGATCGCCAGACGCCAGATCATGGCGACAAGCGGCTTTCCGGAGATCGGCCGCGACCGCGCCATTACGGTCCGGGTGGCCACCGGCCTGACCAGCCGCGCGATTGGCTTCCTGGCCACCGCCATCACCATGCCGGACGGCGAGAATGCGATCATGCTGGCAGTGCCGGCAGCGCAAGCCGGCTCACGCAACGCCGCCGAGATTGCCGACCGGGCGATCAGCGGCTTCACCGAGGATGGTCACTTCATCGCCTTTGTCGACGCCAAGGGCGGCATCGAGGCTGCTTCGGATGGTTTTTCGGCGCTTGGCATCCTGCCCGAGACGCTGGCAGCGCTCGTGGCCGATGTGACGAACGAGAGCGAGCGCATCGTCAAGCGCCTCGTTCCAGGCGGCACCATCTCCTATCCGGCCGGCCTCGCCCGGCTGACGGACGAGCGGCACCTGCTGGTGGTGATCGACGAGGACAAGCTCGACAGCGAAGCTCCTGGTGCCGAGGACCCGGCGGAGACGGAAGCCGGCGCCGATGCGTCGACGGAGGCCGTACCGCCAATTCTCGAAGAAATCCACGCCGCGGCTGAGCATGACATTGCCGATGTGACCGAACAAAGCCCGCAGGCTGCCGATAGCGATCGCCTGGCGGCCGGCGGAACGCCGGCGCAGCATGACCATTGGTATTTCAGCGCCAGTGAGGATGAGACGCGAGAGCCAGCAGGGCCGGAAGCGCCTTTGCTTGGCGAAGCACCCGCCGGGGCGGATGGTCCGGCACAACGCAGCGCGCAAGACACCCCCGAACCCGCCTCCCCCGCCGGGCGCCCCATGCGGGGTATCGACCGCACCGCGGCGCCGCTGCGCTTCGTCTGGCGCACCGACGCCGAGGGCAAGTTCAGCGCCCTTTCACCCGAATTCGCCGAGATCGTCGGCAAGCCCGCCGCCGATGTGATCGGCAGGCGCTTCAGGGACGTCGCGGCCGCCTTTGGCCTCGATGCATCCGGCGAGATTGCCGGCTTGCTCGACCGGCGCGACACCTGGTCCGGCCGTTCGGTGCTGTGGCCGATTGCCGGCACCGATCTCAAGATACCCGTCGATCTGGCGGCGCTGCCCGTCTATGACCGCAGCCGCGCCTTCGAAGGCTTCCGCGGTTTCGGCGTCGCCCGCACCAGTGATGCGGCGGTCGACCCGGAGGCGATCGGGATGGCGCTTGTCCCCAATGATCAGGCGCCGACAGTCGTCGGGGACCAGGCGTCGGCAGCGGGCGAGTCCAAGATCGCCGGGCCTGAGATCCCGGAGACTGCGCCGGTAGCACCAAAGGAACCCGATCCGTTCAAGGGCGAGGTCCCGGCGCTGACCATCGTGCCAAAGCCGGAGCGTCGCTTTGCCGACAAGGTGATCCGGCTGGCGGAGCACAGGCAGCCGGCCAACGACAAGGGCCTGTCGACCCTTGAACGCAGCGCGTTCCGCGAGATCGGCGAACGGCTCAGGAAGGAGAATATTCCGGTCGAGCCGGCCGATGTCGAAAAGCCGTCGGAGCCGGTGGTGGAACCGGCCGAAACCGATAGCGAAGACGAGAAGGATGTCGCAAGGCTCGACGGCGAGCAGCCGGACGAGGCCGTGCAGGAACAGCCGGAGGCTATCCAGGAGCAGCCGGCCGGCCAATCAACCGTGTCCAAGATCACGGGTTCGCTGCTTAATTACGCCGACCGGGACCATGTCGCCGACAATAGCGACGACGCACCTGTCTCCGAGCCGGACAAATCGGAAGCGCGGGAGATCGCCCAACCAACCGAAGCGGACAGTGGATCGATCGCCGGCGTAGTACCGCCGAGCGCCGGGGCCACCGAAGACGACGACAGCATGACGGCCGATGATTTCCGCGATGCGGAGGACAGCGAGGATTGGGCGCGCGCCGATAGCAACGAAACCCGTTCTTCGACCGAAGACATTGGCGATGCCGGTGACGTGGAGCCAGCGGCCGTCGGCAGGCCGCGTCTCCAGGCGCCGCCGCTCAAGCTCGACGGGTTCGTGCCGTCGGCTTTTTCAGCCGCAGACGACAAGGCACCGGATGTTTCGATCCTCAGCAAGCTGCCGGTGCCGCTGCTCATCCATTCCGGCGACGACCTTCACTACGCGAATGAGGAATTTCTCGGCCTGACCGGCTATGACGCGCTCGACGACCTGGAGGAGGCAGGCGGCCTCGGCGCGCTGTTTGCCGATCCTTACGACGACAGCGGGTCCGAGAGCACCGATCACGCGCTGCGGTTGAAGACGCGCGACGGCCTGGAGTTTCCGATCGAGGCCATTTTGCGCGCGGTTCCGTGGCGTACCGGCAAGGCGCTGATGCTGGTCGTGCGCCGTTCCGGCGACGACGACGCACCACCAGCGGCCCTGCACGCTGCCGCCGAAGAGCAGGCGCAGCCGGACATCACCGAGCTCAAGGCGCGGATCGCCGAGATGCGCACCATCATCGACACGGCGACCGACGGCGTCGTGCTGATCGGCCGTGACGGAACGATCCGCTCCATCAGCCGCCCGGCCGAAGCGCTGTTCGGCTTCGACAGCGACGAGGTGACCGGCAAGCCCTTCGTCTCGCTGTTCGCGATCGAAAGCCAGCGCGCTGCGCGTGACTATCTCGACGGGCTCTCCGAACCAGGCGTGGCAAGCGTGCTCAATGACGGCCGCGAGGTGATCGGGCGCGAGGCACAAGGGCGCTTCATTCCGCTGTTCATGACCATCGGCAGCCTGCCCAACGACAGCGGCTTCTGCGCGGTGGTGCGCGACATCACGCAATGGAAGCGGGCCGAAGAGGATCTGACCCAGGCGCGCGCGGTGGCCGAGCGCGCCTCCTCGCAGAAAACCGATTTCCTCGCCCGTATCAGTCACGAGATCCGCACGCCGCTTAACGCCATCATCGGCTTTTCCGAGCTGATGGTTGACGAGAAATTCGGGCCGGTCGCCAATGACCGCTACCGTGACTATCTGCGCGACATCAACCGGTCGGGCAACCACGTGCTCGACCTGGTCAACGATCTGCTCGATATTTCGAAGATCGAGGCTGGCCAGCAGGAAATGGCCTACGAGGCGGTGTCGCTCAATGATACGCTCGCCGAAACGGTGGCGATGATGCAGCCGCAGGCCAACCGCGAACGTGTCATCATCCGCTCCAGCTTCGCATCGCGGCTGCCGGAAGTGGTGGCCGACCTGCGCAGCGTGCGCCAGATCGCGCTGAACATCCTGTCGAACGCCATCCGCTATACGCAAGCTGGCGGCCAGGTGATTGTTTCGACCGCCTATGAGGTTTCGGGCGATGTCGTCATGCGCGTACGCGATACCGGTATCGGCATGAGCCAGTCCGAAATCGAACAGGCGCTGAAGCCGTTCAAGCAGATCAACGCGCTGAAACGTGGACGCGGTGACGGCACCGGTCTTGGGCTGCCGCTGACCAAGGCCATGGTCGAGGCGAACCGGGCCCGCTTCACCATCAACTCGACGCCCGGCGAAGGCACGCTGGTCGAAGTCGCTTTCCCATCGACGCGCGTGCTGGCTGAATAAAGAAAAGGCGTCCAACAGGACGCCTTGAATAATGAGATTGCTGTCACAACGGGGCTTGAGCGAATTCAGATCCTCTGGGGATTTCGAGGAACGGGATTTCTCCCTCAAGTTACGCACGACTATCGATGCCGGCCCTTAACAAATCCTTACCGGCGCGCCGGAAAATTTACCAATGTGTACCACTCATGAAATCTAGGTAAATTCGAGCGACATAATTCGTTAACCATGTTCAGTCGGCCAGCGCCGGCAGG
Organism: Mesorhizobium sp. WSM4871; assembly: GCF_055811295.1. NCBI lineage: Bacteria > Pseudomonadati > Pseudomonadota > Alphaproteobacteria > Hyphomicrobiales > Phyllobacteriaceae > Mesorhizobium > Mesorhizobium sp. WSM4871. The sequence goes on along the minus strand of NZ_JBVVPU010000012.1, from coordinate 134,616 downwards.
TTGCGGAACAATTCGAGCGCCTCGGGATTGGCCAGCGCCTCCTTGTTCTTGATGGCGCGCCCATGCACCATGTCGCGCACCGCGAGCTCGGTGATCTTGCCCGACTTGGTGCGTGGAATGTCGCTGACGGCGACGATTTTGGCCGGCACGTGACGGGGGCTCGCCCCGGTGCGGATTTTCGTACGAATGCGTTTTTCCAACTCGGCGTCGAGCTCGACGCCGGCGGCCAGCCGCACGAACAGCACGACGCGCACGTCATTGTCGAAATCCTGGCCGATGCACAGAGCTTCCAGGATTTCCGGCATCTGCTCCACCTGGTTGTAGATCTCCGCCGTGCCGATCCTCACACCGCCCGGATTGAGCGTGGCGTCGGAGCGGCCATGAATGATCAACCCGTCATGAGCGGTCCATTCGGCGAAGTCGCCATGGCACCAGACGTTGTCGAAGCGCTCGAAATAGGCCGCGTGGTATTTCTTGCCTTCGGGATCGTTCCAGAAGCCGATCGGCATGGCCGGAAACGCCTTCGTGCAGACGAGTTCACCCTTCTCCTGGCGGAGCGGGTGACCTTCGTCGTCCCAGACGTCGACGGCGAGGCCGAGACCGGGTCCCTGGATCTCTCCGACCCATACCGGTTCCGTCGGCACGCCGAGCACGAAGCAGGAGACGATGTCGGTGCCGCCGGAGATCGAAGCGAGGTGCACGTCCTTCTTGATACCGTCATAGACGAAGCGGAAATCCTCCGGCGACAGCGGCGAGCCGGTCGAGGAGATGGTCCGCACGGTGGAAAGATCGTGCGTGTTGACCGGCTTGAGGCCGGCCTTGCGCACGGAATCGATGAATTTGGCCGAGGTGCCGAAATAGGTCATCTTCTCGACGTCGGCGAAATCGAACAGTGCGTTGCCATCGGGATAGAAGGGCGAGCCGTCATAGAGCAGAAGGGTCGCGCCCGACGCCAGGCCTGATACCAGCCAGTTCCACATCATCCAGCCGCAAGTGGTGAAATAGAAGAAGCGGTCACCATCGAGCAGGCCGGCATGGAGGCGCTCTTCCTTGACGTGCTGGATCAGCGTTCCGCCAGCCGAATGAACGATGCATTTGGGAATGCCGGTCGTGCCCGAGGAAAACAGGATGTAGAGCGGGTGCGCGAACGGCAACCGTTCGAAGGTGACGGACTTGGCGGCAAAGGGAGAAAGCGCCTCTTCGAGCGCCGCTGCCTTGTCGATGGTCACTGCAACGTCGGCAGAGGTGCCGAGATAGTCGACGATGAGAATCTTGCGGACGCCGGGAAGCTTTGCCGCCACGGCCGCGATCTTATCGGCGACCTCGATGGCCTTGCCATTGTACCAGTAGCCATCCGGCGCGATGAAGACGACGGGCTCGATCTGGCCGAACCGGTCCAGCACGCCCTGCTCGCCGAAATCGGGAGAGCAGGACGACCAGACGGCGCCTATGGAGGCGGTCGCCAGCATGGCGGCGACGGTCTCCGGCATGTTGGGCATCATGGCGGCAATGCGGTCGCCCTCTTTCACCCCGAACGACAGGAAAAGCTGCTGCAGGCGCGAGGTCAGCGCATGGAGTTCGTTCCAGGACAGTCGCCGCTCGACCTTGTCCTCGCCGCGAAAGACGATGGCTGTGCCAGAGCCGGTTTTCTTCAGGAGGTTCTCGGCGAAGTTCAGCTTCGCGTTGGGGAAGAAGGCGGCGCCGGGCATCTTCTCGCCATCGACAAGGACGCGTTCACCGGCGTTCTCGCCAGTCCCCTTGTCGCCCAATATCCCGCAAAAATCCCAAACCAGGTCCCAGAACGCCGCGCGCTCGTCGACCGACCAGCGATGGAGGTCGGCGTAGGAAGAAAATGTTTCGCCGGTTTTCGCCTCGGCTGCCTTCATGAAGGCGGTCATCGGGGCGGAGTCGATCTGGTCCTGCGTCGGTGTCCAGAGTGGTGTTTCGGCAGCCATGATCGTTCCTCCACGGTCACCGTCGCTTATGCATATCGCAGCGCAGCAGAGCAAGATTTTGTTAAGCCCGCCGCGATGGATGTGCGCAAACGCCATCGCCGGGCCATAAAGACTTGAAATGCGTCAGCCCTAAGTCGTAGTGACGACTGGGGTTACTACACCCATCGGGCGATTTTGTCGGAATGGAAGCAACCGGGGCAATATGGCATCACCTTTGATCCGGCGCGGAATATGGGCGATCGGCGTTGCCGTCCTCGTCGTCGCGCTGGTCGTCGCCGCCCTGCCGCTCGTCGCCTCGACCCGCATCGTGCGCGACCGCATCGCCTGGGAGATGAGTGCGTGGAGCGGTTTCAGGGTCACCATCGACGGCGCGCCGCAGATCGAAGTCTGGCCGAATTTTCGCGCCATCCTGACCGATGTGACGCTTTCCCAGTGGACGGAGACCGATGCGCCGCCGGTGATCGAAGCCGAACGGGTCGAGGTCGATCTCTCCGCCATGGCGGCGCTGCGTGGCGACGTGGTGTTTTCGACGGCGCGGCTGGTGCGGCCGACGATCCGGGTTCAACGTGCCGCAAATGGGCTTTTCCTACCCGCCATACCTTCGGGCGGGCGCATCACGCGCTCCATCGATGCGGCTCGCGCCGTGGTCAGCGCCGATCGCGCCAAGCCGGATCTGAGCAAGCTGCCGACAGATCCTTTCGGTACGGTGGAATTCAGGGATGGCCGCGTGGTGACCTCGATCGGCGGCAAGGATACCGAGATCCTGAGCAGCTTGAGTGGCCAAGCGAACTGGGCCGCGATGAACAGCAATGCGACGCTGTCGGCGACCGGTATCTGGCGCGGCGAAAGCGTCTCCATCGATGCCGCATCGCCGAACCCGCTGGTGCTGTTTGCGGGAGGTGCGGCGCCGATCACGCTTTCATTCAAGGCGGCCCCCGCCAGTTTTTCCTTCGATGGCGTGGCCAGCATGTTCGAGAATGCCTATTTCGACGGCCAGGCGAAATTTGCCGCACCCTCGCTGAGGCGGGTGCTCGAATGGTCGCAGGCCGGCATCGCGCCGGGTGCGGCGATCGGCTCTATTTCCGTTTCGAGCAAGGTCACGGCGACCGCCGGCCGCGTCAAACTGGAAAACACCGCGCTCGCCCTGGACAACAATCCGGGAATGGGCGCGCTGGATCTTTCCTTCGGCGAGGCGCGCCCGGTGATCGCCGGGACGCTCGCCTTCGACACGCTCGATTTGTGGTCGTTTCTTTCCGCCTTCACGCCCTTGGCGCCCAGTGGTGGAACCGGTCCCGCCGAGATCGACACCAGCTTCGCCGACCGGATCAATCTCGATCTCAGGCTGTCGGCGGCTCATGCCACCGCAGGCGCCATCCAGCTTGCCGATGTCGCCGCCACCGCCCAGGTCAAGAACGGTCTTGCCGTCTTCGACATTTCCGATGCATCGGCATTTGGCGGCAACATCCAGAGCAGTCTTCGTTTCGACCGCAAGCCGGAGGGGACGCAGGTCGAGATCAGACTGCTTGCCTCCGGTATCGACGGTGGCGCGTTCGCCACCGCGGCCGGGATGACCCGACTGGTACCGATCGGTACTGGAACCGTCTCCGTCATCCTCAAGGGGCCAGGCAGAACCTGGGATTCCATTCTCGAAAATGCCGACGGCTCGGTCTCGGCAACATTCGGCCAGGGCGCGCTGAGCAAGCTCAATCTGCCGGCATTTCTCAAACACACAGAACAGGGCGGATTCTTCGCGCTCGACGATGTCTCCGACGGAACGCTGCCGATCGATGGAGCCGAACTCAAGGCGAGCATTTCGAACGGGGTGGCGAAGATCGACAAGGCCGAGGCCAATTCGGCGAAATACAAGCTCTGGCTTTCCGGCATCGCAACCTATGCCGGACGCGGGCTGGCGCTATCCGGCGGCATCATCCAGCCGGACCAGGCGGCGACGCAGACAAACGGCCAGGGCCCTAGCCAGTCATCGTTCTTCGTCGGCGGCACCTGGAGCACGCCGTTCATCTCACCGATAAGCCGCGGCGTTTCAGGAGAATAGGCCGCCTGAAGGTGGCGGCCCATTTTCAGCCGCGTTGCGCGGCCTGCTCGTCCAGTTGCCGCTGCACCTCGCGGCGCTTGTTGACGACCGACGCGGCGATGACGCCAACCGCGACGATTGCGATCAAAATGGTGCAGGCGGCGTTGATCTCGGGCGTCACGCCGAGGCGGACCTGGCTGTAGATCTTCATCGGCAGCGTGGTGGCGCCGGGCCCGGAGGTGAAGCTGGCGATGACCAGATCGTCGAGCGACAATGTGAACGCCAGCATCCAGCCAGACACGATCGCCGGCATGATGACGGGCAGCGTGATCTGGAAGAAGGTTTTTACCGGCGGCGCGCCCAGATCCATCGCGGCCTCTTCCAGCGAGCGGTCGAAGGTGACCAGGCGCGACTGCACGACAACGGCGACGAAGCACATGGTCAATGTGATGTGGGCAAGGGTAACGGTCATCAGCCCGCGGTCCATGCCGATGGCGACGAACAGCAGCAGCAGCGACAGGCCGGTGATGACTTCCGGCATGACCAGCGGCGCAAAGACCATGCCCGAAAACAGCATCCGCCCCCTGAAGCGCGTGTAGCGCGTCAAGGTGAGCGCCGCCAGAGTGCCGAGCACGGTCGCCACCGTGGCCGAAATGACGCCGACACGCACCGTCACCCAGGCAGCGTCCATCAGGCCCTGATTGTGAAACAGCGAGACGTACCATTTGGTCGAGAAGCCGCCCCAGACGGTGACCAGTTTCGACTCGTTGAAAGAGAAGACGACGAGAAGGACGATCGGCAGGTAAAGAAAGGCAAAACCCAGCACGATCGAGGTGATGTTGAAACGGCTCCAGGTGGCGTTCATTTGTCTTGCTCCTGGGCGCGCGCCTGGGCTCGCTGGAAGAGCATGATCGGCACGATCAGCAGCAACAGCAGGATGACGGCGACGGCCGACGACACCGGCCAGTCGCGATTGGCGAAGAACTCGTTCCATAGCGTCTTGCCGATCATCAGCGTCTGCGACCCGCCGAGCAGGTCGGGGATGACGAACTCGCCGACGGCGGGAATGAACACTAGAAGGCAACCGGCGATGACGCCGGGCAGCGACAGCGGAAAAGTGATCTTCCAGAAAGCGCTGGCCGGCGGGCAGCCGAGATCCTTGGCTGCCTCGATCAGCGAATGATCCATTTTCTCAAGGGCGGAATAGAGCGGCAGCACCATGAACGGCAGATACGAATAGACGATGCCGATGAAGATCGCCGTATAGGTGTTGAGGATAATCAGTGGCTGGCTGATGATGCCGGTGGACAGCAGCAACTGGTTGAGCAGCCCCTCGGGTTTCAGTATACCGATCCAGGCATAGACCCGGATGAGGAACGAGGTCCAGAACGGCAGGATCACCAGCATCAGCAGCGTCGGCCGGATCGACGCCGGCGCACGCGCCATGCCATAGGCGATGGGATAGCCGACCAGCAAGGTCAGCACCGTCGAGATGGCGGCAATAATGACGCTCGATACATAGGCGTTGAAGTAGAGCGCGTCCTGCGTCAACCAGGCGTAGTTGTCGAAATTGAGCTCGCCAAATCCGGCGAAGAACCCGGAGATGCCATCCCTGAAATCCAGCACGGGCGTGTAGGGCGGCATGGCGATCGCCGTCTGCGACAGCGAAATCTTGAAGACGATGATGAAAGGGACGAGGAAAAAGAACAGCAGCCACAGATAGGGGATGATGATAACCAGGCGGCCAACGAAGGCCTCCACCAGCCTCGCCGGAACGGTTTTGCCGTCATTGGTTGCCGAGGAGGCTGATACGGCGGTTACAGCGTTCGACATGCCCACCCCCTACCGTGTCAGAACGACGCCGGCATCCGGCCGGAAGGAAACCCAGGCCCGGTCGTTCCAGGTTAGTGGATCCTCGGTGACGCGGGCCGCGTTCATCGCGCTCGCCCGCACGACATGGCCGTCGTCCAGCTTGATGTGGTAGACAGTCATGTCGCCGAGATAGGCGATATCGTACACCTCCCCCTCGATGGCGTTGACGGCATCGGCCGGCTTCTTCGACGACACCTTGATTTTCTCCGGCCTGATGGCGAAGGCGACGGTGGCGCCAGCGGCGGCATCGCCGGCGTTCTCGGTGCGGATGGTGATGCCGTTGCCGGCATCGATGCTTGCGGCACCCGCCGCGCCACGCGCGACCTTGCCTTCGAACATGTTGACGTTGCCGACAAAGCCGGCGACGAAACGGGAGCCTGGCGCCTCGTAGACTTCCGCCGGCGTCGCCACTTGCATCACCTCGCCCTTGTCCATGATGGCGATACGATCGGCCATGGTCATTGCCTCTTCCTGGTCGTGGGTGACGACGACGAAGGTCAAGCCAAGTTCCTGCTGCAGGTCCATCAATTCGAACTGGGTTTCCTCGCGCAGCTTCTTGTCGAGCGCGCCAAGCGGCTCGTCGAGCAGCAAGACCTTCGGCCGCTTGGCGACCGAGCGGGCAAGCGCGACGCGCTGGCGCTGGCCACCGGACAATTGGTGCGGCTTGCGCTTGGCGAACTGCTCGAGCTTGACCAGCTTCAGCATCTCGCCAACGCGCTTTTCGATATCGGGCCTGGCCATGCCGTCCTGCTTGAGGCCGAAGGCGATGTTGTTCTCGACAGTCATGTGCGGAAACAGGGCGTAGGACTGGAACATCATGTTGACCGGCCGCCGGTAGGGTGGGATGCCGCGCAAATCCTGGCCATCGAGCAGGATGCGACCGGCGGTCGGCTCCTCGAAACCGGCGAGCATCCTGAGCAGCGTCGACTTTCCGCAACCGGACGCGCCGAGCAGGGCGAAGAACTCGCGCTCGAAAATGGTCAGCGACAGATTATTGACGGCGGTGAAGTCACCGAACCTCTTGGTGACATTTTCGAATTGAATGTAGGGCTTGGCGTTCGGGTCGTTCCAGGGCGCAAAATCCCTGCGGATGCTGCCAAGCGATTTCATGTCCTACTCCGTCCCTTGCCCCTGAAGAACTCGACCCCGGCAGCCAGCCGCCGGGGTCGCGTCAGATTATTATTGTCCCGTAATAACCTTGGTCCACGACCTGGTGACGAGACGTTGCGTCTTGGGATCGTATGGACCCACGGTGAACAGCTTGGCCAGCATCGCATCGTCTGGGTAAACGCCCGGGTCATCAAGGATTTCCTTGCTGACGAGCGGCTGCGAGGCCTTGTTGCCATTGGCGTAGAAAACATAGTTGGTGGATTTGGCGATCACTTCGGGTTTCATCATGTAGTTGATGAATTCGTGGGCCTCGGCGACATGCGGCGCATCGGCCGGGATCGCCATCTGATCGAACCACATCTCCGCGCCTTCCTTGGGGATGGAGTAGGCGATTTCGACCCCCTTGTTGGCTTCCGCCGCACGGTCGCGAGCCTGGAAGAGGTCGCCGGAAAACCCGACCGCCACACAGATGTCGCCATTGGCGAGCGCATTGATGTATTCCGACGAGTGGAATTTGCGGATTGACGGGCGAATGCTCAGCAAGAGATCCGTGGCCTTGGCAAGGTCATCGGGAGAGGTCGAGTCGGGCTTGAGGCCGAGATAATTCAGCACGGTCGGAATTATGTCCGTCGGCGAATCCAGGAAGTAAACGCCGCAACCTGCGAGCTTGGCGATATTCTCCGGCTTCAAAACCGCATCCCAGCTGTCGATCGTGTCGACGCCAAGGGCTTCCTTCACTTTCTTGGTGTTGTAGCCAATGCCGGTCGTGCCCCACATATAGTTGACCGAGTATTCGTTGCCGGGGTCGAACTTCGCAACCCGGTCCGCCACCTCACCCCACATATTGGTAAGGTTGGGCAGCTTCGACTTGTCCAGCTTCTGGTAAACCCCGGCCTGTATCTGACGGGCCAGGAACGGGCTTGCCGTCGGCACCACGACATCATAGCCGCTGCCACCGGCAAGCAGCTTGGTTTCGAGAATTTCGTTGGAATCATAGGTGTCGTAGACGACCTTGATGCCGGTTTCCTTGGTGAAGTCGTCAATGATCGAACTGTCGATATAGTCCGACCAGTTGAAGACGTTGACGACGCGGTCCTGGGCATGAGCGCCGGACGCGAACAGAGCCAACAATGCCGAAGTCGCCGAAAGCCAGATCGCTTTGCGGATCATGCCATTCTCCTTTGGTGATTGTACCGTCGCCGGCCCGGCAGCGTCCTCGCGGCCGGCATCTGCTTCAGATTATTGAGCTTTCCAGAAAGCAACAAGCGTGAATCGCCGGCGCCATGCCGGAGCGATGCAGGCAGAGCCTGGTGTTTCCATTGTGGTCGGGATGGCGCTCCGTCGCCGTCAGAAGCTTTCGCCGCTGCGCGGGCAGAAATACAATGATGCGCTCCGGTCTGGATCAGGCCGGCGGAGAGACTTGGCAAGATACGCCTGTCTTGTTGTTGCCGTATTTGCAGCCTGCCCGCGCGGCTGCCGCATTGTCAATGGCCCATCTCGGTTTGGCGCGTGCGCTGCCATCAATTAGGCGACGGCATGCCGGTGACACCTGGCCGCACGGGCCGCGCCTGACGCTTGAATTCGCGCCCGATATGGACGAGCAGCGCCGTGACCACGACAGCGCCGCCGACAATGGTGCGTGCCGATGGCACCTCGGAGTGGATGAGCCAGACCCAGATCGGTCCGAGGATCGGCTCGAATGTGCCGAGCAGGGCGGCGATTGCCGCCGGAACGAGCCGGGCGCCGGTGGCGAAGAAGGCAAGGCCAAGACCCAGGTTGACCACCCCGAAGGCAAAGAGGAAGCCCATGTCGCGGCTGGAAACGGCGAATTCCGATGCCTGTGACGCCGCGAATGCGGCGGCGAGCATCGTGCCGAGCCAGGTCGCCGGCGTCATGCGCACATGGGCAAAGCGGCGAGTGATGACGGTGGCGATCGAGAACATGACGGCGATGAGCAGGGCCAATCCGTCGCCGATGGGCGAGACGGCGCCGTCGAGGGATTCCGACACCATGATGGCGACGCCGGCAATGACCGCGCCAATCGCCGCCCAGGTCGCCATGGCCACTCTTTCACGAAACAACGCCCAGGCCAACAACGCCGCCAGCAGTGGCACGCCGGCCTGCATCAAGAGGATGTTGGCGACGGTGGTATAGGCTAGCGCCACGACGAAGCAAGTCGAGGCGGTGGCGAAGCAGAAGGCCACGGCAAGGCCGGGCAGGCCCATGTCGCGAAACAATTTCAGCGTACCGCGCCAGCCGTCGCGCCAGATCATGAAGCATACCAGGAAGGCGGCGGCCCAGACCGAGCGCCAGAACACCACGGTCCAACTGTCGCCGGCGTCGATGAAGCGGGCGATGGTACCGCCGAAACTCCACATCAGCGCCGACAGGAACACCAGGAGGAAGCCGATGCGCTCGCCGTGCGGCGAGACAACGTGCGAAACGCCCATCGGCGATGATGCGGTATCGGTCATGGGCGCGACTGTCGGCGATTTAGGTTCGTGTTTTGTGCATGTCGTCATCGCAAAACCGCGGCGCACTTTTGCGCGACATGCACTATGTTTCATGCACTAGTCTAGAGCGGCACGATGCACAACGGACGACAAGAACGTGCCTCATTCGCGTAACGCAAAGGCAGCGGCCGGGCGTGATCCACCGGACGGCGACAATTGTGGCAAAGACGGCAAGGCGCCTGCGACGTCTCACTGAAAATCGAAGGCGCTCAGTCCGGTCACCATCTCATCGAGGCCGAGCGGGCGCGTGACCGGCGGCTCGGCGCGGGCGAGGCAGCCGATGCGTTCGCAGAGCCGGCAGGCGGGGCCTATCGGTGTCGCCGCATTGGTTCCCTGTCCAGGTTTTGCGGCGGCAGCCACGCCCGGCAGTGCCGCGCCGTAGACGATCTCGTCGCGAAAGCCGATGTCGCAGCCCAGCAGAAGTGCCGTGCGGCGCGGGCGTTCCGCAAACGCGCCCTGCGGCCCTTCGAGCGTGCGGGCGACGCACAGGAATTCGGCGCCATCGGGCATTTCCACCGCCTCGACGAAGATCTGGCCGGGCTGGGTAAAGGCGACATGGACAGGCAGTTTCGGACAGCCGCCGCCGAAGCGGCTCTGCGGAAAGCCCTGGCTGCCCGCCTTGCGGAAGCGGTTGCCGGCATTGTCGACCTCCAGCATGAAGAACGGTATGCCCGACGCGCCAGGCCGCTGCAGCATGGTCAGGCGGTTCGCGGCCTGCTCGAAGGAGACGCCGAAGCGCGAGCGCAACACGTCGATGTCATAACGCGCGCGGTGGGCGGCCGCCTGAAAGGCCTGATAAGGCATCATCAGCGCGTGGGCGGCGTAGCGGCCAAGTTCGAAGCGCGCCAGCCGGCGGGCCTCGTCCGTGGTCAGCTTCAGCGCCTGGATCTCACCCGCCACCGCGACCGTCATGCGGATCAGGCAGGCCTCCATCGCCACTTCGCGCAATTGGTCGAACGGCGACAGGCGCTCGGACAGAAACAGGCGCTGCGAATGGCGGTCGTAGCGGCGGCGCCAGTTCGGCATGGTAGCGACCGGCAGCACCTTGACGACGATGCCGTATTCGCGCTTCAGCCAGGCTTTCAGCACACCGAACAGATCGTCGCCGGGATCGAGCACCGCCGTGAAGGCTTCGGCCTCCGCCTCGAGCCCGGCGAAATGGTTCGGCCGGCGCTCAAAAATCTCGTGCACTTCGTCGATCGGCAAGCGGGCGCCGGAAAGCGCGGTAGCCCTGCCTTCCCGCGCCAGCAGTTCGTTGAGATCGGAAAGCCGCTCCGCCTGCTCGCGATAGGCGCGGAACAGTTTCACCATCGCTGCGGACGCATTGGGCGCCGCCTCGGCAAGCTCGATCAGTTCCTGGTCACCCGGCAATTCGCCGGCCAGCAACGGATCCGCGAAGACTTCCCGCAAGGCGGCGACCGCCCCTTTCGCCTCGCCCTGCAATTCGTGCGGGTCGACCTTGTAGGCGGAGGCCAGCTTCAGGATCAACTGGACCGTGAGCGGCCGCTGGTTGCGCTCGATGAGATTGAGATAGGACGGCGAGATGCCGAGCCCTTCGGCCATCGCCGTCTGGGTCAGGCCCTTGGCGTTGCGGATGCGGCGAATGCGCGGTCCAGCGAATATCTTTTGCTCAGCCATGATTTCTTTACACGAATTTACAACAGGATCGTTTTCGATTTGCGGTTGCGCCTTTACAATATTTACAAATTTACAGCCACACGCTGTCAAACGCAACACAGGTTTTCCCTTATTTTCCTGCCACCCTTGTGGATTTTCTGGCCAATTTTCCGTGGCAGTGTAAATGATGTCACATCCAACGACGCGAAGTTTTCCATGACCTTGGCGTTTTCAAAACCCGACATAGATGCATTCGGAGTGACCAATGACTGATTTTTACAATCTCGTCCCCTCGGCGCCGGAAGGCCGGTTTGACGGTGTCGAACGGCCCTATTCACCCGAGGATGTGAAGCGGTTGCGCGGTTCCGTCCAGATCAGGCAGAGTCTCGCCGAAATGGGCGCCAACCGGCTGTGGAAGCTCATCCACGAGGAGGATTTCGTCAACGCGCTCGGCGCCATGTCGGGCAACCAGGCAATGCAGCAGGTGCGGGCCGGCCTGAAGGCAATCTATCTGTCGGGCTGGCAGGTCGCCGCCGACGCCAACACTGCGTCCGCCATGTATCCGGACCAGTCGCTCTACCCCGCCAACGCGGCGCCTGAACTGGTCAAGCGAATCAACCGCACGCTGCAGCGCGCCGACCAGATCGAGACCTCCGAGGGCAAGGGGCTTTCGGTCGACACCTGGTTCGCGCCGATCGTGGCCGATGCGGAGGCCGGCTTCGGCGGGCCGCTCAATGCCTTCGAAATTATGAAGGCCTTCATCGAGGCGGGAGCCGCCGGCGTCCATTATGAGGACCAACTGGCGTCTGAAAAGAAATGCGGCCATCTCGGCGGCAAGGTGCTGATCCCGACCGCCGCCCATATCCGCAACCTCAACGCCGCGCGGCTTGCCGCGGACGTGATGGGCACGCCGACGCTGGTTGTCGCCCGCACAGACGCCGAAGCCGCAAAGCTGCTCACCTCGGACATCGACGAGCGCGATCAGCCCTTCGTCGACTATGACGCGGGCCGCACGGTGGAAGGTTTCTATCAGGTCAGGAACGGCATCGAGCCCTGCATTGCGCGGGCTATCGCCTACGCGCCCCATGCGGACCTGATCTGGTGCGAGACCTCGAAGCCCGACCTGGCGCAGGCCAAGAAATTCGCCGAGGGCGTGCGCAAGCACCATCCGGGCAAGCTGCTCGCCTATAATTGCTCGCCGTCGTTCAACTGGAAGAAGAACCTCGACGACGCCACGATCGCCAAATTCCAGAGGGAGCTCGGCGCCATGGGATACAAGTTCCAATTCATCACGCTGGCCGGCTTCCACCAGCTCAATTTCGGTATGTTCGAGCTCGCCCGCGGCTACAAGGCGCGGCAGATGGCTGCCTATTCCGAACTGCAGGAAGCCGAGTTCGCGGCCGAAGCCCATGGCTACACGGCGACCAAGCATCAGCGCGAGGTCGGCACCGGTTATTTCGACGCCGTGTCGATGGCGATCACCGGCGGCCGGTCCTCGACCACGGCCATGCATGAATCGACCGAGCACGCCCAGTTCAAGCCGGCAGCGGAATAGCAGAACGGAAACAAGTAGAGGAAACGCCCAGAAGGGGCCAAGGAGAAAACCAATGGCATCGATCAGCCGCGTCAAGGAACGAGCCGAAGAACAGGCCACCACCATGAATGTCGATCAGCAGGCGACCATCCGCATGCTGGCGAATGACCTGCACAGACTCAACCAATCCGTCATGAAGGCCGTCGAGGCGGGCGTGTCGGTGGAGCTCGTGCGTTCGGCAAGACACCATGGCGGCGACGGCAACTGGGGCGACCTGCTGATCCCGGTGATCGTCACGCAGCGGAGCCAGAGCTGACTGAACCGATGAATTCGTAACTCACCTGCGCAGTTTTTCTGCGCAGGTGAATTTCGTTTTCACAGCTCTTAATGCAGGCTCAAGGTTGAAGATTTAACTTATATTTTATCGCTTGAAAGCGACCTCTTCGATACCCGCCGTTTCAACTTGACATGGGGCGCGATCTCACGCCAATTGTCGCTCTGTTTCAACTCTGCATTGAAACAGAGACAAGTGGTTGTCCTGCCCATGCGCCCCGTGAATCGCGAGACCAAGACTGCAAGCCACCTGACTTTGGTGAGCCGGAACGGGGAGTCCGAGATGCTCATGGACTTCACCCGCGTGCTCGTCGTCGGAAAATCGCCGGTCAATCGGGTGGTGGTTTCGAAAATCGTTGAACGATCCGGGCTGAAACCGATCTCGGAATCGCCCGAAACCGCGGCAGCGGCGTTGCGATCGCTCATTCCCGGCGCTGTCGTCCTCGATGGCGGAGCCGACAACAAGGACTGCGACGCGCTGCTGTCCGGTATCGGCGCGCTGCGGCGGACGTCGGGCAAGTCGCTGCCTTCGGTGATCCTGCTCTCAACCAAGAATGGCACACCCGAGAGCTTGGGCTTGTCCAGCGTCGTCGACGTGGTGGTGGTCAAGCCGATCACGCCCGAACGGCTGCAGCCGGTGATCGACCAGCTGGTCGCGCTCGGACGCGGCTAGTGTAGGACCCGGGGAACTTTTCGAGATTTGTGGCGTCTTGTTTCCGGAGGCCCGCATGTCCTACGTCCGCTTTGCCGCAATGATTATCGCATCCACCATCGTGATGTTTGGCTTGATGTACCTGAATACGTGGTCGGTTGATCACCTATTCTACAGCCAGACCCGTACTTGGATGGCGTTTCTGATGGGATCGGCGATGGCGATGATCATGCTCAGTTTTATGTGGGATATGTACGGGAACAAGAAAGCGAACGCCGCTATATTGCTAGGTAGCATCGCCGTATTCGCAGCGTCCTTATGGCTCGTTCGAAGCCAAGAGACCGTCTCTGATATCGCCTACATGAAGGCAATGATTCCACATCACTCCATTGCCGTGATGACGAGCGATAGGGCGCATATACGCGATCCGCGCGTGAGGAAACTCGCCGATGGTATCCTGGACGCTCAGGTCCGAGAGATAGGCGAGATGAAAAGTCTGATTGCAGACCTCCAAAAATCACCAACGCCTGCGGGCGCCGCCGATCTGCCCCCCAAGCAAGTGGGACAATGAGGATGCCCCCTTTACACGGGGATGGGACTACGCAAACGCCGGGACGCGGTCAGCCGGCTTGCCCGATGCTTTCGATCAGGCCGGGAAGTTCCGACAGATCGGCTATCTGGCGGAAGCGAGATGCGGCAACGGGCGGCTCGACATGTTCCAGCACCCAGGTCAGTTCATGCGGGACGTGGATGCCCCAACCGCCGGCCTCGATGGCCGGCACCACGTCCGACTTCAGCGAGTTGCCGACCATCATGCTTTTTTCCGGGCCATCGCCGTGGCGGCTGAAGATCCTGGCATAAGTGGCGGCGCTCTTGTCGCTGACGATCTCGACCGCATCGAACAGATCTCCGAGGCCCGATTGCGCCAGCTTCCGCTCCTGGTCGAAGAGGTCGCCCTTGGTGATCAGCACCAGGCGATACGCACCTGCCAACTTTTCCACGGTTTCGCGCGCATGAGGCAGCGCCTCGATCGGATGGCCAAGCATGTCGCGGCCCGCGGCAAGAATTTCAGCGATGACCGAGGCAGGCGCGCGACCTTCGGTGATCTCGATCGCCGTCTCGATCATCGACAGGGTAAACCCCTTGATGCCGAAGCCGTAGATTGCGAGGTTGCGCCTCTCCGCCTCCAGCAGTCTTGCAGAGACATGCCCCGCTTCGGCGTGGTCGGCGAGCAGCGCGGCAAAACGCTTCTCGGTCATGCGGAAGAACTGCTCGTTCTGCCAGAGCGTGTCGTCGGCGTCGAAGCCAATCGTGGTCAATTCATGGTTGCTGTGCATGCGTCGTCCACCGAATTCGAGAGACGTCGAACCTAATAAGCTCCCCGCAGCGATTTTCAACCGCGCAGACGATACCGGCCGGCTCCCCTTCCCTTCCATCACCGGCCCCGGCTATACTCCAAAATCCGCAACTCAATCTGGTGCATGATGCCGCCTGCAAAAAAGGAAGTCCGTCCGTCGAGCCGCGGAGGACGTGCCCGCACGCCTGCGTTCGTGAAAAACCAACGTGGCGTGAAAAACTGGAAGGAAGCCAGCGCCTGGCTGGAATGGCGCGGCATCGAGGACATCGAATGCATTACGCCCGACCAGGCGGGTGTTGCGCGCGGCAAGATGATGCCGTCGAAGAAATTCACCTCGAACACCTCGCTGGCGCTGCCTTCGGCGGTATTCATGACGACGATTTCCGGCGGCTATCCCGAGGACGGTAACGGCTTCCACTATCCAGAGGACGATGGCGACCTCAAGCTGATGCCGGATCTTTCGACCTTGACCGTGGTGCCGTGGGAAGAGGATCCGACGGCGGCGGTCATTTGCGACCTCGTCCATCAGGACGGCCGTTCGGTCGAGTTCACGCCGCGCAACGTGCTGAGGCGCGTGCTTGCGGCCTACGACAAGCGCGGACTGAAGCCGGTGGTGGCGCCCGAGATCGAATTCTACCTGGTGCGCAAGAACCCCGACCCGGACTACCCGCTGACCCCGCCCGTCGGACGCTCGGGACGGCCGATCGGCGGCGGCGCCGGCTATTCGATCGCTGGCGTCAACGAGTTCGACGAACTGATCGACGACATCTATCATTTCTCCGAAGGCCAGGGCCTGGAGATCGACACGCTGATCCATGAGGAAGGGGCGGGCCAACTCGAGATCAATCTGCGCCACGGCGATCCGATCGAACTCGCGGACCAGGTGTTCATGTTCAAGCGCACCATTCGCGAGGCGGCGCTGAAGCACGAGATCTATGCCACCTTCATGGCCAAGCCCATCCAGGGCCAGCCCGGTTCGGCCATGCATATCCATCAGTCGATCATCGACAAGAAGACCGGCAGGAACGTCTTTTCGGCCGAGGACGGCTCGGAAACCGACGATTTCTTCCATTTCCTCGGCGGCATGCAGAAACATGTGCCGAACGCGCTGGTGATGTTTGCGCCCTACGTCAATTCCTACCGCCGGCTGACGCAATCGGCTTCGGCGCCGGTCAACAACAAATGGGGCTACGACAACCGCACCGTCGCGTTCCGCGTTCCGCGTTCCGACCCAGCAGCCAGGCGCGTCGAGAACCGCATCCCCTCTTCCGATGCCAATCCCTATCTGGCGCTGGCCGCATCGCTCGCCTGCGGGCTGATCGGCATGACCAACAAGATCAAGGCCGAGCCGCCGGTGCTGACGACCGCCAATGCGGCCGAGATCGACCTGCCGCGCAGCCTGCTCGAAGCCGTCGACCTGTTCGAAGCCGACGAGGAACTCGGCACGCTGCTGGGCAAGTCCTTCGCCGCGACCTATGCGGCGATCAAGCGGGCGGAATTCGAGACCTTCATGGAAGTGATCAGCCCGTGGGAGCGGGAGTATCTGCTGCTGAATGTGTAGAGCGGCGACTTCGTCGCGTGAATGGTGAATGGTGAATGGTTTTTGCAGCACTTCGCACGGGTGAGAACATACGCTCGGCCTCAACCCCGATCATTCACCATTCACCATTCACCATTCACGGCTCGCGGTGCGAACCGTGAGCTACCAATCCCCCATCTCCCCCGGCCGCTCCTGGTATGAGGACACGGCCGGACCACGGCCCGAGTACAAGGCGCTCGACGGCGACCGGACATGCGACGTGGTCATCGTCGGTGGTGGCTTCACCGGCCTGTCGGCGGCTGCCCATCTGGCCAAGGCCGGCGCCAATGTCGTGCTGATCGAGGCGTATCGTTTCGGCGACGGCGCATCCGGCCGCAATGGCGGTCAGCTTGGGACAGGCCAGCGTGCCTGGGCGGAGGAAATGGAGGCCGAGTACGGCTTTTCCCGCGCCAAGGCGCTGTTCGACCTAGCGGAGGAGGCCAAGGCGCATCTCATCGAATTCGCCGCCGTCAACCGGATCGAGATCGACTATATGCCGGGCCAGATGTCGGTGGTGCACAAAAAGCGTTATGTGGACGACTACAAGGCGCATGCCGAGATCATGGCGAGCCGCTTCGGCTATCCGCATATCTCCTTCATGGAAGCCAGGGAGACGGCGGAGCGGCTGGGATCGACCGCTTATTTCGGCGGCACCCGCGATACCGGCACCGGCCACATCCATCCGCTGAAGCTGCTGATCGGCACGGCAAAGGTAGCGGCCGAGGCGGGCGCGCAATTGTTCGAGCAAACGCCGGCGACCGGCATCAACTCAGTCGGCGGCAAGGTCAAGGTCACCACGCCGAGGGGCACGGTATCGGCCGAAAAATGCCTGGTCGGCGTCAATGCCTATGGCGGCGCGTTGGAGCCGGTGAGTGCGGCGCACATCATGCCGATCGGTTCTTTCATCGGTGCGACGGTGCCGCTTGGGGCTGACACAAAAGTGCTGCCGGGCGGCGAGGCGGTCGACGATTCGCGCTTCGTGGTGCGCTATTTCCGCAAATCCAGGGATGGCCGGCTGCTGTTCGGCGGGCGCGAGATCTATGCGGTCAACGATCCAAAGGACATCCATATCCACATCCGCCGGCAGATAGCAGAGCTTTATCCCGAGCTCAGGGATGTCGAGATCACCCATGGTTGGGGCGGCTATGTCGGCATCACGGTGCCGAGGAAACCTTTCGTGCGCGAAGTGATGCCCAATGTGATCTCGGTCGGCGGCTATTCCGGCCACGGCGTCATGCTGTCGAACTTCTTCGGCAAGCTCTATGCCGAGACCGTTTCAGGCAACCGAGATCGGCTGAAACTGATCGAGGATCTGAAAATTCCCGCCTTTCCAGGCGGCCGGCGCTGGCGCACGCCCCTGCTCTTCCTGGCGCTCAACTGGTTTGCCCTAAGGGACAGGATTTAACCACAGATTGCAGAAAACCCTTGGCAGAACACCTTCCAAGGGTGCAGAATCACCGGCAAATGGCGCAGTGATGCCACAATCGCGGTTGAAAGATGCGAACTGTGGGCAGTTAAGCGGGGCTTTTGCGGGCTTGCCCGCGCGTGTTTTTTTGGGACCGATGCCGATCGAATGCCGGCTTTGTGGCACCGATTGAAAGAACATCGGCCCGCAAATGGAGGTAGCAGAGTGAGAGAGCCCTTCAGTTTCGGCGCGCCGGAACGACGGCGCTTTGCGATGCAGTTCGGCTACGACATGCGGCCTACCTTCTGGCAAGGAGTCCGCTCGAACTCGCATCTGGTGATCGCCGCGCTTGGCACCGCAGCGCTGCTTGGCGTGGCCGCGGTGGCGCTATGGCTGGCATTGCCGGCCAGTGAGAGACAAGCAGTCGCAAGCCCCGAGCAGGCCGTCCCGACCATTCCGGTAAAGACAACGAAGATCATCTCGGCAGCAGCCGCAACGGCTGCCGAGCTGCCGCGGGCCGCTGGCAAGGCCGACGCGGTTTCGCCGGCTGTGGCCGCGGCGGAGGCCGAGATACCGGCGCTGGCGCCCAATGACCCCCGCTGGACGGGATCAAAGACCGCATCCGCTTCCGCCGCTCCATCCAGCCAGAGTGGGCAGGCGGCCGAAAAACCGGCCGTTGCGGCGGCATTCGCCGATCCGGCGGCAAAGAACGATGCCGCAACGATGCTTGCCAAGGTCGCGGCCCCGGGTAAGACGACGACGGACGGCGCGCAAACAGCCGCCATCCCGACCGCGAAACCACAAGCGCTGGCGGCAGCGCAAGACGACAGCGATCAAGCCAAAGCCAAGTCCCGGAAAGTCGCCGCAGCCGCCACCGGACGCATACTGAGGGCCGTCACCATGCGAACCGGCCCGAAGAAGAATGCAGCCGCCATGGTCACCGTTCCCGCCAAGACTTCCGTACAGGTGATGGGCTGCAAGCAATGGTGCCAGATCGTCTATAACGGCAAGCGCGGCTGGATCTACAAGAGTTATATCAAGACCGGCGCCTGATGCCCGCGCCGGTCTGGAGAACCGTCGATCCCTGACGGTCGCCCGGCTCCACGAAATCTCTGTCAGCCGCCGAGCAGGTGGCGAAGGCGCTGCCATCGTCTGGCATGCCTGCGTTGCCTGACATGGTCGCGGTGCTCCTCGAACGGCACCTCGAACAAGCCGCACGTGTCGCACCCTTCCCGCTTGCCGCAGACCGGGACCCAGCATTTGACATCATGCGTCCAGGCAAGCGCGATCCTCTCCAGATGGAGCCTTGAGGAACTTTTGAGCAGGATAAGTTCGCCGGCAACGGCCGTTTTCTTGATATGCTCGGAGACCTCCCTTGGCGTGCGCAATTCCTGAAACCGGCCGCTATCACGATCCTCCTGCCCGGCTCCCGAGCGGTGCGCATTGTCGCCGACATAGATGACCTGATCGGCGATTTCACGCGCGGTCTTGTAGGCGAAGTGGTATTTTCTGGTCGAGCCCGCATAGTCCGAGATCTGCCCCAGAACGATGCGCTTTGATTTCGCCGTGGCCTTGGCCATCATGTCGAAGGCAAGATCGATCGAATGCCAGGGCGACTTGGCGGCGTCGACGATAAATTGGGGACCACCCTCGGTGACGAGCACCTTGCAGCGGTTATCCAGAGGCTGGAACGTCTCAACGCTGGCCGCTACTTTTTCGGGGGGCACGCCAAGCTCCAATGCCGCGCAAATGGCCGCGGCGGTCGGCAGCCAGAAATGTTCGGCCGGAAACGGCGTCTTCAATTCCAGCACGCCGCCCCGCCAATGGACGGCCAGCGTCAGCCTGTCCGGATAGGCGGCATGGACGTTGGTCACACGATAATCGGCCTGTTCCGACATGCCGAAAGTAACGACGCGATGCCTGGCGGCGGAAGCCATTTCGATCACATGAGGATCATCCGCATTGAGGATGGCCAGGCCGCCCGGCTGCAGCGCGTCGACCAGGGTGCGCTTTTCCCGGGCGACGTTCTCCAGTGTCTTGAACGCTGAAAAATGTTCGAGGCGAACCATGGTGACAACGGCTACATGCGGCTTCAGCATATCCGCCATCGGCTTGAGCGTACCCGGTCCGCTGGCTCCGGCTTCGAAAATGACGTAGTCGAGTTCGGCCGGATTCTTGATGCGCTTGTAGAGCATCCTGACCAACGAGTTCATCGTGTTGGCGAGAACCTGGGTATGCACCGAACCATGACTGGCCAGTATGTGGCCAAGCAGTTTGGTGACGGTCGACTTGCCCGAACTGCCCGTTATGCCGATAATGGTCGCTCTAATTTTTGCGCGGGCGCGTTTTGCCCGGTAGGCGTCAAAGCGCTTATCCAGGTCTTCGCGAACCTTCCGCAATTTCGCATTCATTGCGCCACCGACCCCTGCCATTTCGGTGTCTTATGCCTTTCGCCGGACGCTCAAGTCAAATTGCGGTCCGATATGGCCCGACGGTTCAGATACAACGCCCGCCATCGACTTCGAGCGCCACGCCGGTGATGAAAGCCGCCTCGTCCGACGCCAGCCAGAGGGCCGCGTTGGCTATGTCGAGCGGCGTCGAGAGCCGGCCGAGCGGGATCGACGCACGGAACTTCTCGCGTATTTCAGGCGTGTCGGCGCCCATGAATTTCTCCAGCATGCCGGTCTCGCCGGCGACCGGACAGAGGCAGTTGACGCGGATGTTCTTCGGCGCGAGTTCCACCGCCATCGACTTGGTCGCGGTGATCGCCCAGCCCTTCGACGCGTTGTACCAGGTGAGGCCGGGCCGCGGCCTGATGCCGGCCGTGGAAGCCGTGGTCAGGATGACGCCGCCGCCCTGCCGGTCCATGATCGGCACCACGGCAAGCGCTGCATGATAGATCGCCTTCATGTTGATGGCGGTGATCAGGTCGAAGGTCGTCTCGTCGACCTCGAGCATGTCGCCGTTGCGATGGGTGTAGCCGGCGTTGTTGACCATGATGTCGATGCGGCCAAAGGCGCTCTTTGCGGCATAGACCATCTCGTCGAATTCGGAACGCAGCGAGACGTCCGTCTGGGTCCAGATCGCCTTGGCGCCGATCTCGCTGGCAACGCGTTCGGCGCCCTTGGCATTGAGGTCGGCGACGACGATGCTGGCGCCCTCCTCGGCAAAGCGCCGCGCCATGCCCTGGCCGAAACCGGACGCCGCGCCGGTGATGATGGCGACCTTGTTTTCCAGGCGCATGCTTTTCTCACTCATTGAACCGCTCTATGCTGCATCTGCGAAGGCCTCCCGGAGCCTTTGCTCGCGACAAGCCTCCGGGTCGCGCCGGTGTCAAGGGCACATGTCAGGATCAATCGGTGAAGACAGATTGGCCTTGGGATGTGACACCATGGCACTGGAAAATTTAAATCGATTAGAATATATCAGCCGCGTACTTGCGACCGGCGTCAGAGCGGACAGACCATGACCAGCCAGATCATCCCTGTCGACCCTTTCGACTTCATCATTTTCGGCGGCACCGGCGACCTGTCGGAACGCAAGCTGCTGCCTTCGCTCTACCATCGCCAGCGCGACCATCAGTTCTCCGAACCGACCCGTATCATCGGCACCTCGCGTTCGAAGATGACCGACGAGGAATTTCAGGCTTTCGCCAAGCAGGCGATTTCGGACCATGTGAAGCCGGCCGACATCGACGCCAAGGAACTGAAGACGTTTCTGGCGCGGCTCTCCTATGTCTCGGCCGACGCCACTACCGGCGCCGGCTTCGACAAGTTGAAGAAGGCGATCGGTGACAGCGACCGTATCCGCGCCTTCTACCTGGCGGTGGCGCCGGCGCTGTTCGGCGACATCTCGCACAAGCTCAGGGAACACGATCTGATCACGCCGAACTCGCGCATCGTGCTGGAGAAGCCGATCGGGCGCGACCTCTCTTCGGCGCGCACGCTCAACGACCTGGTCGGCGACGATTTCCACGAGAGCCAGATCTTCCGCATCGACCACTATCTCGGCAAGGAGACTGTGCAGAACCTGATGGCGCTGCGCTTTGCCAACGCGCTCTACGAGCCGCTGTGGAATTCCGCCAATGTCGACCATGTGCAGATCACCGTGGCCGAGACGGTCGGCCTGGAAGACCGCGTCACCTATTACGACAAGGCCGGCGCACTGCGCGACATGGTGCAGAACCACATGCTGCAGCTGCTCTGCCTCGTCGCCATGGAAGCGCCATCGTCGATGGACGCCGACGCCGTGCGCGACGAAAAGCTGAAGGTACTGCGGGCGCTGAAGCGCATCAACGGCAACGAGGCGCCCAAGCACACGGTGCGCGGCCAGTATCGCGCCGGAGCCTCGGCCGGAGGGCCGGTGAAGGGCTATGTCGAGGAACTCGGCAAGGACAGCAACACCGAGACCTTCGTCGCCATCAAGGCCGAGATCGGAAACTGGCGCTGGGCGGGCGTGCCGTTCTATCTCCGGACGGGCAAGCGGCTGGCGACCCGCGTTTCGGAAATCGTCATCGAATTCAAGCCGATCCCGCATTCGATCTTCGGCGACAGCGCCGGACCGATCTTCGCCAATCAACTGGTGATCAGGCTACAGCCGGACGAAGGCGTCAGGCAGTTCATCATGATCAAGGATCCGGGGCCAGGCGGCATGCGGCTGCGCCAGATTTCGCTCGACATGAGTTTCGCGCAATCCTTCGACGGCCGGGCGCCCGATGCCTATGAGCGGCTGATCATGGACGTCATCCGCGGCAACCAGACGCTGTTCATGCGCCGCGACGAGGTCGAGGCGGCATGGCAGTGGATCGACCCGATCCAGAACGCCTGGGAAAGCGCAAGGCAGGACGCACAGGGCTATACGGCGGGCACCTGGGGGCCTTCGGCCTCGATTGCCCTGATCGAACGCGACGGGCGGACATGGCACGAGAGCAATTGAACGCCTACAACTGGAACGGCTTCGCCGACCGCCCCCAGCTGGCGGCGGCGCTTGCCGGCCACGTTGCGGGCCGCCTTACCAAGGCGATCGCCGAGCGCGGCACGGGGCTGCTCGCCGTTTCAGGCGGTACGACGCCGGCGAAATTTTTCGCAGCGCTTTCGAAGATACCGATCGCCTGGGACAGAGTGACGGTGACGCTGGTCGATGAGCGCTTCGTGCCGGCCTCCTCGCCACGCTCCAACGCCGGCCTGGTTGCCGCCAACCTCTTGCAGAACGCGGCGGCAGCCGCAAGTTTCGTGCCGCTTTGTCACGAGGCCGCGGCCATCGAGACCGCCGCTGCGTCCGACGATGCGGCATTGCAGTCGCTGCCCTGGCCGCTCGATGTCGTCGTGCTCGGCATGGGAACCGATGGCCACACCGCCTCGTTTTTTCCCGATGCCGACGATCTGGCAAAACTGCTCGACCCGTCCTCGACAAGGATCGTGCTGCCGGTGCGCGCGGCGAGCGCCGGCGAGCCGCGACTGACGCTGTCGCTGGCGCGGATTGTCGCGGCCGGTTTCATCGCGCTGCACATCGAAGGCGAGGACAAGCGCACCGCGTTTGAAGGCGCCATGGGACCGGGCGCGAGAAAGCCCATTCGCGCCGTGATCGACACAGCGCCCAAGGCCGTAGAGGTTTTCTGGGCACCCTGATTTTCAACTCGCCAATGGTCCCGGCAGACGGTGGGAGGATGTTTTCCGGGACCCGAAAGGACCGACCGCCATGGCCGCAAGACGCGATATCGAAGCCATCACCGAGCGCATCCGCCAACGTTCCAGACCAGGCCGCGAGGCCTATCTCGGCCGTATCGCAGAGGCGTCGAACCGCACCGCCAACCGGGCCGTGCTTTCCTGCGGCAACCTCGCGCATGGCTTCGCGGTTTGCAGCCCTTCTGAAAAGGTGGCGCTGGGCGGCGACCAGGTGCCGAACCTCGGCATCATCACCTCCTACAACGACATGCTGTCGGCACATCAGCCGTTCGAGACATTTCCGGCATTGATCAAGGACGCGGCGCGCGAGGCCGGCGGCATTGCCCAGGTGGCCGGCGGCGTGCCGGCGATGTGCGATGGCGTCACCCAGGGCCAGCCCGGCATGGAACTGTCGCTGTTTTCGCGTGACGTGATCGCCATGGCCGCGGCAATCGGCCTGTCGCACAACATGTTCGACGCCGCCGTCTATCTCGGCGTCTGCGACAAGATCGTGCCGGGGCTGGTGATCGCCGCACTCACCTTCGGCCATTTGCCGGCGGTGTTCATCCCGGCCGGGCCGATGACGACGGGCCTGCCCAACGATGAAAAGGCCAAGGTCCGCCAGCTCTATGCCGAAGGCAAGGCAGGCCGCGCCGAACTGCTCGAAGCCGAGTCCAAATCCTATCACGGGCCGGGAACCTGCACCTTCTACGGCACCGCCAACTCCAACCAGATGCTGATGGAGATCATGGGCCTGCACACCCCTGGCGCCTCCTTCGTCAACCCCGGCACGCCGCTGCGCGACGCCTTGACCCGCGAAGCGACGAAGCGGGCGCTGGCGATCACCGCGCTGGGCAACGCCTACACGCCGGCCGGGCGGATGATCGACGAACGCTCGATCGTCAACGGCATTGTCGGCCTGCATGCCACCGGCGGCTCGACCAATCACACCATCCATCTGGTCGCCATGGCGGCGGCGGCGGGCATCGCCATCAACTGGCAGGATATTTCGGACCTGTCGGAAGCCGTGCCGCTGCTGGCCCGGGTCTATCCCAACGGCCTTGCCGACGTGAACCATTTCCACGCCGCGGGCGGGCTCGGCTTCCTTATCCGCGAACTGCTCGACGAAGGCATCCTGCATGAGGACGTGCAGACGGTGTGGGGCGAAGGCTTGCGGCCCTATGCGGTCGAGGCCAGGCTCGGCGCCGACGGCAGCGTGGTGCGCGAGGCGGCCCCCCGCGAAAGCGGCGACGAGAAGGTGCTGGCGCCGTTCAAGAAGGCGTTCCAGCCGACAGGCGGACTGAAAATGCTCTCCGGCAATCTCGGCCACGCCGTCATCAAGACTTCCGCCGTGAAGCCGGAGCGGCGCATCATCGAGGCGCCGGCCAAGGTATTCGACAGCCAGCAAGGGTTGAACGAGGCGTTCAAGGCCGGTTCGCTGACCGGCGACTTCATCGCCGTCATCCGCTTCCAGGGGCCGAAAGCCAATGGCATGCCGGAACTGCACAAGCTGACCACCGTGCTCGGCATTCTGCAGGATCGCGGCCAGCATGTGGCGCTGCTGACGGACGGGCGCATGTCGGGCGCATCCGGCAAGGTGCCGGCGGCGATCCATGTGACGCCGGAAGCGGTCGAGGACGGACCGATCGCCCGGATCCATGATGGCGACATCATCAGGCTGGACGCCGAGGCGGGAACGCTGGAGGTGCTGGTGCCGGCGGCGGATTTCGCGCTGCGCCGGACGGCGGATGCCGACCTCATCGGCAACGAATTCGGCTTCGGCCGCGAGCTTTTCGCCGGGTTCCGGCAATTGGTGGGCCGCGCCGACCATGGCGCCAGCGCATTCGGGAACGACGTGGCGACATTTGTCCCGTCATGAAAAAGGAGCAGCTCATGCCGCAACTCGTGGCCGCCCCTTTTTCATTGCCTGCGAAACCTATTGAACCGTCAGTTCGGCCCGCTCGCCGGCCTTGACCATCACGGTGCCTTCCTTGCGGCTGTTGTCCGATTTCTCGGAGACGACGACGTAGTCGCCGGCCGGCAGCGCCGCCTGGTATTTCTCGTCATAGGCATAGCCGAGCGATTTGCGGTTGCCGTTGATGTCCTTTCTTGCCTCGAAAATCTCGATTTTCGAGGTTCCGGGCGCGGTGATTGCCAACACGCCGGCATTCATGACGATCTTCAGATCCTGATGCTCGCCGACCTTGACGCTGAACGGCCGCTCGACGACGGCGAGGTCGACGGTAGCGGCCATCACATAGTCGTCCGGCGGCAGATCGAACTTGCTGTCGGGGCCATAGGCATAGGTCACCTCTTCGCGCGTGCCATCGATCTTCTTTTTCGCCTTGAGCACCTTGAAGCCGATGCCAGAGCCGTCGGCCTTGTCGCCGCCGGCAGTATAGTAGGCATTGGCTACCACATGCCCAACGCCAACGATGATGTCCTTGTCGATGACCCTGCCGGCAGCGAGCGGGATCGTTTCGGTCGCCACACCCTGCCCGATCGTGACGGTGACCTTCTCGTCGCCGGCCGGCAGCACGACTTTCGTGTCGCCATAGTAAGTCGCGGGCATATCAGCGCCCGGATAGGCGATCACGACAGCCGCGCCATCGGCCACATCGGCTCCTTCGCTTGGACGCGGATGAATGATCAACGTGCCGGCATTCAGCGTGAAGAGGGGCTTGTAGACCTGGCCGGCCTCGATCTTGATCTTCTGTTCGGTCTTGGCCTCGCCGATGCGCGCGACGACGATGTAGTCGCCCGGTTCGAGATTGCCCTTGTAGGCCCCGTATTCAGTGGCCACTGAATCGCCACGCGTACCGTCGGCCATTGCCTTGTAGATTTCCCAGGCATTGCCGTCGGTAAGCGGATCGCCGCCCTCGGCCAGCACCACGGTCGGGGTGAAATTGAATTCCGGCTTTGCCGGCTCGGGCGCCGGTTCAGGTGCAGGTTGCGGCGCAGGCGCGGGTTCGGGCGCCGGCGCCGCGACGGTTTCGGCCAGCGCGTCCTGCAGCGCCTTCTCGTCCGAGGCCTGGATGTATTTGCCACCGGTGTTTTCGGCGAGACAGGCGACCTGCTTGCCCTCGTCGGCGGTCAGGCCGAAGCCGACGACATCCGCGGTGAAATCGATGCCGGCAGCCTTCGGTTCCTTGCCAAGCGCGCAAGGATCGCCGCCACAGGTTTCGAGCCCGTCGGTGATGAGCACGACCGTGGCCTTGTCCTCGGTGTATTTCAGCGCCTCGGCCGCTTGCTTGACGGCCGCGGTCAGCGGCGTCTTGCCGAGAAATTTCAGGCTGTCGGCGGCGGTGGAGATGGCGCCGGCCGAACCGGCTTGTGGCGGCACAATGAGTTCGATGTCCTCGCAACTGGCTTTCTCGCGATGGCCATAGGCCATGAAGCCGATCTCCCTGTCGATCGGGATGGACTGCAGCGCGGCTCTGAGGGACTCGCGGGCGATCTCGAGCTTGGGCTTACCCTCGATCTGCGCCCACATGGAGCCGGAGGCATCGAGAATGACGATGACACGATCGGCGGCAAGGCCAAGCGTCGTCATCCACAGCAGGAAGGCCGCCGCAGCGACGCTCCGCGCAAGTCCCACCATGAAAATCTCCTGAGTAAGCCCCAAGGTCTGCTGATCGCCAGCACACCCTGCTCCGCCGGCGAAAGCTATTTGACGCGGCGTCAGGACACAAGCCCGGATGCGGGTAAGGCCCAGACGCAGCGGGAAAATCGGCTGCCTCGGCCCGAGCAATCCGCTCAGTATGTCGTGCGCCGCTCCTCGGAAGGCGGACGGCCGAACTGCAGCCGGTAGCTCTGGGCAAAATAGGAGTGCGAGGTGAAGCCGGTGGCAATCGCCACGTCGAGGATCGGCATGTTGGTCTGGCGCAGCAGTTCGCGCGCCCGCTCGAGCCTCAGACGCATGTAATAGCGGCCGGGCGTCACGCTGAGATGGCGCAGGAACAGGCGCTCGACCTGGCGCACCGACAGGCCCGCCGATTTGGCGAGTTGCACCGCCGACAGTGGCTCGTCGAGATGGTCGGCCATCAGTTCGACAATGCGCCGGAGCTTCTCAGATTTGCCGGTCAGGTCGCGCTCCGGCCCGACACGCTGGCGGTCGCCGGCGGAGCGGATGCGCTCGTGCTGGAACTGGTTGGCGACGCCATTGGCGAGGTTGGAGCCGAAATCGCCGCGCACGATCTCCAGCATCAGGTCGATCGAGGTGGTGCCGCCGGCGCAGGTGTAGCGCTTGCGGTCGATCTCGAAGACATTGCCGGTGCAGTTGATGTCGGGGAAGCGCTCGACGAACCCGGCGCGGTTCTCCCAATGGATGGTGCAGCGATAGCCATCGAGCTGGCCCGCTTCGGCAAGCAAATAGGAGCCGACCGACAGCGCGCCGAGCGCGTTGCCGCGCCGGCCCCAGCTGCGCAGCGCCGCCAGCACCTTGCTCTTGCCTGGGAACTCCGTCGTCAGCCCGACCGAGACGAAAAGAATATCGACCGGCGGCAGGTCGGCGACGGCATAGTCGATCTTGAGCGGCAGGCCGTTGGAGGCCATGACGGCGTCGCCGTCGGCCGACACCGTCGTCCAGCCATAGAAGTCGCGGCCGAGCAGCCGGTTGGCCGATCGGAACGTGTCGATCGCCGCGGCCAGCGAGAACATGGAAAACTTGTCGACCAGCAGGAACGCGAAATGCCGCCCGCCTTGAACGGGATCATTCGTGACCGGCCGTTCAACAGGAGCGGTGAGATTCGGCAAAGCTGCGACTTTCCAGGGTTCGGACCCGATGAATTAGAAGGACGGCCGTTTCAACCCGGCCGCGAGATAGGCGGAAGCTAGCGTGTTGGCCATCAGCATGGCAATGGTCATCGGCCCGACACCGCCCGGCACTGGCGTTATGGCGCCGGCCGTCTTCGCCGCCTCGGCATAGGCGACGTCGCCGACGAGGCGGGTCTTGCCCTCACCTCTTTCGGGCGCCGCGATGCGGTTGATACCGACATCGATGACGGTGGCGCCCGGCTTGACCCAGTCGCCCTTGACCATTTCCGGGCGCCCGACAGCGGCCACCAGGATGTCGGCGGTGCGGGCGAGCGCCGGCAAATCCCTGGTACGGCTGTGCGCGATGGTGACGGTGCAGTTGGCGGCAAGCAGAAGGTTGGCCATCGGTTTGCCGACGATGTTGGAGCGCCCGACGACGACGGCGTTGAGGCCGGACAAATCCTTGCCGCGCACCCGCTCGATCAAAAGCATCGAGCCGGCCGGCGTGCAGGGAACAAAGGCAGTCTCGAGCTCGCCGGTGCCGAGCTTGCCGACATTGATGAAATGGAAGCCGTCGACGTCTTTCTCCGGTGCGATGGTCTGGATGACCTTGCCGGCGTCGATATGGCCGGGAAGCGGCAGCTGTACCAGGATGCCGTTGATGGCCGGATCGGCGTTGAGTTCGCCGATGACAGCAAGCAATTCCTGCTCGGAGGTGTCGGCCGGCAACGTGTGCTGGAGCGAATGAAAGCCGCATTCCTTGGCGGTGCGGGATTTGGAGGCGACGTAGACCTGGCTCGCCGGATCCTCGCCGACGATGACCACGGCGAGACCGGGCTTACCCGTGCCCTTTGCCACCAGTTCGGCGGTCAGGTCCTTGACCCGCCGCACCACATCCGCGGCAATGCTTTTGCCGTCAATCACTTCTGCCATGAACCACCTTCAACACCGTTCCGCCCAAAGCACGTCGCGGAAAAGGATTCATGCGGCGCGCTTCGGATCTTTGTCCCATGCAGGTCGTTGCCCCTGCTTGCTCTCGGGGTCCGAGGGCAAGCTTCTGGGTACCATGCAGCGCGGCATTTTCACGAAAAATCGACCGGGCAATCCCGCCAAAGCGCCGTCCGATGCCGCTAACTCGAAACCGGCGGTGTTTATTCGGGGTTCAGAAATAGCGGCGGCGCGAGCGGTTCTCGGTGAGTTCGCGAACCGCTTCGCGGAATTCACGCAGGCTGGCGCGGATTTCGTCGACCGAGCTTTGCTGTTCATCGGCGTCCGAAGCGTGACGGGTCTCCTCCAGCGGGGCCTGAGGATAGGCTGGCGGCGCGGGCTGCTGCGGATAAGGCACCTGCCCCGGATAAGGCATCATGGCCGGCGGATAGGGATAGTAGCCAGCCGGTGGCGGCTGCATCTGCCAGGGATAGCCCATCGGCGGTTGCGCAGAGGGCTGCATGGGCGGGGCCGGATAGACGGCCTGCTGCGGCGGCATCATCTGATGGGGTAGCGGCGGCTGCGGATGCGGAGCATAGGCGCCCTGCTGGGGCTGTTGCTGCGGGTAACCCGCGGACGCGGTCTGCTCAGACGGATAGTATGGCGACGGATAGACGGGATGTTCCTCCATTGGCTTCTCGCTCTCGGCGATAGCGGGTGGGATGGGATCACTGGAACGTGCAGGCTTTTCGCTTGATGCCTTTTCTTCGCCTGCCGCCTTGCCGGGCAGAATCTTGCGCACCGCCGACAGCAGAGCGCCGACCAGGCCCGAACGTTGCGTGCCAGCGGCCTCGACCGGCGGAACCGGCGGCGGCGCCCGGTATGCCCTGTCTTCGAAAGGTGTTGGGCGCTCATCGGTCCTGCGGCGCGAGCGCGAATTGGCGGTTTCGCGCAGGCTCTCATAGGCGCCGCGCATGGCGCCAAGACCGATGCCGGAGGCAAGCCCTCCCAGTAACCCAGCCAGCACCATCACGGCGCGCGAGGGGCCGTTCGGTTCGAGCGGAGCAAAGGCCTTGGAGATCACGTTGATGTTGGCGGTGTTGATGTCCTTCTGCTCGCCGGTTTCCTTGGCGCGCAGAAGATATTGCTCATAGACGGAGCGCTTGGCGGCGGCTTCGCGCTCCAGTTCGCGCAAGCTGACCAGGTCGCTGTTGACGTCGCCGCTGCGGACCTTCAGTTGCGCCAGGCGGGAGGCGAGATCCTGCTCGAGCTGCACAGCGCGCTTCAGGTCGACCTGCAGCGAGGAAGCGATGCGGCGCAGTTCGGCGGCGATGCGGTCGCGCGACCCGGCAAGCTGGGCATTGAGCGCCTGGAGCTCGGGGTGGCGCGGCCCGAGCCGGATCGCGGCGCGATCGGCCTCCTGCTTGAGCGTCGCATATTGCGAGCGCAGTTCGCTCATCGTGTTGGAGTTGATCTCCTCGGGCAAGGTGCCGCTCAGAACCGAGTTCACGTCGATCGAACGCGCCGACGCCGCACGGGCATTGAGCTCCAGCGTGCGGGCGCGGGCGATGGAGAGCTGCTCGTTGAGCTTGAGCATCTCGTCGTCGCTGATCAAATGGCCTTGCGCGTCGACCAGATCGTGCGTCGCCCTGAAATCCTCGACCTTGCGCTCGGCCACTTCGACGCCCTTGCGCAATTCATCGAGCCTGGCCGTCAGCTCGTCGGTTGCGCGGCCTGCGGTGTCGGACTGGATCTGGCCGAAGGTCTGCAAGAAGACATCCGTCATCGTGTTGGCGATGAGCGCCGACTTCTCGCCATTTTGCGTGGTGGCGCTGACGGAGATGACGAAGGTCTTGCCGCCGCGCTCGACCGAAAGGCTTTCGGCCAGATTGCTGACCGCAAGCGCCCGGCGTCGGCCTTCATCGGCGCCCGGCCCATCGCTGCGCGACAGGATCGAGCGGATGAGCGGCATGACGCCCAGGCCGCCCGAACCCTGTCCGTTGAACTCCGGATCGTTGACGAGATTGAGCTTGTCGACGACCTTGTTGAGGACGGTGCCGGAGGTGAGCACGCGGACCTGGTTTTCGACGATGGCCAGCGTCGCGTCGGATGCCACCACGCTTTGGGTGAGATCGCGATCGGTGAGCTTCAGGTCGCGAGGGTCGACGATCAGCTCAGTGGTGGCTTCGTATTTTTTCGGCGTCGACAGCGCGATCGCGACGCCCAGCGCGGTGCCCAGTACCGTCGTGGCGACGATCAGCATCTTTGACCTGGCGATACCGCGCACGACCTGCATCGGATCGATCAGCGGCTTCCATTCCTGTGTGTCGGCATCGTCGCGCAAAGGCCGCTGCTCTCTACCCGCGTATCGGGGCTCGGATGCGGCAGGCGGACGGCGGGCCTCGGAAACACCTGTGGCGGCCGACCGTTCCGGCTGCCACCGGGCTTGCGTATAACCGCCCCTGAAGGCTTCGTCGTGTGAAGGCCGTTGCTCTTCACCCACATATCGAGGTTCGGATGCAGTTGGGGAACGGCGAGCCTCGGAAACAGCTGCGGTGTCCGGCTCTTCCGGCTGCCGGGCTTGCGTGTAGCCGCCTCCGGCAGCCTCGTCGGCGTCATGCTGCGTCTCGGCGGCCGAAACGGTATCGGCCTCGAATTGTGTCGTGTCAGCGGCCAGCAAAGGGTTCAATCGCGCCTCGCGGCGCGAGCGGGCGAGTTGATGGCGTGTCGCGGCATCCTCACGCCATGACGGGTCGGCACGATCGCCGATCGAAACCAGTGAAGCGTCGTCCTCGCCGCGCACGGCCCGGCCGAGCGCCAGCAGAGAGCGCTCGCGCCTCCAGTCCTCACGGTTTTCCCTGTCGACCATTGTCCTTGAGCTTGCCCTTGGCGGCTTGGGAGCGGCTGTAAATCGTTAAGCCACGCTAAACAGGCATAGGAAACAAAAGGTTAATTTCGAAGGGCAGAGGATGAAATTTCTCGCATGGGTTGTGCACATTCTTGACACACCCAGAGGCTGCCGAACGGCACGTTAAGCTTTGCAATCTATGCTTTTGCGACGCATGACCGAGACCAGTGACATACCCCAAAGGCGGCCCCTCGCCCGGATCGGCGCTTTTGTGGCCGAACGACGGGGGCTGGTTCGCGACTATCTCTCGGCGATCAGCGGCGCGGGCGGGCGGCTGGTGTTTTCGCTGGCCTATTTCATCGCGCTGGCCAACACGCTGTCCATCGCCGAGTTCGGCATGTTCGCCACCGCATCGGCCGCCGGCGTGATGCTGTCGCGCATCCTGGCCTTCGGCTTCATCTCGGCGCTCTATCGCACCGCCACCATTCGCCCCAATCTGATCGGCACCTTCACCGCCGGCTTCCTACTGCTTGGCGTCGTATCGCTGCCGCTGCTGGCCGCAGCCTCCTGGGGCGTCTATCTGATCTTCTTTGCCGGCACCGTGCCGCTATCGGTCTTCGCGGCGATCGTGTTTGCCGAAGCACTTCTGTGGCGACCGGTCGAAGTGGCGCTGATCGTCAACAACGGCCTCGGCAAATTCGGCCGTGCCGCCTTGCTGACGATCCTGGCGACAGCCCTGCGAGCGGTCGGCGCCGTGCTGTTCATGCTCGCGGCGCAGCGGACCATAGGAGTCTGGTCCTGGTATTATATCGGTGCCAATGCCGCCTCGCTGCTCATCGCTTTCGGATTCTTCTATCCGCGCCAGAGGCTGCGTCTCAGGTTGGAACTCTATCTCAGGCGGCTCGCCGATTCCATCTATGTGGCCGGCGCCGAGGTGCTGTTCTACCTGCAGATGGAATTCGACAAGCTGCTCGTGCTGGCGATCGGCGGGCCGCATCTCGCCGGCATCTACGCCATCATCATGCGGCTGGTCGACCTGACCGCGATCCCGATCCGCACCTTCTCGATGATGCTGGTGCAGCGCATGATGCGGGCGCCGGAACTCTTGTCGCGCCTCGCGGTCAAGAGCGGCATCGAAGGCGGTGTTTTCCTTGTCTCGACGCTGGCGCTGGCGGCGCTCGGCATCGTGCTGCATTTCTTCCCCAACGCGCTGGGCAGGAATGTCGCGGAGGCCGCCCCCCTGGTGGCGCTGGCGATCTGCGTGCCGGGACTGCGCAACCTGGTCGAATACCAGGCCGAGCTTCTGTTCGCGCGCGGCCAGACGGCGGTAAGGGCGCTCAACCTCGGCCTGCTTGCCGGGCTGAAGGCGGTGCTTTTGACCTATGTGCTGACCACGATTGCCGACACGCCCAATCTGGTGCTGTCGCTCAACATCGTCTTCCTGCTGCTCTATCTCGCATCAGCGCTGCTGACCTATTCGGCGATGCGCAGACCGGCGAAGGCGGTTTAGGCGAAGAGTTGAGAGGCCCATATTTCAAATGGTTCCAAACCCGGCAACCTACGACTGATACAACCTAGGACTGATAGATGAGCAGCTCTCAAATGGAGAAATATGTCTGGGCTTCGATCCTATATTACACCGTGGCCACGGTTGGATTTGTGTTAACTATCTCGATAGGCATGCTTGGCGCTCTGTGGGGTCTGCTTGCACTATTCGGATATCTTGCGCTTGTTATATCTCTCAACATATGGCGGCGCAAAAGACATCCACGAAGCGTCCATCAAATCGAATTGGCCAAACAGAGACTGGATAACTGATCATCAACGGATCTGATCGATTTCTAGAGCGGATTCTTTGAACGGGAGAACGTCAGCAACGGGTGGAATTGGGTCGTTCAGAGCGATTGACCCCCGGGACTATTCAAGCCCGATCAGGCGGCGGATGCGGCCGATATCGGTGCCGATGAAAGACTGCATGCCGATGGCCACCTGTTCCGGCGCCATGGCGGCGACGAAGCGGCGGAACTCGCCATCCGACAGCGCCTCACCCGTCCAGTGGACGCGGCAGAACTCTTCCGAGCCGTGGAAATGGCCGGCGCCGTCCAGCACGTCGTCGACATAGCGGCCGTAGATCATGCATTCGGAGAATTTGCGCGCCGCGCCGACGACCTCGACCCAGTTACGGCCGTGGACCTTCTCGATCCGGGCGCACATGGCCGTCACGGTTTCGCGGCGCCAGGCAATGAGCGTCGAAATGTAATCGTGGGTCGAAGATGTGTCGATGCCGAGCGCCAGACCGGCATTGCGCGACCAGATCCGGTGCTGCTCATGACCTTCGCTGGACAGCACCTCGTCGCGGCGGAACAGGCGCACCTTGCCATCGCGCCAGAAGGCGTTTGTGTCGAAAGGCCTAAGGAAGGCCACGTCGGAATCGCAGAAGATCAGCACGTCCTCGCGCGCATGCGCTGCTATGGCGATGCGGCGAAGCTGCTGCACATGCCAGCCGCGCAGCGGCATGGTCTTCAAGCTGAGCCAGATGCGCCGGCGAAACAGGCTGAGAGGATCATCGAACGCGCGCAGCCAGCGCGGCAGGAGGTCGCGCTCGTCGACAATGGTGCGGCGGCTGTTCTCCAGCCGGCGAAACAGCGCCATGTCGCGATGCTCGACGAGGATGTAGTGATGCGCCACGCCGGAGACGTGGCGGTCGAGGGTTTCGCACAACAGGCGGCAACGTTCGAAGTCCGGCGCGTAGCTGGCCGTCACGACCGCCGCCGTCGGTGTCCGGCGAAGGAGATCGAGTTCGATGTCGGCGCTGGGCACGAACCTGCTGTTCAATGGCCTGCTCCGGGGGTTGCTCCGGCAGGTTCAGGCTTGCCGAACAGTTTCTGACGCAGGACACGCAACAGGAACACAGGATTGCCGACCACGTAGCGGCGCCAGAGACGACCCGGCTCGATCCACAGCCGGAACAGCCATTCGAGCCTGAGCCGGCGCATCCATAGCGGCGCCCGCGGCACCGTGCCGCTGAGGAAATCGAGCAGAGCGCCGACGGCGATCGGCAATGTGCAGTGACGCGCATCGATGTGGCGGGCGATCCACAACTCCTGGCGCGGCACGCCCATGGCGACGAGCAGCACGTCCGGATGCAATCGGGCGATCCGATCGATGATTGCCGGCTCTTCTGTCGGCGGGAAATAGCCGTCGTGAATGACGACAAACCTGTGCTGCAGCGCAAGCGCGGCCAGTTTTGTCGATGCAGCCTCGGCATTGACGCGCGTTGCGCCGAGCAGCCCCACGGTGAGCGGTCTGGTGGATGCCTGCAGGAAGGCCGGGACGAAATCGGTGCCATTGAGATTGTCGGGAAACGGCGCGCCGTAGAGCAGTTTCGCCGCCATGTCGACGCCGACGCCATCGGGCAGGATCAGAAAATCGTCGAGCGCTTCGGCAAAGACCGGATCCACACTGGCGATGTTGGCGTTGTGGGCGTTGAGAAAGCTTACCTTGGTGAAGCGCCGCTCCGCGATCAACCGGGTCAGCAGGGCGATCGCGTCGTCCCAACGGATGGCGAGGACCGGAATGCCCAGGATCGTCTTCAAACTGTCGACCCCAAAGGCGGCATGGGCAGAATGCATGTTCACGCAAACGCCTCCTGCCTGACGGGGTTGAGCTTCTCCAGGCCAAGCCTGATCGCGGCATCGAGCGCTTTCACCTGCCGGCGATGGAAGGCGCTGCCATCGACATCCCTGACATTGGCGGCCGCGGCTTCGAGCGCGGCGGCAAAGGCAAGCGGATCATCGGTGACGACGCAATTGTCCGGACGGTGGTCGATGCCGCGCAGCGAATGGCTTGTGGCGACGGAAGGCAGGCCGAGCTCGAAGGTCTCGATGGTCTTGAGCTGGACGCCGCTGCCGGCCGTGCTGATCAGCGGGATGACGGCGGCGGCGCGCACGAAAGCCCGCGCGTCCGGCACACGTCCGACGAATTCGACGCCCGGATGCTTCGAGCCGACGCCCGAGGGCATATTGCCCGCGATCCTGATCCGAAAATCGGGCTTGAGATGCGGCACTACCTTCTGCAGGAACCAGTCGAGGCCGATGCGATTGGGCTGCCAGGTCCAGGTGCCGATCAGCGCCGCGTCGCAGTCGATGCGGCGCGATTTCCTCTGCTTCGGCGCCTCACTGCATGTCACCAGCGGTAGCACCGCCGAGCGGTCGTCGGAAGCGACGCCGAGTGCCGCGCGATCGTCCTCGGCTAGGGTGAAGACAAAGCGCGCCCGGCGGCAAAGCCGTTCTTCCACCGCCTCGAGCAGCTTGGCCTCGCGGCGAAACAGCAGGCGCTGGAAAAGACCGCCGGCGGCCGCGGCGTTCTCCCGCGCTGAACGGTGTTCGACATTGTGGGCGACGAAGATCGACGGCCGGTCGTCGAAGAGCCTTTCGAAGGCGCCGGCGAATTGCACCGAATTCAGGATATAGCCGTCGAAGGGGCCGGCGCGCTCCATGGCGGCGCGGACCTCGCTGTCGGAAACGACGCGCAACTTGACCGACGCGAAAGTGAGGCCGGAAAGCATCGCCCTTGCAACCCAGGCGAGCTTTTGCAGCGACGATGCACTTTCGGTGCGGACATCGACGGCGCCCAGCATGATGGTGTTTTGCGGATCGCTCGCCGGCTTGCCCGGCCAAATGAAGCCGATCACGGTGACGCGCGCGCCGGCGCGCCGCAAAGCAGCGATGATCGCCGCGTTGGCGATCTCATAGCCCGAGGCAAGAGCACCGTCGGGCACGATCGATGTGGCGAACAGCAGATGCATCTCACCTATCCTGTCCGATGCAGCTAGCAAAGCGGGGTGAAGCGTTGATTAAACGGCAACAATCGAGGGTTGAAGACCACAGGTTTTGCCTGCCCGTCCACGAAAGGTGATTAACGAAACGTTATCATCGCGATGCTATCGAGGGCCAAACTCACCTTCTGGGCTGGACACGGATGATCCCTTCGCCATCGGACGGTTCGGTATCGATCGCGGGGCGGTCTCCGAAACTTGCCGCGGAGGCCGTCGAGGCCGTCGTCACACTGCCGACGTTCAAACGGCCGCAGCAGTTGCTGGCGACGCTGGCATCGCTCAAGGCCCAGGAAACCGGCAGACGCTTCGCCGTGATCGTCATGGAAAACGAGGCCGAGGCCCGCGCGGGCGCCAAGGCGGCGCTGCCGCTGTTCGAGCGCGGCGAGATATCAGGCATGGTGATCGTGGCGCATGAGCGTGGCAATTGCAGCGCCTACAATGCCGGCTGGCAGACGGCGATCCTGCATTTTCCTGCTTTCAGGCACCTCCTGATCATCGACGACGACGAGATCGCCGACCCGCAGTGGCTGGAGCGCATGTGCAAGGCGGCCGAGACGCTCGGCGCCGACATTGTCGGCGGCCCGCAAGTGCCTGAATTTGCCGAGGCGGCCCATGCGAGATGGGCTATGCACCCGGTCTTTGCGCCTCCCTACCGCGAGACCGGGCGTGTGCCCGCGCTCTATTCGTCGGGCAATCTCCTGGTGGGCCGCAACGTGCTCACCGCCATGGGCCCGCCCTTCCTCGACCTGAAGTTCAACTTCATGGGCGGCGGCGATTCCGATTTCCTCAGCCGTGCCGCGCAAAGGGGTTTCGTGCTCGGCTGGTGCGCCGAGGCGAAAGTGCATGAGACCGTTCCCGCCCGGCGCGTCGAGGCCGACTGGATCCGTGCCCGCAGCCTGCGCAACGGCGTCATCTCGACACTGGTCGAGAAGAAGAAGCGGGCCGGCACGCCCTTCGCCGGCACCAAGGTCTTCCTGAAGAGCCTGGCGCTGCTTGCCGCCTCGCCGTTTCGCGGCGCGATCAAGCTGGCGCGGACGGGATCGTTGGCGATAGCCTTTTATCCCGTCCATGTGGCGCTCGGCCGCGTGCTTGCCGAATTCGGATACGCCAATGAGCAATACCGGCAGCCTGAGAAGAACTGAGCGCGCGCCGCTCAGCGCTGCCTTCACGCGTGACGGCGTGGCCACGGCGATCGCCGCGCTGCTGTTCACCGTCATCCTGGTATCGTTCCGGCCTTTCCAGCCGGCTGGCGCCGAATTGACCGGCGATGGCGGCGACATCGTCAACCAGCTCGGCTTCGGCTCGCTTGGCGCGATCTCGATCTTCTCGCTGATGGCGTTCGCGGACCCACGCGTGGTGCGTTCGCTGCTCAGCCCGTCCTGGCTGTTGATGCTGGGTTTCTTCATGCTTTCGGTGGTGATGGCGACCGACCCGGCGTCGGCGATGCGCGCCGCCTTCTTCACGCTGATCGGCATCTTGACGATGGCGACGATCCTGGTGCTTCCGCGCGACGCCGACGCCTTCTCGAAAGTCATCATCTTCACCATCGTCGTCGTCATGGGGCTCTCCTACATCGGGCTCATCGTCTTTCCGCATGAAGCCTTGCACACAGCCGATTCGCAGGAGCCCGAACATGCCGGCCTGTGGCGCGGCGTCTTCACCCACAAGAACATCGCAGGGCCTGTTATGGCCTGCTTCAGCTTCGCCGGCCTGTATCTCTACCGGCGCGGGCAACGGCTGTGGGGTGCGGCAATCTTTTGCGCGGCGATGTTCTTCATGTTCCACACGGGGTCCAAAACGACCGCCGGACTGGTCCCGTTCTCGATCTTGATCGTCGTGTTGCCGAGCCTCATCGGCATGCGGCTCGGCACACCGATCCTGTTTGGTCTGGCGATCATCGCCACGGCGGTGGGCACGCTTGGCATCGTCTTCCTGCCGCCCGTGAAATATCTGGCGTCGATCTATTTCCCGGACATGACCTTTACCGGACGCACGACGCTGTGGGAGTTCGCCGGCGACATGCTGGCGAAGCGGCCATGGACCGGTTATGGCTATGAGAGCTTCTGGGGCACGCCGCTGCTCCTGAACCAGGACCAGCCCTTCGACCGGCCCTGGGATATCAGAACCATCGTGCACGGCCATAATGGTTATCTCGATATCGCCGTGCTGATGGGCATTCCGGCGCTGTGCGTGGCGGTCTACACGTTCCTCATCGCGCCCCTGCGCGACTACATGCGCATTCCCCTGCGCAAGGAGAATATCTATCTCGGCGACTTCTTCATGATGGTTGTGCTGTTCACCGCGTTGAACGCCTTCCTCGAAAGCTTCTTCTTCCACCGCGCCGATCCGGTCTGGATGTTTTTCGTCTTTGGCGTGCTGGGGCTCAGGCAAGTGTCGCTGCGGCCGCTCGCGGTTCGTCACCAGTCCTGATTCGCCCCAATCGAAGGGCTTTCCCGCATCGTCGCGAGCGTCTATGGAGAGCCGCTCCTTTCAGGAACCGGATCCGGTTTCCGGGATCATTCTCTAGAGCGGGATGCATTCGAATTGAACCATGCACCCCACTCTAGCTGTTTGTTTTAGCCGCATTTGTGCGATGCCAAGTGTAACCACTTGGCTGCAAAATGCTCCAGCGGAGGGTTCCATGACGATCAAGCTTGTTCTCGCCGGCTGCGGCAATATGGGCTACGCCATGCTGTCTGGCTGGCTGAAATCCGGCAAGCTGGCACCGGCGGCGATTTTCGTGGTCGAACCCAATGCCGAATTGCGCAAGCGCGCCGAAGCGCTCGGCTGTGGCGCGGCGGCGGATGCCGGCGGCATTCCGGCCGATGCGGTGCCGGCGCTTGTCGTCATTGCCGTGAAACCCCAGGTGATCCGCGACGTGACCGCCGCCTACAAGCGCTTCGGCGACGGCCGCACCACCTTCGTCAGCATCGCCGCCGGAACCCCGGTCGCCACTTTCGAGGACATATTGGGCAATCGCGCGCCGATCATGCGGTGCATGCCCAACACGCCGGCGGCGATCGGCAAGGGCATGATGGTGGTGTTTTCCAACAGGCTTGTTGCCGACGATACCAAGCGTTTCGTCGCCGACCTGCTTTCGGCGAGCGGCGCGGTGGCCGACATCGACGACGAGAGCCTGATGGATGCCGTGACGGCCGTGTCCGGATCCGGCCCGGCCTACGTCTTCCATTTCATTGAAGCACTGACCGTGGCCGCCGAAAAAGCCGGGCTGCCGGCGGCAACCGCCAAGCTCCTGGCCATGCAGACGGTCCATGGCGCCGCCTCGCTCGCCGCCGAAAGCGGTGAGGAACCGGGCGTGCTGCGCCAACAGGTGACCAGCCCCAACGGCACGACGGCCGCAGCACTTGCGGTGCTGATGGGCGAGGAGCGGCTGACAGATCTGGTGACGGAAGCTGTCGAGGCGGCGCGGCTGAGGTCGATCGAACTGGGGAAGTAAGAAGAAGGGAGGCCCGCGAAAGTCAGGTGTGTCCCCACATTTCGTCAACCTCGTCCTTGTTCATACGTCGACCTTGCATACCCGCTTTGGCCTTCAAATCGTCGGCGATATGAGAGAACCGTTCGGCGAGTGGTATGCGGTTGATCTCGCGTTGCAATTCAGATTCCAACGCTTGAATTACCGCCTTTGTCATCGAATTTGGCGCCTCTCTGCAAGCCGTCTCGCCAATTTCGTGGGCGCGTGGGTTTCTGACGTGGAGATTCATCTGGTTCCTCGACGCGACGATTTTGACAGAATGGAAGCCTCAGCGGTAGCTCCCCAAAGTCGTCCCAAGCGAAGCAAGGAGCGAAGCGACGAAGCGCAGACCCTGGATGACGAAACCGTGGGTTGCCGCTTGCCAGATAACGGGAGGATTCAGCCCCCGTACAGCATCTCATCCTGCAGCCGGCGCAAGGCGAACAACCTGGTCGTCCTGTCGGGCGCGGCATTATCCGCCGTCAGCAGATCGCCCTTGCTGACCGGTTTCAGCACCTTGCCGCCTTCGAGCAGACCAACCGGTACAGCGCGATTGGCGCGGGCTTCTTCGACGGTCATGGTCCAGGAGCGGTAGCAGGTCTCGCCGATGGCGTCGAAAGTCTCTCCGGCGGCGAGGTCGCGCTTGGCCACCGCGCAGACTTCCGCGACCGGCTTCGGCAGCGGCACCATGTCCGCCTTGCCGTAGAGCGCGATACGCGCGGCGGTCAGCGGCACTTCCAGCGAGGTCAGATGATAGGGCCGGAAGAAGCTGTAGTAGGGACCGTGGCCGATATGGAGATCATCCATGCGCTCGATGATGCGCGGATGCGTCGCCTCGACGATGACGAACACCCCGGGCGCCACGCCCTTGCCGATCGTATAGTCGACGACGCCTTTCCTGGACAGGATGCCGCCATCGGCGCGCGGGATGAGCACCTTGGCCAGTTCATCGCGGTCGGCCTTGGGCCCATGCATGCCGGCAATATCAGGCACCAGCCCGGTGGCGTTGGCGATGGCGCACATTTCGACCATGGTTTTCGAGCCGTCGACGAACTCGACCAGCATGCGCGGGTTCATGTTGCGACGCAGCGCTTCCTCTCGATAATCGTCGGGCACAGCATTGTGGTTGAGCGGATTGTTCTTGCCCTTGCCGGCCGAGACGATGGTGTAGCCGAGTGCCGAGGCGAACTCGATCAATTCCATGCAGCTCGACGGCTCGTCGCCGGCGCCGACCGAATAGACGACACCGAGCCGGTCGGCCTGCTGCTTCAGATAGCAGCCGATGGTGACGTCGGCCTCGACATTCATCATCACCAGATGCTTGCCGTGCTCCATCGCCTTCAGGTCGAAATCGGCGGCGACGCCAGGTTTTCCCGTAGC
Source organism: Mesorhizobium sp. WSM4871 (assembly GCF_055811295.1). NCBI lineage: Bacteria > Pseudomonadati > Pseudomonadota > Alphaproteobacteria > Hyphomicrobiales > Phyllobacteriaceae > Mesorhizobium > Mesorhizobium sp. WSM4871. Next base: position 92,775 of record NZ_JBVVPU010000012.1, on the reverse strand, counting down.
GTCGATGACGACGTCGATCAGCGGATTGGTGACCAGCATCTCGTTCGAGGTGATGGCGATCTTGCCGCTCTCGATCGCCTCGGTGACTTTCGAAGCGGCGTCCGCTTCGACGGCCATCGCCTCGTCGCCATAGGCGATGCGAATTGCCTCGCGAGCAGTGTGCGGTCGCCGCGTCGAAATGGCCGAGATCGAAATGCCCGGCATCAGCATGCCTTGCGTCACCAGATCGGTGCCCATTTCGCCCGAGCCGATGACGCCGATGCGCACCGGGCGGCCTTCACTGGCGCGCTTGGCGAGATCGCGGGCAAGTCCCGTCAGGGCGACATTGGTCATGCGCAGGCGTCCATGCTTTTTGATTTGCAGGCGGCAATAGCAGGGAATGGTCCCCGTTTGCCAACAAAACCGGCTGGCAGCGACAACTTCTCACCGATCAATGCAATGCCCAAACAGCTCGTCTCATCCAACCCCTTGAGTCCTTGAAGCCAATGCTGCTGGCCGGGCGAGGCTTCAAACCACTCTGAAATAGCTCGTCATTCCCGATTTCTGGTGCTCGATGATATGGCAGTGCAGCAGCCAGTCGCCGGGATTGTCGGCCACGAAACCGAGCTGAACCTTCTCGTTGGGCTGGATAAGATAGGTGTCGGAAATCATCGGCTGAACCTGACGCGTCGAGGACGACAGCACCTTGAAGCTCATGCCATGCAAATGCATCGGATGGGATTGCGGCGTCAGGTTTTCCATGTCGATGACATAGCTTCCGCCAAGCTTCAATTCGGCCAATGGCGCGGTTGGATCCGGCGTATCGCCTGACCACGGCACCTTGTTGATGGCCCAGAAGCTGTAGCCGAGCGAACCGCAGATGCTGTCGCTCGGGATGTTTTCCGCCGTGGCGCTGAGCGCCAGTGAAATATGCCTGGCCGCGGTGAGGTCCACCTCTTGCACCGGATTGACCTCCAGGGGTGCAAGGTCGCGAAGGTCCCGTTTGAGAGAGCTTCCAACCGCATGCAATGTCGCCAGCACTTTGGGCCTGGTGCCCCTGACGTCCCGCAGGCTCACGATTGCCCCTTCTTCGTCGGGCATGCGTATGGCGAGTTCGATGCGCTGGCCAGGTCCAAGCAGCAAGGCATCGGGTGCAAAGCGCTGCGGCACGGGATTGCCGTCAAGCGCAATGACTGCCGCCTCGGCGCCCTCGACACGAAAGGCATAGATCCGCGTGACGTCGGTGATGGCGGCCCTGAGCCGCACCAGCCCTCCCGCCGGCGCGTCATACTGCGGCTGATCCTGCCAATTGGCGGTGCGCACCGTGCCGTAGGTGCCGGTTTTCGCGGCATCGCGCGGCCGGAACTGGTCGATGAACTGACCGTCGTCGCCGAGCCGCCAGTCGCGCAGATTTATCACGACCTCGGAATCGAATTTGGGATCGCCCGGATTCTCGACCACGATCACGCCTGTCAGGCCGTGGCCCATCTGGGTCAGCGTATTGCAATGCGGATGATACCAGAACGTGCCGGCGTCGGGCGGGGTGAAGGCGTAATCGAAATGATCGCCGGTATAGACATAGGGCTGGACCAGAAATGGGACGCCATCCATCTTGTTTGGGACGCGAATGCCGTGCCAGTGGATCGTCGTCGGGTCGTCGATGGCGTTGACGAGGCGCGCGGCGAAGGGCTCGCCTTTTTTCATCCTGAGCACTGGAGGCATCCCTGCGTTGCCATAAGTCAGCACATCCCTGGTCTGGCCGACATCCATCAGTTTCGCCTGGATCCTGGTTGTCTGCAGCGTCACCGGCTCGGGCTTGACAGCGGCCCAGCCGGCAAACTTTCCTATAGTGGAGAGCCCGACCCCACTCGCTCCGGCAATCGCCGCAGTTTTCAAAAGCCCGCGGCGTGTGAGTATGGTCATGACGGGCTCCAACGCGAAAGACAACTGCCGTGGGAATCGCCGCCGCCTTGGACCGTGAGCGGGCAACCAGGGCCAATGCCGATATTGGCACATCGCATCTCGATGATGCCATGGCGACGAGATGAAGGCGTAGCAGTTTCAATGGGACAGGCTGGTGCTGCGAGAGAGGATTGAACTCTGATTCATGCCAATGAAATCAATAACTTGCAAGGAACTTTGTAACATTGTGGCGAGCATCTAAATGATCTCAATCAATAAGTCGAAATCGGCCAACATCCGAGGAAACGTGCTCCTGCCTTTGCCTCGGCCTCTTGTTGCGTTAGCATAGGCGCAAATTAGCTATTGCTGACGAATCGGATTTCGCTGAGGGGGCGAAGTTTCATGGAAATGCAGCAGGTCCGCTATTTTCTGGCCCTGTCCAGCACATTGAATTTCACCAGGGCAGCCGAAGAGTGCAACGTTACGCAACCGGCGTTGACCCGCGCCATCAAGAATCTGGAAGATGAGCTTGGTGGCGAGCTCATCCGACGTGAGCGTCAGCATTCGCATCTGACCGAGCTCGGTCGCCGCATGCTGCCATTCCTGCAGCAATGCTACGACGCGGCGAGTTCTGCGAAGTCACTCGCCAAAGCTGTAAAAAGCAGCGATGTTGCGCCACTTAACGTTGCGATCTCCAACAGCATCAACATAGCGCTGATGATATCGCCATTTAGCGAGCTCTTTCGTGCCTACCCAGGTGTTCACCTCAAGATCAGCCGCGGCGCTCCGACGATCGTGGTCGAGGCGCTCAAAAATGGCGACGCCGAGCTGGCGATCGCCGGCCCGCTCGGGCAGGCCTGGGACAGGATCGACACGTGGCCGTTGTTCGATGAGGAGATCGAGTTGGTGGTCAATTCAGAGCACCCGCTCGGCAGACGCAACGAAGCCGATGTCGCGCTGAGTCAACTGGTTGGTGAGCCGATACTGAGCCGGGTTGATTGGGAAACGAGCGAAGACCTGTCCCACTCCTTGAAGGCCAATGGGTTTGCGCATGAAGCGGCACATGAAGTCGAAACGGACCATGACCTGTTGGCGCTGCTGGAGGCCAACGCTGGGGTAGGCTTTGTTTCGATGACTGCGCCACGCTCACCCAATGTTCGCAGGCTCAAATTGCGCGATATCCATATTTCCCGAACCGTGGCCGCCTATAGCGTAGCGGGCCGGCAGCGTGCGCCTGTCGCCACGACGCTGCTCAACCTGTTGCGCGCAACCGACTGGTCAACCTTTGGGGTTCGCGAGCCTGCTCGATAGCCGCAAGCAGGTCGTCAATTTCCATACGCTGGCGATAGTCGGGATCAAGGTAGCGCGCTGTGATGATGCCGTCGGTGCCGACAATGAAGGTTGCCGGAATCGGCAGGAACCAGGCGGCATTGCCCTGATAGGTGGGCACATCCCAGCCGGCCCCCCCGATCAGCGTTTCCATTTCCGTCCCGACCCAGATCGCCAGGTTCAGCGACAGCGCATAGCCATTGTCCATGTCGGTGAGGAAGGGAAAGGATGCAGCCGCCTCCTCTTTCAACGCCGTCGTGAATTTGCGCCGCTCGGGCACAATCGCCACGAACTGGCCGCCTAATTGAGTGATTTCCTTCTCGACTTCAGCCATGCCGATCGCATTCAACCGGCAATAAGGGCACCAGTGTCCGCGCTGGAAAGAAATCGCGGCGGGTCCTTTTTGCAGGATTTCGGCTAAGCCGACCAGCCTGCCGTTCTCGTCGGGGAGCAGAAACGGCGGCATTACATCGCCGGGCGCCGGTGCCATCGCGCCCGCACGCTGGTCCTGCAGGCGCTGCACCATCCGGTCGACCGCTTCAGCGAAGGTGGTGCTGAGCGAGCGCACTGCATTGGCGATCACCGCCATCCGCTCGTTAAGCGGCGCATCAAGCGCGATCGCAGCCTCGACGGCCTCTTCGAGCTTCACGACCAATTCATTGGCAGCCATGACGGCAACTCCAAATTCGTAGTTCTGCACAGTGTAGCCTACTGCCAGCCGACGTCCATGCCGTAGATTCATGAAAGGTTCGCGAGACGATGCCTTTTTCGCATGGAAACGATGCGTCAAAGTAATGCGGGTCACTCAGATGCCAGAAATCGCCGCCACCCCGCCCAGGACGATGCTCGAGCTGGTCAACGTTCGGTCGGCCTCTCGCAGTCAGCGAGCGCGCTCAAGCGCGGACACCAGGTCCTCGATCTCCATGCGCTGCTGGTAGTCTGGATCGACATAACGCGCTGTGATGATGCCATCAGCGCCGACAATGAAAGTGGCGGGGATCGGCAGAAGCCAGGCGGCGTTGTCCTGGTAATTCGGCAAGTCGTCACCGCCGGCGCCAAGCAGTTGCTGCATTTCCACGCCGATCCCGATCGCCAGATCGAGCGAAAGTGCATAGCCATTGTCCATGTCGGTCAGAAACGGGAACTCAGCCCCGACCCGGTTCTTCAGGGCCGCTGAGAACTTTCGCCGCTCCGGCGTGATCGCCACGACTTGGCCGCCCATGGCAGCGATCTCCTGCTGCACCTCGACGATGCCGATCGCGTTCAACCGGCAGAAGGGGCACCAATGCCCACGCAGGAAAGTGATCGCCACCGGCCCATTCGCGAGGACGCCGGCCAGGCTTACCAATCTGCCGCCCTCGTCAGGGAGCAGAAAGGCCGGCATGGCATCGCCGGGCCTAGGCGCCGTGGCGCCTGCCCCCTTGTCCTGCAGCCGCATCACCATGCGGTCGGCCGCGTCTGCGTAGCTGGCGTCGAGCCTTCGTATTGCCGCAGCGATCACCGCAAGCCGTTCGCTGAGCGGCGCGTCGAGATCGATCGCCGCCTGCACCGCCTGTTCGAATGTCATGACTTGTTCAACTGCAGCCATATGCAAAGTTCCGCATTTCTCGGTGCCGAATAGCACCGAGGACGCTCTGTCGAACAACCCATTTTCGCATGATAGTCATGATCGGTCGCATCTGGCGATGTCCACCGTGGACTGGCTCACATCATGTTCTTGATGTCCGACGAGAATGTCGGGAAACCGTAGAGATTGGCGGCGAGATCGGTCGCGGTGATGCCGTGCCGCATGGCGAGTGCAAAGATGTGGATCAACTCCTCGCCGGCATGTCCGACAACGTGGGCGCCGAGGATATGGTCGCTCTCAACCCCAACGATGATCTTCGACCACGCCACGGTCTCGGCATAAGTCCTAGCCGACAGCCAGCCGCGCATGTCATTGACCTGCACCTTGATTCTCAGTCCGCCCTCGGCGGCCTTGGCCTCGGTAAGGCCGACACTGGCCACCGCCGGCACGGTGTAGACCGAGGATGGAATCTGGCTGTAGTCAGGCTGGTGCTTCGCGCCCTCGACGATGTTGCGGCCGACAATCCGGCCCTCATAGGTAGCGATCGGCGAAAGCTGGGGTGAGTTCCACACGGCATCCCCGCAGACATGAACGGCAGGGTTCGAGCGCGAGCGCAGGAACCCGTCGATTTCGATACGGCCGTCACGGTGTGCGACGTGCCCCGCGCCGAGATCAAGACCGTCAGTGTTAGCGATTCGCCCTGCGCAATTGACGACGCGATCGGCTTCGATGGTATGCTCGGAGTTGTCGTTGGCGAACAGCACGCGCAGGCGTTCGCCGACTCGGTCGATCCGTTTCACGAGGGCGAGCGTTAGCAAGCGCATGCCGATGCGCTCGCTTTCGCCGCGGATCTGGTCAACCGCGTCGGGGTCGAAACCGCCGAGCATTTGCGGCAGCGCCTCGAGGATAGTGACCCTGACGCCGGCGCGCGCATAAACGTGGCCCAGTTCGAAGGCAATGACGCCGCCGCCGACGAACACCACCGCGCGGGGCGGCACCGGGTCGTTCAGGACATCGTCCGAAATGGTCAGGTGCTCGGCGCCTGGAATTGGCAGTGAACGCGGCTTCGAACCGGTTGCGATGACGATGTTCCTGGGTTCAAGCTCGCGACCGGCGACGCTGATGGTATTGCTGCCGATGAACACGGCCTCGCCGACGATGACATCGACGCCGCGCTCGGCCATCAATCCGGACAGGCGGGAGGGAATGTCCCTGATCATATCCTTTTCGCGCTCGATCAGGACCCGCCAGTCCAATCTCGACCTATCGACCGCTATGCCGTGCTGGTCGGCCTGCTCAATTTCATGGAGCGCATGGGCTGCTGCGACGAGGACCTTCTTTGGGGTGCAGCCGCGATTGGGACAGGTGCCACCGAGATCGCGCGCCTCTATCATAGCGACCGACAGCCCGGCAGCGCGTGTGGCCAGCGTCACCCCCATGCCGGCATTGCCGCCGCCGAGGATCACAACATCATACTTTTCCATCGGACCACCTGCACGCTCAATGGAGCTTGACCCGAGACCTGGTGCGCCTCGCGAGTATCTCGCCTATCGAATCCAGAACGGTCTTCAAAGTCCCGTGCACGGCCTTGAGATGCATCTTGTAAAGCGAGCGATACATCAGCCGGGCAAGCAGGCCTTTGATCTTCAGTCCGCCGATCAAGGCACCAAACGAGCCGTAGTCCGCAAGCGAGACAAGAGAGCCGTAATCACGGTAGCGGAACGCCGGCGCGGCCCGTCCAGCCAGACGCGCGGCAATCACCTTGACCAGGTGATCCGCCTGCTGATGGGCCGTCTGGGCACGTGGCGGCAGGGGACTAACCTCACCAGGGAGGAGACAACTTGCGCAATCGCCAATCGCAAACACATTTTCGTCCCCTCTGGCTTGCAGAGTTTCATCCACGACCACCCGGTTGATGCGGTCTGTCTCGAGGCCGTCGAGTTGTTTCAGAAAATCCGGCGCCTTGATTCCGGCGGACCAGACGACCAGCTCCGCCGGCACGAACAGCTTCTCGCCAAGCCTGACGCCGTCCTCCGTCACCTCGGTGACCTTGATCCCACAGCGTATCTGGACACCGAGGTCGCGCAGCAGATGCGCCGAGGCACGTGCCAGATGCTCGGGCAAGACCGGCAGGATGCGTGGCCCCGCCTCGACGATGGTGATGCGGATCAGCCTTTCGAAGTCGATGTTGTCGAGATTGTGCGAAGCGATCTCCCGCATCGACTTGTGGAGTTCGGCGGCCAATTCGACGCCGGTAGCCCCCGCCCCAACGATGACGCAATGGAGCTGGCCGGGTGAGAGCTGCTCGTATTGCGCATTGGCGCGTAGGCATGCGTCTATCAGGCGCTTGTTGAACCGGGCAGCCTGGTCGGCTGTGTCAAGCGCGATTGCGTGGCGAGCCGCCCCCGGCGTGCCGAAATCGTTGCTGACGCTTCCGACGGCCAGCACCAGAGTGTCGTACACCAGCACACGTGGGGGTATGATTTGCCTGCCATCGTCGTCGAAGCTTGGCGCGACAAAGACCTGTCGCTGGGCGCGGTCGATGCCGACCACTTCACCGATGCGGTATCGATAATGGTGACGACTGGCATGGGCGATGTATTCCACCGCATCATTCGATGGGCTTAGTGTGCCGGACGCCACCTCGTGCAGGAGCGGTTTCCAGATATGGGTGCGATTGCGGTCGACAAGTGTAATCGAAAGCCGTCGCTTGCCGAACTTGCGGCCAAGGTGCGTCGCCAGCTCCAATCCGCCCGCGCCGCCACCGACGATGACGACGCGATACAGCGTGCTATCCGTATGGGATGGCGTCTCCGGTATCGTGCGGAAGAGCGCGGCGTCGTTGGCGAGCACCGCTTCCGGAACCAGCCGCATCCCAGGAGTGATGATCTGCATCGCTAGTCTCCGTCTCTTTCCTCGGTCCCGCCAACTCACTCTTGCGATTCGTGGATGACGATGCCCTGCAGCATGTCGACGTCGCATACCCATGGCTTTTCCGAGAGCACGCGCTGGCCATGCTCATATCCGGCCTGCCAGCGCGTGCGGATGCCTGAGCGGGTGAAGTCGATGTCCTTGGTGTGGTCTTCGCCGTCGAGGCGCGGTGACAGCAGCCGGACAAGGTGCATGACCGAGGGGCAGCCATAGGATGCGAGTTCCCTAAACATCGGATCCTCGCGCCGCTCCTCGGGGACAAGCCTTCCCATTTCGCGCACGACGTGCCTGAGACGATGCAGTTGCTCCTGCCGGGCCACGTGGCTGCGGCCGCGACTGGCGTATTGAAGATCCTTTTGCCGACCCATGACCTGCCAGATCGATTTCGGCTCGGTGGCACGAGGCTGCCACATGTTGACGGCAAAGATCAGCGCGTCGCGCCGCGGACGTTCGTCCAGCACGACCTCGATGGGTGTGTTCGAATAGATGCCACCATCCCAATAGGGCTCACCATCTATGCAGACCGCCGGAAAGGCGGGCGGCAGGGCGCCAGATGCCATGACATGCTCCGCCGACAGGATCATCTCGCGGCTGTCGAAATATTTGAGTTCGCTGGTGTTGACGTTGACCGCGCCAACCGTCAGCCGGGTATGGCGACGGCTGAGGTAGTCGAAGTCTATGAGGTCATTCAGAGTCCTCTTGAGCGGATCCGTGGTGTAGTATGCGGCATTCTCCACACCGACTTCCCGGTTCACCCCGAACATGGCACTTGGGTTCGGTTCGAAGAATCCCGGTATCCCGCGCACCACCGTGCCCATATTGGCGAAGATGTTGCTTGGAACCATCATCCGGAAAAAGTCGTCGAGTGGACTGCTGCGGCTGACACCGTCCCAGAATTCACGAAGTCTCGGCAGCCGGTCCTTCGGCTTATTTCCCGCAATCAGCGCCGCATTGATGGCGCCGATCGAGGTGCCTATAACCCAATCGGGCTCAATCCCGCCTTCAATGAGGGCCTGGTAGACGCCGGCCTGATAGGCTCCAAGCGCGCCGCCCCCCTGCAGCACCAACACAGTCTGGCGCTGGGCCGAACCATCGGCGACATCGGCCGACGCCGGCAAGGGTTCCGATGCTGACGGATTTCGGGTGATTTTGTTCATGGTCATCGAGCTCCTCGTTGCCGGTTTCAATGCGCGGTCCAGCCGCCTTCGATCGGCATGATGGCGCCGGTGATGGAGGCCGCGTCGTCCGAGGCCAGGAACAGGCAGAGCGACGCAACCTGGGCCACGGTCACGAACTGCTTGGTCGGCTGTGCGGCCAGAAGCACGTCCTTGATGACCTGCTGTTCCGTGATCCCTCGCGCCCTGGCCGTGTCTGGTATCTGCTTCTCGACCAGCGGAGTGAGGACGTATCCGGGACAAACCGCATTGACAGTGATGCCCTGCTCGGCGACTTCCAGCGCCACAGTCTTGGTCAGGCCGGCGACGCCGTGCTTGGCGGCGACATAGGCCGACTTGTATGGCGAGGCGACAAGGGCGTGGGCGGACGCGACGTTGATGATGCGACCCCATTTGCGCTCCTTCATCGCCTGCAGCGCGCGCCGGATCGTATAGAAGGACGACATCAGGTCGATCGCCACGACCGCCTCCCATTTCTCGATCGGGAAGTCGTCGATCGGCGCGACATGCTGGATGCCGGCATTGTTGACGAGGATGTCGACCGCGCCGAATTCGGCGATCGCCTTGTCCATCATCGCGGTGATCGCGCCGCCCTTGCTCATGTCCGCATCGTCGTAGCGAACAGTCACCCGATGATCGGCGGCAAGCCTTGCTCGCAGCACTTCGATCTCACCGGCATCACCGAAGCCGTTCAGCACGATGTTGCAGCCCTTGGCGGCGAAGGCCTCGGCTATGCCTTGGCCGATGCCGCTGGTCGAGCCTGTGATGAGTGCTGTCTTTCCTCTGAGCATCGTCGTTTCCTTCGGTTCGAGCCGCGGCCGGAAGGCCCAGTAAACGGCTGCTGGCTTCGATTTCTGGGCCAAGTATGGGGGGCTGCTCAAAGCGGCGGAAATGCCGTTGAGACATGGATTCGATAGCCGACGGTCAGATGGCCGCCTTCAGTGGCGCCCTGGCTTGTTTGACGTAGCGGCAACTTGTAAGATCAAGCCGCAACACTGAAGAAGATGCCGCTGAGGGTCGGCATCATGAGCACGATTGCTCCGGACGAAATCATCGAGCTAATCTCGGCCGTTCGAGCCCACCACCCCGGCGTTGAGCTTCATCTATGCGATGCCGACGCGCCCAGTTTGCGGCGACGGCTGCTCGAGGGCGACCTCGAGGCCGCGATATATGCGCTCCCGTCAAACGCGCCTGACGATGGGGTGCACTCCCTGGCGCTTTTCAAGATGGTGATGGCTGTTGACCTCGCTCATCGTCTGGCCAACCAGAGCTGCGTGCGCGTCAAAGACATGTGCAATGAAAGCTACATCCATCGCAATAACTGTGAATTCGCCGGCTATGCGGACGCCATTCTCGCCGAGCAAGGCGTGACCGTCAGCCCCGTCTACTGGAGCGATCGCGACGATTGGACGCTCGCGATGATCGCGGCCGGGCTCATGCCCGAGCATACCGCCAAGCACCAGGAGTGGTAGCCCTGCCGGTCACCGAACCGGAGTTCTGGCGGGAGGTCAATCTCATCACAGTTCGTGGCCGCAGGCATTCGCCCGCGGTCGGCGCGCTGGTGCGCGAAGCCACGCAGAAGAAGTGGTTCGGCGAGCGGGCGAAGGCATTGTCCGCCGCCGAGTAATCTTGTGGTGTGAAGCAGCATGTCCGGCATGCCTGGCCTGCCGGACCTCTGGCAACATTGACCTGGCTCAATTCTTTCTGATCGTCGAGGTCACGGACTGGATGACTTCGGTCGCCATCTTGAACTGTGGCTCGCGATCGGTAATGCCATGTCGCTTGGCGATCCATTCGAAATCACTGTAGGCGGCGTAAACCGCGCCGTCAGAGGTCTGATAGACCAGCACACGCACCGGCCAGTCGAGACCGGCCTCCGGGTTGGACGTGATGAAGGTCGTGCCCAGCGCCGGATTGCCGAACATCACCAGCCGCGACGGCCTGACGTCGTTGCCAGCGTTGTTGCCAAGCCTTCCCTGGTCGATCACGCCAAAGAACTTGATGCCCTTCTTGAACACGTCCTTCTTGATGCGGGCCACGGTTTCGGCGACGGAATAGTCGCTCTTAACCGTGACGACGCCATCCGAAGCAGCGGCCGGAACGACGACCGTGACAAGCATGGCGGCGCCGGCAAGCAAGGTTTTCAGGTAGGTGGTCATGTCAGTCTCCTTTGTTGAATCATGATTTTTGGTCGTCGGTCTTATTTGTTTGGCGTTTGAAGAAACCGCGCGACCAGGATCGCGGCGGCGAGGATAGCAACGAGCACCGCCACGCATGCCGCCCAGCCGGTCCGGTCGTAGACCAATCCGGTGACGAAGCTGCCGGCGAGCCCGCCCGCATAATAGGAGGCGAGGTAGATGCCGCTTGCAGCGGCGCGGTCGCGCGAGGCTGTCCGGCTGACGTGTCCCGTCGCTATCGCCTGTGCCAGAAAGGTGCCAATGGCGACCAGCGCCATCCCGGTGAGAACGATCGAAAGGCTGGTCGAAAGCAACAGCAGAAGGCCGAGTATAGCCAGCGCAAGCGTTGCACCAATGCCGACCCTTGGGCCGAGGCCCGCAGCGACACGGCCGGCCAGCGGCGTGGTCAGCATGGAGGGCAGAAAGACGAAATACACCAGCCCCAGCGCCATGGGCGACAGCGACAACGGTGCCGCGACGAGCTGGAAATTCACATAGGTGAAAGTGCCTATGAAGACGAACAAGATGAGAAAGCCGATCACGAAGCAGGCGCGTAGCTCGGGAATACTCAGCGGGCCTTTCCAGGCTGCGCGGGCAGGCTCGCCTGTCACATCGGTTCGCATAGCAGCGGATGTGTTCTGCAGCGTGAACCAAACAAGAGCCGCACCGATCAGATTGAGCGCGGCAAATGTCAGGAAATTGGAAGAGATGCCGAATGTGTCGGCTACGGCGGCCGACATCAGCCGTCCGAAGAAATTACTGGCAACATTGCCGGTCACATAGGCTGCAAGTGCACTGGTCGTCTGGCGCGCGGAAAAATGTTCGGCCAGATAGGCCATCGTCAGCGTGAACGCAGTCGACATGCACAGGCCCTGTGCAACGCGCAGCATAGCGAAGACGACAATATTGTCGGTCTGCGACAGCAGCGTCGTTGGGATTGCCAAAACGGCAAGGCTTATCCAGATGCCGTTGCGGCGATCCAGTCGCTGCCCGAAAAGTGCTACTGCGATCCCGGCCAGAGCCATGCCGAACGTGCTGGCGTTGACAGCCAAGCCCATGGTCGCACGACTGACGCCGAACTTTATCACCAGCGATGGCAAGATGGCCTGGGTGGCAAACAGATCGACAAGCGTGAGAAACGCGATCACGGCGATCAGGCCGAAGCGCCAACTGTCGGCAGCAGCCATGCCCAATCGCGTCGGTTCGATGCGTTCGCTCGTCGTCATGGCAAGGCTCCGTCGTGGGACGTCCTCAGGCGACCGCCTGAGGACACTTTGAATTGCGGTTAGAGGAAGGCTGCTGGCGCGATTCACATAACGTGGTCGTCGTGCATCGCTGGCGGCAGCAGGTCGGCCGAGTAGAGCACGGCTTGAACCTTGCCGTTGTTCTTCCACCAATGGGCGAGCTGGCCGAACTCGGCGGTTACGTCGCCGGCCGAATGCTCAATTCCCACCTTGCAGGTGCTGCGATATTCGGTGATGGAGCCCTCGACGATCAGGATGTTGGCTGGGCGAACATTGTGTTCATGCCACGGCACGACTCCACCCGGCTGAACAACCAGCTTCCGCAGGCGCAACATGTTGCCTTTCCAGGCTTCGCCCTTGCTGCTCAGGTCGATTGCCGAGAGAACCGTGTCGGTAACACCAACCGGCTTGCTGGGGTGCTCCTGGATGTCGGTCGTCGCGGCCTGGCCGGCGGGGCAGTCACCGGCGAAGGCCGGCGCGGTGGAAGATGCCACGGTTGCGGCAAGCAATCCCATTGCAAGTGCAAGCTCGAGTTTTTTGGTAGCCATCTTGTATTTCTCCTTTGTCGGTGCCCAAACGCGGGAGGCGGGGCATGACAAGGAGAGTGACCTGAGCGACAAGGAAAGAGAAATGCTGACTGGCTCTCAAATCGATACCTGAAAACTATCGCCGACCATCACGGCGACGCGAACAATCGCGCGGCGATAAAGCCGCACGTCACCATAACTTTATCGACGTTGCTTTAAGCTGCAGTCCTGCGGATCACTTGCGCAATGGGACTTTCCGGCCAGCCATGCGCCTTAACGCTGTTTACGAAGGCCGATGCCGCTGGAGAAAACCTGCGTCCCGCGACGACCACCAGGGATACCTCCCGCCAGACTTCAGGATCAACGACAGGGCGGACCTGCAGGCCCGGGATCACCGCGCTGAATTCCGGGATGAAGCAGATACCAAGTCCGCCGGAAACCATGTTCTGGATCCAGTCCTCGCGCTCGCTGGCGTAAGAGATCCTGAGCTTCACGCCGCGGTCGTTGCATAGGCCAGCGAGGTGATCGCGATATTCACAGTTGAGACGTCTGAGATAATTTTCACCGTCGAGTTCGGAGATGGTGACATTATCGTTGCGGGCCAGACGGTGGCCGTTCGGGAAAGCAAGGACAAAGCGTTCGCGATAGAGTGGGGTCACATCGAACCTATCTGGAAAGCTGTCGCTGGACGCCATAATAGCGACGTCGATCTCTCCCGATTCAAGCAACTGAGAGAGCGATGCCGGCACGCCCTCGACCAGCTGCAGCTGGATGCCCTGCTGGCGCCTGTTGAAGTCCGCCAGGAGGCCTGTGAAGCGGCGCGGGCCGATGGTGCACATGACGCCGACCTTGAGGTTGGCGTTTTCCAGACACAGAAACCGCGACGCCTCCCGTCGCACACCGGTCAATTCATCGAGGATCTGCTGGAAGCGGGGACGTAGCAGCACGCCCAGGTCGGTGAGATGGGTCAGGTTTCGTTCGCGGCGAAACAGCAGACCCCCGACCTCTTCCTCCAGTTGCTGGATGGCGCGCGACAAAGCCGGCTGAGTGACGTTGCACTTTTCACCGGCGCGCGTGAAATTTCTAGTCTCGCATACGGCAAGGAAGTAACGGATGTGATGAATGTCCATGCCGCTTTCTCCCGAGTTGCAAACGAGGATTCTCGTGAATTCGGACCGTGCCGCAAAGCTCGTCTCAGCGCCAATGCACTGCGGCTATAAAGTCGATAGCAGCCCGTCATGGAAGTGATGATCTTAGGCAATGGATACCGAGCATGACCTGGAAACGCTGTCCGACAAAAAGAAGATGGCGAGCAACCTACTCGCCATCTTTTGATCGGGTATTGGTGGCGTTTAGAGGCTCAGTTGGCGCCGCCAAGCGCCTGCAGGTTTGCGCAAAACTCGGCGTATGGCTTGCTCATCGCCGCATCTTGGCATTCCTTCATCATCGCGCTCTTCTTGTCCTTGGCCATCGCCGCCCAGGCGGCCTTGAATTCGGCCTTTGGCTTCATCGTCTTCATGCTGGCGTCGGTATAAAAGGGCTGCATGTTGTCCTGTTCGTCGAGCGCGCCGGCTAGTGCCGCGCTGCTCAAAACGGAAAGTGCAAAAACGCCGAGGCAGATAGCTTTGATATTCATGGCATAGTCCTTCTTTGAGGTTAGGCAGTCGTTCCATCGACAACTGCGTCAAGACTGGCAGCAAATTAACCTCTGCGGTTCCTTCTTGCCGACCTGGACTTTGCTGCAATCCGCCCTCAACTCGCCAATGCAATCTGCCTATGGACTTCATGCCACAACGGCATTTCGCCAACAGAAGATGACGCGGCAATCTACCTTCAAACGCCCTAGCCGGCGATTGGGATGGAGGCAGAGAGATGAATGTCCACGTCGAAACCGACCAAGCTTTAGTTCCTGGTGCTATGTCGTCTTTGGAAGAGCGGCAGCGCGTCGACATTGTCCTGGCAAGCGACGCACACGGCGCCTTTGTCTGGGGCGTGCTCGACCGCTTGCTGGATGAGCCTGGCCTTTCCTTCGGCAGCATCACCGCGTCCGGCTTAGGCGCCATGGAGGCCGCGGTTCTGGTCTACGGCCTGTCCCTGGGCCGCCGCCATGGCGCACGGACGGCGCTCACCAACTTTTGGCGGCGCGTCAGTCATGCGACGATGTTCACGGCCGATACCACCCATCCGCTGAGATCGATCCTGGAACAGTCGATCGACATAGCGGAGATCCGCAAGGAAAGCTGCCCGGTGAGGCTCAGCATCCTGGCTTCGAATGCCCGCACCGATGCGGTGAAGACTTTCACCGGCGATCAATTGTCGATTGACGCGATCCTGGCGGCGGCCACGATCCCTTTCCTCTTCCCGGCCGTCGAGATCGACGGCGACACCTATTGGGGCGATGGCGACGTTTCGGCTTTGCCGCTCGTCCAGCCGTTTGAAACCGGCCATCGGCTGATTGTCACCGGCAAGCCCGCATTGTTCATGGCGCCTTGTGTGGATCGCCGTCTCGCCGCCATTCCTTGTGCGCTGACGTGCGCGCCAATTCACACCATCTTCGACAGCCAGCATCGGGCCGCCTCGGCGCTGTTCGCAAGGTCATGGACCGACTGGGGTGAGTTAACCGACATGCGCGACAGAGGTCGCGAACGAGCTGAGGACTGGCTTCTGGCCGATCATACGTTGTGGACGACTGCTCGGCCGTAGACAGCAAAAACCGATACGTCTAGGCGCCTCCCTCCCGCCTAGCCGCGCCTGCTTCGCTTCGCTCACGAATGCGGGCGCCAAGCCCTCCGGTTCCCCGCCGGAGGGCTTTTTTGCTTGAGCCGATTCAACATAGTGACCGCGTATCAAATCCATGCCGAGACAGCATTTCAGCTCGGCCGCCGGATCAGGGACACTGCTTGCAGACAGGCCGCGAGGCCAGTCTTTCCCTCGAAACGCAACCAGGAGATATGACCGTGATCAATACAAAGAACCTTATCGGATCGGCCCTCGCTGCGGCCACCTCGCTCGCCGCAACGGCGGCTTACAGTGGTCCTGCCGCCCAGCCCAAATTCTCGTTCGAGAAGTGCTACGGCGTCGTCAAGGCGGGCCAGAATGACTGCCAGACCGCAACGCATTCCTGCGCCGGCACCGCCACCGCCGACAACCAGCCGGATTCGTGGCTCTACGTCCCCGCAGGCAGTTGCGCAAAGATCGCCGGCGGCAGTGACAAGCCGAAAGCCTGAACGACCCAGACTTCGACCCAACCCACTTGGAAAGGAGCAGACCGATGTCCCGTGCATTTCAGCCCCTCACGATCCCGGCATCCGCGGGTATCGGTCTTCGCTCTCCTCACATCAGCGAAATGCTGACCCGCAGGCCCTCCGCTGGCTGGCTCGAAGTGCATGCCGAGAACTACATGGGAGACGGCGCCGGCGTCGAGGCGCTGGAACGGCTGCGCCAGATCTATCCGCTATCGGTGCACGGCGTTGGCCTGTCGCTGGGCAGCGCGCGAGGGGTCGACTGCGATCATCTGGAAAGGCTGCGCAAGGTGTGCGAGCGCTTCCAGCCAGATTTAGTCTCGGAACATCTCGCGTGGAGCGTCGCCGACGGCGCCTATCTCAACGACCTGCTGCCGCTGCGCTATGATGAAGAGGCGCTGGCGATCGTGGCGCGCAATGTCGCGACGGTCCAGGACACGCTGAAGCGGCAGGTGCTGATCGAAAACCTGTCCGCCTATGTCGCCTTTGCGGACTCCTCGATGAACGAAGCGGAATTTCTGGCCGAGCTTGTGGCGCGGACCGGCTGCGGCCTGCTGCTCGATGTCAACAACGTCCAGGTTTCGGCACACAATCTTCAATATGATGCGAAGGCGTTTATCGATGCGTTGCCGGCCGATTCCATCGGCGAGATCCATCTTGCCGGCCATGCGACCAATCAGGTCGGAGCAGACACCGTGCTCATCGATGACCATGGCTCGCGGGTCCCGCCGGTCGTTTGGTCACTCTACCAGCATGCCATAGACCGGCTCGGACCGCGCCCGACTTTGATCGAGTGGGACACCGATGTCCCCGTTCTCGATGTGCTGCTTGGCGAAGCGATGTGGGCCGACATGCTCACCGCTTCGATCATGTTCAACCGCAAGCAGGCCGCGAGACAAGCCGCTGCAGCCAAGCCCCGGACGATGCCCACCCTGCTTTCCTTCGAAAGCGCGAGGACCAGCATGCCCGTGCTTGCGGCATTCGCCGCCGCCAAGGCCGGACCAGCCATTCTCACACCGTTGCCGCCAATGGAGGGAGCATACCATGCTGCCGCTTGAACACCTGCAGACCACCATGGCGCGCTCGGTGCTCGCCATGGAACCAATGATCACCTCGAATATGCTGACCGCTGGCAAGGCCGATCCGTTGGCCCGCCTGCGCATCTACCAGAACAATACGCGCAGCTCGCTCACGGCAGTGCTGATGGCGGTCTTTCCCGTCACGGTTCGCCTTATCGACGAACGTTTCTTCCGTTTCGTGGCAAGCGAGTTCATTCGACGGCATCCTCCGGTGGAGTCACGGCTTGCGTGCTATGGGGCCGGCCTCCCGCGCTTCCTGAAGACGATCGACACGCTGTCCGACATGCCGATCGTCGCCGAAACGGCTCGGCTCGAATGGGCCATCGCTGAGGCGCTCGATACCGCTTCGCTGCCACCCCGCACCCTTGCGGACTATGACAAGACCGACCTGGGGCCTTCACCCGATATACTGCTACAGCCATCGCTCAGGCTGATCGTTTCACACTGGTCGATTCTGTCTGTGTGGACAGCGCACCAGCAGGGCACAACTGTCGACCGGCATTGCACCTGGACGAGACGCCCCGAACGCGTGGCGTTGTGGCGGGCCGGGAACAGCGTTCGCCTGGTTCTTCTCGACCGCCCAGACTTCGCCTTCCGCCATTCTCTCAAGCACGGCCTCGGCCTCGAACATGCTGCAAGCCGCGCACACGCGCTCGAACCTAACTTCGACCTCGTTTCCGCGCTCGTGCGCCTGTTCGCCGACGGGCTCGTCACAAACGTGCGCATCACCGTGCCTCCCTGCTCAAACTGATGGAGAAAGTCATGACCGCAATTTCAGAGCATTCCTCGACAAGCCAGGCCGGTCTGTTCGGTTTCTATAAGCGTGTGATCAAACTGCCCGAACACATCCCATTCTCGCTAGTCCAACTCGCGGCACGCATCGCGGTCGCGCATGTCTTCTGGCAGTCAGCTCAGACAAAGCTGGCGTCCTGGCCGGTGACGCTGCAGCTTTTCGCAAACGAATACAATCTGCCGTTCATCGATCCGTCGATCGCAGCGCCTATGGCGACGACAGCCGAAATCACCGGCTCTGTGCTGCTCTTCCTGGGGCTGTTCTCGCGCCTCGGCGCGCTGATGCTGCTCGGTGTTGTATCGATGATCCAGATCTTCGTTTTCCCCGAGAACTGGGCCGAGCACCTGCTATGGGCTTCATTGCTGCTTCTGGTGTTGACACGCGGTGCTGGTGTGTTCTCGATTGACTATATCGTAGCCCGGATCTTCTGGCGAAATTAAGTAAGATTGCAGAGCACAGGGCGGGCGTTTGGAGTTGTAGACCATTAAGGTTGAGCCACGCTGTCCGCGCCGAGGAGATATGCGTCGCAAGTCAACGGTAGCGAAGATCCGTGTCCGCAGCTCATTCAATCAGGGAACATTGCGTGCGCGGTGCTTTGCTGTGTTCTTACCAAGTTATACCAGGCGGCCTGCGATAACGCTGGCGTGAGGTCGTAACAGTCAGTCACGATTAAACGAAATACCAAACTGTCACGGTTGTCGGTCTTCCGGATCCGACACACCGCATCACGTAGGTCCCAGCAACTCGAGCGTTTAAAATGACTGTCCTTGCCCTACCCCGGGCACGATCTTTCTGCAAATGAGATTGGAGCCCTTGAAGACAACATTTACGCCTACAACCGGCATGCAGTAGGACGCAGTGATGCTCAAGGCCTTGGCTTTGTAATGGGACAGGCTGGTGCTGCGAGAGAGGATTGAACTCTCGACCTCTCCCTTACCAAGGGAGTGCTCTACCACTGAGCTACCGCAGCCGCCGATGGCGGGGCTTCTGCCATATCGAACCGGCAAGCGCAAGGCCAAGAGCGAGTATGTGTGGAAGCCGGCTCCGGACGGCTTTGCAGGACATGGCGGCGCCACAATGTTGGCTATGCCTGATTGACGCTGGCTAATCGCTAGCCGAGGCGGGACCATGAGCGACAAGACGAATTCATCGGACAAGGACGGTGCACCGAAGAAGGGCGGCGCGGACCGCAAGAGCCGGCTGGCGGAGCAATTGCGCGCCAATCTGCAGAAGCGCAAGGCGCAGTCGCGCTCGCGGCGCACCGGCGATGCCGACAGGCGCCCAGACGGGCTTCAGGCGTCGAAGGCAATACAAAAAGATTAATTCAAATGAGGCATTCTTGGCCGGGTCCCGGGAAATCCCGTTTCTTGAACCGGGGCGGGCAATGGTCTAGACCGGCCGCTGGACCAGACTCAACCGATTAAACACCGGCATTGGCCGAGGGGACATCTCTTCCATGGATCGCATCAGAATCGTCGGCGGCAACAAGCTTGCCGGAAGCATCCCGATCTCGGGCGCGAAGAACGCGGCACTGCCGCTGATGATCGCCTCGCTGCTCACCGACGACACGCTGACCTTGGAAAACGTGCCGCATTTGGCCGATGTCGAGCAGTTGATCCGCATCCTCGGCAACCATGGCGTCGACTATTCGGTCAATGGCCGCCGCGAAAAGCAGCATGAGGGCTATTCGCGCACCATCAATTTCTCGGCCCGCAACATCGTCGACACGACAGCCCCTTACGAGCTGGTTTCGAAGATGCGCGCGTCCTTCTGGGTGATCGGCCCGCTGCTTGCCCGCATGGGAGAAGCCAAGGTGTCGCTGCCCGGCGGCTGCGCCATCGGCACCCGTCCGGTCGACCTGTTCCTGGAAGGCCTGCAGGTGCTGGGCGCCGATATCGACGTCGACACCGGCTATGTCATCGCCAAGACCAAGAACGGCCGTCTGGTCGGCAACCGCTACGTGTTCCCGAAAGTTTCGGTCGGCGCCACCCATGTGCTGATGATGGCGGCGTCGCTCGCCAAGGGCGAGACGGTGCTGGAAAACGCCGCTTGCGAGCCCGAGATCGTCAACCTCGCCGAATGCCTCAACGCCATGGGAGCCAGGATTTCCGGCGCTGGCACGCCAACCATCACCATTGACGGCGTCGAGGCACTGTCGGGCGCGCGCGTCCGCGTCATTCCCGACCGCATCGAGACCGGCACCTATGCGATGGCAGTGGCGATGACCGGCGGCGACGTCGTGCTCGAAGGCGCGCGGCCCGAGCTGTTGCAGACCGCGCTCGATGTGATTTCGCAGACCGGCGCCGAGATCACGCAGACCAATTCCGGCATCCGTGTGAGGCGCAACGGCGCCGGCATTTCGCCTGTCGACGTGACGACCGCGCCCTTCCCGGCCTTCCCGACCGATCTGCAGGCGCAGTTCATGGGCCTGATGACCATGGCCAAGGGCAGGTCGCGCATCACCGAGACGATCTTCGAAAATCGCTTCATGCACGTCCAGGAGCTCGCCCGGCTCGGCGCCCACATCACGCTGTCCGGCCAGACGGCGATCGTCGACGGCGTTTCCAAGCTGAAGGGCGCGCCCGTCATGGCGACCGATCTTCGCGCCTCCGTCTCGCTGGTCATTGCGGGTCTGGCGGCCGAAGGCGAGACCACGGTCAACCGTGTCTACCACCTCGACCGTGGCTTCGAGCGGCTGGAAGAGAAGCTGTCCGGCTGCGGCGCGGTGATCGAGCGGATTTCAGGATAGGCAATCGGCGGGATTCCAGAGCCTGAGGCCAGTTATCGATCTCAGTGCTGGAGCGATTGGCTTGGGCAGGGTCCGTGGTGCGGTTGCACGGACTGGAAAGACCGCCTAACAGAAGGCTGAATAGTCAACCTTCAGGTGTGAAATCCGCATGGCTCTCAAGCTTGTCGCACTCGACGATCAGGATCTGAGCATTGTCTCGGCTCATGTCCAGGACGCCGTGATGAAGGTCGGCGACCTGGAATACCTGCCGGCGGCCAAGCGTTTCGTGCTGACCATGCACCGCTTCGTCTGGGAGGCGAAATCCGGCCTGTTTCGCCAGCACAATGAGCGGCGGCAGGCCGTGCTGCATTTCGACCGGGTGCTCGGCGCCAAGACCAGCGGCATCGCCCGCGACAAGCCAGGCGAGGTGCTGTCGCTGCTGGCGATCAGCTTCATCGAGATCAGCAAGCCCGCCGGCATTGTCGAGCTGATCTTTTCTGGCGGTGGCGCGATCATGCTCGATGTCGAGTGCATCGAGGCGCGGCTCGCCGACATTGGCGGCGCCTGGGAAGCGACGTCGCGTCCTATCCACAGAGCCTGAGAAGCACAAGATGGCCATTACGCTTCGCCAGTCCGACACCGATTTCGAGCAGCGTTTCGCCGCCTTCCTGTTGACCAAGCGGGAGGTTTCCGCCGATGTCGAGGCCGTGGTGCGCCAGATCATCGCCAGGGTGCGCGCCGAGGGCGACGCGGCGTTGATCGACTACACCAGGACATTCGACCGGGCAGACCTGAAAAGCCTCGGCATCGCGGTCTCCAAAGACGAGATCGCCCGCGCCTATGAGGGCGCCGATCCGGATACGATCAGGGCGCTCGAATTCGCCCGCGACCGCATTCGCGCCTATCACGAACGGCAGCGGCCGAAGGATGACCGCTATACCGACGCCGCCGGCGTCGAGCTCGGCGCGCGCTGGACGGCGATCGAGGCGGTCGGGCTCTACGTGCCGGGTGGCACGGCGAGCTATCCAAGCTCGGTGCTGATGAATGCCATTCCTGCCAAGGTCGCCGGCGTCGAGCGCATCGCCATGGCGGTGCCCGCCTCCGGCGGCGCCGTGCCGCCGCTGGTGCTGGTCGCGGCCGATCTGGCAGGCGTGTCCGAGATCTACCGTGTCGGCGGCGCGCAGGCGATCGCGGCACTTGCCTATGGCACCGAGACGATAAAGCCCGTCGCCAAGATCGTCGGACCCGGCAACGCCTATGTCGCGGCGGCCAAGCGCCAGGTGTTCGGCACCGTTGGCATCGACATGATCGCCGGACCTTCGGAAGTGCTGGTGGTGGCCGACGGCAGCAACAATCCGGACTGGATCGCCGCCGACCTGCTCGCCCAAGCCGAGCATGACGTGTCGGCGCAGTCGATCCTGATCACCGACAGTCCAGCCTTCGGCGTAGCAGTCGAACAGGCAGTGGAGCGCCAGTTGCAGAGCCTGTCGCGCGGCGAGACGGCGGCAGCGAGCTGGCGCGATTTCGGCGCGGTGATCCTGGTGCCTTCGATCGAGGCGGCGCTGCCGCTGGTCGACCGCATCGCGGCCGAACATGTCGAGTTGGCAATTGACGATGCCGAGGGCTTCCTTTTGCGCATGCGCAACGCCGGCGCAGTCTTTCTCGGCCGCCACACGCCGGAAGCCATCGGCGACTATGTCGGCGGCTCCAACCACGTGCTGCCGACGGCGCGCTCGGCGCGCTTCTCGTCGGGGCTTTCGGTGCTCGATTTCGTCAAGCGCACCTCGATCCTCAAGCTCGGGCCGGAGCAGTTGCGGCTGCTGGCGCCCGCGGCCATCGCCCTGGCCAAGGCGGAAGGGCTCGATGCGCATGGCCGCTCTGTCACTATCCGGCTGAACATGTAGGCTGCGATGTCGGACTACGATCGAACCAGTGCCAGGCTGATCGATGTCGAACTCGACGAATCGATCGGCCGCTCGACGCCCGATGTCGAGCATGAGCGGGCGGTGGCGATCTTCGACCTGATCGAGGAGAACAGCTTCCGGCCGGTCAATGACGACGGCGCCGGGCCCTACCGGCTGAAGCTGTCGCTGGCCGAGTCCCGCCTGGTCTTCGCGGTGACGCGCGAGGACGGCACCAAGGTGGTCACCCACATCCTGTCGCTGACGCCGTTCCGGCGCATCGTCAAGGACTACTACCTGATCTGCGAAAGCTACTACGACGCCATCCGCTCCTCGACGCCCAGCCATATCGAGGCGATCGACATGGGCCGGCGCGGCCTGCACAATGAAGGCTCGCAGACGCTGATGGACCGGCTTACCGGCAAGATCGACATCGACTTCGACACGGCGCGCCGGCTGTTCACGCTGGTCTGCGTGCTGCACTGGCGAGGTTAGACCCTGGCTGCCGGCCCCGCGCCCCGCTCGATCCTGTTCGTGTGCGGCATGAACGCCGTACGCTCGCCGATGGCCGAGTTGCTGGCGCGCCGGGCGCTTCCGGCCACGATCTTCGTTGCCTCGGCTGGCGTGCGCGCCGGCGAGCGAGACCCGTTCGTCGACGCCGTGCTTGCCGAGGACAGCCTGTCGCTGGGCGAGCGTCACCCTAGGACCCTGGACGATCTCGAGGACGACTATTTCGACCTGATCGTCACGCTGGCGCCGGAAGCGCATCACGCCGCACTCGAACTCACCCGCTCGCTCGCCGTCGACGTGGAATACTGGCCGACGCCGGACCCGACAAATGCCGGCGGCACGCGCGAGCAGGTCATGGCCGCCTATCGCGACGTGCGCGAGCGTCTGAAGGCGCGGATATCCAGCCGTTTTCTCAATATCGAGGCAAAAAGCGACGCGGATTAAGCGTGTTCACAAGCGCACGATTATCATATAGGTTCCGCCCAAATTCCGGCTAGAGTCGGGTGATTTCAGGTCTGTTCGACCTGAAATTTGAATCCGCCTCTAAAGAAGTAGAGCATGATGTCGTCCGAAAACCGCTTCACACTTTTCGGCATCATGCTCTAGGCGCTGGAACTGCCATCCAAGCAAAGGTATCGAATGCCGAAGGAAGAAGTCCTCGAGTTTCCGGGTATCGTCACGGAATTGTTGCCCAACGCGATGTTCAGGGTGAAGCTTGAAAACGAACACGAAATCATCGCCCACACGGCCGGCCGCATGCGCAAGAACCGCATCCGCGTGCTGACTGGTGACAAGGTCCTGGTCGAGATGACGCCCTACGACCTGACCAAAGGCCGCATCACCTACCGTTTCAAGTAAGAGCGCCAGAGCATCGGACCGAAAAGTGCGCAGCGGTTTTCGGACAAATCCCATGCTCAAACGAAGAGATAGAGCCCGGCCGGATTAACGATGAGCATTTTGCAGAAGCTGGTGCTTGCTTCGGGTTCACCGCGCCGGATCGAACTCTTGCAGCAAGCCGGCATCGAGCCGGACCGTGTGCTGCCGGCCGATGTCGACGAGACACCGTTGCGCGCCGAGCATCCACGTTCGCTGGCCAAGCGCCTGTCGAAGGAAAAGGCCGAGAAGGCACTGGCCTCGCTCAGCACCGAAGAGGACTATAAGCCCGGTTTCGTGCTGGCCGCCGACACGGTGGTCGCTGTCGGCCGGCGCATCCTGCCCAAGGCCGAAACGCTCGACGACGCGTCCAACTGCCTCGGGCTGTTGTCGGGCCGTTCGCACCGGGTCTATTCCGGTATCTGCCTGATCACGCCGGCCGGCAAAGTGCGCCAGCGGCTGGTCGAGACCAGGGTGCGCTTCAAGCGGCTGCCGCGCGATGAGATCAACGCCTATGTCGCCTCGGGCGAATGGCGCGGCAAGGCGGGCGGCTATGCCGTCCAGGGCCTGGCCGGTTCTTTCGTCGTCAAGCTCGTCGGCTCCTACACCAATGTCGTCGGCCTGCCGCTTTACGAAACGGTGGCGCTGCTCAGCGGCGAGGGGTTCAAGGTGCACGCCAACTGGATGTCGGCTCGACCGTGAGTTGGGAGGTGGGCATGAATTGGAGGTGGGCATGAGTTTGGGGGCAGCAACAAGTTCGAGGCGATCATGAGTTCG
The DNA here is from genome assembly GCF_055811295.1 of Mesorhizobium sp. WSM4871. Lineage (NCBI taxonomy): Bacteria > Pseudomonadati > Pseudomonadota > Alphaproteobacteria > Hyphomicrobiales > Phyllobacteriaceae > Mesorhizobium > Mesorhizobium sp. WSM4871. The sequence continues at coordinate 68,041 of NZ_JBVVPU010000012.1, read as the reverse complement.
AAGCTAACATGAGCCCGGATGACAAGGTGACGCCGCTGCGCCCCAAGCGCCCCTGCCCCGAATGCGGCAAGCCGTCGGCGCGCGAAACCTATCCGTTCTGCTCGACGCGCTGCAAGGACATCGACCTCAACCGCTGGCTGAAGGGCGCTTATGTCATTTCGGCCCGTGACGACGAGGAAGACACCGACGGCGAGAAATGAGGCTGTTCAGGCAGGCCCGCGGTGCTCCTGCTTGAACCATGATCTCGTTCGAAAACCGGATTGCACTTTTCCGGATCATGGTCTGGTGGATGCCTTATCTTTCCTGCTTGAAATCAGCGCCTAAGCGCTGGACAGGCCGGATTCCCGTGCTATAACCCACGCGCTTTCAAGGGGCGCCGAGGGTGCCTTCAAGAAATCCGGAGCGCGAGTTTTCGTTAGCCGGAACAGGCCCAGATAGCTCAGTTGGTAGAGCAGCGGACTGAAAATCCGCGTGTCGGTGGTTCGAATCCGCCTCTGGGCACCATCACTTTCCACAATAAAAACAAACACTTGGATGGAAACGGGTTGCAGCAAAACCCGATTGCCATGTCGCGTCATGTTGCAACTGACTACCGTTGATTTCCAAGGGTTCCCTGTCACACTCGGCAAGTCCACGCGACATGGCTGCGACATGGGGGAACGCTATGGGTGCAATCGAAGACGTTCGCAAATGGCTGGCTGACATGCCCTTATGGCGGGAACTCGGGAAGATGCCTGACCGGATGGCGGCGATCGAGGGCCGGATGGCGGCGATGGAGGAAAGGCTCAAGACCCGGCCAGGCGAGACCTGTCCAAAATGTGGGGAGCATTCCATGCGGCTCACGATGGCAGGCCGCGTGGTTGGCGAAATGGGCAAGCAGCAGCGAAGCGACGTTTGGAGTTGCGCTAACTGTGACCACCTGGAGCAACGGATCATCAAGTTCTAAAAAGCCCGCCACCGTGAGGCAGCGGGCTTCAAGTGGACAAGTTGTCCGGTTGATCAGTGTCGGCCCTTCGGCGCGTCTAGAAACTCAAGGAACGCGTTGGCTACTTCCGTCCCGCTGGCGTCGGTGCGAGCGGTGTCGCAGCTCCGCACGATAGCGGCGGCGATCTGGAGCATGTCAGCCCTGCTCCCGACGATCCTTGCCACCACGACGTTTTCTGGACTGTTGTCCATGGTCGAGCGCTGAGCAACAAACAGGGTGAGCCTGAGATTGTCGCCCATCACCGTCGTTGGTGCATTTCCTGTGACGAAGACATCTGGAACGATGGCCGGTTCGATAAGTGGCGTGCTCATGGCGCGTCCCATCCAAGCGCTTCGTAGTATGCGTTCCTTGCTGTTTTAGACATCGACATCGCAACACAGGCGACGAAAAACAGCCGGTCGCCTTCCGCCTCGGGGATGATGTAGTGGCCCTTTTCGGGAGTGCTGCCGAAATGCCCCTCCAGCATACTCATCAGCACGTCGCCCATGTTGATAGAGTCGCAGATCAGCGGCTCCAGATCCTGAACCTTTGACTTGTCGATATTCATGAGGCACCGCCGATCTTGCCTTCGTGGCTTTCGAGGGCGTCATGCATCGGTGCATGAAGTTCGATCGCCAGTGCGAGGAGGTTCGGCAGGGAATGAACCACCTCCTGCGAGGGCTCATCCTGCAACTTCCTCGCTGCGTATTCAGCAACGCGCAGGATCGCCAGCAGATCATAGCTGGTGTCGATGATCTGGTCCGCCGTCATGTCGCCTTGGGGAATAAAGCGGCTGCTTGCGGGCATGCCTTCGGCGGCAGCCCGAACAGTGGTGTTCAGCATTGGGTTTCTCCCGTTGGTTTAGTTTGCTTACTCTCTCACAATCGCATACATTGTCGTCGATCGTCAACTACATTGTATGAGGTTCGCACACATGGTCAGAACAGCGCCGATTTCATTCCGCATCGAACAGGGTTTGAAAAATGCCCTGGAGGAAGCAGCGAAGGATGACATGCGGTCTGTGTCATCGATGGTCGAGAAGATTCTGACCATGTATCTGCGGGACAAGGGCTTTCTGCCGAAGGGCACGGCAGAATAATTCAAGCACGCCCCCCCCAAGCAGGTGCAGCTTGTAATTCGAACGCGCCTCCCTTTACATGGATCGACCATATTAAGGGGGAGGTTTTATGGTCCGAATATGCATGATGGCTGTGATTTTGGCCCTCGCAACCAGTCGCGCCTCAGCCACTTGCTTTCAAGGCAGCGATGTGAACGGAGCTCTGCAGTATCTGGTCTGTCTGCACAATGAACAGGCGGACACCATCAGCGACCTTGCCAGGACTGTCAGTTCCAATGCCGACATTGCCAACACGAACGAGGGTCGTCAGTCCAACAGGGTCGAGGAACTAGAAAGCCAGATCCGTGATCTTAAGATCGAGGTCTATGACCTTCGACAAAGATTGGGCACTCTGGAAGCTGCTCGATAGCGAAAGAGGGTTAAGTAGCCAGCACGCCCCTTGCCGGTGCGAAGCTTGCGCGCACTTAAAAAGGGCGACATCCTGCGCCTCCTCGAGCGCACAGGAATGGGGATGGGGCTTTGATCGCGAAGTTGGATGATCCGGTTGTCGATAACGCAATAAACATTTGTACACAGGGAAGTTTGTATAGCAGCGTCACCTTCGAAAAAGACAAACAATCCGAATACTTGGAAACTTTTAGAGACGAGAATTTTCAGTTTGACACTCATTGCATTTGGTGCAGGAAGCCAAGTACATTCAAAACTTTTAGGCAGGGCAATCATTATAGTAGTTGGCTTGCCGCAGCTAACAATCGAATATTGCCCGGATTGTTCACAGCTATTTTGAGATGCCAACGAGAACACACTCATCTTTACAGCTATCTATTTAGTTGGACTAGCGAGTCAATTATAAAGGTCGGACAATTTCCGTCGCTGGAAGACATCGCGTCGTCTGATATCCATCGCTTTCGAGCAGTTCTAGAGCCATCATACTTTTCGGATCTTCATCGAGCGGGCGGGCTATTCAGCCACGGCATTGGCGCCGGAGCCTTCGTCTATCTCCGACGGATTTTCGAGCGTTTGATCGTACGGCATCACGAAGAACTCCCGAACCCCATCGAGAGTTTTGCGACAATGCGAATGGATGAGAAGATCACTGCCCTGAAAGCAGTGTTGCCCGCGGCTCTGGTTGAAAACAAGGCCGCTTACGGAATTCTAAGCAGCGGCGTGCACGAGTTGGATGAGGAGACCTGTAAGAAACACTTCCCAATAGTACGAGCGGCGATTATCGCCATCCTGGAAGAAGATCTTCAGGCGCGTGAAAAACGGAAGGCGGCCGACGATTTGAGGAAGGCAATCGCCTTGGCGGCTGGCGAAATCAAGGCGTCGAAGTGATGATCTTCCTTTGGCTCAATACCGTTGGTTTAATCCTCTCGGCTGCTGGCGTGATCGGGCTATTTTTCTTCGGGATACCTTTTCGAGTTCGGACCGGGGCGCAACCTACATCGTAGTGGATAGCGATCTCGGAGCGCTTGCCTGGCGCCTAGGAATATGGTCCTCATGATGCCGGTGCGGCGATCCACTCAAACGGAGATCGCCCCAATGGCCAGAACCAAACCCTCTAAGCAGCTTTCACAAGCCGAGATCGAGCGCTTCATGTCGGCGGCGGAAGGGCTTCACAAGAGCATCGTCCAGCCGCTGATATCGCCGAGCTGCGATCACTACCGGGCGCTCAGAGAAGTGCATGAAGCCCTGCTCAAATCGGTGAAGGACATCACCGGCCAGGATGCAGCCTTCATCAAGTGGAACGGCACCGGGCCGGTGCGGTAGCAACTTCTCATTTCTCGCGAAAATCCTGCAGCGAGGCATGGCGCAAGTCTTCCTCGCCCCGCAGGTGCTTCACGCGACCGATTAAGCCCGGTTTGACCCAATGTGTAGCTGGCCGCTTCATGTCCTTAGGCGCCGGGCCAGCGTGCTCTTGGACGCGCTTCCAAAGACGTTCGCGGATTGCTCGGCTGGAGTTGATGAAGGCGGAGCCGACGTATTTGCGCGTGCCTATTTCGCCCATCAGGGCGAACGCCGGCTTGCCGGCCTCGCGCTCGACGCCGAGCAGCTCGTATTCGCCGATTACGAAGCTCTTGATCTTCAGCCAGTTGGTCGACGGGCCGCTGCGATACTTGCTGTCACGGCGCTTCGACACCATGCCTTCGAGGCCGGCTTGGTCGACCAGGTGGTATATCGCCTTGGCATCACCAGGCAGCGCCTGGCTGAACTGGATGCGGATACCGGCGGGGATGAGGCCGGCGAGGATCTCTCGCCGCTCGTCCAGCGCCATGTCGCGCAGATCGTGGCCGTTGAGATGCATGATGTCGAAGGCGACGAAATAGAGGTCGTGCTGGCGGCGCGTGATCGCCTTACGCAGCGCGGCGAAGTCCGACAGGCCGGCTTCGTCGAGAACGATGATCTCGCCGTCGATGATGGCGCTTTCCACGCCTTCCAGAGAGCCGGCGGCCGCGGCGAGGTCGCGGTATTTGGATGTCCAGTCGAGACCGCGCCGGGTCAGGATGCGTGTGCCCGCCTCGTCGATGATGATCTGCGAACGGTAGCCGTCGAACTTGACCTCATGGCTCCAGTCGCCGCCTTCCGGCGGCTTGTCGACAAGGGTCGGCATCAAAGGCTGGATGAACTTCAGACGCTCGCGGGCGTTACCCATGCACTCGAAAACTCCGGGACGCGATTCAAGCCGCGGAACGGCAATCGGTTCCTGGCATTTTAGCAAAATTGTATGTGAGAGTGGTTATGGCGATGATGGACGTGACGGCCTGCAGGGCTGCGTTGGGCCTGATCAGGATGGCAATCGAGGAAACCTGCCCGGCCGGCGTGCTGCCCAGCGAGGAAGCCGTGTTGCTGCTCTACGGCCCGGACCCGACCGATGAGGCCGAGGCACTGGCGAAGGCAATTATCGAAACAGTCGAGAAGCTAAGCCGATGAAGCAAGATACAGGCAGAAGAAGCGCTCCAGCGTATATTGTCTATAGTCCGCCAATATCGGGCTTGCCGTTCCTCGCGGTGACACTGAAGGTCGACGGCAGCGTAAGCGCGAAAGCCTTCGACACGGCAGAGGCAGCCGCTGCGTTCAACAAAACGGCGGCGAAGCGGGCAACGAATTCTAAAAAATCTTGGTTCGTCTAACAGAGAGGCCCGCCGCTCCCATGGAGCGACGGGCTGCCGGCGACCGGAGACGGGTGGGGTCTATAGCCGCCTGTCGGGTGCTTTGCGGCGGGCTCCCGATGTCTCCCGAACATCGTCTCGCAAGCTTTGTTCCAGATCGTTGGGCAACTAACGGCCGTGCGGCAGTTTGGAGGTCGAGACCAGCTCGTCCTCGTCGATAATTCCTGCTGTGAAGTTGGCGATGATCCTGGAAGCTAACGCTTCGCGCCGCTGTTCTGATTGCCCCTCGATCTTGAGCCTGTCGTATACGCGGCCGAGCAAAGCGAGCTCGGATGGATTGAATACGCCAGCCTCTTGGGCCTTCCGATGAATCGGCATGTGACCCTCCCACACCAATGATCCTGCGCAGTTAATCCGACTTGGCGATTTCCGCAACGAGAAAGCCCGCCACCTTTCGGAAGCGGGCAAGTTCGGCGCCCTCGCCTTGCTCCTTCCGCCCTAAGGTTCCATGTCGAATATTGGCGTGACTCCCCTCACCGTGCACGGCGTCGGGTTGGTGTGTCGCAAGCGATATCGGCCCTGCCCCTCCCAACTGTCGTCGATCGGCACCTCGACATTGCCAGTGAAGAGATTCGCCATTCCGGACGGTGCGACAACCGAAGGGATACGCACCGTTTCCCACCGGCCGCGCTGCATGGACTGGATCTGCAAACCGGTCGTGTCGGTTTCGAGCAATGACAGGATCACGGCCGAGACCTTTTTGCGCCTACCCATGACAGAGCCATCCTTGGAACCTACGTCGAGTTCGAGGGTGTCGGCCGCCGTGGCAAAGGGAAGCCCTACGGACCATTTCTCAGCAGTAGCGCTGCCTGGCAGGGAAACCTGGCCAGAGGCCACGACAAGGCCTTTGTAGACCCGTCCGTCGGCCAATGCGTCGACACTCTGGCCTTCGAGGTGATCGAGACCTGAGACGGTTCCAACTGCGGCGCCGGTGTATGTGAGCCCGCAGTCGACGGCAAAGGCGTCCTCGATTTCCTCGTATTCGAACGGGACGCTGATCAGCTCGATATAGCGCTTGGTGACGCCGCCAATGGTGCGCTTGACGATCAGCCAAAGGTCGTCATTGCCATCCTGGCCGGGAGTGATGGCGGCACTCTCCACGATGCCCCATTCCGAACCGGCGTAGCTGCCGCCAAGCCGATGGCGGTGCATGCCGCGCACCTCTTGCGGCGGCTGGTGGGTGTAGCCGCCCAACTCGCCGTTCGCCAAGGGAAACCATAGGAACGGATCAGGGTCCGTCTGAAAGGCAATTTCGATGACGCCTTTCTTCGGGATGTGTTCCGAGATTTGGCCGATGTCGTCGGACGTGAATTGGCCATAGGAATTCTGTGTCAGCTCGGCGATCGATCGCCGGCTCCTGGTGACATAGAGGAACGACTGGCCCGCATCGACCGGCCGGATGCCAGCACAACCGAAGGTGCGCGAGCGCCTATTCTTGAACGATGACGGGGTAAGGGCCTCGTCCACTCCTGATCCTGAAAGAGCTCGGACACCCCCAAGCGTGCCGATCAGAAGTGCGCCCGAACTCTCTGCAATCCACTGAATATCATTGGCCTGACCGCCGCCGGCCTGGATGAACTCCAAGGCGTCATCATCCTCCTCGCCTGCGGCAAAATTGTCGAAATCGCCCGTGGCCGAGGCGTAGACCGAAAACTTGCGGCTGAAAGCAAGACGCTCCTCATAGAGCGAGCCGCTTTCGACATACTTGCCCGGGACGAAGGTGCCGAGCCGCCACCGCGTAATCGGGCTGAGATTCGGCAGCGCATGGCCGTAAAGCTGGATTGTAACGACCGTCGTGCTGGTGCGCGTGATGATCTTTGCCCAGCGCCAGCGACCATCCGAGCCAAGTAGGCGCACCGCCCGACCAACGTCCGAGGTCTGAAACCCCGTCCCATCGTTGATGCCGACGATCGAAGAAGCCGTGAGATTGAACGGCGTCTGGTCGGTTGCCGCGACATGGAAAGCCAGTTCGGCGCTTATCGAGTCGCCTGAACCACCGCCGCTGCCGCCGCCAGTGAAGGCAAGCTGATAGTACTCGTAGGCCGTTTTGTTGACGAACTCGTAGAAGCGGGTTTCGCTGTTGCCCCAGTCTGTTTCTCCCGCTCTCGTATCGAGCGTCACCCAATTGGTGCCGTCGTTTGATCCCTGGATTTCCCATCCCGAAAACATGTTTGGGAACGCTACAACGTGCTGGTCGGCAACAATCCAGTAAGCATCTACGATGCGCTGCGCACCACCCGGGAGGCGATATCGGATGTAACCGCTCGTGTTTGGTTCGACGCTGACAATCTGGGCCTTGTCGCGGTCGAACATTTGGTATGCGTCAGATGTGCCGCTGGATGTCGACGCGGTGCCCGATGGCAGCGTGTTGCTGGTCATTTTTGGCGTCAGGTGGCCGGTTTCGGCCGGCGTCAGGGTCGTGGCGGTGTCATTGATCTCGTCATACGGTCCGTCCTCGAACTCGTAATCATCCAGCGTCCATGTCGTGTGCGCTGTTCTGGTCAGCACCTTGAGCGGGTAATCCCTGTGGCTGATCCACATCTGATCGGCCGATTGGACAAACTGCAACGCGAAGAGATCGGCTTCGAGATAGGGTGTCGCCACCTCGACGGTGCCAACGCGGGCGCCGTAGGCGTAAACCCTGATGTAGAGATCACCGAACTCCAAAGCGTAGGCTTGATCGGCAGAAAAGATGAAGGGAATTGTGCGGGTAATCTTCGCCGACGTTTTCACCTCACCAACGAAGTGAGACCCACCGCGCTTCCTGATGCCGCCATGCGGCAGGGTGATGAAATTCTCGCATTTCGACAGGCCGGCCCGGTAGAGATCGAGCGACGCGCGCGCATGCAGCCGCGGCGAAATCTCGCCTCTAACGAACGTGTCCTGCAAAGGGTACAAAGCGGTCATTTTTGGCGCTCCTATCGGGCTTTTGCCGCTGCATCCGGCAGACCCAAGGCGTCGCCCGTGGCGGCCTCGACCCTGTCGAACAGCGTCCTGGCGTAGAAAAGATTCTGAATTGGGAGCAGTTGGCGGGCGGTGTGGAGGTCGCTCTGCTTGAAATCGCCGGCAGCAATAGCGCCGGAAACCTGGAACATGTCGGCGGCGAGGTTCGCAGTCGGGCCTAGGAACGCGCCAGCGACGTTGCGGCTGGCGTACCGGGAAACTTCCTTGCCGGTGAAATACGACAGACCAACCGTGCCCCTAGTGGCCTTTTCAAGCACCCCATTTGCGTCCATGGCCCATCCAACGAGACCCGACCAATCCAGCGCCTCGACTGCCCAGACGGCAGGATCGTCGGATGTCTCACGGTTGGCGATGGTCTGCTTCGCCCAATACGTCACTGCACCCAGGCCGAGCGCCAAAATCATGCCGTTCAACGTGGCGGCGTCACGTTGCTGGAGGCCTGCGAGCATCGTCTTTTGCATCGAGGACATCGCAAAACTTTTGAATTGGCCCACCAGCTTGCCGGTTTCAGTGCTCATCCACAGCGGCTTATCCTGGCCAGGCGTGACGATGGTCCGGTCGACTTCGCGGACAACCGCAACCCGGAACGAATCCAGCGCCTCGCGATCGGTCCAGTCCGCTCCTTTGGCCAGGAGAATGCCATCCTGACTGTCACCATGTTCCGCGAACTGCTTGGCGATCCTGCCGGCGAGATCGGCATTGATGCCCGACGATGCCAGATTGCGAATGTCCTTTGCCGTGCCCTTCCCTGCCGCAACGCGCTGCGAAGCCCGTAGGATATTGGTCATGGTGATCAGCCCCGAAAACTGCTTCAGGGTCGCATTCCATGGCGCCATCAACGAGACGACGCCGAAGCGCGAACTCAGGGAAGTCAAACCTCGCTCAAACGCGGTGTGGCGGCCGAAATCATCGGTGATGTCAGCCATTGCCATGGCGCGGCTGTCCAGGACCATATCCAAAGCCGTTCCCGCGTCCTTGACCTCCTGAGCGGCGAGACGGAAAACGCGGACATTGCGGACCAGCGGAATGAAGCCGTCGCGGAACGTGCTGGTGAGACCATGGCTGAAGACGACTTTGGCCATGTCTGGAATGGCTGAAATCGTCATGCCGCCGACGAGTTGGAGGGGATGGACGGTCATTGCTGGTATCCCTTCGGCTGCCACGTCGGGTTGATCGGCGATCGGGCGTCGGCACTGGTGACGAACGGCATCAGCAGCTCCATGGCCGCCAAATCCTGTTCCGTGAGCCCGCCTGCCGTCGCAAGGATGCCGGCCTCGGCACAACGGTGCATGGCGGCAATCGCGCTTGCCGGGATCGGCGAAATCACCGGTGGATTGAGTTGCGCGACGAGGTGAACCGTCTCGCCGTGACGGGACTGGTGCGAGCCGAGATAAATCTTGCAGACGCCCATGAAGCCATCGGCGCCGATGCTGTTTATGAAACCGGCAAATGCCCCGCCTGCCTCGGAATCAAGCAGAACCGCGACGATATCGAGCGGGCGAATCTCCAGTGCCGGATCGACCTGGACATCGCTGCCGTTCGGCACGACGTCGCCAAGGCAGTTTCCGCAGAATTGGAAGCCATACGCCGTCATTGGTCACCGCGCTCGGCAGGATGATGGAAATCCGACTTCGAGGACACGCCTTTCACTGGCGTTCCGACCCCAGCGCGGTTGTCGAGCAGTCCGCCAAGGCTCAGGAACGACAGGAGCACCTTGTCGGCCTGCACCGCCGGACGGCTCAAACGTGCGGGAACAGAGGCCCGTGGCCCTGCCATCGCTTCGCGGCGCAAGGTGGTCAGGTTGATGCGAAGATCGGGCCGCCTGGCCATTTCGAATTCGCCGTCGGTCGCCAGCAACTGGCGCTTGAGGGCATCGCATTCGAACAGTTCTGCCCTGGCCTGCTCGATGAGGCCATAGACCTTTTTCCATCGCTTCGAGAGATCGGCGGCCTTGGCCTTTGCATCCTTGCCAAGCGCCTCGATGTCGACGGCAGCCTCGTTCCTGGCAGCCGCGATGCGCCTGTTGTCGGCGCCCTCGATCGCCTTTTCGATGAGTTCGATCTGGGAATTGCAGTCCGCGATCGACGCACGAACCTCGGCCAAGTTGCCATCGCCGAAAATCGCCTTGTCCTCGGCTTTCGCAAGCTCGGCCTTGCGAGCCATAGCCGCATTGAGGTCGGTATCCAGCGCGGAAATCACCGCAGCGAACTCGGCAGACGTGCGGGCAGCGTGAAGCGCTTCCGAATGGGCGTGCAGTAGCAGGGTCATTTCTTCGATCCTCTCGCGGCGCGGGCCCTTGCCTTCGCAACGGCTTGTTTCTGGGCCTTTCGCAGCTTGGCCGCATTGGCCGGTGCTGAATTGGTGCTTGCGGACATCTCCGCCCTCCTATTTCGGGTTTTGAGGGAACCAGGCATCCAGCTTTTCGCCGGCCGCCTTGCACAACTGGACCGCGCGAAGCGGGTTTTCCTTGCAGAGCTTGGAAATCGCGGTAACGCTCGGAATCTTCCCGTCCTTGTCGCGGACGAATGGGTTGGTGGTGTCGCTCATCGGTACGCCTCGTTTCGTTTCATCGATAGTCGGACAAAGGATCTGAGAAGACGGGTTGCGGCTTCGGGCCGTAGTGGTAGGTCCGCCTGGCGGCATCCCATGCAGGCGCATTGACCAGCGCCCCCAGGGCCGCATTGCAGAGGTCATCGGCGCCGCCGCGCGTATGGTCGACAGCATCACGGCCGGAGCGCATCGTGCGACGCTCCAGTTGCGCGATCTGCGAAACAAGCCGGGGATTGTCGAGCAACACCGCATGCCGCGACATCAGCACCGGCAACGCGTCCAGATAGATCTCGCTTCGCGTCTTCTCGCTGGGAACGTACCTGATGCCATTTCGGTCGAAGGCATCGGAAACCCACGCTCCGGCATACCGATCGCCGCGCACCGTGAGGCACTGATAGGACTTCAACGTCGCGGCAAACTCGGTGACGACATCATCCGGCACGAAGGGCGCGCGAACCTCACGGACGCAGTCCAGGACGACGCGGACGCCTTCTCGGTGGCTGACGCCAAGGCACATCGAATCATGCGCGCCGCCGCTTGGGTCGCAGAAGGCAGCGTAGCGGAAGTCGCGGACATAGCTGCGCTCGTGAATGCCTTGCTCGATGCAAGCTTCCACCACGCGGCGGTCAATGTAGTTCGACAGATCGCCACGGAACTCCGCATCCCATTCGGCGCTCGCTGCCTCGGGGTCATCCCGGTGCGCCTTGGCGATCAGGTCGGCGTCGATGGTCGGATTGAACGACGCGGTGCCGGCGCGCACAACCAGCGTGTCGGGCTCGTCGCCGCCGAATGCGTCCTGGAACTTTTGGAAAAGCAGGCCGCGCTGCGCATAGGGCGAGGAGATCGCCACCAGCATGCCCTTGGTCGTGGCCAGGGAAGGCAGAATGGCGCGGTAGGTCTCGACATCGGGCTGGGAAGATGTCTCGTCGCGCCAGAAAGCGGTTTCATCGAAAACGGCAGCGATCAACGTCCGGCCGCGAACGCTCTTGAAGTTGTTGGTGTGGATGGCGATGGCGATGTTGCCGACAAGCCGGATCTCGTCGCTCGTCGTGTTCTCGATAAGGCCGGAAAGGATCGGGCTGCTTTCGAAGAAGGCGAGAATGTAGCGGAACACGGCGTTCGCCTGCGACTTGCTGGCGGCCAGCACCAGCACGACGCCAGTCTCGCCGGCAGCAAGCCCGGAATGGTCGCCGAATGCCGCGAGGTACGTGGCCACAGCGGCGGCCATGCGCGATTTCCCGCTACGGCGCCCGATGATGCACCAGAGTTCACGCACGCGCGCTGGAGGCGGCTCCCTGCCCCCGGCAACGGCCTTGAACGTGGCGCGGTCATTTTCGGTCATCGACAGCCCGAAGGCGGCGCGCAGAACGCTTACCCATGTGTCCCATGTCGGCGAAGTGCCGAGGGCAGCGCCAAGCAGGTTCGGATCGCGCAGCGCCTTGTCGATGGTGATGTTTTCGAGGCTCACCCGGCAGCCCCTGCGTATTGGCTGGCGGCATAGTCACGCAGCGAGGGGGTGATGTCCTTCAGAGCCCGACGCTCAAGCCCGAGATCGGCAAGCAGCCGGCGCTGAGCGTTGGTCAAGCTCATGAACTCGTTGATGTCGATCGGCTTGCCTTCGAGATAGTTGGCCGCAGCATCCTTGAGCATCGCGCCGAGACAGGCCACGTTGTCGATCAACTCCAGCTTCATGACGCTGAGATTGGGTTTGCCGCCGAGATCAGCAGCGAGGCTGTCACGGAGTTCGAACACCACGCGGGCAGCGGTCGTGCGCCGGTCCAGATCGTCAAGCGTCTTAAGCCGAACCTTCTGCCCACCTTTCGGTGCGGACTCGCCTTCCAACTCAGATGCTTCTGCGGCCACTTTTCAGCTCCGATTCAACGTGCAAAGCATACCACCGGGCGCAACATTGTTGCAACATGCTTATTTTTATTGTTTGTTTTCAAACTGTTATTAGTTGACTGGCGGATAAATAGTCCGCTTGTCAATCTCGATTTTTGGCCATACCGGAAACGCCGCGACGGCATGAAGAAAAACCGGCGTTCGAGTGAGTGTCTCGCGAGACATCTCGCTAAACCTATTCCCATCGTGCGGCGCGCCTCTAAAGGGCAGCGCAGCGCATAGGGGGTATGGGGGTGTGGAGAAGCAGGCAGTTGGCACCTGTTGGAAGGTGGTTGGCAGCCGGTGGGCAGGCAGTTGGAAGGTAGGTTGGCAGGGCGTTGGCAGGGCGTTGGCAGGTCACGCATTGGCAATCCGCTTCCTGTCCTTTGAAGGCGGGCCGTAAGACGTGAGCACGATCTTCTTCGCTTCGAATAGGCGGTTCATGGCATCGGTAAAGCCCGGCTTGCGAACGCCGCTGGCGCGAGGGTCCTTTGCGAATACCGCTGGCGCATAGTTGGCGGATGGCGTGGCGCTCACATACCGGCCGTCTGCTTCGTAGGCGGTGAGGATTTCGAGGAACACGCGTTCGGCCTTCGATTGGGCTGCTATCTGCACTGAGCTGTCGCCGGATGCATGGGGCGTGAAGGCTCCTGCCTTCCAGCGCAACCGGATCTCCTGCCCGAGCGGGCCATAGTTGGCCTTGACTGTGCGCAGCACGCGTAGGTCGCTGTCGGGCTCGTCGCCGTCGTCGCCTTTCAGCCGCTCCAGATAGAGCCTGCTGCGGACACTGTTGTTCCATGCCGTCGAACCCGATGAGCCGCTCCCGCTTGCCATGCCGGCGAGTGACGGGTGCGCTAGCAGGAGCGCGGTCGTGTTGTGGCGAATGCAAAGACCGCGAAGCACCCCGACAAACTGGCGGGCCTGAGCGCGCTGGTTTTCCTCGCCCCCGAAGACATCGGCTAATGTGTCGATGATGTAGAGCGCGGGCGCCGTGGAACGCAGCAGACTGTCGAGGGCTGCAAACAGCTTGGTCGTCTTGAGCACATTGCCTTTGCCGTCCGGTGTGGCGAGCAGCGCATCTTTGCCGGCCATCGGCGCAATCGTGAGTTCTGCGAGGTCGCCTATCGTGATGTTACTGGACGCCGCAATGTCGAACAGGCGGCGGTGCAGTTCGTCAACGTCGTCTTCGGCGCTGAAATACACCGCGCGGCCCGGCTTGACGGCCCTGCCTGCCCAGTAGCCGCCTTGCGTCGTGGCTGCGGCAAGTTGCAGCGCCAGGAGGCTCTTGCCGGTTCCGCCGTCGCCATTGAGCAGAGTGACGGTCTTGGCCGGTATGAATTCTTCAACGTGCCATTCGCGTGGCGGAACGGCGCGCCCTGCAAGGGTATCCGCGCCGAAGGCTGCCAAAGCTTCGTCCGCCTTCGGATTGCCATCATAATCAACGCCACGGTAGGGGTCATCGTCCATGCGGGACGCGATTGGGTCTGCGTGTCGGTAGTTCATGATCAGTAGCCCCGACCTTTCGACCGCCGCCATTCGATCGCCACTTCGGTCATCCGTTCTGGATGCTCTCCCGTCGTCGGGTCGCATGGGTTCCACAATCTGCGCACGTCAGGCTCAGGCGGCCGAAACCGCCCCTGCCATTCAGACAGAAGCACGGCGCAATCGGAGTTCAAGTCATCGAGCGTGGCGCATTCGTAGCCAAAGCCGTCGAGGCAGAACTGCCCGAGCATGAGATGCGCTCTTGCGACCTTGACGGCACTGATGACGACTTTCGGGACGGGCTCGATGAGAGGAATAATCGTCATGCCAGCCTCGCGCCGATGGACGCCAGTTCGCAGACCAGGCGGGCCATGCATGGCGAGAGATGGAAGCGGGCCGCCACGACAGACGCCGCGAACGCCGTTGCGGATCGGCCGAAGTTGGGATAGTTTCCCGGTACGGTGCCTTCGGAAGAGATGCCGATTTCTATTCCGCCGCTGCGATGGACCAGATCGCGAGCGGCGGATTCCGTTTCAGGAGGTCGCATTTGCGCCTCCAATCGTTTCTGCTGCGAAACGTGCAAGCAAAGCCGCTTCGGCGCGACCATGATCTTTCTTGCGACTGAAATGGACACTTGAGGGCCAGTAGCGAAGCGCCAAAGCGCGGGCCTTCTCCTTGTCACTGTCTAGACGGAAATGCTTTTTCCAACGTCCAGGGGTGACAAGGTGCATGGGGACGTTGAGCGCCTGCACCACGCCGCGAACGACGCCGTAGGCGACGCCGAACTTGAAAGTCGACGAGACGCCCTGTTTCGGCATCGGCCCGACATGCTCGATGATGGCAACAGTGGGAGCCATTTGCACGATCCGGTGCGCCAAGGTCGCCGCGTCAATCTCGCCGCCGGCTACTGGAACGTCTTCAGCGCCAATCAAGTCCGGTCGAGATGGAAAATAGAAGGCGATCGCCCCGGACGCTCCAGGATCAATACCAAGGATGCAAAGCTCGCTCATCATGCCGCGTCCTCCGTCAGGAAAAACGCTCTCAGCTTGCCCCGCTCGGCTACCCACTGATTACCGACTTTCTTTGCAGGCAATAGTCCGGATTCCAGCATGTGGAAAACCTGACGAGGTTTCTTGTTGATCTCTTTGCCGATGTCGACGGCGCCCCAGACGAGATCAATGGGAAGGGCTTCC
Organism: Mesorhizobium sp. WSM4871; assembly: GCF_055811295.1. Taxonomy (NCBI): domain Bacteria; kingdom Pseudomonadati; phylum Pseudomonadota; class Alphaproteobacteria; order Hyphomicrobiales; family Phyllobacteriaceae; genus Mesorhizobium; species Mesorhizobium sp. WSM4871. Next base: position 52,759 of record NZ_JBVVPU010000012.1, on the reverse strand, counting down.
TTTGTAATCAAGTACGTTCTCCGTTCTTCTTGAGCCAAAAAATTACCGCAAGACAGCGAGGTACTTATCGAGACGCATCACTCCGCAGCCGCCTGATTGTCCGGTCGCCTTCTCTATAAAAGTGCCTAGGGCTTGGAGCTGTTGTTCCGCCGACAGGGAAGGATTGACCGCATGGAACGTGGTGGAGAAGGCCTTATAGGTCGGATCGGCATAGCTGGCCATGTAACCCACCATCCTGCCGGCGATGCACTCCTCGAAGAGTGCGTCAAACCGCTGCATCAGCGTCCGGTAGTGGTCGGCAAGCAGCTTTAACATGCCGATAGAGATTCGCAGCTCAGCCTGTCTGGCGATCAGGACTGCGATGATTGCTTCCGCTCGGGAAAACCGCCGATGAACCCCGGTGCCCGCACGCTCTGTCTCGACGTCCGCTTTTATAACGCCAGCTTCTGCCCACAGTTGCACCGATCGCCGCTTGGAATCGGTGATCCTGGTCAGGTCAGCAAGGCTATAGTCGGCCATTAGATATTTCCACTCTTCAAGTACGTAGTGCGTATTTGGCACGGAATGACGGTGGGTGTCAATCGGTGCCGCTCACTATCATGTGTTGACAAGCGGATTAATTGCGACATAATGCAACATACTTCCATCCGTTCCGGGCAAGGGGTTATGTCATGTCAGTTCGCAAGCGCAAATGGACCACGGCCAAGGGCGTCGAAAAAGAAGCCTGGGTGGTCGATTATGTGGACGGCAAAGGCGCTCGCCGGCTGAAGACATTCGACCGAAAGAAAGAGGCCGATGCCTTCGAAGCTACCGCCACGGTGGAAATTCGAGAGGGCACCCACGTTGCCGACAGTGACAGCACCACGGTCAAGAAAGCCGGCGATCTCTGGATTAAGGCTTGCGACGGCCTGGAGCGCTCAACGCGAGACCAATACCAGCAGCACCTAGACCTTCACATTGTCCCGTTCATCGGCGCCGAAAAGCTCTCGAAGCTGAGCATTCCCATTGTCCGAAACTTCGAGGACCAGTTGAGATCAGGGAATACCGACTTGCCAGCGGACGACCCGAGACGGGAACCGCGCTCGCCTGCGATGATCCGCAAAATCCTTGTCAGCCTCGGCTCTCTCCTCGCCGATGCACAGGAGCGCGGCCTTACCGCCCGCAACGTCGTTCGCGACATGCGAGGTAAGCGCCGGAAGGGCAAGGAGCGCAAGGCCGAGAGGCGCCAGAAAGGCAAGATCAAGGTCGGCGTCGATCTTCCTACCCGCGAGGAGATCAAGGCCATTGTCGGGGCTGTGGAGGGCCGCTGGAGGCCTTTGCTGCTGACAGCCATATTCACCGGTCTGAGAGCTTCCGAGCTTCGTGGCCTGCGCTGGAGAGACGTGGATCTCGACAAGCGGGCGATCCGAGTTCACCAACGCGCCGATCGCTTCAACGAGATCGGCCAGCCGAAGACAGAAGCGGGAGAAAGGACCGTCCCCGCCCCGCCGATCGTGATCAACACTTTGAAGGAATGGAAGCTGGCCTGCCCCAAGGGTGAGCTCGGGCTGGTGTTCCCGAATGGTGTCGGCAATGTCGAGTCGCTGGCCAACATCATCAACCGTGGGCTCATGCCCGCTCAGATCGCGGCCGGCGTCGCGGTCGACACTGGCGAGAAGGACGGAGAAGGCAAACCGATCATGAAAGCGCGCTACACCGGGATGCACTGCCTTCGGCATTTCTTCGCCAGTTGGTGCATCAACCGTGTGGCGGATGGAGGCTTAGGCTTGCCTCCCAAGATCGTGCAGGAACGACTCGGGCATTCTTCGATCATGATGACGATGGATGTATATGGGCACCTGTTCCCGCGCGGAGATGATGCCGAAGAGCTGGCTGCGGCAGAGAAGGCGCTTTTGGCCTAAAGAAGGATGTTCGAAGATGAAGGCGTTTCAACACAGAGACCTGATTTGGGTCGAAGATCTCGGGGCTTCCCGCGTTTTTGAGGTCCGGACCATTGAAGGGTGGGCCAAAGAGTATGGAGGGGATCGAGACGCGTTGATTGCCGAGAATTTGCGGACCGGAAAACCACTGGCGGATGTGTTGGAAGAGGCAGAAGGTTATGATGCCGCGCTTCTCCTCCAGCAGAGGAAAGGCACCAAAGTGACTTTTGGAGAGGTGGTTCTTGTCGAACGCCGGCAATACACCATAGTGCAGAACCCCGCCGCCGGAGTTGGCGATGAGGTGTTGCTGATTCCGATCATTGGCTCAGTCGCGACATAGGCGCGACACGAAGGCATAAAGGCAAGCAAAATCAAAGCTTATAAGCGGACTGAAAATCCGCGTGTCGGTGGTTCGAATCCGCCTCTGGGCACCATCCCCTCTTCTCCCGACAGTCTCTTTAGCCGAAGCTTCTACGCTTCTGCCTCTTCAACCACTTGAAATCCTTGCTGATTTCGGCGCGTAAAGCGCAGGTGAGCGGGGTTTGTGGAACTACGGCGCAGTTGGTCCAACGAGGCGGGGGGCTGGTATTTTCGCTGGTATTGGAGATCCTGATGGTATCGATGCAGCCAATTGCAGGTCCCGAAAATGGCCCTTTCCGACGTAAAATGCCGAAACGCCCGACCCGTTTCCAAGCTCGTGAAATTGTCTGACGGTGGGGGGCTCCAGCTTTGGGTGCAGCCTACCGGATCTCGCCTATGGCGCCTCGCCTATCGTTTTGGCGGCAAGCAGAAGCTTCTGGCGTTGGGCAGCTATCCCCTCATCTCCCTCGCTGAGGCACGCGAGGCGCGCGATACCGCCAAACGTCTCCTCCTACGTGGCATCGACCCCGCACAGGAGCGTAAGTCGCAAAAGGCTTCGGCAGAGGACACCTTTCGCTCAATCGCGGAGGACTATGTCGATAAGCTGAAGAAGGAGGGACGTGCCGACCGTACAATCACCAAGGTCAAATGGTTGCTCGACTTTGCCCATCCAACGTTTGGGGACAAGAGCGTTCGGGAGATCGATCCGGCTACGATTCTTGCCGCTCTCCGCAGTGTGGAGGTTCGCGGTCGATACGAGTCGGCTAGGCGACTGCGCTCCACCATCGGCAGTGTGTTTCGATATGCAATCGCAACCGCACGCGCCGATGTAGATCCGACGATCGCCCTGAGGGGCGCACTCGTCGGTCCGACGGTCACGCCGCGTGCCGCGGTTACCGATCCTAAGGCCTTGGGAGGCTTGCTAAGGGCGATTAATGCATTTGACGGACAGCCTACAACCCGAGCCGCTCTGAAGCTGATGGCCCTGCTGTTTCCCCGCCCCGGCGAACTGCGCGCGGCCGGATGGGACGAGTTCGATTTCGGAAGCTCGGTGTGGAGCATCCCTGAAGGACGCATGAAGATGCGACGGCCGCACCGCGTACCTCTTTCCAGTCAGGCCGTCAGGGTCCTGTCCTCACTTAGAGAAATCTCTGGTGGTGGAGCACTGCTGTTTCCCAGTGTTCGATCGGATTCGCGCCCGATTTCCGACAACACGCTTAACGCCGCCCTGCGCCGCATGGGCTACCGTAAGGAAGAAGCTACCGCGCACGGTTTTCGAGCGACAGCATCGACTCTGCTCAACGAATGCGGAAAGTGGCATCCGGACGCCATAGAGCGGCAGCTGGCCCATGTTGAGAACAACGACGTTCGTCGCGCCTACGCCCGGGCAGAGTACTGGGAAGAACGCGTAAAGATGATGCAATGGTGGGCCGATTATCTCGATGAACTCGAGAGCAAAAACGCGCGGGTGAAAATTGCCGGCGGTTGAAGACCCCTAAAACTGGGCCGCGGCGTACGGATGACCTCCACGCCACGGCCTTATTGTGCGCAAGGTGGGAGTTTGAAGGAGACAGAACGATTTCCTCCAAATGAGATATCCGAGGCCTCACGATGGAGTACGGGTTCGACGGGCGTCAACCCCGCAGTTCAGCGCCGAGTAGCGTACCCCTGCCTATGATTCCACCGGTCACTGTTCCTGCGAAGGGACCCTTGTGTTCTTACTTTGTTCTGATTATCCTTCCTTAACCCGCTCAGAATAACATTCTCCAATATTTTCGAAGTGGGGATTGAGTTTTGCTTGTAGAGAATCTTTCTATCGGCCGAGTCGTTATGCACGAGGTATTCCAGAGGAAAGACGGGCCCAATGTAGTGCCGCCATCCTACGGCAAGGAGCTCGAAATATTGGATGCCAAGGCTCTCAGTCATTTTGGGATGCGTATCACCGACGCGCTCTCCGCACAGTCCAAGAGCATAGAGATGCAGATAGTGAAGACCGATGACGCGAGCGTAGTTGGAACGGCTCGACGTCTTGTTCTCGCAACCGACACCGATTTCCCCAACATCTCCAATCACATGGCCGATGCCCTCGCTGACGCACAGAAATCACGAGGGATCCCCGGAGGAATGCTTCTAGTCTTCGATGGGAAAGTCGGTGGCGACGGAAAGCCCTTCGTAGGGGTAATTAAAGCGGAGATGCAGTCCGGCTTTCAACGCCGACTGGCTGCGGCAAAAGTTGTGACCGAATTCCTCGAGAACATCTTCCTGACGCCAGCCACGAGGCTTTACAAGCTTGCTATGTTCATCTCCGAAGATGTCGGTGTCACGGCGAGCACAAGTTGGCGATGCTTTGTATTCGACAGCAATATCACCGCCGCCCGCCGAGAGAACGCGGCCGTATATTTCTATGATGGCTTTCTTGGCTGCGCCTTTCCTGAGAGCGGGAAATACGAAACCGCGAAGTTCTTCGACCTCACGAAGGAATTCGTTCGAACATCGGTAAATGACCGAGATCTCCAAAGGGACCTGGGCGACGCGCTGTTCGCCTTCGTCAAGGTAGATCAGGCACCCACGTTCACCTCGCAACAGTTCGGCGATACGTATCTGCCACCCGAATTGCGCGACCCGTTCAACAAGTTCCTCGAAGCCAAGAAATTCCCGACCAATAGAGCCGTGGTTCGGGACATCAGCGAGATGGGTGGTAGGCTGCGGCGCCGGAAGTACAAGTTCGGTCCAGACATTGAGTTCTCGGCGTCCCCGGACGCGATACGGAACGGCACCGTGACAATCGAGGATGTGCCGCCAGGCGATATTTCCGAAGGGGAGGCTGCAAGCTGGACCAGGATCACGGTCCGCAGGCCAGTCACCGAACAGTTATGACGACCGAGTTCGAGATCCTGCGACGCTGGGAGGCGGAGCAGCAGTACTACGATGCGTGGGGCAGGTTCATCATCCACACGGTCATCGACGGGCTCTCAACCCAAGTGGAGGCGCCGGACCTGTTCTTGCGCCTTCCGGTTAAGCATAGGCTGAAGGAGAGCAAGTCACTTATCCAGAAGGCACTCTATCGCGGCAAGGGCTACGCAAGCCCGTATGACGACATCGAGGACAAGGTGGGCATCCGCTTCGTCGTGCTCACTTCCGACGAAATACCCATCGTCGAGAAGGCGATCACCGAATTCGGCGACAGATACTGGTTCTGGGAAAAGGCGCGGGACTTCGCTGAGGAGCGAGCCCGCAAGCCTTGGGAGTTCGGGTACCAGTCGGTCCACTACGTGGTTCGCGCAAAAGCGGGGGTCGTTTTCGAGGGCGTCCCTATGCCGCTGGACATTCCGTGCGAGATCCAGGTCCGCACGCTGCTGCAGCATGCCTTCAGCGAAGTCACCCACGACACAATCTACAAGCCGAGCGTAAAATCGACGCCTGAGATGATGCGGGCTGCGGCAAAGGCGATGGCGTTGATCGAAGCGACCGACGACTACTTCCGCCAAGTCGGCAACCTCATCGACGCATCGGTCAAGAGCGTCAAGGCACTGATCGACGCCTTGTCCGTATACTACCGAGACAAGATCGGCGTGAACGCGACTGTCACCACTCTCGACGGTGAGCTGATCGACGCGTACCTCCCACTGGCCGGCGAGAGCTCAATCGAAGACATCCTCCTTTGGCTGAACACCAAGGATTTCATCATGGAGCGCATCAAGGGCCGGCGAGAGGACCAGACCGTATTCGCCTTGCCCTCGATCTTGTTGCTCTACTTCGTGGTGGGCAATTTTCCGAGCATCGCCACCTCGCCCGGTTTACTGACCGATGAGGAACTCGGGCCGATATACTCCGACCTGGGCTTGGCCCTTCCGCAGTAGGCCACAAAGCAGGTTCAAGGCGTCGAAGCTTAAATCGAAAAAGAAGCTGGGCTTGCGAAAAATTTTCGCTCAGCAGGGGAATCTGTGCTGGAGCAGCGGCTGATAAGTCGCGCATCCCCATGAGAGACGCTCCGCCCCAAGGAGTTGTCAAGAGAAGTTGGCCAAGCGTGACGTTAACGGGCGGCCGCTATCTTGGTTCTCGAATTTGGCGGCGAATGACCGCAATGAGGTCGCCTGCAGAATGGCAGCTTATCGCAAATCCCAGCCGAAACCCGCCAGGCCGGCAACGGCCCCGAACGCGACATCTGAGTAGTGGCTCACTGATCGCCAGCTCAGGAAAGCCCGTCCGCCAACTTGCCCCACCGATTGCTCTCCTGCCGGAATGTCCCCGTTCACACGTTGCTGCCAGTTTACGCCGAACGAACTAGTCAGGCCGCTTCCGCTTAACGAGGCTCTTCGTATTTTAGCCCACACGATCTCCTCGCTACGAAATGGCAACTAGGATGTGGCTTTGTGCTTCGATACCACCACGCCCGGAAATATCAGGACCGAGGCAGCGTCCATGAAGAGTGACGCGATCTCGTATGCCCCACGAGGGCTATCTCGTGAGGAAGCAGCTCGTTACATCGGTGTCGGATCGACGCTTTTTGACGAGATGGTTGCCGATGGGCGCATGCCGAAGCCTAAGCGCATCAACAGCCGCGCTGTCTGGGATCGCGTAGCCCTGGATATCGCTTTCACCTCGTTACCGGACAAAGACAGCGGCCTTCAAGAGCTGTTGCAACGAAGCAAACGGGACGTAGAATAAAGATAGCAACTACGCTGGTTGCGTATGCGCTGCAGGCGTAGTATGATGATAACCGGCGCGGAAGGGATGACGTGAACGAGAATGAGAAACTTGCGCAAGACGTGAAAGCATGGCGGGCCAAGGAAGGATTCACTGCCGAAGCCGCGGCCAAGGTGCTGGGAATACCGAAGCGCACCTTTGAAGGTATAGAACAAGGCAGAGGTTTTCCATATCCAGTCCTGCTGCGCGTTGCCATGAAAAGTGAGGACTTGTTGCAGAAGCCCCTACGCGAGGACTTGCAGCGCGGAGAGTAATTCAATGGCCAAACATCCTGACTACCCTGGAGCTTCTTCGCGCCTGGTCAATGGCAAGGAGTACTGGCGCTTCCGAGCTAATCGCCATGCTCGACAAATAACCTTACCCGGCCAGCCCGGCGACGGAGCGTTTGAGATCGCCTACCGACGTGCCGTTGAAGGTCGCGCTGGCAGCGCGGAAATTGTCAAAATGCCGGGGCGCGCCTTGCCGCGTACTTTTGGGCATGCAGCACGGCGACTCGAAACTACCATGGAATGGCTGGACTTCGACGAGGCAACGCAGCGGAAGAACCTGCGGCTCATTGAGCGATTCCTTGAGATGCAGGTCGATCCTGACTATCCACTGACGTGGCGCGATACCCCGGTGGAACATCTCGATGCCGATCGTCTGCGCGCGATAATCGAGGGCATCTTTCTTGCCAACCGGACGGTCGCCAAGCACCTTCTCGTCGCGATCAAAAAACTGCTGTGGGTGGCAATTCAAGTCGAGAAATGGATAAAGCCGCAGGATGATCCTTCGCTGTCAATCCGCGTACGCGTGCCCAAATCGACCAAGAACCCGGCTTGGCCAATTGCGATCCGAGAAAAGTATGAAGAGCGGCATCCGATCGGTACGCCGGCTCGGACGTGCTATGCGCTCGGTTTCTGGCTCGGCAACCGACGAGGCGACATCGCTGGCCTTGAATGGGACGATCTCGTGAGCGAGGAGATCGAACTATTCGACGGTTCCTTGGCATTGATCGAGGCGTTCGCCTTCCGACAGAAGAAGAATCGAAACCGTCATGGCGGACGTGCGATGTTTATCCCTGTGGTGGACAAGCTGGCGGCAGCGCTGGATCCGCTTGACCGGTCGAAGGGGGGAACCGTCTTGAAGAACGGGTATGGCAACCCGTTTTCAGAAAAGAGCCTGACAGGCATGATGCAGCATTGGGCACGGCAGGCTGGCATTCCTGACGGCTATACGCTCCATGGTCTGCGTCGTACCTTCGGAACCTACCTCGCCGAATGCAACATCCAGGCCCGGGCCATCATGGACGCCATGGGGCATTCCTCCATGACGGTGACGGATGAGTACGTGCGCGAGGCCAATAAAAAGCGGATTGCGGTTGATATCGCGATGGCTATCAACCAGCGCGAGGAAAAGCGCGATCAGATGAAGCGGCGGGCGAACTTAAAGGTGGTGCGCTGAGACGGAATCTCGCAGCGACTGCTGAACGCGCCCTTCGGGCGTCTTTGTTGCCAGTTGCTGTGCCGTGGGCAAAGCGTGGGCAGGGCGTGGGCAAGGGCCAATTTTCCCTAATAAAATCAATGGTTATGGTGGGCCCGGAGGGACTCGAACCCCCAACCAAGCGGTTATGAGCCGCCGGCTCTAACCATTGAGCTACAGGCCCCACACGCGGCTGGATTAATGTTTTTCCCCGAGCCGCACAAGGCTTTCCGGATGGGGGTAGCCGAGATTGCCCAAATCAGCCCATATTCGCGCACTAGAGCCACGTGCGCCCAATTGGACGAGTAAGTACGCTCTAGCGCTTTGAATCGACACATCGTGCTTTCCGAGAATCGATTCCGATTTTCGGGCCGATGCGGTAGTGACGAAAGCGACTGGATCGCAGACCGAGGAGTTTTCATGACCAGACATCTTTTGCCCCTGGCGCTCGCCGCCGCGATCGCTTTTCCGGCGGTGGCCGGCGCTGCCGACACGCAACCACCGCCCCGCATCGTTGTCTCAGGCGAGGGCCAGGCGACGGTGGCCCCCGACCTGGCATTGCTCACGCTCAGCGTCATGCGCGAAGCCAAGACCGCGCGCGCCGCGCTCGACGCCAACAACGACGCCATGGCCGCCGTGATCGCCGCGATGAAATCCTCCGGCATCAAGGACCGCGACCTGCAGACCGCGGGCATTCAGATCAACCCGCGCTACAACTACACCAACAAGCCGGACGGCAGCCAGGAGGCCGAACTCATCGCCTATCAGGTCACCAACACGCTGTCGGTGCGCGTGCGCGACGTTGACAAGACAGGCGAGATCCTGGACAAGGCGGTTTCGCTCGGCGTCAATCAGGGTGGCGGCATCACCTTCACCAATGACAACCCGGCAGTCACGGTTACCGAGGCCCGCAAGAAGGCAGTCGCCGACGCCATGGACAAGGCCAGGACGCTGGCCGAGGCTGCAGGCGTGAGCATCGGCCGGGTTCTTGAAATCACCGACCAGAACGTCCCGCCGCCGCCGATGCCGATCAACGCCAAGGCCTTCGACGTGCAAGGGGGATCGGTTCCGGTGCAGGCCGGTGAGAATTCCTACACCGTGCAGGTCACTGTCACATTCGAGTTGAAGTGATCAGCGCCTGAACGGCCTGATTGCGATTGTCGTCGCGTAAGACAGAACCCGGAGGACAGGTCCTCCGGGTTCTTGTTTGAGCCGCACCCTTCCGTCCTGGCGGAAAGGGGCTGATCTTCGCTGAAGTTCCCCGGCCGCTGCCGGCCGCCGGGCAACCTGCCTGAACGCCTAGCGACGAAGAATCGGGCAGCCACGCTCGTTGGCGAACACGACCACCACGCGGTCGCCATACTGGCGGCCCGCAACCTTGACCGTGCGGCGGTTGATGTCGATGAGGCGAGCACGGCGCAAGCCCATGCGCTCCGCCTTGTTGACGGCGCGCTCCGGCGAGCAGGACCGACGCCAGTCGCGATCGCGGCGGTACTCGCGGCGGTAGCCGTCGTCCCCGGAATAAACGCCGACGCGGGGATCGTTGTCGTTGCCGAAACCGAGATAGATACTGTCCGCATGAGCGGGGACCGCGGCAAGCGTGCCGAGGCCGATAAGGGCCGAAAGAGTCGCCGTCTTGATCGTGTTGAACATTGTCTTCTCTCCTTGTTGAGGGCTTCCGCCCGTCTTAATCGAACCGATAAGTCTTGATCGAACCGATGAGCGAAGAATGCGCTTGCGTATCTGAACTTTTTACGAACCAGCCGTTCATTTCCGGTTCATGTGGCAATCAGAGAGGCACAACAACAAATTACCGGCAGTTTACTCAGCCTGTCACCGACTCTAAATCTGGACGAAAACGCCCGGCCGCACAGTCGGTTCCGGACTGGCTGAAAGGCTCGTCCCTACAGCATGTCACGCAAAAGCATGCCCACGGGCTTGATCCGAGCGTGCGCAGCGGTTCGCATTAACAACATGCACAAAAGCAAGATTTTGAAGCGCATCGCATGAATCCGTTCAAACGCAACCCGCTTTAGGGCTCGTCGTCCAGCATATGCTCGAAATAGTCGTCGGGCTCGGCGAGCTCGGTCTCGCTGGCGCTAACCCGGCCACGGATCGAGATGCCGGCCTCATGCACCGTCTCGGCACTTCCCGACACCAGCCTGTGCCACCAGTAGAGGTCTTGCCCCTCGGCGACCAGCCGGTAGGCACAGGTTCTCGGCAGCCAGGTGATGGTGCGCACATTCTGCGGCGTCAGCCCGACGCAGTCCGGGACGCGCGCCAGCCGGTTGGCATAGTCCGAGCAACGGCAGGTGTCGGCGTTGAATAGCCGGCAGCCGACACTCGTCCAATAGATCTCGCCGGTGTCCTCGTCTTCCAGTTTCGACAGGCAACACTTGCCGCAGCCGTCGCAAAGCGACTCCCACTCGGCCGGGCTCATCGCCTCGAGCGCCTTGGATTTCCAGAACGGCTTTTCCATCGTTGGGATGTGGCCCCCGCCGGCCGCAAGGTCAAGCGTGGCAACGACCTGAATTGCGACCTTGCACCATACGAAAAACACGAATTCGCCTTCAAAATGCCGGCCAACCGCCCTTCGCCGCCGTTAATGCCGGCAAACCGGAACCAATCCGGTTGACGACAGTTTGGGCCGGGATGGGACGCCACAAGGAGATTTCAGATGAAACGCCAACCACGGATACTGGCAGGCACGGCACTCGGCCTGTTGATGGCATCCGCGCCGTTGGGCGCGTCCCCGCTGCAAGGCAGCGCCACGTTCGGCCCCTCGCAGCAAACCGCAGCACCGATCATCCTTGCGCAGTCGAATTGCGCCGAAGGCGAGGCCTGCGCGCAGCAGGGAGAGCCGGAGCAGAAGCCGCGCAGGAAGCGCGATCAGCAACAGCAAACCGAATCGGCCCCTGCTGAACGGGCTGCCCCCGCAAACGACGAGCAGCAGCCACGCAGGAAGAGGCGCGATCAGCAGCAGCAAACTGAATCGGCACCTGCTGAACAGGCCGCCCCGGCAATCGACGAGCAACAGCCGCGCAGGAAGAAGCGCGACCAGCAGCAGATCGAGGCGGCGCCTGCCGAACAAGCCGCCCCGGCAATCGACGAGCAGCAGCCGCGCAGGAAGAAGCGCGACCGGCAGCAGCAAACCGAATCGGCACCTGCCGAACAGGCCGCCCCCGCAATCGACGAGCAGCAGCCACGCAGGAAGAAGCGCGACCGGCAGCAGCAAACCGAATCGGCCCCCGCCGAACAGCCTGCACCGGCAAACGACAACGAGCAGGCCACTCCGCGTAAGAAGAAGCAGGACCAGCAGATCGAGGCAGCACCCGCCGAACAGGCGCCGGCCAAGAAGGAAGCACCCGCGGGCGAGCCGGTTCCTCAGGCCGAACCGCTTCAGCCCGAGCAGCAGGCGGCGCCCACCCAAACCGAACAGGAGAAGGGCGAACAGCCCCAGGACAGGAAAAAACGAGGCAAGAAGCCGGTCGGCGAACAGCCGGTGACAGGCGAGCAGCCGGCCACTGGAGAACAGCCGTCGACGGCTGAACAACCCGCGAATGGCCAGCAGCCAGTGACCGGCGAACAACCGGCCCAGGGCGAGACTCCGGCCCAGAGCGAGGCCCAGACCGATCCGAACGCCGCCCCCATTCTGGACAGCCAGAAGGATGTCCAGCGCAAGCGCAGGGGCGGCAAGGATCGTGGCGGCCAAGCTGAGGGCGGCCAGAACGCAGGTGGCCAGAATGACAACATGCAAGAGGGTGGCCAACCCGTCCAGCAGAATGGCGATCAGGTGCAAGCCCCGAAGTCGGCTCCGGTCGACCAGGGACCGCCGCCCACTGACGACAGGTCGGCCCAGCAGGAGATCAAGCCCGAGAAGATCGTTCCGGTTACGGAGGAAAAGGGCAAGCGCGTCGAGCGTGCACCCGACGATAAAGATGTTCGTCGTCGTCCGCGCCCGCAAGGCGTCAACGTCCTCAGGCAACTCGGCGATCGCGTTATCCTCCAGTTCAACAACCAGACGATCGTCGAGAGCAATGATGCTCCGCGCATGCATCGCGGCGCCAGGAACGTCTATTATGAGGATCTGTCGGGTGATCGCAGGCGCGAAATCGTCGAGCGCGACAATGGCGTCCGGATCGTCACCATCCGCAACCGCTATGGTGACGTCATCCAGCGTTCACGCATCGCCCCTGACGGACGCGAATATGTGCTGAGCTATGTCGACGAGCGGAACTATGACGATGATGGCGACTGGCGCGATCCCGGCGACGACCTGCCGCCGATGCGGCTCACCATTCCGCGCGAAGAGTACATTCTGGACTCCGAGGAGGTGGAGGACCCGGATGACTATTACACCTTCCTCGAACAACCGCCGGTCGAGAGGGTCCAGCGCCTCTACTCGATCGACGAGGTCAAGCGCTCGGCCCGCGTGCGCGACATTGCCCGCCGCGTCGACCTCGACACGCTGAACTTCGAATTCGGTTCGGCGTCGATCTCGGACACGGAAGTGCAGAAGCTGGAGGGGGTCGCCACCGCCATGGAGAAGCTGCTAGCCAAGAACCCGGCGGAAACCTTCCTGATCGAAGGCCATACCGATGCCGTCGGCAGGCCGGAAGCCAACCTTGCTTTGTCCGACCAGCGCGCCGAAGCGGTCGCCGAAGCCTTGAGCAACGCTTTCGGCATTCCGCCGGAGAACCTGACGACGCAAGGCTACGGCGAGGAATATCTCAAGGTCGACACATCGGGGCCCAACCGCGAGAACCGTCGCGTCGCCATCCGCCGCATCACCTCGCTGGTGGCGCCGGTCGCCAGCGCCAACTGACCATCATCTTGATCCATCCCGATCTTGTCGGGATGGATCGACCACCAAGATGTGACCCCGCGATTCGAAGGAGATCATTGAATCGCGTGGTCGCCCACCCCAGATTCCAAACAGGGCTTCCCTGCCCTGTCCCGACTCCAGCGGGACACATGAGCCCCGCCGGCCCTCTCCGGCGGGGTTTTTCTTTTGAGCGGCAGACCTTGCAAGCGGCGCCAGCCTGGCAGAAATACGACCCAAGCAAGATCAAAAGAGCTTAGCCGGAAGCATTTCATGAAACGTCTTGAACTCGCCATCGAATCGATCATTCTCGCCTCGCGCTGGCTGCTCGTCGTCTTCTACATCGGGCTGGGCCTGGCGCTCGCCATCTACGCGGTGTCCTTCGGCAAGAAGCTGTTCGAATTCGCTTCGACGGCGCTCATGCTCGGCGACACCGATACCATCCTGAAGATGCTCGGCCTCATCGATGCCGCTCTCGTCGCCTCGCTGGTGGTGATGGTCATCATCTCCGGCTACGAGAACTTTGTCAGCCGTTTCGATGAGAATGACGGCAAGGTGCACTGGCTGGGCACGATCGATGTCGGCTCGCTGAAGGTCAAGGTCGCCTCGACCATCGTCGCAATCTCCTCCATCCACCTTTTGCAGGTGTTCCTGAACTCGGTCTCCTACACGACCGCCCAGTTGATGTGGCTGACCATCATCCACCTGGCTTTCGTTCTCTCGGCGTTCATGCTCGCCTATATCGACCGCCTGATGGGCCTGGGCAAGGACAAGAAGGCCGAGGAGTGAGAGAGGCAGCGTCCAGTGTCAATAAATACTCTTGATGTTGGTATCCGTCCGGGCAAACACCTCGTCCGGCACGAAGAAGTCGCCGGCGAGCGGACCAGTCGCGTCGGGCGCATAGATTGAAAAATCGCTGACGCCTTCGGCGCGCAGCACCTCCTCATCGATGTAGAAATTGCCGGTCGCCTCACGCGATGGCCGCATGAAGATCGCATGCGCTGCGTCAGCCATGATGTCGGGCGAACGGCTCATCGCCGCGACCGTCGCGCCACCGAGAAGATTGCGCACCGCCGCCGTGTCGATGGTAGAGATCGGCCACAGCGAATTCACCGCGATACCGTCCTTGGCAAACTCCGCGCTCATGCCCAGCGTGCACATCGACATGCCGAACTTGGCCATCGTATAGGCGACGTGGTTCTTGAACCACTTGGCCTTCATGTCGAGCGGCGGCGCCAGATTCAAAATGTGAGCATTCTTGGCCAACTTCAGGTGGGGTATGCACATTTTGGAAACCAGGAAGGTGCCGCGCGTGTTGATCTGATGCATCAGATCGTAGCGCTTCATGTCGGTTTCCAGCGTGCCGGTGAGCTGGATGGCGCTGGCATTGTTGACGCAGATGTCGATGCCGCCGAACGTCTCGACCGTCCTGGCGACCGCCTCGGCAACCTGCCCTTCTTCGCGTATGTCGCACAGCACCGGCAGCGCCTTGCCGCCGGCCCGCTCGATCTCTTGCGCCGCCGTATAGATCGTGCCGGGCAGCTTCGGATGCGGCTCGGCGGTCTTGGCGGCGATCGTCACATTGGCGCCGTCGCGCGCGGCGCGCAGCGCGATCGCCAGGCCGATGCCACGCGACCCGCCGGAGATGAACAGCGTCTTTCCCTTGAGCGACATTTTTCCTCCGCCTCCCTGTGCCGACCTCTTTGCCTGATCCTTGCCCTCGCCCGCCCGCGGACACAAGAGCCTGCCGTTCAAAGCCACGGTGTCGCTGCGGAGGCAGCGTGGATGACACGGCAAAAAACTCGTTGAACTGGCGGTATGCTTGATATATACTCTATATAAATAGGTAGACTATAGAATGGCTCTGTCGATCAAGAACATGGAAGTTGAGCAACTGGCGCGGGAACTCGCCCGTCGTCGTCGCGTGTCGGTGACGGAAGCCATCCGCCAGAGCCTCGAGCGTGAGGTCGCGCGCGAGCGGTTGGTGCCCCGCGACGACACCAGCGACCTGTTTCAGCGACTGATGGCGATTTCCGACAGTGCGGGAAAAATCCCCAAACGCGAAAATGCAATGACCGGCGACGAAGTCCTCGGTTACGACGAGTTCGGTATCCCGACGAAATGATCATCGATTCCTCGGCCCTCGTCGCCATTCTGCGCGCTGAGCCTGACTACGAGCGTTTCGTGCTGGCTATCGCGCAGGCCAAAAGGCGGCTGCTGGCGGCACCAACGTTGCTTGAAACGACGATGGTGCTCGCCGGCGGCTGGCAGGATGAAATTCTTGATCGCCTCGACTCCTTCCTGCGCGTGGCCTCGGTCGAAACGATCGCCTTCACCGCTGACCACGCCGCGGTCGCCCGTCAGGCTTTCCTGCGCTATGGCAAGGGCAGGCATCCGGCTGCGCTGAACTTCGGCGACTGCATTGCCTATGCCACGGCCCGGCTCGAAGCCATGCCGCTGCTGTTCAAGGGTGACGATTTCCGGCTGACCGATATCGAACCGGCCGTTTAGGTCAGACGAGCACCAGGCCCTGCCGCATGGCGATGGCGATCGCATCGGTGCGGTTGGCAGCACCGAGCTTGATCAGGATCGCCGCGACATGGAATTTCGCCGTGTGTACGGAAATATTCAGCCGGCGCGCGATCACCTTGTTGGGCGCGCCCTCGGCCAGCAGCGCCAGCACCTCGCTCTCGCGCGGCGAAAGCGCCGGCCTGGCACTTCCATCGTCGACCGGCTCCTCGTCCAGCGGGTCGCCGTCGTGGAAGGCGAAATCATCATCATGCCGGCCAGGTACGCGTCGGGCCCCGCCCGAAATCCTGTAACCTGCCGCGGCAAGCCGGACAGCCGCGGCGATCAACAGATCGTCGGCCGCCGTCGGCAGAACGGCGAAAAGGTTGTCGGCCCGAGGTTCGTGGCCGGTCCGCCGGGAGAGCAAAACCCGAGGTATGACGGGGCCGATGGTCCGGCCTTGCAGGCTCTCCTCGTCGACGACAGCGACATCCGCTCGCTCGCCGCCACCGCTCCTGCCGGCCGTGACCGGCAGCAGATCCCCGCTCGCAGCGAGCGCCGAGGACAGGTGCTCGGCATACGCCGCATCCCCAAGCGCGATCAGCACGGTCAGCCTCCGCTCCGCGACCGTGCCATCCGCGGTCCTGTCCCTTGTGATCGCCTCAACAGCCATGGATGCCTCAGCTCAGCGGCTTCTCGCCGATTGTTAGCGCGACGTCGCGCTGCTCGCCGCCGCGCACCACGCCGAGCGTTACTGGAGCACCGGCGCTGTCCGGCCCAAGTCTGCGGATCAGGTCGCGCGGACCGTGCACGGCCTCGCCGTTCCACGCCACGATGATGTCGCCGAGGGAAAGGCCAGCCGCTTTTGCCGGACCATTGTCGTCGAGGCTCATCACCATCGCGCCATAGGCGTCGCGATCGCGGACCGGATGTAGCCCGGCGCCGAGATAGCCGCGCGCCACATGGCCCTTCTCATGCAGCGTCGCCACCGCCCGTTCGATCGTCTCGTAGGGCATGACCAGCGCCCGCCGGCGCGGCCCGAACAGCAGCATGCCGATCAGTTCGCCCTTGGCATCGAGCACCGGGCCGCCCTCGAAACGGCCGCCGGTATTGACGGCCAGATTGATGCGCCGGTCGATGGTGCCGCCGCGCATCGAGCGCCAGGCCGGACCGACCTCGCCGACCGTGCCGAAGACGGCAAGCGCGGCACCTTCGCTGTTGCCGATGGCGATGGCGAGATTGCCGGGCCGCACCGCATCCGCCCTGGCAAGCGCAGGCGCCGTGGCAGCACCGGCAGGCTTCAGCAGAGCCACTCCCGTCGACGGATCGCGGCCAACCAGCTCTGCCTTCACCGTCTCGCCCGAGGCCAAAGTCAACTCAATCTCCTCGCCAGCCTCGACTGCTTCCTCGGCTGTGACGAAATAGCCATCACGCCAGTGGAAGGCGGTCGCCGTGCGATGGTGATAGGTGGCGAAGCTCGCCGCTGCCGGCGCTGCCGTTGCCGCGATGTCGGCAATGGCGTCCGAGAATGCGCTCAGGTTGAAATCGCTCATTACTGTCTCCTGGGTTCTTTCATGCCCCAGATATCGCTCGGTTGCATGGTCGCGGATACTCGCCTGACGGCTAGTTGCCGGTTTGACTGGCCATGTGGTCAGGTCGCGGCCGCACGGACCGCTCCGCACATATAGTCACGATAAAGCCTGAAAACACGGAGCCCACCCATGGCCCTCACCGCCGCCAACTTCCAACCCGACGACGACCTCCTCGATGCCTATTCGACGACGGTCGCCGATGCTGTCGACCGCATCGGTCCGGCCGTCTGCCGCATCGAGCGCATTGGCGGCGCCGGCGGCCATGGCTCCGGCTTCGTCATTGCCCAGGACGGGCTGGTCGTCACCAACTTCCACGTCGTTGGCGATGCACGCGCGGTGCGCGTCTCGATGCCGGACGGCGCCTCGCGGGAAGGCCGTGTGCTTGGTCGCGACCCGGACACCGACATCGCACTGGTGCGGGCCGATGGCAACTTTGCCGATGTCGCGCCGCTTGGCGATTCCAAGCGTCTGAGGCGCGGCCAGATCGCCATCGCCATCGGCAATCCGCTCGGCTTCGAATGGACCGTCACTTCGGGCGTCGTCTCGGCGCTTGGCCGCTCGATGCGCGCCTCCACCGGCCGGCTGATCGACGACGTCATCCAGACCGACGCAGCGCTCAACCCGGGCAACTCAGGCGGACCGCTGGTGTCCTCGGCGGGCGAGGTCATCGGCGTCAACACAGCCATGATCCATGGCGCGCAAGGCATCGCTTTCGCGGTTGCCTCCAACACCGCCAATTTCGTCATTTCGGAGATCATCCGCTTCGGCCGCGTCCGCCGCGCCTTCATCGGCGTTTCGGCCGACACGACCAATCTGCCGCGCCGCGCCGCACTTCTGTCGCAAGTGTCCAGCAGCACGGCGGTGCGCCTGCGCAGCGTCGAGAAGAACAGCCCGGCGGCCAAGGCCGGCCTGAAGGAGGGCGACATCATCGCCGCCATCGACGGCCGGCCGGTGAGTGGCGTCGACGACCTCGTGCGCATGCTCGATGCCGAGCGCATCGGCCGCGAAACCCTGTGCACCGTGGTGCGCCGCTCCGGCATCAGCCAGGTTACGGTGATGCCGGTGGCGCGCAGCTAACTTTCTCTGCGTGCAAAGACCCTGCCAAGCAGCGAAACGAGCAGCACTGCCAGCCCGCCGGTCGGATCGAGGTCCGGATCGAAGATCGTCATGTCCATTCCGGAGCAGCGCGGGTCTGCCACCAGCGCTGCGAGGATGGCGACGAGATCGTCGGGGTCGATGCCGGGGCTGCCCGGCGAATCCACCGCCGGCATCACCGTCTGATCGAGCGCATCGACGTCGAAATGCACCCAATACGGCCAGCCGGTTCGCGCCAACGTGGCCCGGGTCTTTTCCAGCACCTTTGCCGCGCCAAGCTCTCGCGCGGCAAAGACATCGATGAGCGTCATCGCGGTCGCCTTGATGTCCGGCCAGGCGAAATCGGGATTACGGTTCTCGCGTTCGCCGATCTGGATCACCTGTTCGTCCGCAACAAGCGGCCCGGCGATATCAGGCCAGTCGGTCAGCAACGGTTCGCCGCGGCCGGTGGCGAGCGCAAGGTCCATGCCGGCGGCCGAACCGAGTGATGCATTGATATCGTAGTTGCCGGGATGGCGAAAATCGCTGTGGCCGTCCACGTGCACCAGAGCGAGCGGATCGGAACGCCGCGCCGCAGCCAGCGCGCCGAGCAGAATCGCGCAATCGCCGCCGACGACCAGCGGGAACTCGCCCCGTCCGAGGACACCGGCAACGATATCCGCAAGCTCCAGATTGAAGCTGCGTATCGCGTTGCCGTTGCGCAGCCGGGTACCCGGCTGTGGCTCGGTGCTGTAGGCAGGCCGATCGAGGTCGACCACCTTGGCGGGTGAAAGCACCTCGACCAAGCCGGCTTCAGTCAGCGCCTGCGGTGCGCGCCACGTCCCAGGTACATGACCCGACCGCAGCGGACGAAGTCCAAGGTTGAAGGGTGCGCGGACAAGGCAGATTTCACGCATGGAACGGGGTCCGAGTTTGCCAAGCTCACCATAGACCGCGAATGCCCGCCCGGTCACGCGACCGGAGCCCACCTCTGCCGCCAGTTCCTGCCAGCGCTATCGTTCAGGATCACGCCGCCCCTTCGACAAACTGCGCCAGGAACTCCGCGCTCGGCGGGATCGGCTTGATCACGTCTATCAGCACGCCATTGGGGTCTTTGGTGATGAAATGGCGTTGTCCGAAGGGTTCGTCGCGCAAGGATCGCAGGATCGGCAGGCCGGCGGCAAGGATCCGTTCGTAGACCGCATCCGGATCCCTGACCTCGAAGTTGATCAGCAGGCCCGACGTGCGGCCCCGCCCCTCTTCCGGGATCGTCTCGTGATCGCCCTGGACGATGCCGAGATTGACGCGACGGTCCTCGGCCGATTGCAGATGCACATACCAGTCGCTCTCAAACAGCGGCTTGAAGCTGAAATGCTTGATATAGAAGGTCTTTGTTCCGGCCACGTCGCCCGTCATCAGCACCGGGTAATAGCTCGTCGTCTTCATCTTTCCTTCTCCCGCTAAATAACATACAGTCTGCATGTAGGTGCAATTAACATACAGGCTGCATGTATGCAACAGGAATCCAGCCGCCGTTCCAACCGCGATCGCACTGAAGCGACGCGTGCCGACCTCATCGCGGCGGCGCGCAAACTCTTCACCGAAAAATCCTATGCCGAGACCGGCACGCCGGAGATCGTCGTCGCGGCCGGCGTCACCCGCGGCGCGCTCTACCACCATTTTGCCGACAAGCAGGCGCTGTTTGCCGTCGTGGTCGAGCAGGAGGCGGCGGTTGTCGCCGAAGAGATCGAGCGCGCCTCGCCGCCCTCGTTATTTGCCCGCGACGCGCTGATTGCCGGCTCCGATGCCTACCTCGCTGCGATGCGCGCGCCAGGCCGCACACGGCTGTTGCTGCTTGACGGGCCGGCCGTGCTCGGCCGCGCCGCAATGGACGAGATCGACAACCGCCACGGCAACCGCACCTTGCGCGAAGGCCTCGTGGCGGCGATGCGAGCGCAGGCCATGGTGAAATTGCCGGTGGACGCACTGACCGCGCTGCTCGCCGCCGCCTTCGACCGCGCCGCTCTTGCGGTCGAGGCCGGCGCTTCAGCGCAGGACTATCGCGCCGTTCTCATAGCGCTGATTGATGGGCTGTCTCCGGTTCCTCCTCAGGCACCTCGCCCGGCTCGAACTCGTTGAAGCAGCCAAGCTGGCGCTTGAACTGGTCGATCAGCCAGGCCGCCGCCGGTTTCGGGCTGCGATCAGACCGGTGCATGGCATAAAGGGGCGAGCGCACTTCGCTGTAAGGTTCCAGATCGAGCTCCACCAGCCGGCCGCTGGCCAGATCGTCGGCGATCAGCCATCGCGGCAAGCCGCCCCAGCCCAATCCTTCGCGCATCAGCGTGTGCTTGGTCCGCACATCCGTCAGCCGCCAGGTGCGGTAGGCGAAGACGCCATAGTCGCGCCCGCGGGTGCGCTCGGACTGGTCAGAGACGACGAGCTGGATGTGTTCGCGCACCTCTTCGAGCGGCACCGGCTTGGGAAGCAGCGCCAGCGGATGGCTGGGTGCTGCGGCCGGCACCATTGACATGAAACCGATGCGCACGAGACGCACGTCGACCTCGCCCAGCAGGCCGCCAATGCCGAGATCGGCCTGTCCATTGACGACATGATCGGGGATCAGGCCGAGCGTGCCGATATGCAGGCGCAACATCACGGTTGGAAACTGCGCCTCGAACGCCTTCAACACCCGCACCAGCACAGGGGAAGGCAGCGTCGCGTCGACCGACAGCGCGACTTCGGCCTCCAACCCCTGATGATGGCCGTCGACGCGCGAACGGATACGCTGCAGCACGCCGACCATGCGCCGCGCATCCTCCAGCATCGCCCGGCCCATTTCGGTCAGTTGCGGCTCGCGCGTACCCTCGCGCTCGAACAGTTTAAGCCCAAGCTGGGCCTCGAGATTGGCGATGCCATAGCTGATTACGGACTGCGCCCGGTTGAGCTTGCGGCCGGCGGCCGAGAAACTTCCGGTGTCGGCGACGGCAACAAGGATCTGAAGCTGGTCGAGTGTCGGATTTGGCTGCATCGATTCCATCCATAATTTCGATGGATCATATACAAAATATCCCAGTTTTTCAAATAGGTCGCAGGCCCCATATCCGGTGCACCAAATTCACCCACTGGAGAGCACCATGTCCATTCTTCTTGTTACCTCGAGCCCGCGCGGCAGCGCCTCGCACTCGACCCGCATTGCGACCGAATTCGCCAACAAGCTTGTCGCCGCCGATCCGTCGGCGAAGCTTGTGGTGCGCGACCTCGTCGCCAACCCGCTGCCGCATATCGATGCCGACTATTCGACCGGCATCTATACGCCGGCCGAATCCCGCACCCCGCGCCAGGCGGAAGTCGTCGGCGTCTCCGACGCCGCGCTTGACGAACTGTTCGCCGCCGACACCATCATCCTGGCCACCGGCTTCATCAACTTCAACATCTCCTCGACCCTGAAGTCCTGGGTCGACCACATCGCCCGTTCCGGCAAGACCTTCTCCTATGGCGAGAATGGCCCGAAGGGTCTCGTCACCGGCAAGAAGGTCTATATCGTCCTTGCCTCGGGCGGCATCTATTCGGAAGGCGCGGCCGTGCAGTTGGACCACGCCATTCCCTATCTGCGCAGCGTGCTCGGCTTCATCGGCATGACCGACGTCGACGTCATCCGCATCGAAGGCGTCGGCATGGGGCCCGACGCAGTCGAAGCCGCTCTGGCCAAGGCGACGGCAAAGGTCGATGCGGTGGTGGCTGCGAGCGCAGGCGGACAGGCTGCTGCGGCATAGACCACCAACAGCCGATTTCAGAACTGGAGAAGGCAGGCGCCAAAGCCTGCCTTTCTTGCATTGTTGCCTGGGCGCGGTGGCATCTGGCGGTCAACTGTCACAATCGCCTTGTCGGCTATAGGTTCAGGCGGAGCGCGCTGGTGCTGGCGTTTCACCCGGCTGACACTGGCGGCGCTGCCGACAGCGCTGCTTTATGTGGTGTGTCGAAGCAGCAAATCAGGCAAGGAATTCGAGACGTGGTCAATCAGAGCAAGATCATCATCACCTGTGCGGTAACGGGATCGATCCATACGCCGTCGATGTCGCCTCATTTGCCGGTGACCGCGCAGGAAATCGCGCAAGCCGCGATCGAGGCGGCGCAAGCCGGCGCGGCCATCGTCCATCTTCACGCGCGCAATCCCGTCGATGGCCGGCCCGACCAATCGACGGAAGCGTTCGCGCCGTTTCTGCAAGTGATCAAGCAAAGCACCGACTGCGTGGTCAACATCACCACCGGCGGCGCTGCGACCATGACCGTCGAGGAGCGGGTCAGGCCGGCCGCGACCTTCGCCCCGGAAGTTGCCTCGCTGAATATGGGCTCGATGAATTTCGGCCTTTATCCGATGCTGGAGCGGTTCAAGACATTCCAGCACGACTGGGAGCGGCCCTATCTCGAAGGCTCGCGCGACCGCATCTTCCGCAACACTTTCGGCGACATCGAACATATCCTGCGGACCTGCGCGCAAAATGGCACCCGCTTCGAAATCGAGTGCTACGATATCGGCCATCTCTACACGCTTGCCCATTTCGTCGAGCGCGGCCTGGTGAAGGCGCCTTTCTTCGTGCAGAGCGTATTTGGCATCCTTGGCGGCATCGGCGCTCATCCGGAAGACGTGGCGCATATGAAACGCACGGCTGACCGCCTGTTCGGCAACGACTATCATTGGTCGGTCCTCGGCGCCGGCCGCAATCAGCTTCCCATCGCCACGCAGGCCATCGCGCTCGGCGGCAATGTCCGTGTCGGGCTCGAGGACTCGCTGTGGATCGGCAAGGGGCAATTGGCGAAATCCAACGCCGATCAGGTAAGGAAGGTCCGCCAGATCATCGAGGGGCTCGGCGCCTCGGTCGCCACGCCCGACGAGGCACGACAGATCCTGCAGCTCAAGGGCGGCGACAAGGTCGCTTTCTGATGGAACCTTGCTGCATTAGCCGAACATCTTCTCGCCCTGCTCGTCGACCAGTTGCATGCCCTTCTTGATCGAGATGTCGACGGCGTCGTCCAGTCCGGCGAAGCGGTCGGCGCGAATGAATTTGTGCTCCTTCAGCACACCGTCGATCTCTTTCGAAACCACGCCGCAGGTCTGGTACTGGCCATCCGCCTTGTAGGGCGTGGCGCTGATCAGGAATCCCTTGTGCTCGATCTGCTTGGCCGGCGCGCCGCTCTTGGGTTCGCCCGCGTCACCGCCGTCACCACCGCCGAAAAGACGCTTCAGAAAAGACATGGGGGTATCCTCCAACGGCAATCACCCTGCACCACATAACGCGGCGCAGGGTGATTTTCACTATCGTTCCTCGGTCGAACGGGCAAGGGCCGCATTGGAGCGATGTGCGTCCATTTGGATGCACCAAGCACGCTCTAACGCCGATGCGGTAGCTCGCCTGCCGGAGGGGTCAGCGGCGCGACAGCGCCTCGAGGGCTTCGGCGGTGTCGACCAGGATGCTCATCGCCTGGGCCTGCTTGTCTTCGGATGCATCGACGATGTCGCTGAGCGCCGCGCGCAGGCGGTGGCGGACGGCGCGGAACTCGTCGCGCTTTTCCGAACGACCGCGGCCACGCCGCCCGCCTTCCTCGCCGTCGTCGTTCCAGCCGAACCAGTCGCGCGCCTTGGCCATCTTGCGGCCGAAACGCTCGAGATGCTCGAGCACGTTGTCGATCATCTCGCGGTTTTCCTCGAGATGCGCCTGCCCCGCCTCGGTGATCGAGAACACCTTCTTGTTGCCTTCCGCCGACGAGACGGCATAGCCGGCCTCTTCCAGGAAGGTCAGCGTCGGATAGACCACGCCGGGGCTTGGGCTGTAGACGCCGCTGGTGCGCTCCTCCAGCGCCTTGATGATGTCATAGCCGTGGCGTGGCGCCTCGGCCAGAAGCGACAGCGTAATCAGCTTGAGATCGCCGTCGGCCAGCATGCGCCCGGCGCGGAACATGTCGCCCGGGCCGCCACGTCCGCCGCCACGACCGCCATGGCCGAACGGGCCAAAACCGCCGCCACGACCGCCGAACCTGCCGGCCATGTGCATGAAGGCGCGCAGGGGATGCGCGTCGAAATGAGGATGCCCGAAATGATCATGTTTATGCATCGTTTTCTCCTAAGATATGTCTTGCGATATATCTTATTAGAGAGCGGCATCCGCCAAGTCAAGATATATCTTACGATGTATCTAAAACGGCGCCAGCGGGATTGACTTGTCAAGCACTACCAGCGGCCCTTGCGGCGGTTCCAGCCGTAAAGGAGATCGGCGAAGCGATCGTAAATAAAGCGCGTCAGCGGCAGCACGACGCGATTGCCGAACAGCGTTGCCAGCCAGCCCTCGCCCGGCGCGGCCTTCCAGACGGCAATCGCGACATCGGCGCCGACCAGCAGCCTGCCGTCGGCGTCGGTTGCGTGCAGCCGGCGGCGGATGTCCTCCAGCGACGCGCCGTAGCCGGCCAGTGCCGCAGGTTCGGCATTGATGTCGCGAAACGCGATGCGGCCGGCCTTGACCGCTTCGATCAGCCGCCGCCTCTGCCTGCTGATGCCGGCATCGCAGACCGGACAGCTTGTGTTGTACCAGACAGTCAGCAGAGGCTTGGGCATGTGTTTCGAGACGCGACCTGAAGGATACGCCGACTATCCGGGAAACGCCTTCGCCTCGCAACGTCTCGGACCAGCCTAGCCACGACGCAGCATCGTGCCGATGAACTGCGGATGTTTGAAAAATCAGAAATCGTAGCCGAAGCGCTCGAAATCCCTGAAATAGAGCCGGCGCACGATGCTTCTCGCCTCGTCATCATAGACGGCGCGATAGTCGTAGGGTGCATTGGCATTTGTTCGGGGAAGCTTCACCTCACCCGATAAGCCGAGCCGTTCGACCAGGGCATTGAATTGCTCGGCCAGTGTTTCAAACCGCAAAATCTCGTCGATGATCAGGTTTCCCTGTCTGTCAGCAATCC
Source organism: Mesorhizobium sp. WSM4871 (assembly GCF_055811295.1). Taxonomy (NCBI): domain Bacteria; kingdom Pseudomonadati; phylum Pseudomonadota; class Alphaproteobacteria; order Hyphomicrobiales; family Phyllobacteriaceae; genus Mesorhizobium; species Mesorhizobium sp. WSM4871. The sequence continues at coordinate 27,353 of NZ_JBVVPU010000012.1, read as the reverse complement.
AGCTCGTCTGGTCCACCCGCACAAAAAGGTTCTTGCGTTCGAGGTAGCGCAAGAAAGTCTTGAAATCCTGGGCCCCGCCCCCCCTCTGGCGGAAATAGTAGGTCGAGACAGCAAGTTCGAAAGGGTTGCGGACGACGGCGAACTTATACGCTTTGTCATAGATCTCCGCCGGCAGCTTGTTCTTCGCCCAGCTTGCCTTGTCGTGCTGCCTGAGGAAAACTTTTGGAGGCGTTTCGCGAACCGGCAGATGCGACAGGAGCCGCCGCCACTGCGTCCGCTTCGGCTTCAGACTCCACGGCCTGAGCGCGTGCGTGATCGATGACCCGGCCGTCTTCGGGATGTGGATGAAAATGAAGTTCTTCTCGAGCGAGAGCAGCATTTTCTACTCATTAACGGCGGAAACGGAACCGTCAAGCAGCGCCCGATCCTCAATTGCCGGAAAAATCTCCTTGAGCGTCACCCCTTCCGAAGCGACGATCGGCGCAGCGAAGGTCGACATCGATTTTCGCTGTGCCGGACTGGCCGGTTCAGGTGCCTGAGCTTCTGATACATATTGCGCAAAAGCCGCCGTTTTGCGGTAACGACCTGTATCGAAAACAAGGGCCTGAAGCGCTTCACCTGAACCCGTTCAACGCGACGCGCTTCAGGGCGCCTCATCCGAGCGAAGCGATGATCTCGCGATAGGCAAATTCCGGGAAAGCCTTAAGCGTTCGCGTCTTCAAATTGCCGCCCGCCGCCAGGATCAGTGCGAAACGGGCGAGCACCGCGTCGTCCGGCGCCTCGACCACCGCCACCATGTCGCATTCGCCCATGGTCAGGTAGAACGCCTTGAACGTGCCGCCCATGTCTCCCAGGAGCTTTTTGGCGGCGTCGAGCCGCTTCGGCGAGTCGCGCACATTCTTGGCGCCTTGTTCCGTCCAGTTGATCAGCACGATGTAAGTCGTCATGGCACACCTCCTCCGGCGCCACGGAGCACGGCGGTCGGCCGTTCACGGCCTGCGCCGGGGCGGGCATCCGGGTTGTCGCCCAGAAATGCATCCGACACGAAATTATCCTCCCGACCGGCACGAGCCGCAAGGGCATCCCTGCCGCGCACGAAAAAGGGCGCCACCGGCGCCCTCAATTCATGCACGGCCGGTTGCCTGCATCAGCTATCCAGGAAGCTTCTCAGCTTGCGCGAGCGGCTCGGATGCTTGAGCTTGCGCAGCGCCTTGGCTTCGATCTGGCGGATACGCTCGCGGGTGACCGAGAACTGCTGGCCGACTTCCTCCAGCGTGTGATCGGTGTTCATGCCGATGCCGAAGCGCATCCTGAGCACACGCTCCTCGCGCGGCGTCAGCGAGGCCAGCACGCGGGTGGTGGTCTCGCGCAGATTGGCCTGGATCGCCGCGTCGATCGGCAGGATCGCCATCTTGTCCTCGATGAAATCGCCGAGATGCGAATCCTCCTCGTCGCCGACCGGCGTTTCGAGCGAGATCGGCTCCTTGGCGATCTTCAGCACTTTGCGCACCTTTTCCAGCGGCATGGCGAGCTTTTCCGCCAGTTCCTCCGGCGTCGGCTCGCGGCCGATCTCATGCAGCATCTGGCGCGAGGTGCGCACGATCTTGTTGATCGTCTCGATCATGTGCACCGGAATGCGGATGGTGCGCGCCTGGTCGGCGATCGAGCGGGTGATTGCCTGCCTGATCCACCATGTCGCGTAGGTCGAGAACTTGTAGCCGCGGCGGTATTCGAATTTGTCGACCGCTTTCATCAGGCCGATATTGCCTTCCTGGATCAGGTCGAGGAACTGCAGGCCACGATTGGTGTATTTCTTGGCGATGGAGATGACGAGGCGCAGGTTCGCCTCCACCATTTCCTTCTTGGCGATCGCGGCTTCGCGTTCGCCCTTCTGCACCTGGTTGACGATCTTGCGGAATTCCAGGATCGAGATCGCCGTTTCGGTGGCGAGGTTCTGGATCTCGGCGCGCAGGTCGCGGATCGCATCCTTCTCGTTCTTGGTGAATTCCTTCCAGCCGCGCGAGGTCAGATTGCCGATCGAGCGCGTCCAGTTGGGGTCGAGCTCCGAGCCCTGATATTCCTTCAGGAACTCCTCGCGGCGCACGCCGTAGCTTTCGGCCAGCCTCAGCAGCTTGCCCTCGTTCTGCACCAGGCGCTTGTTGATGTCGTAGAGCTGCTCGACCAGCGCCTCGATGCGCGCCGTGTTCAGGGAAAGCGACTTGACCGCCTTGATGAGCTGGTCTTTCAGCTCCTTCAGCCGGCGATCCTGGCTGGGCGACAAGGTGCCCGCGGCAGCCAGCCGGTTCTCGACCTGCTGGTCCTGCAGCTTGCGCAGCTTCTTGTAGGTGTCGGCGATGACGTCGAGCGTCTCCATCACCTGCGGACGCAGTTCGGCTTCCATCGCCGCCAGCGACAGGCTGGCCTCGTCCTCGTCTTCCTCGTCGTCGTCGGTCAGGCCGCGCGTGTCGGCGCCGACATTGGTGATGTCTTCCTCGTCCTCGCGTGAGGCGCGGCGCGGCTTCTCCTCGACCTTGGGGGCTTCCTCGATGCGCTCGACCACGGGCGCCTGCTTGGCTTCAGGGCCGGCATAGGTCGCCTCGAGATCGATGATCTCGCGCAACAGGATCTTGGATTCGTTGAGCTCGTCGCGCCAGATGATGATCGCCTGGAAGGTCAGCGGGCTTTCGCACAGGCCAGCGATCATCGTCTCGCGACCGGCCTCGATGCGCTTGGCGATCGCGATTTCGCCTTCGCGCGACAAAAGCTCGACCGAGCCCATCTCGCGCAGATACATGCGGACCGGATCGTCGGTGCGGTCGGTCGGCTCTTTCTTGGTGGTCGTCGCGGCAACGGCCGTGCCGGTCTGCTCGGCCAGCTCGTTGGCGTCTTCCTCCGCGTCGGCGGTCGCATCGGCGGCTTCGGGCTCCTCGCCCTGCTCGTCGTCCTCGACCACATTGATGCCCATGTCGGAGAGCATCGCCATCGTGTCCTCGATCTGCTCGGAAGTCACTTCCTCCGAGGGCAGCACCGAATTCAGTTCGTCCATAGTGACGTAGCCGCGCTTCTTGGCGGCCTTGATCATCTTCTTGACAGCATCATCGGAAAGGTCGAGCAGAGGGCCATCGGTGGCGCCTTCACGTTCGGTCTCGACCTCTTCCTTTTCCTTTGTCGCCATTCTTTATCGTCTCCAAGCGGCTGCGTATCTAAGCCGCGTAAGCTGCCGGGCCGGTCAAATCGGATGCGCTCGCTTCAAACGCACTTCACCGGGCCAGCAACCGCATCAAGTCTTTGTTTTTATGCCCGTTACCCCGGCATCATGCATTAAGTCCAGATTAACCCTGATATCTGTGGCAGGCCGGCGACCTGTCCAGTGACCAGTACCTAACATCGCTCAATTCCCGTCGACGCCGGGCACGGGTTAACGTTTCGAATCGTCCTGATTCCGCCATTCTGCAAGAAGGTCAAGCGCCTCTCGCATGATTCGCATTAAAAAAGCGAATCAATTACCCGACTTAGAGGCGTCGATTCGACGCGCCGCCCATTTCCACTTCATTTCTTGCGCAGGTTTAACTATGCGCGCCCAGCCCTGCCCGAGGACACGCCGAACCCTTCGATTAGCGCTTCCGTTGCTTGTACATCGTTGAATTGCGCCTGAATCTCGAGCAGATGTCGGAAGTTTTCGTCCGAGGGATCCTGATCGAGCGCCGCCTGCGCCTGTTTCAGCTCTCTATGTAAGGTGCGCGCGCTGCGCTGCAAGTGCAGCGCCTGGCTGAAGGCATCACGAGCATCGTCAAGCCCCGCGTTTTCCAGCGCCGGCCATTGCCGCGCGCGCTTGATCAGCGCCACCGCTCGTTCCCAAATATCGCCGCAGCCGGCCCGCTCGATTGTTGCGATGACCGCATTGCGGTCGTCGGCCATGTCATGCGCCATCGCATCGAGGATTGCCGCGTGCAACCGCCTCAGCTCGGTGTTGGCCAGATCGAGAAATTCAACATGCGCGAAATTCTCGTCGATCAGCGCCGGGTGGTTGATCAGCGCCACGATAATCGTCGCCTCGCGCACCGACATGCCTCCACTGCCGCGCTTGACAAGTGCCGATTGACCGAGACTTTCGCTGATCGCAATGCGGCCGCCACCGCCCTTGGCAAATTGTCCGCCCGGCGCCGCCGCCTTGCCCTGGCCAGGCCGGCCGTCCTGGCGACCTTGCCGGGAACCACGCTGAGCCCCGAAAAAACTCAGCACCCGCTCGCGCATCTCCTGTTGGTAGTGATAGCGCAGGCTTTCGTCGCGAATACGGCCGGTCAGCTCGCGCAGAGTCTTTTCGAGCTCCGCCCGACGCTCAGGCGTGTCGAAGACGCCACCTGCCGTCTCGCGCATCCATAACAGGTCGACCAATGGCCGCGCCTCGGCCAGTACGGCACGGAACGCGTCCGGGCCTTCGGCCTTGACCAGATCGTCGGGATCCTTGCCTTCGGGCAGCAGAGCAAAACGCGCCGAACGGCCGGCCTGAACGGCCGGCAGCACCATGTCGGCGGCCCGCCATGCCGCCTTCAGCCCGGCCTTGTCGCCGTCGAAGCACAGCATCGGCTCGGGCGCCATGCGCCACAAAAGTTCCAGCTGGTTTTCGGTGAGCGCGGTGCCGAGCGGCGCCACGGCATTTTCGAAGCCGGCCTGCGCCAACGCGATGACATCCATATAGCCTTCGACGGCAATGACGGTGCCGCCTTTGGCCAGCGCCTTGCGGGCGCGGGCGAAATTATAGAGCACATTGCCCTTGTGGAAGAGCTCGGTGTCAGGCGAGTTCATGTATTTGGCCAGCGCATCCGGCGCCAGCGCGCGGCCGCCGAAGGCGATGATCTTGCCTCTGGAATCGGGGATCGGAAACATGATGCGGTCGCGGAACCAGTCGTAGGAGACCGGAATGTCGTCGCCGTGACGCACCAGCCCGCAGGCCTCGATATCGGCCTTGGGAACACCCTTGGCGGCAAGGTGCTCCTTGAGCGCATTGCGGCTGTCCGGCGCATAGCCGAGGCGGAACGATTGCTGCGTCGCCGGCGTCAGCCCGCGCTCTCGCAGATAAGCACGGGCCTTTGCGCCCTCCGGCCCCTGCAGTCGCTCCTGGAAGAAGGCCGTCGCCATTTCCATGACGTCGGTCAGGCTGGCGCGCTCCTTCTCGCGCCGTTCCTCCTGGGCATCGCGCACCGGCATCGGCACGCCGGCCATGTCGGCGATCTTCTCGACCGCTTCGGGAAAGCTCATCCCGTCAAGTTCGGTGAGGAACTTGAAATGATCGCCCGAAACCGAACAGCCGAAGCAGTGATAGCGCCCCTTCTTGTCCTCGCAATGGAAGGACGGGTTCTTCTCGCCATGGAAGGGACAGCACGCCCAATAATCACCGCGCGGCGCGTTGGTCTTCTTCCTGTCCCACGCGACGCGCTGGCCGATAACCGATGAAATCGGCACGCGGTCGCGTATCTCGTCGAGGAAGGCGGGCGGAAAGCGCATGGGTTCCATATAATCATGCCGGCGAAGCCCGACGACTCCTATTGCCGGCCATACCCGTTTTTCACAGGGCAAAAAGAAAGGCGGCCATCGCGGGCCGCCTTTCCTTCATCGTCCCGGCGAACCGCCGGTCAAACCCTGCAAGGGTTATTGTGCGGCCATGGCGCCGAAAATGATGCCGGAGACAATGCTGACCAGCACGTAGTCGTTACCGACGCGGATCCACTCCTGCCCGCGGCCGGGACGATGCAGGCCATAGCGGCCATAGTCGCGGATCGGCTGATGACGCTTCCAGCTGGAATATTTCTGGCCCTTGCGCCAATGGCTCCTCTTCACGACGACCACCTTCTTCTTCACCACGACGCGCTTCCTGACGTCGACGTGCTTGCCGGGCTTCTTCCAGTCGACCTGGCTGTAACTCGACTGCGGTGCAACAGGCGCGTTGAGCGGTGCTGCCTGGCCGGTCAGGGACGTGGCGGCCAGCATCGAGAAGGCGACTGCTGAAAGAATGATGCGTTTCATAGTGGGTACTCCTGGGTTGTCGATGCCCAAGGAGTAGCGCTCGAAGAATGAACCGAAACTGAATAGGCAGATTACGTTTTTGTAATGATTTCCTACATTTACATCTTCTAATTCAACACTCTCATCAAACTGGACCTGAACTGGTCGCGCGCTTCCGATCGAGCGGGCCGCGCAAGGCGGCAGGCGATGCAACCATTTTGTCATCCATCCATTTCCGACACGCCCTGTCGCGCGACGGCCGCTGCCAGAATTGGGCAAAAATTATTACCCGGCTAAGCGCAATCAGAGTAATGTCGGCCCTTGTAATGTCCATGATTCAAACCCTCTTGCGCCCGTTGGCCATCACGATGCTCGTGCTATTGGCGCCTGCCGGATTGCCGAGGCCGGCATGAGCGGCTCCGTCGTCCTCCTGCATCTTGCCGGCGCGGTGGCGCTGATGCTGTTTGCCACCAGAATGGTGAAGACCGGCGTCGAGCGCGCCTATGGCGATCTGCTGCGTCACAGGCTGCGCGCCACCATGCGCAATCCCTTCATGGCGGTCCTGGCCGGCTGCGGCCTGTCGATCGCTTTGCAAAGCTCCACCGCCGTCACCTTGCTGGTCGGCTCCTTCGCCGGCGCCGGCATCGTCAGCGGCATGTCGGGCCAGTTGGCCGTGCGCGGCGCCGAGATCGGCTCGGCGCTGGTGGTCAAGCTGCTGACCTTCGATCTCACGCTGCTGGTGCCGGTCTGCCTTGTTGCCGGCACGATCATGTTCATGGCCACCGAGCGGCGCGACTGGCGCCAGTTCGGCCGCATCCTGGTCGGCATCGGCCTGCTCGTCCTGTCGCTGGAAATGATCGGCCAGGCGTCGGAGCCGCTGCGCCAGAGCACGCTGATGCCGGTCATCGTCGACTACTTCTCCGGCGACCCGGTCACCGCCTACCTGCTGGCGGCACTGGTCACCTGGCTGTTCCATTCCTCGATCGCCGCGGTTCTGCTGATGGTCACCCTTGCCGGTCGTGGCTTCATCCCGCCCGAACTCGGCATCGTCCTGGTGCTCGGCGTCAACCTCGGCTCATCGATCATCGCGCCGCTGCTCACCCGCAATGCGGAGCCAGGCGTGCGCGTCGTGCCGATCGGCAATCTCCTGATGCGCGGCATGGGCTCGCTGGTCATGCTCATCCTGTTCCTCTCGTTCAAGCCGCCGGTCGCCTTTCTCGGCGCCGCCGTGCCCGACCAGATCGTCAACGCCCACATCCTGTTCAATGTGCTGATCCTGCTCGCCGGCCTGCCGCTGGCCGGGCTGGTCTACCGCGCCTCGGAGAAGATCGTCGCGCTCGGCACCAGGCCGGCGCCGCCCGAGTCGCTCGAAATCATCGAGCTGTCGGCGCTCAATGAAAGCGCCCTCGACACGCCGAGCCAGGCGCTGGCCAACGCCACCCGCGAGGTGGTGCGGGTCTGCGAGACGGTTGAAATCATGCTGAAACGCATCATCGAGCTCTACGAGAGCGCCGACGCCGGCAAGATCAAGGCGCTGGCCGCGCTCGATGACCGCGTCGACAAGAAACACGCGGCGATCAAGCTCTATCTCGCCAAGGTTACCAAGAACCCTCTCTCCGAGGACGAGGCGCTGCGTTGCCAGGAGCTGATCGGCGCCTGCGTCAAGCTCGAGCAGGTCGGCGACATCATCGTGCGCAACATGCTGGTGCATGTCAGGAAAAAGCTCGAGCGCGGGCTGGAATTCACGCCCGAAGGCTGGCGCGAGCTCTCCGCCTTCCATGCCTCGGTGCTTGCTAATGCGCGGCTCGCCTTCAACGTGCTGGTGTCGCGCGACGCCGAGACCGCGCGCCAGCTCGTGCTGGAAAAGGACCGGCTGCGCGACCGCGAGAAGGAGACGAGCGCCAGCCATTTCGTGCGGCTGCGCGACGGCAGCGCCAAGAGCGTCGAGACCAGCTCCATCCATCTCGACACGATCCGCGACTTGAAGCAGATCAACTCGCTGCTCGCCTCGATGGCCTATCCCGTCCTGGAAGAACGCGGCCTGCTCGGCGGCTCGCGGCTGAAGGCCGGTTAATGCATGTCGCCCAAAAGTGCGCAGCGGCTCTGGGAAAACAACACGCATAAACAAAGGCTTAAGCGCATCGCCTGAATCCGTTTCGGCGCGACGCGCTTAAGGCCGGCCTGCAAGGCGAAAATTGCTGCTGGGGAGCATCGGCTTGGAACCAGCCTCTACCCTCCGGACCAAAACAGGAAAATTAGTCTTTGCTCATCCTTAGGTGTCTCGGCTAAGGATCGCCCGGTCTACTGGGAGGATAATCGGCCGATGGATACCCATTCGCGCAGCTTCGCCAAGGCGCTTTCCTGGCGCGTTACCGGCACCATCGACACGATAATCATTTCGCTCGTCGTGACCGGAAGCATCAAGCTCGCCGCGGCCATCGGCCTGACCGAAGTCGTCACCAAGTCACTGCTCTATTACCTTCACGAGCGGGCGTGGCTGAAAATCCCTTACGGGAGAAAGACCCCGGTCTAGCCTTTTTTGCTCAGCCATTTTTTGGCACCGCAGCCGGCTGGATCGAACCCAGTCAAGAAAACCTAAAGCAGCCTCGACAATTTCTGCATTGCCCGCGGCTTTTATCCGTGATTTGAGGCCGTCTCATTCAAGGATCGCTGTTCGCGTCATGCTGCCCCTCTTCGCCCTGTTCTTTGCCGCCTTTGCCTTCGGCACCACCGAATTCGTCATTGCCGGCGTGCTGCCGCAGGTGGCGCAAGGACTTGACGTTTCGGTTCCGACCGCCGGCTACCTCGTCTCCGGCTATGCCGGCGGCATCGCCATCGGCGGCCCGTTATTGGCCCTTGCCACCAACGGCATCTCCCGCAAGACCCTGCTGCTCGGCCTCGCCATCGCTTTCACCATCGGCCAGGCCGCCTGCGCGCTGGCGCCCGACTTTTCATCCATGCTGCTCTTGCGCATTGCCGTGGCCGTGGCGCATGGCGCCTATTTCGGTGTCGCCATGGTGGTCGCGGTCGGGCTCGTTCCCGAGGACAAGCGCGGCATGGCCGTGGCCGTCATCCTGTCCGGCCTCACCGTCTCCAACGTCATCGGTGTGCCGGCCGGCACGGCGATCGGCAGTCTGTGGGGCTGGCGCGCCACCTTCTGGGTGATGTGCGCACTGGGCGTGGTGGCGACCCTGGCCATGCTGGCGCTTCTGCCGCGCACGACAGGTGCATCGAACCGGCCGGCGGGGTTTGCCCGCGAGGTGCGCGTGCTGGCCCGTCAGCAGGTCTGGACCTCGCTGATCCTCATGCTGATGCTGATGATCGGCCAGTTCACCCTGTTCACCTACATCACGCCGACATTGCTTGAGGTCACCGGCCTCGACGAGAGCCTTGTGCCCTGGGTGCTGCTGCTCAACGGGGTCGGCGCCACGATCGGCGTTTTCCTCGGCGGCAAGCTTTCCGACTGGAAGCTGATGCCGTCGCTGATCACCATGCTTTTCCTGCAGGCAATGATGCTGGCGGTGATCTATGCCGTCAGCCCCTATCCGGTTCCGATGATCGTTGCGATCGTCATCTGGGGCGGCCTCAACTTCGCCATCGGCACACCGATCCAGACCCGCATCCTTACCTGGACCGCGGACGCCTCCAATCTTGCCTCCTCGCTGATCCCATCCGGCTTCAATGTCGGGATCGCGCTCGCCGCATCCCTGGGGGCCGCCATGCTCAATGCCGGCTACGGCTATCGCAGCCTGCCGGTGGTTGGCGCCATCGCCATGCTGGTCGCCGTGGCGGTCGCGCTCGCCTCGCATGTTTCGGAATGGCGCCGCAAGGCCGCGCCGCCCCTGCCGGCCGCGGCCGAATAGCGCCGGGCCCCTACAGCTCAATCCGGAAGCGCAGGCTTTCCGCGCCGCAATAGGCGGCATCTCGAAGAAGCGGCCGACCAGCCTGCCGCCATTGGCTGTTATCACCTTGTGCGACGCCGGATTGCCCGGCTTGGCGGTGATCTCCACGAAAGGCAGACCGACCGCCCTCGCCTCAGCGAGCATCTGCCGCAGCGCCTCGGGTTCCGACTAGACTACCTAGACAAACGCACACCTCCCGAAAGAGACTACCAACGCCCGTTGGATTTCAAAGATCCGCATACGGCACGCAAGCCAAACCCCTTCTGAAAATTCCGCCCATAGATACTGTTGATTCTCTGCAACAAAATAGGAACATATCCTATCCGGTTTTTGCGAGGTCACCATGCCTGCCCGTCACGAGGGAATCCACACGGATTCCTACCTCGACCGCTTTTGGCCGCACCATGCCGTGATCCCGAACTCGCTCACAGCCGCGCTCGTTCAATGGGGTGCGCTGAACGGGAGATGTCTATTAGCCGATTCTACCCGCAAGAGTACCTAGCCTTCCGGTTCAAGGAGCCCGAGCAGGCGGAAGCGATGGCTGCCGAATTCGACGGCGAAACCTACTATGCGCTCGATCACGGCAAAGGGAGTGGATGGGAGAAGTGGCGGAAGAAGGTCAAGCGGTTCCCGTTTATCACCGACTGACAATCAGACGTCTCACCCTTATTGATTGACGCAGAGCAGCATCTGCAGGACATTTTTATACGTACTTCGCTGCATCCCTCTCTCGTGCAACCCGTTGCAAATTTCTGCAAGGTAAGCACGGCCCTGGAATTCAGAGTGCCCCTACAAAGCGATACCTGTCCTCGTCCACGGGTAGGACGCTGGGGCGCATACTATCTAAAAAAAAGCATGTCATTTGGAAAGCCGCACTGCATGGGATATCCTCTCATTATGCGACATACGTTTTCTGGAGCGGGTTAGCGTCACGATAGAATGTGAAGAAGTTCCCACACGTAGCCACTCTCAGAAAAAGAGGGCACTACTGTTGGTAGATGGGAGCCCGCAGGGCGATGTCGACAACCTGGCCAAATCGTGTTGGATGCCTTAGCTACAGCAGCTGTATTAGCTGACGATGGGCAGATCACCAAGCTGATATGCCGGAAACGGTACGGGTTGATCGACGCCGTTCGCGTGAAAATTTCACCTGTAACCCTGACTAACTAGGGGTGCTTGGCAGGGTACCTGGCAGGTACCATTATGCTTTTCTGTGGTTAAGCGTGGATTTGTGTTTGCACATTATGCGGCCCGCGCCTATATAGGCCCACAGATGACGTTCAGTCATCGACCTTTCTTGCGGTTCTGGTGGACCATCCCATGGAGCATCCAATGAGTGATGAAGCCGAAACAGAGACTGCCACCCCCGCGGTGGACGAGAACGGTGGAGCCGGGGAGCGAGAGCGCTCGACCATCGGCTTCCCCTATATGAACTTGGCCGACGCGATGGAGATGGCTAAGGCCCTCCATGAGAACGTCGGCGTCGGCGAATGCAGCGAAGACCAGCTTGCCGCATGGATGAACCTGAGCCCGCGCAGCAGCGGCTTCCGCGTCCGCACCGCCACCACCAAGATGTTCGGCCTAATTGAATCGCCCAGCCCTGGGCAGTTCACTTTGTCCCCGCTCGGCCGCGCTGCGGTGGACCCGACCCGTTCCGCGAAGGCCAAGGTCGAAGCCTTCCTGTCGGTGCCGCTCTATCGACTCGTGTACGACAATTATAAAGGCGGCGTTGTTCCGCCCCCGGCCGCTGTCGAGCGGGACATCAAGAGCTGGGGCGTGGCGGTGAAGCAGACGGCCCGCGCGCGTCAGGCGCTGGAGCGTTCTGCGGAGGAGGCGGGATTCTTCGCCAATGGCCGCAACCGCCTCGTCATCCCGGCCGTCGCGAACTATAAGGGCGCGGAGGTGGTGACCGGCGACGTGGTGCCCATCAAGCCTCCCGGCGAGACGGTCGTCTTGCCGCCCGATGTCGACCCGATCATCCGGGGCCTGATTGCCCGACTGCCGCCGTCGGGCACCATATGGCCCTCGAACGAACGCGAGCTGTGGCTGAACATCCTGAAGTCGAGCTTCCAGCTCGTCTATAAGGACAGCGAAAGCACAGCCAACTGATGAATGCCAGGCCACCCATTCCGACCCACCGCCACGTCGTTTCCCTTAATGACGTGCGCGACCTCGGCTTTATCACAGAGGAAATGGCCGTCCTTGCCGCGTGCAAGAGCGGCCCTATCCGCGTGTTAGAGGGGTTTCAGGCGCCAAACGGCAAGGGCTTCGGTCTCTTGCACATCGAGGCCAACGGGCCGCGCGGGCGTCAGCTCGACGGTCTCGGGTTCAAATCCGCCCTTGAATTCGTTGCGTACATCGCAGCAAACTTCTCCATCGTCAGCGCCCAGCCCAATGGCCGTTTGCTGCTCCTGAGTGAGTGCAAGCACGATTGGCTCCATCTGGTGGTGGAGTGGGACACAGAAGGTTTCTGGAGCTGTACGACCGCAATTCCCAAGCGTCACAAGCGTGACATTATCGCAGTTTGGACGAAATAGCGCTCCAAACACGACAATTAGCGATACGGGAGAGGGAAATAGGGCGGTCTGATGAGAGCGAACCCACATCCGACAGTGTCGGAACTATCACCGCTTTGAGACTTTATCATCGCTCACGAGCCGACGAGCGAAGAGTCCTAACGCTTGCGGAGACCGCCTTATTTACAAACGAATACGTATGTCGGTTTGTTCCTAATTGCAAGCAGGGACATACGTAGGGACATTAATAGCGACAACTCTGTTACGATAGCGTGTACAACCACCGCAATCGCTAGCCGGGACTAATGGCCGGAAACTATGGCGAAATTAGCGGGATAATTGCCGTGTACACGCATTAGCAGGGACAGGCGTGAGCGGGGTACGAGCCGATTAGTCCGTGTCCCTGAGCAGGGACAGGGACCATCATCAAACGCTCCTGACAGGCCTCTGTGACAAACCGTCTAGTCGCTTTGATAGTGAGAACGATCGAGGCTGTCTGCTTGCAGAAACAGGGTCTAAGCCCTGTCCGGTTGAAAGTAGTGCTGTCGCCGCTCTACTCGTCCGGCAGGGGACCATCACCCTGCAGGAGATTGCCAACCTGGGCGACAACTCGCGCTCCAAAACCGTGCGCCGCATGCGTGATGACGGCGTGCTGAATGCCGATGCCTCGCGGACGCCTCCAATCTTGCCTCCTCGCTGATCCCATCCGGCTTCAACGTCGGGATCGCGCTTGCCGCTTCCCTGGGGGCTGCCATGCTCAATGCCGGCTACGGCTATCGCAGCCTGCCGGTGGTTGGCGCCATCGCCATGCTGGTCGCCGTGGCGGTCGCGCTCGCCTCGCATGTTTCGGAATGGCGCCGCAAGGCCGCGCCGCCCCTGCCGGCCGCGGCCGGATAGACGGCACCGGCCGTGCGGATGGGCTCGTTCAGCCTGTCTCCTTCAGCACATCGATAAAGGCGCGCAGGGCCGGCGGCACAAGCCGATGGCCGGGATAGTAGAGGAACAGGCCGGGGATGGGCGGACACCAATCGTCCAACACGCTGACGAGCGCTCCCCGCTCGATGTAGGATTGCGCCAACCTGTCGGAAATGTAAGCGATTCCCAAGCCATCGACCGCTGCCTCGGCCATCAGTTCCATATGATCGAGCGTGAGCATGCCCGGAACATCGATGGCGATTTCCTGGCCATGTTTCTCGAACTCCCAACGAAACGGCTTTCCGCTCGGCAGGCGGAACCGGATGCAGCTGTGACCCTTCAAATCGTCCGGAACCTTCGGGACCTGGCGGGTGGCGAGATAAGCCGGCGACGCGACGGCAATGAAGCGCGTCTCGCCGCCGAAGCGTACCGCGACCATGTCTTGCGGCACGGCCTCGCCAAGCCGGATGCCCGCGTCGAAGCCTTCGCCGACAATATCGACCAGCCTTCCCTCGGTGACGATATCGAGCGCAACCTGCGGGAAGCGTCTGAGAAATACCGGCACCGCGGATTTGAGCAGCAGCCGGGCTGCGATCTCGCTGGAATTGATCCGTAGCGTACCTGCCGGCAGGTTGCGGAAATTGTCCACCTCCGCCAGGGCCGCGCCTATGTCCCGCAGCAGCGGTTGCAGGCGCGAGACGAGCCGTTCGCCTGCCTCGGTCGGCGCCACGCTGCGCGTCGTGCGATGGAGCAGTCGCACGCCCATGTCCCGCTCCAACGCCCGCATCATGTGGCTGAGCGTCGAGGGCGACAGGCCGAGATCGTCCGCCGCCCTGCGAAAACTTCGGTGGGAGACAATTGCGGCAAGTGCGGTCAGGTCGCGAAGGCCGGGTCCATCATTCATGGGAAATTTTCACTAACTCATGCAACACTGAACGGATAGTATCATGAATTGGAAAAGATACCTTGTGCGGAGATAGCCGCGATCAAGCGGCTTGGCGAAAGGACTTCTCCGATGACCAAGATTTCTCCCGCGACCAGGACGTGGTTCATCACTGGCACCTCCTCCGGCTTCGGCCGGCTGCTCACGGAAAAGCTTCTGGCCCGTGGCGACCGCGTGGCAGCGACCGTGCGCAAGCCTGAAGCGCTTGCCGACTTGAAGGCGGATCATGGCGATCGCCTTTGGATCGCTTCCCTCGACGTTACCGATTCCGAGGCCGTGCGGCGCACGATCGACAAGGCTTTTCACGATCTCGGCCGCATCGATGTCATTGTCAGCAATGCCGGCTACGGTCTGTTCGGCGCGGCGGAGGAACTGGGTGACGACCAGATCCGCCATTTGATCGATACCAACCTCATCGGCTCGATCCAGCTCATCCGCGCCGTGCTCCCGCATTTGAGGAAACAGGGCGGCGGCCGGATCCTGCAAATCTCCTCGGAAGGCGGACAGATGGCCTATCCCGGTTTCAGCCTCTATCACGCCACCAAATGGGGCATCGAAGGCTTTGTCGAATCCGTTCGGCAGGAGGTAGCGCCGTTTGGCATCGACTTCACCATCGTCGAGCCCGGACCGACGCGGACAAACTTTGCCGCCGGCCTGGTTAGCGCCGAGCCTACGGCCGCCTATGAAAACACGCCGGTCCGTGATCTGCACCGGGCTTTTGCCGGAGGTTCGTTCGAAGTAAAGGGCGATGCGCGGAAAATGGTCGAAGCGATGATCGCCTCGGTCGGACAGAACACCGCTCCCCGGCGGTTGACCTTCGGCGCCGCCGCCTACGCCTCGATCAACAGCGCGCTCCGGAACAGGCTCGCCGAACTCGAAGACCAGAAGGATGCTGCATTGTCGATGGATTTCGACGACTGACAGACCGGACCGGTTCCCGGCCCTACGGTGGCCCACGAACAACCGTGCCATCGCCAGCACATGGCGACAACAGGCCGCGTCACCCGCGCCAGCGCAGCAGGCGCATGGCGTTGGCGGTGACCAGCACGGTGGCGCCGGTATCGGCGAGGATCGCCGGCCACAGACCGGTGATGCCGGCAATCGTGGTGACCAGGAAAATCGCCTTCAGCCCGAGCGCCACTGCGATGTTCTGGCGGATATTGGCCATCACTGCCCGCGACAGCCGCACCATGCGCGCGACGTCCATGACACGGCCATGCAGGATCGCCGCGTCGGCCGTCTCCAGCGCCACATCCGTGCCGCCGCCCATGGCGATGCCGATATCGGCGGCGGCGAGCGCCGGCGCGTCGTTGATGCCGTCGCCGACCTTGGCCACCTTCAGCCCCTGGCGCTGCAACTCGCCGACGATGCGCTGCTTGTCCTGCGGCAGGAGTTCCGCCCGCGCATCGATGCCCAGCGAAGCGGCGATCGCCCCGGCGGTGCGGCGGTTGTCGCCGGTCAGCATGACCGCGCGGATGCGCAGCGCCTTCAGCGCGGCGATGCCTTCTGCCGCATCCGGCCTTGGCTCGTCACGCATGGCGATCAGTCCGGCCACGGCGCCATTGGCCAAGAGCACCGACACGGTCTTGCCTTCGCCGTTAAGGCTGTCGATCGCCAGACGCTGTGCTTCACTCAGCGTCGCGCGTTCGGTCGCCGCCTGGCCCGAACCGAGGAAGGCGGCAACACCGCCAACGCTGCCTTCGACGCCCTTGCCCGCTATCGCCTTGGCAACCAGCGCCGGCGGCACCGGCGCCTTGTCGGCCTTGGCTCTGTCGAGGATCGCCACGGCGAGCGGATGGCTGGAGCCCTGCTCGAGCGCCGCCGCCAGCGCCAGCACGGCGCGTTCGTCGCGGCCAAACGCCAGCACGTCGGTAACCACAGGCTTGCCCCCGGTCAACGTTCCCGTCTTGTCGAAGGCGACGGCTGTTATGTCGCGAAACCCCTCCAACACCGCGCCGCCTTTCATCAACAGGCCGCGCCGCGCGCCCGTCGCCAGGCCGGCAGCGATCGCTGCCGGCGTCGAGACGACCAGCGCGCAAGGGCAGCCGATCAGCAGGATCGCCAGGCCCTTGTAGATCCATTCGTTCCAGTCGCCTCCGGCCAGCAGCGGCGGCAGCACCGCGACCAGCGCCCCGGCCGCCAGTACTGCCGGAGTATAATAGCGCGAGAAACGGTCGATGAAGCGCTCGGTCGGCGCCTTGGCTTCCTGCGCCTCCTCCACCAGCCGCACCACCCGGGCGATGGTGTTATCCGACGCGGCAGCGGTGACCCGCACCTTGAGCACGCCGTCGGTGCTGATCGTGCCGGCGAAGACCGGTTCGAAAATCGCCTTGCGCTTCGGCATGCTTTCGCCGGTCACCGGCGCCTCGTCGATATCGCTCGCACCCTCGACGATCTCGCCGTCGGCCGGGATGCGGTCGCCCGGCCGCACCACGATCACGTCGCCGACCACAAGCCTTTCCGCGGGCACCTCGACCGTGCCGCCCGCCCGCTCGACCAGCGCCACCTTCGGCACCAGGTCGGCAAGCCCCTGGATGCTCGCCCGCGCGCGGGCGGCGGCAAGGCCTTCCAGCATTTCGCCGATCAGGAACAGCACAACCACGGCAGCGGCTTCCTCAGTGGCGCCGATCATCACGGCACCGGCAGCCGCGATCGTCATCAGCGTCTCGATCGAGAACGGTGTGCCGGCCAAGGCCGCCATCAATGCGCGCCGCGCGATCGGCACCAGGCCGACCAGCAGCGCGGCCAGGAAGAGCCAGCGCTCGGCCGCCGGCAACAGATGGCCAATGCCGTAGGCCGCCAGGAGTGCCGCCGCGCAGGCCAGCGTCAGCGCCGCACGGCGCCACCATGCCTGCCCGGGTCCGGCATTGTTGTGGAGATGGGAAGGCGCCGCGGCTGGTTCGCCGCCGTGACCGTGATCATCGTGATCGAGCGCCCTGCCCGACGTGCCCTGCACGGCGCGTTCGTCCACCTTGACGATGCCGTAGCCCAGCCGCGCCACCTGCTGCAGCACCTTGGCTTCGGGCAGCGCGCCGCCGTGGCTGATCGTCATGCTGGCGCCCGTCACCGAGACCGAAACATCGACGACGCTGTCGAGACGGCGTACCGCCGTATCGATCTTGGCCGCGCAGGAGGCGCAGTCCATGCCACCGATCTTGAACCGCGTCTGCTCGATGGGAGCCGTCATCACAATACCTGTCTGCCTCGCGCACGCAGCGTGTCGCCGCGTGGGTCTTGAACCTTGATGCCAGGCACTGTAATTCCTCTAGTCACTAGAGCTTCAAGAGGAAAAAGATGTTCTCGATCGGTGATCTTTCCCGCCGCACCGGGGTCAAGGTGCCCACCATCCGCTATTACGAGCAGATGGGCCTGGTTGCCGCGCCCGAGCGTTCGGAAGGCAACCAGCGCCGCTACTCCAGGCAGGAGCTGGAGCGCCTGGCCTTCATCCGCCATGCCCGCGACCTCGGCTTTGGCGTCGAGGACATCCGCGCGCTGATCGATCTCAGCGGTCATCCCGAACAGCCATGCGGTCACGCCGACCGGATCGCTGAAGAACAATTGCTTTCCGTGCGGGAAAAGATCGCCCGGCTGAAGCGGCTCGAGGCCGAACTCGAACGCATCGCCTCTTGCTGCGGCGGCAAGACGGTCGGCGACTGCTACGTCATCCGCGCGCTATCCGACCACGCGCTGTGCGCGGATGAACACGGCTGACCTTCAATCCGGGAAGATCAAGACTTAACAACAGGCTGGGACACTGCCCGGAATCAATCCATCAAGCTGTCGGCCGACCCGCATTGCGCGCGGAAGGCGGCCGCCGGCCCTACAGCTCAATCCGGAACCGCAGGCTTTCCGCGCCGCCATAGGCGGCATCCCTAGAGAAGCGGCCGACCAGCCTGCCGCCATTGGCTGTTATCACCTTGTGCGACGCCGGATTGCCCGGCTTGGCGGTGATCTCCACGAAGGGCAGACCGACCGCCCTCGCCTCGGCGAGCATCAGCCGCAGCGCCTCGGTCGCATAGCCGCGCCGCCGCTTCCACGGCACCACGGCATAGCCGATATGGCCAAGCACATGCGGCGGCAGCGCGGCGGTGCCGTGCTGCCAGCGAAAGCCGACGGAGCCGGCTGCTTCGCCGTCCCAGATCCAGCGCCGGAAGCCCGGCAGCCGCGGCACTTTCGTGCCGTCGGGCAAGGTGACCGGCGGCCCCTTCGCTTCCGGATCGTCGAGGCTGGCCAGGAAGGCCACCGGATCCGCCTCGATGGCCGCAAGCTGCTCGCGCGTCGCTTCCAGAAGGCGCACATTGTCGGGCGACCAGCCGCGCGCCAGCGCGGCCTTGTAGGACGGCAGGTGTTCGAGTGTCGGTTTGACGATCTCGACCAGAGCCATGCTCTGCTGCCCTACTGCAGCAAGCCTTTGACGATGCCGCTGGCCTTGCCGAAGTCCATCTGGCCGGCATATTTCTGTTTCAGCGCCGCGATCACCTTGCCCATGTCCTTCTGGCTGGCCGCGCCCGTGGCGGTGATCGCCTCGCGGGCCGCGGCCGTTATGGCGGCATCATCCAGTTGCGTCGGCAGGAAGCCGCGAATGATTTCCATCTCGCCGCGCTCCTGCGCGGCCAGTTCCGGCCGCTTGCCGTCTTCGAAAGCCTTGGCCGATTCCTCACGCTGCTTCACCATCTTGGCCAGGATTTGCAGGATCTCCTCGTCGCTGGCCGGCTCCTTGCCAGCGCCGCGATTGGCGATGTCGCGATCATGGATGGCGGCCTGGATCAGCCGCAACGTCGGCAGCCGGTGCTTGTCCTGCGCCTTCATCGCGCTCTTCAGGGATTCGGCGATTTTTGCGCGCATCATGCTTTCTCCTTCGAACGCGGCGGAACATAGCCCCGCCGAAAGCACAAGGCAAATTTCAGGCTAATCCGGCAAATCACTGATATTGTTGGCCGAAATAAATTGAAGCCGTTCGGCGGCAGCAACATTGACCGCTTTGGCTGCTTCCCATATGTACTGGGCCTTGCATGAGACAATGAGTTGACGCGCGGAGGCTCGAGAAATCGCCGCTGCGTGTCGTTTGCTGCGCGAATTGGTCGACGGGCCAGTTGAAGGACGCAGCCTGACAGGAGCGCCGCCATGGCAACGATGACCGCTGCTACCCCCGCTTGGGCCACCGAAAAGCCGACCGCCTTGCTGGTCCTGGCCGACGGCACCGTCATCGAGGGCCGCGGCCTTGGCGTCACCGGATCGGCCGTCGCCGAGGTCTGCTTCAACACCGCGCTGACAGGCTACCAGGAGATCCTCACCGACCCCTCCTATGCCGGCCAGATCGTCACCTTCACCTTCCCGCATATCGGCAATATCGGCACCAATGACGAGGACATCGAGGACCTCAACCCTGCCGCCCGCGCCGGCGCCGTCGGCGCCGTGTTCAAGGCCGACGTCACCAATCCCTCCAGCTATCGCGCCGCGGCCGGTCTCGACCAGTGGCTGAAGAAGCGCGGCATCGTGGCGCTGTCGGGCATCGATACCCGCGCGCTGACCGCGCTGATCCGTGAAAAGGGCATGCCCAACGCCGTCATCGCACATGCGCCGGACGGCGTCTTCGACCTCGACGAACTGAAGCGCCGCGCCGCCGCGTGGTCCGGCCTGATCGGGCTCGATCTCGCCAAGGAGGTCACCTCAGGCCAATCCTCGGTCTGGCGCGAGACGCCCTGGGTCTGGAACGAGGGCTTTGGCGAACAGGCCGAGCCTTCGATGCATGTCGTCGCCATCGACTACGGCGTCAAGCGCAACATATTGCGCCTGCTTGCCGGTCTCGGCGCCAAGGTCACCGTGGTGCCGGCCAAGACCGGCGCCGAGGAGATCATGGCCATGCAGCCGGACGGCATCTTTCTGTCGAATGGCCCCGGCGATCCCGAAGCCACTGGCGACTATGCCGTGCCGGTTATCCAGGATCTGTTGAAGACCGACATCCCGGTGTTCGGCATCTGCCTCGGCCACCAGATGCTGGCGCTGGCGCTGGGCGGCAGCACCCAGAAGATGCATCAGGGCCATCACGGCGCCAACCATCCGGTCAAGGACCACACGACAGGCAAGGTCGAGATCGTCTCGATGAACCACGGTTTTGCCGTCGATGCCGACTCGCTGCCCGAAGGCGTCGAGGAGACCCACGTCTCGCTATTCGACGGCTCGAACTGCGGCATCGCGCTGACCGGCCGTCCGGTGTTTTCGGTCCAGCATCACCCGGAAGCCTCGCCCGGCCCACAGGATTCGCACTATCTGTTCCGCCGCTTCGTCAATCTGATCCGTGAGAGGCGCGGTGAGGAATTGTTGGCAGAGCGCGCCTAATGCATGTCGCGCAAAAGTGCGCAGCGGTTTTGCGACAACGACATGCATCAAACAGGGACTTAAAGCGCGTCGCATGAGGCCGGTCAAACGCGACGCGCTTAGAAGCCTTACGCAAAGTGGATACCGGTATACCGTCTGCAATTGCGTAAAACGGATTCAACAGGCGAGGATCAAATCCTGTCGGTCGCCGCTTCCTGCGCATGCATGCGCTCGGCTTCCTTGGACGTCGGCTTGGCTACTTTCGTGACGAAGACGACGAGCGCCAGCGTCAGGAAAATCGCGCCGAGCAGATAGGGCGCGCCGCCGAAGGTCACCGGCGCGGTCGGCCCCGTGAACCAGGAAAAGATCGCCGTATAAAGCAACGGCGTGATGATCGAGGTGATCGAGAAGATCGACGTCATCGCGCCCTGGAGTTCGCCTTGCGCCGAAGGCGGCACCTTGGCGGCGGCGAGGCTCCTGAGCGGCGGATCGGCCAACGCTTCGAGGCATCCGGCGACGATCACCGCATAGATCATCCAGCCTTGCCAGGCGAAGGCGTAGCCAAACGCGCTGAGCGCGGTAAATGCAAGACCGATTACCGCCGTCTTCCACTCGCCAAGCCTGGGGATCACGCGCGGCAGGACAGTCGCCATGACGATCGCTCCGCACAGGCCGAAGACGCCGAGCGAGAAGCCGATCTGCTGTTCGCTCCAGCCATAGCGGTAATTGGAGACGAACGACCAGACCGCCGGATACATCATGTGCCCAAGCGTCATCAGGAAGAAGGCAAGACCGATCCAGCCTATGCCTTCGTAGTTGCGCATCTGGAGGAGCGTGCCGACCGGATTCGCGCGTTTCCACTCGAAGCGGCGACGGTGCTTGTCATCAAGAGTTTCCGGCAGGAAAAACAGCGCGATCAGGAAATTCACGAAAGCAAGTCCGGCGGCGAAATAGAACGGCACGCGCGGCCCGAACGTGCCGAGCAGCCCGCCCAGCACCGGTCCGATGACGAAGCCGACACCGAAGGCGATGCCGAGCAGGCCGAAATTCTTCGCCCGGTTCTCGTCGGTCGAGATGTCGGCGATGAATGCGGATGTCGTGGAATAGCTGGCGCCGGAAATGCCGGCCAGCACGCGCCCGATGAACAGCATCGGGTAGGACCAGGCGATGGCGCAGATCAGATTGTCGATGGAGAAAGTCAGCACGGAGGCGAGCAGGATCGGCCGTCGTCCGAACCGATCGCTCAACCCGCCCATCACCGGTGCGAAAACGAACTGCATCGCCGCATAGGCGAACAACAGCCAGCCACCTTCGATCGCCGCTTCGCTAACGCCGACGCCGGTCAGTTCCCTGAGATAGGCCGGCAGCACCGGCATGATCATGCCGAAGCCGATGATGTCGAGCAGCAGGGTGGTGAAAACGAGCGCAAGGCCCCGCCTGGCGGTTTTGGGATCGATCATGATGATATCTCCTCGGGCCGCCCGGGGCGAAGGCAGAGGCACCTTATAGGTGAGTGCGTCGCCCGGAACAATAAGGGAACGGGAAGGGCATTTCCATCCTGACATCCCCTGACGGCAACGCTGCCGTTAGATCCGCGAGAAAAGCCGGCGCTTCAGATCGGATTGTTGAACGTATCGCAATCCGAAAGCTTGCCGCTCTTGTAACCGCGCGCCAGCCAGGTCTGGCGCTGTTGCGAGGTGCCATGGTTGAAGCTCTCCGGCACGACGTAGCCTTGCATCTTCTTTTGCATCGTGTCGTCGCCGATCTGCTGTGCGGCGTTCAGCGCCTCCTGAATGTCACCCTGTTCAAGAAGACCTTTCTGGGCGGTGAAATGCGCCCAGACGCCGGCGAAGCAGTCGGCCTGTAGCTCGACTCGCACCGACATCTGGTTGGATTCGGCCTCGCCCATCTGTTGGCGCATCTGGTTGAACTTGGGCAGGATGCCGGTGAGGTTCTGGACATGATGGCCGACCTCATGCGCGACCACATATGCCTGGGCGAAATCGCCCGAAGCGCCGAATTGCCGGTCGAGTTGCTGGAAGAAGGTGGTGTCGAGATAGACCTTTTGGTCGCCGGGGCAGTAGAACGGACCCGCCGCCGAAGAGGCGAAGCCGCAGGCCGAGCGGATCTGCCCGCTGAACAGGACCAGCTTCGGATCCTTATAGGTCAGGCCATTGGCCTGGAAAATGCCGGTCCAGGTGTCCTCGGTCTCGGCGAGCACTGTTGAGACGAACTGCTTCATCTCGTCGGAGGCCGGCGCACCGGTGCCGCCGCCCTGCTCGCCGCTGTTGTCGGTGATCTGGCCGCCGCCGCCCGGCATCAAGCTGCCGCCGCCGTTCAGAATCTGCAGGGGATTGATGCCGAAAACACCCCAGGCAATCAGGGCTATCACGCCCAGGATGATGAGGCTCGACAGCGACATGCGGCCGCCGCCGGCACTGCCGCCGATCGGGATACGGAACTGGCCGGGACGGCCGAAGCCACCGCCGCCCTGGCTGCGTTGATCCTCGACATTGTCACTCTGACGACGACCCTTCCAGAGCATGGCAAATCCTTATGACGCACGTTTCCGGCTTATCGGGCGGTGATCAAGCCCATCCCGTCAAACAATAATTATCCCAACGATGGTCCCAAGTCACAGCATTTCTCACGTTGCGAAACATGCGACGAGCAACGCCGCTCTGTCCGAGACGCAAGCCAACTCGGGACCCGGCTGATCGTTCTGGACGCGGCCCGTTCAGCTCTTCTGCTTGGCCCCGGCGCTCTTGCCGTCGGAGCTTTTCGAGCGCTCCTCGAAACGCGCGGCACCTTTCTTCAGCGGGCGGCCGGTTTCCGCTTCCGTCTTGCGCTCGTCCTTCGCAGCGGCCTGCCTCAATCCCTTGGCGGCCTGCTTGCCCTTCGCGGTCGGTGCCTGTTCAACGCCCATGATATCCTCCTCGCCTCGCGACAATCGCGCGGCACGATATCAAACGCACCGGCGATGCAGCGGTTCCGGTGGATCAACGGCGTGGAATGGCGAGCCGGTATCAGCGTACCGCGATCATCGCCTTGCGGAAGGCTTCAAGCGTCTCGGCGCTGACATGGTGCTCGATGCCCTCGGCATCGATGCGCGCCGTCTCGGCGCTGACACCGAGCGAGCGCAGGAAGGCTTCCACCGTCTGATGGCGAATGCGGCTCTCTTCCGCGACCTTGCGGCCGGCTTCCGTCAGGAACACGCCGCGGTAGGGCTTCCTCGAAACCAGCCCGTCGGCGCACAGCCGCGTCAGCATCTTGGCAACCGTCGGCTGGGCAACGCCGAGCCGCGCCGCGATATCGACCTGCCGCGCCTCGTTACCGTCCTCGATCAGGTCGGCGATGAGCTCGACATAGTCCTCGACCAGCGCGCTGCGGCGTGCTTCGCGCGTCTGCCGGAAGCCTTCCGAATGGATTTCGGCGTCGGGCAGCGGTTCGCGCGGGACCGGTTTTTTCTTCAGCGCCAATATGCGCTCCTCTTCGACTGTCGGCGGATGAGCCGGCATTGCACATTCATAGCACGGGCTTCCCTTGCCCTGGCCGTTTATTTGCATTCCGAGGCAGGCGCAACCGGCGTTTGGGGTTATCCATCCGGGCATCGATCGAGCACATCACAAAAGCATGATCGATGAAATATAGCATATTGCATAATGTTGAGCCGCGACATAGATAGAACCGCAAGCCATCCATTCAAGCGGAAAGCCTCCATGTTAGACGCCGAAGCCACATCAGCACCCCGATCCATGTGGCGGTTTGCCCGGCCGGAAGAAGACGAGCAGCCCAGCCTGCGCGAGGTCAACGCTTCGATCGCGGTGCCGCAAACTGGCACCTGGTTCCGTCGCCTGTTCGCCTTCATGGGGCCGGGCTACATGGTTTCGGTCGGCTATATGGATCCGGGCAACTGGGCGACCGACCTCGCCGGCGGCGCCCAGTTCGGCTATACGCTGCTCTTCATCATCATGCTGTCGAACCTGATGGCGATCCTGCTGCAGGCGCTCGCCGCCAGGCTCGGCATCGCCACCGGCCGCGATCTCGCCCAGGCCTGCCGCGCCTATTACCCGCGCCCGGTCAATTTCATGCTGTGGATCGCCTGCGAGCTGGCGATCATTGCCTGCGACCTGGCCGAAGTCATCGGCACGGCAATCGCCTTGCAGTTGCTGTTCGGCATTCCGCTGATCGGCGGCGCCGTCCTGACCGCCCTCGACGCTTTCCTCGTTCTGCTGCTGATGAACAGGGGCTTCCGCTACCTCGAGGCCTTTATCGTTGCGCTTTTGATCATCATCTTCGGCTGCTTCGCCATCCAGATCTTCGCCGCCTCTCCGCCGGTCGGCTCGATACTGCATTCGATGTTCGTGCCGTCGTCCGAAATCGTCACCAACCCGGCAATGCTCTACATCGCCATCGGCATCATCGGCGCCACGGTGATGCCGCATAATCTCTATCTGCACTCCTCGATCGTGCAGACCCGCGCCTATGAGCGCACCGACAAGGGCAAGCGCGACGCCATCAAATGGGCAACGACGGACTCGACCATTGCCCTGATCCTGGCGCTGTTCGTCAACGCCTCCATCCTCATCGTATCGGCCGTGGCCTTCCATGGCACCGGCCATCAGGATGTCGCCGAGATCGGCCAGGCCTTCGAGCTTCTGTCGCCGCTGCTTGGCCTCGGCATCGCCTCGATCCTGTTTGCCGTGGCGCTGCTTGCCTCCGGCCTGAACTCGACGGTGACGGCGACGCTTGCCGGGCAGATCGTGATGGAAGGTTTTCTGCGCCTGCGCATCCCGCAATGGGCGCGCCGCCTGCTGACGCGTGGCATCGCCATCATACCGGTCGTGATCGTCACCGCGCTCTATGGCGAGAAGGGGACCGGCCAGCTCCTGGTCTTCAGCCAGGTGATCCTGTCGATGCAGCTCCCCTTCGCGGTGATCCCGCTGGTGCAGTTCGTGTCGGACAAGAAAAAGATGGGCACGTTCGCCATTCCACGCGCCGTCGCCGCACTTGCCTGGGTGGTCGCCGGCGTCATCCTGGTGCTCAACTTCAAGCTGCTCTACGACACCGTCGCCGGCATCGGCTGAAAGTTTCTCTCAGCCAGGGCGGCGGCGACAAATCGGCAATCCGCGCTATGTTGCCAGGCCATGACGCAGATTGCCGAAGCTCGAAAATTCTACGCGCGGCTGCTGGCCGCCCATGCCGGCTCGGTCGATCCACGCCTCGAAGCGGTTTTCGCCGAAGTGCCGCGCGAAGCCTTTCTCGGCCCCGGGCCATGGACGGTCATCGCCGGCAACGCCAAGCTCGAAACGCCGAGCGCCGATCCGGTCCATATCTACCAGAATGTGCTGGTGGCGCTCGACGCCGCCAAGGGCATCAACAACGGCGAACCGTTCCTGCACGCCATGTGGATCGGCAAGGTGGCGCCAAAGCCCGGCGAGGACGTCACCCATATCGGCGCCGGCACCGGCTACTACACAGCGCTGCTGGCGCGGCTGGTTTCGCCCGGCGCCGTCACCGCCTTCGAACTGGAGGCCGATCTTGCCGACCGCGCCAGACAGAATCTCGAACCCTATGGCAATGTGAGCGTCATCCATGGCGACGCGGTGACCGGCAGCCTGCCGCGGTCTGATATCATCTATGTCAATGCCGGCGTCGTGGCGCCGCCGGCCGACTGGTTGAAGGCGCTGAAGCCCGGCGGCCGCATGATCTTTCCCTGGCGCCCGGCCGAGCGCGTCGGCCTGGCGGTCATGGTGACCCGCACCGAAAGAGGCTTTGCCTGCGACCCGTTCATGCGGTCATGGTTCATTCCTTGCGTCGGCGCCTCGCTCGCAGGCCCCATGGCGAAAATCCCCGACCGCGACAAGGCCGCGCGCAGCCGCTCGATCTGGCTGACCGCCGACAAGGCGCCGGACCGCACCGCCATCGCCGTCATCGGCGACGTCTGGTTCTCGTCGAGAGACATTCGCGGCCGACTGGCAAGCGGAAGTCATCGGGGCCGGACGGGCTAAAGCGCCAGAAATTTCGCCGGCCTTGTCGGATGAGCCCTTGCTCGCCCGTCCTTTGACCGAAATCTGACGGCACGGACAATTAAAAAGGAGAACACCCGATGAGGAAGATCATCGCCGCGACATTTGTCAGCCTCGACGGCGTCATGCAGGCGCCTGGCGGACCGGAGGAAGACCCGGTCGGCGGTTTTGAATTCGGCGGCTGGACGTTCCATTACTGGGACGAAGTGATGGGCGCCGCGATGGACGAGACATTTTCGAAACCGTTCGCGCTGCTTCTCGGCCGCAGGACCTATGACATCTTCGCCGCCTACTGGCCCTATCAGAAGAACGGCCTGATCGCCGACGGTTTCAACGCCGCCACCAAATATGTGGCGACGCACAGGCCGGGGACGCTCACCTGGCAAAACAGCCAGTCGCTTGGCGATGATGTCGTGGCCACGCTGCGCCAGCTCAAGCAGGAAGCTGGCCCGGACCTGCTCATCCAGGGGTCAAGCGAGCTGATCCAGACTTTGCTCGCCAACGGCCTGATCGACGAGATCACCTTGCTGATCTTCCCGCTGGTGCTGGGCAAGGGCAAGCGGCTGTTCGGCGACAACGCGCTGCCGGCCGCCTTCCAGCTCACCAAGTCGCTGGCTTCGAGCACTGGCGTCATCATGGCGCGCTATGAACGCGGCGGCGAGAGGCGGCTTGAGATCCGGGGGATTGGCGCCGCGGTCTCAAGTTTTCATACGGCATCGCCCTACGA